>NZ_JBFULG010000006.1:0-221282 GCF_056400425.1 Lysobacter sp. P5_B12
GGCCGCCTTCGCGGCGTCTTCGTAACTGGCGACGAGGCCGCGTTCGCTGACGCGATACTCGGCGAGCAGGGTCGCGACCTGGCCGAGGTTGCGGATCGACGGCACGGATTCCTGCGTCACGGCGCGCACCATCTGCTGGGCCGCCCCCATGCGCTGCGCCGCGAACGCGCCCATCACGAGGATCAGCAATGCGAGGGCGCCGAAGCCGAACGCCAGTCGCTTGCCGATGTTGAGATTCTGCAACATGTCGTTTTCCGGAAAGTGGCGTTAGTAGGTGAGCTGCAGGCGCGCGCCGACAACCAGGGGGTCGTCGTGCACACCGCGGCGCGCGGCATCGACGCGAAGCACGTTTGCCATCAGTCGCACGTGCGAATTGAGGGACACGCTGGTTGCGAGCCCGACGCTTTCGGCATGGCCGCCCGCCACGGCGCCGTCGTCCAGATCTATGGCGCTCCAGCGCAGCGCCACTTCCCACGCGGGGCCGTCGTCGGCCGAGGGTGCGTTCGTCACGCCGCGTTTGTAGGTGCGTGCATTGCCGGTCGGCGACCAGGTGAACAACACGCTGCTGGCATTGCCATGGAAATCGGCGAAGCCATCGCGCCGCGCAACGATCTGGGCCGCCTCGCCCTGCAGCGACCATGCGCCGCGCACCCACAGGCCTTCGACGGCGCCACGATCGATGCGATCCACTGCGCGCAGCGAGCCGGTCGATGCGGCCTTCAGCGTGGTGAGGATGGTGCCGGGTGTGGCGCTGAAGGACCCCTTTTCGCTGCGCGGCGAATCGCTCGCGACGCTGAAACCGACATGCGCCGCGCCGGTGCTGTCCTTGTGCAGCAGCCAAGTGCCGCGGGCGCTTGCACCCGGCGAGTCGTTGGTGCCGTCCAGGCGCTGGCCGAACACGGCGACGTTGAAGGTGCCGTGCGCGCCGAAGCGTGCATATTCGGCCCCTTCTCGGCGGCTGATCGCGAAAGCGCCGACGAACGATTGTTCGAGGAAGGCCGCCTGCTTGTCGCTGATGGCGTCTTCCAGCGTGAAGGGCTGCTTGTACTGGCCGATGCGGTAGGCATCGCCCTCGCGTGGCGTGAGTTCCAGGTACGCATCTGCCGGCGTGCGATCGGCGAAGTCGTGTTCGGCGACGAACTGCCAGCGCTTGCCGGGATCCTTGACGCGGAAGCCGAGGCGCGCGCGACGGAAGCCGTCCTCGTTTTCCGTCGTGGCGTGGTCGGAATCCACCTGCGCCCAGTCGTACTGCACGTTCGCGGTGGGGGAAAGGTCGAAGGGCAGCGAGGCCGCGGCAGCGGCGGTCGGCGCGCACGCGCAGGCCACGAGGCATGCGGTGCGAAGCGAGGTGGAAGGCATTCGGAAGTCCGGGGAAGTGGGGAGCATTCGGCCCACCGCGTTTGCGGTGTGCCGCGAGGGCTACATCGACCGGGCGCCGCATTTCTTGAACACCGGCGCACGTTGATCGGTGAATCGTTCAGTCTTGTGGACTCCACCTCCCCTCCGGGGAGGTCAAAAAGAAGGCCGCCGCAAGGCGGGTTTCTTTTTGGGTGGGGTGTGCTGGGAAGGCCCGCTCGAAACCGATTGGCGCGCCGCCCGAACGTGTGAAGTTCCAAATTTTTTTTGGGAAAAAAATTTGAAACTCCCCACGCTGGGGCATCACCTTGCGGGTCGCTTCGATCGGGGGCTTTCGCGCGAGCCGTCATCGGGGGCTGCAAAGCAAGCTTTGCAGGAGCCGATCGTTTTTTCGGGGCAGCGAGCGGCGTCCGGTTTCGACCCAAAGCGGGCTTGGATTCGCGAGTTGCCCGCCTTGTTTCATTCGCCTAGCCTGAGAACATGACAGCCTGGATCTACAGGTCACTGCCCAATGGGCGCATCAGGACTTCGGACTGTATGGAGACTCGTGATCCAGAGTTTGGCGCTGAAGACCGGATAGCGATCTCTGCGCTCACGCCGTTGGATGTAGAAGCGATCGATCAGGCGATCCTGTCCCACTGCGAGGCCCAATGGCGAAAGGTGGCCTATGTCGTCGTCATGGCGATGAACGCACACCCCGACACGTATCTCGACATTCCGGACGCCTACTACGCCACGCGCGTCCGCGAGTTGGTTGCCGAGGGCTTGATTGAGGCCCAGGGAGACCTTCGGAGAATCCGTTTCAGTGAAGTGCGCCTCGGCACGGAGACTCAACGGGACCCGATATGATCGATTTGGGCAGGCGGTGCGTTGATTGCGCCAAGCCACTGACGGTGGAACTCGCAACGCTGGCAACCGGCCCGTCCAAGTCGCGGTGCCAGTTCCCCTGTCATTCTTGCGGTCGTTTGTATTCGGCCCCAACCTCGGTCACGGTCGTAGCGCGGGTCTGTTGGATGGTTCTTGCCCTGTCGTTGCTCGTCGGGTTGGATCTGGATCGATTCGACACATTCTTGCCACTCACGATGGCAGTCGGACTGCTTCTGGCATTTCCAATCACGGCCTTGATTCACTACGGGTACTTCCGTGCCCAAGAATGCGAGTGACCGCTTTCGATCATTGCGCACTGTCGTGGCAAGGTGCGGGAACCATGGAGTGGGCGCAAATGAAATTGGAGCAAGTCAGCGCCGCCCTGAAACGGTTGGAACGCGACGGCGAGGAATGATCGATTCGACCGCCTGGCCGATGCGCGAGGGCTTGCGGCGTCTATGTGAACGATAGTGGCATTGCCTGCTTTCGGCAGCGTGCCCGCTCGCTTGGGAGTCAGTGGTTGTCGTTGAACATCGGTGCGCAATGTTCGGTAACGTAAGCGCAAGTCGCTTCTCGCCTGGAGATCCATGATGATCCGCTCGATGATTCTCGCCACGGCGCTGGCCGTTGTCTTGCCTGTTTCTGCCCAAACCACGACAGGCTTCGATCAAGCCAACACGCGTGCCGAAGCCCAGAAGACCCATCAGTTCGATGCCACGTCGGCGTACGCGGAGGCGTGGGCGAATTTCAACAATGAGCACGGCCTGGACGAGCGCGATGGCTGCTATTTCAAGGCCGAAGGCGAGCTCACCCAAATTCTGGAGATCGATGCCTCGGGCAAGGTGGTCGGCTATTTCGCAGACAAGGACAATGGCCGAGCCCGCTGCTGGGAGCGGACCTACCTGGGCGTTGAATTTCCCAAGCCGCCCTTTGCGCCGTACTGGCACAAGTTGGTCATGCATTGAGGATGGGCACGGTGAGGACCCAAATGCGACTTCTCGCAGGCGCTCTACTCGTTCTTCTCGCATTCCCGGCGGGCGCGGCGATCGAAAAGGTTGCGGCCACGACGGAGTCCGGCATCCGCTTCATGTGGTGGCCGAAGGTCGACCCGCCGAAAGGTTGGCATTTCGACGAGGGGTCCTCGCACCACTTTGCGTTCAACGCCGTTGCGCCGGACGGCTCGACCTTTTCGAAGGCCGAGACCGTCATGTACGCGCGAGCGGACTACAAGCCTCGTACCCCCGAGGCAACGAGTCTTCAGTCGTACGTTTCCAACGACATCGAAGGGTTCAAGCGCTCCGAAGCGGGGTTGACCGTTTCACGAGAGCGCCCGATCCGCACCAAGGGCGCGATCGAATTCCAGGTCGTCGCCTACACGCCCGGTGCAGGCCGCTCCGGAAACTTCGAGCGCGTCGCTTACGGAGAGGATGGCGAGTACTACCTTACGTTCGTCGTCAGCTCTCGCACGAAAGCGGGGCTCGCGGGCGCAATGCCTGCGTTCAATGCGTTCGTCGCGGGCTATCGGACCGGGCCCTAACCCCCAGGCGCCTTGCAGCAAAAAGACCGCTGGGCGGGCCTGTCCATCAAGTCGTCGGTAAAGACCCTCCGCACTCACGGGTGTAACCGCCTGTCACTTACCGGCGAACGTTGAACCACGCACCGCGCCCGCTCCGGTATGGTGGGCCCCGGGCTCAGGGGCTCGCCTAACCGGGCATCGGCATGACAGGGACGCTGTTCGCCGAGTTGAAGCGACGCAAGGTCGTCAAGGTGGGCGCGGCCTACCTGGTCGTGGCGTGGGTGGCGGTACAGGCCGCCAGCATCGGCCTTCCTGCGTTCGATGCGCCGCCATGGGCACTGCGCCTGGTCATTCTCCTGTTCGCGCTCGGCCTTCCGCTCACTCTATTGCTGACGTGGGCGCTCGACGTGACGCCCGACGGCATCAGGCTCGCAACCGGATCGGTCGGCAACAAGCGGATCGTCGGCATCAGCCTCGCGTTGGTCGCGCTTGCCCTGGCGTGGTATTTCCACGGGCAACCCGCGCTACGCAACGGGGACACGGAGCGATCGGTCGCCGTGCTGCCCTTCGTCAACATGGGCGGAGATCCTTCGACCGAGTATTTCTCCGACGGCCTGGCCGAGACCACGCTCGACATGCTCGCGCAGGTGCCGGACCTGAAGGTGATCGCGCGCACCTCGTCGTTCACGTTCAAGGGCAAGCCCACCGACGTGCGCGAAATCGGCCGGCAATTGGGTGCGGCGCATCTGCTCCAGGGCAGCGTGCAACGAGTGGGCAGCAAGGTCCGCATCACGGTGCAATTGATCCGCGCGAAAGACAACGCGCAGATCTGGTCCAGGCGATACAACCGTCAGCTCACCGACGTTTTCCAGATCCAGGATGAGATCGCGGCCTCGGTGGTCGACGCGTTGTCGGTCCAACTGCCGGCATCGACTCAGAAGCGACTGCTACGCAAGCGCACCGACAGTCTGGAAGCCTACGACGCGTACCTCAAAGGCAACGCGCTGCTGCGGCGGCGCGACGTCCCGGAGATGCGGCGCGCCCTGGTGCATTTCGAACACGCGATCGGCGTCGACCCGACGTTTGCGCGCGCTTACGTCGGCGCGCACGACGCCCTGCTCCTGCTCGAGATCTACGGCAGCATTACGGAGGCAGAGTATCGCGCGCGGCAGGCCTATCTCGAGCGCGCGCTGCAACTCGCGCCGGACCTGGGCGAAGCGCACATTGCGCGCGGCGCTGAGCTGGAATCGGATGACGATCTCGAGGGCGCCGAAGCAGCCTATCGGCGCGGCCTTGCGTTGGCGCCGGGCTACGCGACGGGCTGGCAACGGTTCGCCGAGTTGTTGTCGTATCGCATGGGGCGCTACGACGAGGCCATGCAGTACTTCGACCAGGCGCGCGCGCTGGATCCACTCTCCCCGATCATCCGCAGCACGCATGCGTTTGCATTGGCCCAGACCGGGCGCCTGGAAGAAGCACTCGCCGAGATCAACCGAGTGATCGCCGACGATCCGGGGATGGCGCGCAGCTACGGCAATCGCAGCGCCATCCATTCCGCGCGCGGCGATCTGGTTTCGGCATTGCGCGATTTCCAGCGACTGGATCAGGTTGCGCCCGACGCGTTCGGCCTGCGTGTGAGGCGGTGCTTCCTGCTCATGGACTTCGGCGCCCTCGATGCGGCCGCGGCCTGTCTCGAACCATTGGCGGCCCGTGTTCCCGACCACCCGGGGGTGCGGAGCGCGGAGTTGCGGCTTTCGGCCCTTCGCGGGGATTGGGTGAAGGCGCATGCGCTCGTCGCGCGGCTGCCGGACGCCGCCGCGGATGAGGATGCGGCAACGATTGCGATGCGAACCGGGGACCACGCAACGCTCCTCGCGCTTCAGCGCAAGCAGCATCCGCGCTGGTTCGGCACACCACCAAGGGCCGTGTATGCGCCCGACGCCGACGCCGCGCTCGAGGCGGGACATGCGCTCCTCATGGGCGGCGACCGCGCGCGCGGCGAAGCCTTGGTCCGTGCTGCGATGTCGGCGGTCGCCGACCGCCCCTACGCGGCCTTCAACGGGGGGCGCGCATGGATCCAGATGGAAGGCAACGAATATCTGGGCGACCGCGAGGCAGCCTTGCGCGCCCTGCAGCAAGGCGTCGACGCTGGATACTTCCAGGGCCTTGCCGACCTCGACACCGATCCCCTGCTCGCCTCCCTGCGCAAGGATCCGCGTTACGACCGCACGCTCGCGCCTGCGCGGACGAAGGCCATGCAGCAAGTCCGCGCCGCCCATGCCGCTGGATTGCTTTGAGGATGCGGTCTCAGGCGCCTAAGGCGCGGTCGGATTCGCGGAACGCCAGCACGATCCACGCACCAGTGACGAGCACCGCTAGCGCGATCAGCCCCCTGCCCGCCCACGCTTGATCGCCCAGCAAGTATGTGCTGCAAAGTCGCTCCGGCGCCTGCGCGTAAAGCGCGCCCGCGGCCCCGGTCATCCATCCCCAGTTCAAGACGAAGAAGGCCTGGATCGCCGGGCGTGCGTCGCGTAGCGAGAGCTGTGTCAGCCATCCCGCCAGCAACACCGACGCGACTTTGAGCCAGCCAACGACAGGATTCAGCACGGCCGCATCCAGCGACAAGGGCAGCATCCACAGCGCGGAGATCACCATGGCCACGCTCAGTCCGCTCAGGCCGCCCGCATTGATGGAACGCAACCACGATGGTGCTTTACACGTCGACGTTGCAGTCCACCAACCGATCGCGAAGAGCAGCGGCAGTTCGAGCGCCATGTGCGTGACCATCCGCTGTTCCAGCCACGGCCGCGCAAGCGCAAGACCGAAGACTGCGGCACCGGGTGCGATCGCCTTCCAATGCGCGCGCGTCATTGCCTTCGGGCCAATGTCGTGAGGCGATCGAATGCGCGATCGGCGGCGTCCGGATCGAGCGCATCGAACAGGCGTCCGTGACTGTCGACGATGAAGAGCGCGCCGTTGTGTGTGTAACCGCCCGCACCATCGGGCAGGACGACGACGCCGAACGTCTCGAGGAGTTCGTCGAGGTCCGATGGATTCGCGACGGTCGCGATGGTCCATGTTTCGGCGTCGGCCTTGACGCGCCGCGCGTAGTTCGCCAGTTGCTCGGGGGTGTCGCGGGCCGGATCGAAACTGATGGTGAGCAGGCTGACCTGCTTCTGCAGTGCGGCGTCGCGCAGCTTCGATTGCAGATACGACTCGCTCGATGTCGTCAGGAGACACAGGGAGGTGCACTGTGTGTAGACCAGCGAAACGACGGTGTAAGGGCGTTCGCGGGTGAGTTGCCCGAGATCCGTGGATTGCCCGTGACTGTCGATGAGGCGAATTGCCGGGACCGTGCGCGGCGACTCGGCCAACGCGCTCTGCAGGGCTCCGTCACTGGTGACCGCACGGAAGCCATGGGTGATGAAGTACGCACCGATCGTCGTCGCAAGCACGATGGCCGCGAGCGCCAGCCACGTCGGAAGCATGCGTTGCGTGCCGCTCACGGATTGGTCTCTCCACGCGCGCGCACGGCAGCCACGTCCGCCTCGGTGACCGGAGATGCATCGTTTCCCCACGAGCGGCGCAAGTGCGTCAGCAGGTCGGCGATCTCGCGATCGCTCAGGTGCTTGAACCCCGGCATCAGTCCCGCGTAGTGCACGTCGTTGACTTCGATGGGGCCACTGAGGCCATGCAAGGTCACCGCAATGAGGCGATCGCGATCGCCGTTCACCCACGGGGAACCGGCCAGCGGAGGGAACACGGGATGGCGCCCCTGGCCTTCGCTTTGGTGGCAATTCGCGCACGACCACGCGTAGAGCGCCGCGGGCGAGTTGTCCATCTTGGTGGCCGTTCGTTCTGGCGCGCGCAGCTGCGCACGCGCCAGCGCCGCGGAGGGACTGACCTGCGTCCACAGCACGACCGCCCAGGCAATCAACCCAAGCGAAAGACCAACGATCAGGATGCGTTGGGGCGCCATGCGATCGGCTTGTCGGCCATCGGCGCGGTCGAACTCTCCCTTCCCGACGCATGCGTGGCGATGTAGTAAATCGCCCATCCCAGCAACACGGCGATCAGCGCGAACAAGACCTTCGGAACCGGGCGATTGAGTTCATGCGGGTCCGCATGTTCACGGTCGCGGACGGTGGGGATCTGTCTCGGGCTCATCACTGCGCTCCTGCTGCTGCACCACGGTTGCGAATGGCGGTCGCTTCGGCCTTTGCCTGTGCTGCGTCGGCGGGTTCGGCAGCGTCGTATTTGCGGCGCATCGCCTTCAGGTAGGCGACCAGGTCCCTCGCCGCCTGTGTCGGCACGATCTTTTGGCCGGGCGGCGCGACGCCTTCCATGAGGGGCACCGTGTACTCGCCCGGCAGGACCTCGACATCGACCTTCGACTCGAACAGGAACGGGAACGCCGGCATCGTGCTCGCGGGCACATAGGCGCGCGGCTGGTAAAGATGTCCGTAGTGCCAGTCTTCCGATGGGATGCGATCGCCGACATTGAACAGGTCCGGGCCGGTGCGCATCGTGCCGAGCAACGTCGGTCGGTCGTAGAAGTAATCCGCCGCCACCGACGGACGCCCCCAACCGCGCGACGCATCCGCGCGGCCGGCACCCGTCGCACTGGGTTGCTGCGTATGACAGGCGTTGCAACCGTTGGCGATGTACACCCGGCGCCCCCGGAGTTCCTGTGCGGTATACGCCTTGAGCCCGCGTGGAGGCGGCACGTCCTTGAGCTGCAGGAATGGCGCAAGGAGCATCGCGGTCGCGGCGAGCGTGAGTGTCACCACGGCACCGACGACAAGTTTGACTTCGTTTTCCATATCAGGTGGTCACCAAACGACGTGCGGCGACTGCATCGGCGCGGCGTTGCCGATCGGCCGCCTTGAGCGCCAGCCAGAAATGCGTGGCGAACACGATGTGCCCGATCGTCATGAGCGCACCGCCGACGCTGCGGCCGATCAGCCAGGGTTTCGTAACGTTGACCGACTCGATGAAAGGCCTGGCGCCATCCAGGAGCGCCATGCCCTGCAGCACGCCGCCGATGCTGAGCGTGACGATGTAGGTCGCGAACCCCGCGACCACGAGCCAGAAGTGCAGCGAGATCAGCGCGGGCCTGGGCCAATGGATATCGAGGATCCGGGGCACCGCGAAATACATGCCGCCGAACAGCACCATCGACACGAACCCATACATGCCGATGTGCGCGTGCGCGACGGTGAAATGCGTGAAGTGCGTGACGGCGTTGAACGAGCGCAGCGCCTCGAAGGACCCCTGCACCGACGCCAGCGTGTACATCATCGCGCCGAACACGATGAAGCGCAGCGTGTGCGAACGCTTCAGCGTGCCGAAGTGTCCCTTGAGCGTCAGGTGGATGTTGGTGGTGAACGCCAGCACCGGCACGAGCATCATCACGCTCTGCACGATCGACAGCGTGACCAGCCACTCGGGAATCGGCCCGCCGATCAGATGGTGCGCGCCGACCTGGCCGTAGAAGAACGCCAGCGTCCAGAAGCCCAGCAACGACAGGTTGTAGGACTGCACCGGCCGACCGATCACCTTCGGCAGGAAGTAGTAGATGCACGCGATCGACAGCGGCGTGTAGAACAATCCGAGCACGTTGTGCCCGTACCACCAGTTCATCGTCGCCTGCTCGACGCCGAAGTGGATGCCCGGCACGTTGGCCACGATGTACAGGATCGGGAACCAGAACAGCGCGGCGCCCATGTACCAGACCGACACGTACAGGTGATGCACGCGACGCCGGCGCAACATCGCCACCATCGGAAGTCCGATCAGCATCCCGCCGACGGCGAATGCAGTGCCGATGTACCAGGGAATTTCCAGCCACTCCATGCCAGTGCTCAGGCCATTCGCCAGGCCGACCACGCCGGCAACGAGGCCTGCGTTCCAGATGAACGCACCGACGACGATCAGGCGCGGAAACTGCAGCGGCGTGCGCAGCAGGCGCGGCAACAACCAGACCACCAGGCCCAACAGGCCCATGGGCACCCACCCATAGGCGACGAGATTCAGATGCATGGTGCGCAGGCGGCCGAACGTGAGCCACGCCTGGCTCACCAGCAAATCGGGCGCGTGCAACTTGATCGAGCTCAGCAAGCCTGCCGCGGAGGCCACCAACAGCCACACGACCGCGAAGGTGAAGAGCACGAATGCCGGGACCGCCGTTTCGCGATCCGCCTGGGCGCGGTCGTTCAACTCGGCCTGCTGCGCGGCATCGTGCGCCGTGAGGCGCGCGACGTTGTTCGCAGGGTCGTCGAATCGGCCGATTTCTTCCGGCGCGAAGATCACCCGCGCGCCGCTGGACTGTTGCTCGAACAGTCCCTTGCGCAACGACCAGATAAAGGCGAACAGACCCGCCACCGACAGGAGGAAGGTCGCTAACAGAAGCGCGGAGGGGTTCATCGAAAACTGCATTGCACTTTGGGGGCGCGTGCAGGCTACGCTGGGCGTATCAGATCGGTAAGATTCAGATGCCCGTGCAAAAAACCGGATCAGATGGAACGGGGCAGACGGCATGAAGCGCTATGAGCTGCTCGCGGCGGAGATCGCCGCATCGATCGCAAGCGGCACGCTGCAGCCTGGCGACAAGCTGCCTTCGGTCCGCGTCACCAGCAGCGCGCGGGGCGTGAGCCCGGCGACGGTCTTCGAGGCCTATTACCTCCTCGAAGCGCGCGGCCTCATCCGTTCCAAAGCGCGTTCGGGTTACTACGTGGCGCAGGCCGTCGAAATGCTGGCGCCCGAACCCGATCGCACGTCGCGGCCCGTCGAGGAAGCGCGCACGGTCGCGATCAGCGAACTCGTCCTCGGGATCCTGGAATCGGCGATGTCGCGCGACATCGTTCCCTTCGGCTCGGCGTTCCCGAGTCCGTTGCTGTTTCCACTCGAGCGTCTCGGGCGCGCGACGGCACTCTGCGCGCCCAAGCTCGATCCGTGGGAAACCGTGGACGACATGGCACCAGGCAGCGCGGCCTTGCGTCATCAAATCGCCGTGCGTTACCTCATTGATGGCGTGCAAATTCCGCCCGATCGGATCGTCATCACGAACGGCGCGATCGAAGCGCTGCACCTTTGCCTTGGCGCCGTGTGCAAACCAGGCGATGCCGTCCTGGTCGAATCGCCCTGCTTCTATGCATGCCTGCAGGCCCTGGAGCGATTCGGATTGCGTGCAGTGGAAGTCGCCACCGACCCGCGGGAAGGTGTCGACCTGGACGCGCTGGAGGCGGCGATCCTGCGCCACCGTCCCAGTGCGTGCTGGCTGATGACGAACTTCCAGAATCCGCTCGGCAGCAGCATGGGCGAGGACAAGAAGAAGGCGCTCGTGTCGCTCGTCACCCGGCACAGACTTCCCCTCATCGAAGACGACGTCTACGCCGAGCTTTACTTCGACGGACGTCGCCGCGTGCCGCTCAAGGCATTCGACGCCGAAGGCTGGGTGATGCACTGCAGTTCGTTCTCGAAGACGCTCGCGCCGGGTTATCGCGTGGGCTGGACGAGTCCGGGACGATTCCTGCGCGCCGTCACCTACCAGAAGCTGACCTCGTCGATCGCAACCTCATTGCCTGCACAGGCCGGCATCGCGCGGTACCTCGAGCGCGGCAACCACGAAAAACACCTTCGCGAACTGCGGCTCACCCTCAGGAAGCAGCGCGATCTCTACAGCGAGGCGATCGCACGGCACTTTCCCGCCGGCACCAAGATCAGCCGACCCGCCGGCGGCTACTTCCTGTGGGTAGAGATGCCTGAAACCGTCGATGCACTTGCCCTGCACCGTGAGGCGATGGCACTCGGCATCAGCATTGCGCCGGGCCCGATGTTCTCGCCGTCCAAGGACTTCAGGAACTGCGCGCGCATCAACTTCGGACATCCCTATACGCCCCGCGTGGAAGCCGCCCTTCAAAAGGTTGGGCGCGCTGCCATCGAACTGGCGAGTTCGGGTTAAAGCGACGTGACGGATCGATGGGCGAATCCTGTCATCCCGATAGCGACACCCGGTTGAAGCTTGTCGCCCCACCCGCCGTGGAGATCGCGATGAGCACGCAATCCGTCGCCAAGCGCCTGGTCGAGTTGTGCCGCGCCGCGCAATACGAACAAGCGCAGCGAGAGTTGTACGCAGAAGACGCCATCAGCATCGAGCCGCCGTGGGCGCCGGCCGGATCGCTCGGCAATGCCAAGGGCCTGCCGGCCATCTTCGAGAAGAGCCGCAAGTTCGCAGAAGGCGTCGAAGAGGTGCACAGCGCCGGCTGCAGCGATCCGGTGATCGCGGGCGACTGGTTCAGTGTCGCGATGACGCTGGATGCGACCTTCAAGGGCATGGGCCGTTCGCAGATCGACGAGATCTGCGTGTATCGCGTCCGCGACGACAAGATCGTGCACGAGCAGTTCTTCTACGGCATGGAAACGTAAGGAGCCGCTGCCCTACTCCAGCCGGAAGCGACTCAGATCGATCGAGACCATCAGCAGGTCGCGCACCGGCTGCAGATCGGGGCCGCGCACATACACGCGGCGCCGGCTCGGGAACTTGAGTCCCTCCACGTCCAGTATGTCGTGGACGTATTGCACGGCGTCGAAACCACCCGCGACGTCGACGCGGTAATCGTGCCTGCGCAGCAGCAAGTCGGGACCGAAGTAGAAGTCCTGTTGCGCGCTATGGCTGGCGATGTGCTCCGGAAAGCGCGCGCGCAGGCCGCGCCAGGTTTCATCGCCCTCTTGCCAGGGGTCGATGTCCTCCACCTGCACACCCGGCAGCGCCAACGCGAAGGGCGTGGTCAGATAGGTCCACAGTGCGTAGCCACTGAAGTAGGCGCGATGCAACGGATCCCACGGCGTGTTCATGCCGTGGCCTTCGAAGGCCGCGCGCGGGTCCAGGCGTTCGCGCACCACTTGCCCGTCGACGGTTTCGATGGCGACGCGATCGGCGGTGAAGGCGGTGCGCCACTCGGGCTTTCCGAAGGGCGCGACCGATGCGCGTTCTTCATGGAGCGAGATCCGCACGGTGCGCGGCGTCAGATCCTGCTGCAGACCCTTGAGGGCCCAGAAGCCGCCGCCGGTCACGGCCGTGGCGGACAGGGCGTCGTGTTGCTTCCAGCGTGTCAGCCCACCATGGGCATCGAGGACATCGGCCAGCAGCGTGTCGTGGTGTTGGATGTTCATGACGCAACGCTACCTGCGTCGATGGCGCGCCAAAAAGACCGCATGCCGACGGTCAGTCTTCCGCGCCGCGGAAGAATGCAAAATCGCAGGGATCGCGACTTTGTATCGCTGTGTATCCAGCGGCGGCGCCGCAACGCTGGCAGACAAAACACACGAACCCCGGACACCGACGCGATACCGAACCGGTGCGGAATGCGTCGCCAAGGAAAGCGCAAGCCGCGCCTTCCCGACCCTTCCACTACCGGAGCTACAACAATGTCACGCAACAACCGCAACACCACCGCCGCCGCGCTCGGCGTCGCCCTCGCCGGCATGGTCCTCGCCGGTTCCTCGTTCGCCATGCAGCCGCTCGCCAAGGGCTACGCGACGTCCGCCACCAAGGTCGCCGCCGAAGGCAAGTGCGGCGAAGGCAAGTGCGGCGACGAAAAGTTCGCCTCCATTGACACCGACCACGACGCCCGCGTCTCGCGCGCCGAGTTCCTCAAGGTCGCACCGGGCCAGAACGCCCTGTTCGGCACCAAGGACACCGACCACGACGGCTACATCTCGGAGCTGGAGTCGTACAAGTCGATCAAGGGCATCTACGAGGCCAATGGCCGCAGCGTTCCTGCCGGGCTCTTTGCGAAGCACCCGGGCAAGTAAGGTTGTCGCGCCATACCGAGGCCCCAGCGCCCTTGGCGGTGGGGCCTCGTTTCGAGTGAGTGACAATCTCGACTAATCTGCCAACCTGTTGGGCACAGACTTGGCGAATTCCATGAATCAAGTCGACGCGAGCACCGTGGCTTGGATTTTTCTTGCCATCGACTTTACCGACCTTGAAGGCGCCAGGCGGACTGACATCCTGCATGCCGCAGACGCGATCAATCACGCCGTGCCCCTTGAGAGCGAGATTCAAACGTCCATCCGGTTCCTGACGCGCCACGGCACGCTCCTCAAGCAGAGCAAGTCCTACCGCATCACCGAACGCGGCCGGACCATGCTTGCTTCTGCGCACGCCGGAGCCGCGAATATCTTCGAGGCCTGGCGTGCGCTTGAGGCGCGGGTCGCTGGTGTCGGCGAGACCTGACAAGGTGTCGCTGGTCGGGGTGAACAATAGTGGCCCTGAGCGCTTTCAGGAGCGCGTTGTTTGCGGCATCACTGCAGAAGGCGCGGCCACTGCCCGTTGCGGTAGTCTGGAAACCGGGGTGGCAGCAAGGGGGGCTGTCTTGGATATTTCGACCATCGAGTTCAACGCAAACCAGAAAGTCGAGGCGGCGGCGAGGGACGCAATAAGTGGCCTCAGAAAGTTGCTTCTTGGCTACCCTGCGTTCTTCGCGGCGACGTCCATGTTGATCCACGAAAATCGGCATTACTGGCAGACGGCAGAGCATCTGCCTGCATTCGTCAACTGGGGCTGGGCGCTGCTGATCGTCAGCGCCATTCTTCTCATGTACGGCTCGTATCAGGTTGCCTCCGCCCTGGATTGGGAGGGCTACATCTCGGCCGCCATGCTGTTCTTCAATGTGCTGCCATACCTGAATTTGACGGCCGCCATCCTGTTGTTCGTGTGCGGCCTCAATCTGGTGAAAAGGGCCAACTTCAAATTCACATTCGTGGGCGCTCCGCGGAAGCGCTCCCTCGGCGCCTGACACTCCCGCGCACATGACCCTTGGGCTGGCCGGACTGTTGCTGACGGCGATCGGCGCCGCACTTGCTGCGGTTGGGTATTTCTACTTCGCAATTTCGTTTTGGTTGATCGTCCCGGGCGCTCTTTTGGCGCTCGTCGGGTTGTCGTTGCTTGATGGTGCGAAAGAACAGCTCTTGTCTCGATTCCGGCATCGCATTGCCGACAGCTATGACCATGGCGTTGTCCGCGAAGATCGCCCGGAGGACAAGCCGAAATGCTGAAGGCAAGCCTGCCTGTGCGTCGCAAATAGCTGGACCGGGAGCGGTTCGATGAGCGAGCTTTTTGGCGGGATGTTGCAGTGGGCGTTCTCGATTGCCGGTCTATGTCATTTGGTCGGAATCGGTGTCCTCGCCGGCGCCGCCGTTTGGCTCGGGCCCAGCCGTGCCGTTGGTCGTTTCTGTCTTGTTGCCCTGGGGCTTTGGATTGTTGCCTCCGTCCTCGGAGCGCTCAATTCGTCCACTTCGAGGGGCGCTTGGGCGGGAGCCGCCTGGGCGCTGAGCGTCGTCGTGTTCTATGCGCTGTTTCTCGGCCTGCTGGTTGCCAAAGGCAAGGGGCCACGCACCGTGATTCTCACGTCCACGATATTGCTTGTACTGCAGTTGCCGTTCTCGCTGCTCTCCGGTCTCTTTATCGCCTGTTACATCGGCCATGATTGCCTTTGATCGGCAATCTGGTCGCCGCCTCAAGCTAAGCTCCACGCAACGGTCCACCAAGGAAGCCCATGCCCAGGAGACAGACGCTGCTACGCATGTTCGTTGTCTTGTCCCTGTTTGCATCTTTCGGGGCCATGGCAGCCGAATGGCCTGCCGATCCAAACGCCAATCCGTGTGGCGCTGGAAGCGCGCGAGGGCAAGCAGAGTGCGCCAAGCGGAAACTGGAGCGGAACACGAACGACATGCTTGCGGTCTTCGACAAGCTCATGGCGTCTTTGCCGCCAGACCACGACGAATACCAGGCACGGAGTCGCTTGGCGCAGTCGCAGGCTGACTGGATGCGCTATCGGGATGCGACCTGCGCATTCGAGGGCGGCCTTTCGGGAGGAGCGACGATCTGGCAATCCGCTCGCGCGGTCCAGTGCGACGCGTCGGCAACCGTGGAGCGTGCCGCAAAATTGCGGGCTTACCTGGCGTGCGCAAAGGACGAGGTCGACGCATGCGAAGCGTTCCTTTGATGACACCGCTTCAGCGCATCACCGAACGAGTCAGCCGCCTGGGCCACCCCGACGCCCCGGAGACGCCGCGACCGCTCGTGACTGTCGACGAATTCTTCGACGGCAACTCGGAGATCGGCAGCATCGGGTGCAACCTCGCATCCACGCCTTCGCCCGAGCGGTTCCATGCGCTGTTCCGATCCATCGCGCAGCGACCCGAGGTCAAGGACATTCGCGTCCAGGTCACCGCCTTCGACGTTCCGGAGTGGCCGTTCTCGGACACCGTCTACATCATGACGTCGGCCTCGCCCGAGGAAGTGGCCTCCTGGTTTCCGGAGGAGCTCAAGCCCGATGAAACCTGGTCGGGTTTCGCGGATCAGGCGTATGAGCCTTACGTTGTTCCGGCCGGCAGCGAGCCGGTGGCTTGCTGGTGGGACTAACGGCAGCGGCTCCTCATCGCGAGCGCTCCCAGGCTGAATGGGGATTCCCCACGGGCCCCCGGAATGGTTCATTCGCTGTTGCTATAGTTTCGCTTCGGCAACGCTGCGTACCCGCAAAAGTGGACGACCATGGATCCGATTTCGCTCGAAGAACTCGCCTTGCTCGAGGTGTTGAAAAGGGTCTCCCAGCACGCGGAGTTGACCGATGAAGACTCCGTCGTTCGCGACCGGATGATCGAGAGCGGCCTGGTGGCCGAGGGCGACGATGGACTGACGCTGACAACGGCCGGCATCGAGATGTGCAAGTCGTTGCAGCACCGGGTCGCCGCCGATGCGCAGGTGGCCAAGATCCTGCAGCAACGCGAGAACGGCGACGTCGAAACCCAGGCCGGTTAGGCTCCCGCGTTCGATCGCCCCTACCCCGACGGCATCAACCAAGCCAACGCCGAGGCTTCATCCTCGAAGCTCCGCACGCGCATGTTGCGCACCACGCCCGCGAGTTCGGCGGCGCGCGCGTGCTCCGGCGGCGATCCGATCAGCCGACGTCGGCTTCCTTCAGCGTCGCGGCGGTGATGGCCTTCGACATGTAGTCCTGCCGGCCGGCGCTGTCGCCCGCGTCGCCGAAGGTCGCCTGAGTGTAATCGGCCAGAATGCGGCGGATGCCGCTCTCGCCGACCAGGGTGGCGACAGCGTCCAGTGCGGCCATGCGCGCGGCGTAATCCACCACGCCGGTGTAGCGCAGTTCGATCCAGCCCTCGCGCATCGTGACGATATGGGTCACGGCCCTACCCCTCGTGCGTGTCCCCACACGCATCAGGCGATCATGCCTCCTGGCGGGAGGGCTTGGTAGCCCCTGCTACTGCGGTCGGGTCGAATGCCCGGTCACCGTCGACGGGGCAGGCACGCTCGTCACGGGCGCCGGCGGCGCGCTGGAGAAATCGCGCTTGAGCTGCTCGGTCACGCCGTCCATGGCTTGTTTCGCTTTCGCCACGACGGTCCCCATGCCGAAGAACTCGTGCGTCACGCCGTCGAATCGACGGACGTCGACCGGCACGCCGGCGGCTTCCAGGGTCTTCGCCAAGGCTTCGCCCTCCGAACGCAAGGGATCGATTTGCGCGAGCACGATCGTCGTCGGCGCAACGCCGGCGAGATCCGTGCGCTTGGCAAGCGCGATGCGCGAATCGGCCGCGTCCGCGGGGGATGCGAAGGTTTGCTTCACGAACCACTCCATCATCGGCTTGTTGAGCGGCTTGGCGTTCGCGTTCTCGATGTACGACGGCGAGTTCGTGTCGTTGTTCGCCACCGGATAGACGAGCACCTGCCGCACGGGCGCCTGCAACTTTTCGTCGCGTGCGGCGATGGCGACGTTCGCCGCCATGTTGCCGCCCGCGCTTTCGCCGACCAGCGCGATGCGCTTGGCATCCCCCTTGAACTTGCCGGCATTCGCCAGGACCCATTTGTAAGCCGCGATCGTGTCTTCATGCGCGGCGGGCGCCTGGCGGTAGTGGGTGGAGAACACCACGGCGTTCGTGCCGCTGGCCAGGCCGCGCGGGCTGGCGTCGTAAGTATCCAGATCGGCGATCACCCACCCTCCGCCATGGATGTAGAGGATCACCGGGAACGGGCCTGCGCCCTTCGGCTGATAGACACGCATCTTCACCGGACCGCCCGCACCGGGGAAGGTGCGATCGGTGACGATGAGCGTGTCCTTCGGCGCCGGGATACCCTTGTCTTTCATGACCGCAGCGACCGCATCCGCGGGGGAAGGCTGCTTGCGCGCTTCGACCGGCGACAGGCTCTCGACCGGCTTGCCGCCAAGGCTCGCGAGCTTGTCGAGCACGGCCTGCATGTCGGCGTCGGCGGGTGCCTGTGTCTTTGCTTCCGGCGCTGCGGCAACGGTGGATGCAGCGACTGCGGTGGTCGCCGGAGCGGTGGTGGTCTGTGCAGGCGTCTCTTCTCGCTTACAGCCGGTGGCGAGCACGAACAGCGACACGGCGAGGGTAAGCGGGATGGTGCGCATGAGGCTGCGTTCCTTGCGGGGATACGCCGACCCTAGGCGCGGGTGAGTCGCTGCATGGTGAACCGACTCGGTTGAGTTCTTGAAGCAGTCATGTTCCATTTGGGTCTCGTTAGAGGTTGCATGTCCAAGAACGTTCTTTTCATCTGTACGCAAAACCGCCTTCGCAGCCCGACGGCCGAGCAGGTCTTTTCCGACTGGCCCGGCATCGAGACGCAATCGGCCGGCCTTGGAAACGACGCCGGCAATCCGGTCACGCCCGAGCTTCTTGCGTGGTCGGACATGATCTTCGTGATGGAGAAGGCGCACCGCAACAAGCTTTCCAGGAAGTTCCGGCCGCACCTGGGGGGAAAGAAAGTCATCTGCCTGGATATCCCGGACGAGTACGACTACATGGATCCCGTTCTTGTCCAGGTGCTTCGAAACAAGGTGACGCGGTTCCTGCCGACCCACCAGGGATAGGCTCCCTTGTTCGCCGCAATTGCCTTGCAATCGAAAATGACGACGACGCTCATCCTACGCAGAGGCGGCGAATGAAATACCACGATGGTTCGGAAGTACGCCTCGGCGACATCGTGACTGTCCCGACGTCGCGAGGGGACGAGCGAGCCAGGGTCGTCATGCTCGGTGACACGCACGAACACCTCGAGATCGACCCTGAGTTTGTCCAGTGGGTCGTCAGCGACAACATACTGGCCGCCACGTCGATTTTCGTGGAATGGATAGGTTCCAATCCGTTCGCGCATTCCGATCCGAAGTACGCGCCGGTTGGCAACCACATGTCCACTGTCGTCGACGAGCACGTTCGGCTTGAGTGCCGAGCAACGGTTTAGTTCCTGCGAATCCGCACGTTAGCCATGGCCGCTTGCGCATGCTGTCGGTTGTGCCCCCGACAGGTGATGGTTGCCGCGCGGCACGAAGTGGATCGTTGCGGTTTGACGTCCCTTCGCCCCATTGGTCGTGGTCGTCTTCTCACACAGGAGAGCGGCCATGCAGCAACAAGCCAACCCCACCGGGGCCGACAACACCATTCGTCCGTTTCGTTACCAGGCGTCGGACACTGAACTCGCGGACCTGAAGCGGCGCATCAATGCGACACGGTGGCCGGAGAACGAAACCGTCGCCGACACGTCGCAAGGCGTGCCGCTCGCACCGCTGCAGGAACTCGCGCGCTATTGGGCAAGCAGCTACGACTGGCGCAAGTGCGAGGCCAAGCTCAACGCGCTGCCGCAGTTCATGACGCAGATCGACGGGCTCGACATCCACTTCATCCATGTGCGGTCGAAGCACAAGGGTGCCCTGCCCGTCATCATTTCACATGGCTGGCCCGGCTCGATCCTGGAACAGATCAAACTCATCGGGCCGCTGACCGATCCCACGGCCTACGGCGGTAACGCGGAGGACGCCTTCGACGTCGTGATTCCCTCGATCCCCGGTTACGGCTTCTCGGGCAAACCGTCGACGACCGGCTGGGACCATGCGCGCATGGCGCGCGCGTGGATCGAGTTGATGCGGCGGCTGGGTTACACGCGCTTCGTGGCGCAGGGCGGCGACGTGGGCGGTCAGATCACCGACGCCATGGCGGTCGAAGCGCCCAAGGAACTCGTGGGCATCCACACCAACTTCCTGTTCGCACTTCCGGAGAACGTGTCGAACACGATCCAGGCTGGCGCAGCGCCGCCGTCCGATATCACCGACCAGGAGCGGGCGGCACTCGCCAAGCTGCAGGGCTTCTTCGTCAAAAACGCTGCTTACGCGATCGAAATGGCCACGCGCCCGCAAACGCTCTATGGAAACGCGGATTCGCCCGTCTCCCTCGCCGCCTGGCTGATCGACCATGGCGACGGCGACGACCAACCGGCCGCCACGGTCCTCGCCGCAATGCGCACACCGACCGAAGGACAGCCGGCGGAACGACTGACGCGCGATGACGTGCTCGACAACATCACCCTCTACTGGCTGACGAACACCGGCGTTTCCTCCGCCCGCAGTTACTGGGACAACAAGCCCCCGTATTTCGGCCCGAAGAATTTCACCATCCCGACCGGTTTCACCGTCTTTCCCGGCGAGATCTACCAACCCTCGCGGCGCTGGGCGGAAGGTGGCTATCCGAACCTGACCTACTTCAACGAGGCGAAGAAGGGCGGGCACTTCGCAGCGTGGGAGGAGCCGCTGGTCTTCGCTTCGGAGATGCGGGCGGCGTTCAAGACCTTGCATTAGCCGCGGACGCGGTGACAATGCCGGCGTGATCCTCGAATCCCGCATCACCTGCCCGCACTGCGGCCACGCGCAAGTGGACACCATGCCGACCGACGCCTGCCAGTGGTTCTACGACTGCGCAGGCTGCGGGAAGCTGCTCGAGCCGCGCGCGGGTGATTGCTGCGTCTATTGCTCCTACGGCACGGTCAAGTGCCCGCCGATGCAACAGGGCCAAGCCTGCTGCAAGTAGCCTCCCTGCCCGTCTGGCGCACGGAAGCGGCCGGAGTACACTCCGCAAAAACCGGGGCCGGGGCATGGACAAGGAACGCGTCGACGAGCGCCTTGGAAAGGCGGTCAACCAGTATTTGAACCACTACGTGTTGGTCATCGACACGAAGGCGGCCGCGATCACCGCGGCGTCGCTGGTGATCGTCGGCTTCGTTACCTCGCCGGCCGCAAGCAATCTGGACACGCCCTGGAATCTGGTCGGTGGTGCGCTCGCCGTCGTTGCGGCCATCGTCGCGGGGAGCGTGCTGTATCCGCGCACGCCGCGCTTCAGCAACGGCCATCTGTTCTGGTTCGACATTCGCAACTTCGCTTCACCGACGGAGTATTGGAAGTCGCTTGCGGCACTGGACGACGATGCCGTCGGTCTCGAATACGCGCGGCAGAACTTCAACTTGAGCGGTGTGCTTGTCGACAAGACGCGACGCGTGCAGGTGGCGCTGTGGTTGGTTTCGTTTGCGTGCCTGGTGCTGGCCGTCGCGTATCTGGCGGAGTGATTGCGATCTAAAGGCTTGCGATCAACTCGTCAGCCGTCAAGATCGCATGCGCGAACGTCGGCCCATTGAGTTCATGCGCCGCATGCATCATCTCCGGCTGCATCGCCGCCGTCGCATCGCGCACCAGGGTCACGTGATAGCCCAGCTCCGTCGCGTATCGCGCCGTCGCCTCGATGCAGGTGTTGGCCAGCAACCCGACGATGATGACGTGCGAGATGTCCTTCTGTTTCAGGCGCAGGTCGAGGTCGGTATTCGCGAATCCGCTCGAACCCCAGTGTTCCTGCGCGATGATGTCGCCGGGTTTGGGCGCGAAGTCCGGATGCCATTCGCCGCCCCACTCGCCGCGTGCGAAGTTGTGGCGGGCCATGATCCGGCGCTGGGTCGGGCTCGGGAATTGCCAGTCCTCGTAATCGCCCGGTTCCCATCGGCGATGCGGGACGATGAACACCTGGATGCCGCGTTGACGGATGGCGCGATCGAGTTTGCGGAGGTTGTCGAGCAGGCCAACGTCCGCGGCGATCGTCTCGATGAAGGGATAGACCTTGCCGCCTTCGGACAGGAAGTCGTTGTAAGGATCGACGAGCAGGTAGGCGGTGCGATCGAGGGGGTAAGTCGCCATCGCGTTTCTCCCGTAACCGGCGACGGCAATGTACCGCAGGGCGGGTTCCGTTCCCGCCGCTGAACCGCATAGCCCAAGGGCCAATGGAATCCCCCCAACGCAAGTGCTGAGATTCCCCTGCCGAGCGTCACCGGAGGATTTGGCCATGAACCGCAGGCTCCCCGCGTACACCAGCGCAGCACTCTCACTCCTGCTTCTTGCCGCCTGCGCCAGCAGTGCGCCCGTGGTGCAGACGGACAAGGCCGCCGGCGTCGACTTCGCGCGCTATCGCACCTACACCTGGGTCGAGGAGCCGCAGACGCAATCGCCGCTCGTGCGCGACAAGCTCGTGCGCGCGATCGATGCGCAACTCGCGGCAAAGGGATGGCAGCGCACCGCCGATGGTGACGTGGCGTTGTTGGGCAAGTGGGACGCGCGCGAGGAAGTCAGCTACAGCAACACGTCCTTCGGCTTCGGGCTCGGCAGTTGGGGCGGCAACAGCGGTGGAGGGATCGGCACCAGCACCGGTACTTCGCGGCCGAATTCCAAGATGGTCGGCGCGTTGGCCATCGACATGTTCGATGCGAAGACGAAGCAGGCGATCTGGCGCGCGACTGCATCGGGCGATGTGCCGACGTCTCCGGAAGGCATCGATGCGGCGATCGCGACGGTCATTCCGCAGATGTTCGCGAAGTTCCCGCCGCCTTGAGGTCAAGCGATGCCCCACAGGATCCGTTCAATAAGTACGCAAGCAAGAAGGTTTTGGCCAACCACCGCCCAATAGATCAGCGGGACAATTTGGTGTTGCTGATGATACTCGGGCTGCATGAAATTGAGTTTGTCCAGACGAGCTCGCAACGAGCGGGAGACTGACGACAACCGATGAAATGTCAGGCACAGGAACACTGCCGCGAGGAAAATCAAGCCGATTGCGACCCAGCGATCATGGTCATGCTTGGCAAAGTAGTTTTGGGCGTTTGATGAGCTGAGAAGCCAGCCAAGGATGACCAGCAGCGCCGTGGAGGTCTTGAATCCGTTCTCCAGGAATCTCTCGTATGCGCGCGCATACGAGCCATAGAGCTCCTGGAACCTCTCTTTGTTGATCGCGAAGTCGTCTGGATGACCGTCATCGATTGTCGTCATGGCTTCGGCTCGCTCTTCTTCCGCTCTCCCGGCGGCGTTCCCGCACCGCGGAGGTTGATGAACTTGCTCAGCGTGTCGAACCAGAAAGGCGCGCCCAAGGAGACGGCGAAGATCGAGATCAGCAGTCCGATCCCCTTGAGGACCCAATTCCAACCACCCTTCGGCAGTTTGTCCCAGCCCAGCGGCAGGTCGAGCTGATTGAGCACTTTCTCCTGCGCGTTGGTGTCGAAGGTGGCCGACTTACTCACGTCCTGCGCCTCGGCAACCACGTGTTCGCGCAGTGCCCGGTCGTGCATCAGGCGATTCGCGAGCGCGATCGTGTCGATGTTGGCGGGGAGTACCACGGCCACTGCAATGACGATCAAGATCTGCTGGGTCCACCGCTTGTACCAGCCACCCACACGCTCCATCGCATCGTCGAACCACGCTTCGATGTTCTCCTGGAGCTTCTGGATCTGTTGCTGGATCGTTGCGCCGCCGAGCTCGCGCTTCGTCTCCGCAAGGAGCACGTAAAGCGATTCCTTGGTGTGGCCGTCCGGAAGCAAGTCGACAGCGCGCGCGATGCTGGCAAGTGGATCGGGGTGCTCGGCGAAGAGCGCACGCGACGCGGCCAGTGCAGTGCGAAGTTTGGCGGCGGCTTCGGACCGATTGACGGTGTCTCCCACGCCTTTCACGTTTCCCGCGGCGGTGACGGCCTCGATATGCAGCTTCGCCACGGCGCCCGACTTGGCCTGCGCGTCCTTTGCCCTTTCCAGCGAGGCCTCGGCGTCGCGGAGCGCCTGCAGTTGTTCCGGCGTCGGGCTCGCGATCGCGCGAGCACTTTCCAGCTCTTGCTCACGCTTGGTCACGATGTCGTCCCAGCTGGCCTTCAATCCCTGCGAGCCGACGATATCCATCAGCGCCAATGCGAAGGTTTTGGACGACATGTAGGACGGAAGGCGGTTGGGTTTCGAAGCTCGCCGCGCGGGCTTCGAGATCCCGTCCACCAATCCATGGCTGTAAACCTGCTGCGCAAGACCCGTGAATCGGGGATCGTTGAGCAGGTTCTTGATGCCGCCGAACAGGGTCCATCCGCGCTTGTTGAGCGACGCAGAGATTCCTTCGTTGATGCCGGTGCAGATGAAGCTCAGCACCAGGTAGATGAAGATGATGCCGATGGCCGTATCCAGACTGCTGGAACCGAACATGTCCGTTCCTCCTGCGTATGGGATGCCCGGTCTCACCCGGGAAACGCGATCTCCCCGAGTTCCCACGCACTCCTGAAGCGATCCATGCCGTGCGACCCGCCGTTGACCAATCGACGGGCCTTTCGCAGGTCACCCGCCGCCACCGCGGCTCTCACACGCGCTTCCTTGTTCTTGAGGAACTGCGCGAGGATGCGCCCGGCGAGCGGGCCGTCGTTCGCCCGCTCCGGATCACGCAGCAGGTCTACGCCCACTTGGCGCCCGATCTCGCCGTAGTTCTCGCGCCCGGTGAGTTGTACGAAGCCACGACCCTTGAAGCGCGCACCATCGCCGGGTTGGGTATTGCCGACGCCGTCGCCGGCGGTCGTGCCTGGTTCGTAGAGATCGAACGGATGTTGGCGTGTATTGAACCCGCTGATGCCTTCTGAAATCGGGCGGAAGCCTTCGGATTCGGCGCGGATGGTGGACAAGGCCATCAGCACCATCTGCCGATCTCCGAGTCCGCAGTCGCGCAGACCCGCGAGGACCGACGGCAGGTGCATCTCGATGTTCGCCTTGCGTGTCTGCGGGAACATCGTCGCGACGCGATCGGGTGTCACGCTGCCCGTGATATCACCCACCGCGTGTGCGATCTCGACGCCCCGCTCCGCCATTCCCCCGGCAATGGGCGATACGGCACCTACAGGCCGCAGGAACGCAGCGCTCATGAATCCATCGGCCAAGCTGTCGCCGAGGAAATCGACCAGGGCCCAACCGTCCTGGCGCGCCAGCACATTCACTTGCGTGCCGGGCGGCACGACGCGAATGACATCACTGTCCGCCGAGGGGCCGCTGCGCAAGCGCAGGCCGCTGCGCGCGATCACTTCCTGGCGGTCGAGGATCGCCGGCTGCGCCGGCGCTACGCTCGGCGGCGCTTCGAATGCGGGCAGATGCAAGCTGGCGAGATACTCGGCCAGGCCCACCACCGAATCCGGATCCAGGCCGACCGCCAGTTCTTCCGGCGAGACATCCATCTCGAAGTGCATGCAATCCTTGCGATCGCTCCAGCTACCGCCCCATTCGAAGACCGCCACGCCCTCGCGCGTACGGATCCTGCGGACGTCGTCGATCATCGCCTTCGTCATGTCGGTGTCGGCCACGCCGGCGCGCACATCGAGCGCGCGCAGCGCCTGCGTTTCCTTGTTGGAGTAGCGCACTTGCCGCGTGCCGGCGTGGTTGTTGTAGGGATTGGTCTCCCAGTTCACGTCGAGCGCGATGCCGTAGCTGTGCAGGCTCTTGCCCGTGCCGCCGGTGATCGCGCGGCAGTTGTAGCTGTCGGTGTCCTGCGTGCGCACCTTGTAACCGTGGTGATGGAGCACGGCGGCGAGCGCTTCGAAGGCCTGCGTCGTCGGTGGGGCCACGCGGATCCTGTCGGGGCCGAAGGGAATCAGCACCATTTCGTCTTCTTCGCATTCGAAGGCTTTCCAGGCGCGACGCAGTTGCACGGTGTTCTTCGGCATCTTCGTTTTCCTAGGTGAAGGAGTTGATCGAACGCACGATGCCCAGCAGCCAGCGCCAGACATCCGGCATCACCAGCGGCACGAGCACGATGCCCATCGCGAGGAACTTGGGCCAAAGGGCACGCAGGCTGCCGCCGAAAGTCAGCTGGTCGCCGGTGCGCGTGAACATGGGGCCGAGCATCATGTCCTGTTCCATGCGCAGCACCAGGTACACGCCGTAACCGAAGCTGGCGACCAGCTGCACGATCGCGATCATCGTCATGCGCGGTTCCAGCAGCGGCGGGTAGGTCGACATCGCCATCAGCACGGCGATGGGCGCCAACATCGCGCACCACACGCAAGTCCGCATGGCGACGACATAGAGCTTGAGTTCGGCCACCAGTTGCGCCTGCCATTCTTCGAAGCGCCCTGAGGGAAGCGCTTCGTGGAGGGCCATCGTTTTCGCGCCGCGGTCCACGAGTTCGCACGTCAGTGCCGCCCATGCATCGGGCGTGGCGAAGGACAGCGCATCGATGTCGCTCACCCGATTGAGGCTGAGGTTGAACGGCGTCTGCGGGGCTTGGTGGATGACCTGCGGCGCCGGCCAATCCTTCTCGCGCAGATACGCGCGGATGCCCGGCGTCGCCCCCGAAATGAACAAGGTGATCCGGCAGATCAGGCGCAGCAAGCGCGCGGCGTTGACGAGGAAAGCGATGCCGAAGGCGAGCACCAGGAGTGCGACCAGCCAGGGCAGGCCCGAATCGACGCTCAGTGGCAGGCCGCTCGAATTGAGTTCGAACAAGAGGAAGACGTTCTGCCGGAAGACGACCAGCAGCGCGATGATGGCGACGATGACGGGCAGCAACCACGCGAGCGTGGGATGCCGATAAGGGTCGGGGCGCGAGATGGCCTTCACGAACTGCGCGACGTACTTTCCGAGGCGATGGTCGGCGACCTTCAGCCGCGCGAATCCCAGGATGCACACGCAGATGTAGATCAACCAGATGGCCACCAGTGCATGGAAGTCGCGTCCATGCGCGAGCGCCACGTCGCCGTCGACCACCTGGATCAAGCGCTTGAGCGACACGCTGAGCGCCGTGTTCGAGATCAGCCACAGCAGCAGCATCAGGACGGTTACGCGGTGCGGAGACAGGAACTCGTTCGGCGGGCCGTGCGGCAATTGCGCGCCCGCCGATGCGTGCTGCACCGGCGCCGTGAATTTCTCGCGTGCGTGTGCGCGAAGCCGGTCCCAGGCCCCTTTGATCCATCGGCCATCGAAGACCACGTAACGCATCGCGGAGAGGAACACCCTGCCCCGGCCTTGGTCGACGATGACCCAGACCGAAACCACCATGAAGTACGCCGACAACAAGGCCAGTGCGACGAAGGCGGGCATTTGCGCAGCCAGGCGGGTCTCTGCTGCGGCCATCGCGCTCCGCGGTTTTCCACCATCGGGAGTGGCGTTGCGGCAAAGCGGCGTCCATCCTGCCAATCCCGGGAAGTCCAGTTCCTGGAAGCCGGCGAGCGTCGCGACGTACAGGCAGGGAGACGCGCGCGACGACGCGTACAGCTCTGCGCCGAAAAAGGCATTGAACGAGGTTCGGCTCACCGCCCTGTGCTCGTGCCAACGCAGCAGCAGGGAGGTCGCGCGGAAGACATTGGCGGCGAAGTCCGTTGCGAACGAATACGTCCGTGGCCAACCCTTTTTGTCCTTGCTCGGCGCGCACGCAAGCGGATTGTTCCTTTCGTCCGTACAGACGACCGCGTCGCCCGCCGGAACGACGACCGCACCGCGGCTGCCCTTGCGGTAGTCCGGGTGGATCGCGAGGAAGTCCAGTTCCATCATCACCGGCAGGGCGTCGGGCAAGTGCTGCCGCACCTGGCTGAGGAGGAACAGGCGATCGCGCACGTCCGTCGCGATGATCACCACGACATCGGGCTTCACGTACTTGTGCAGCGAGTCGAATGTCCGGTACAGCATCAGTTCGTCCGAGCGCGAGGTCAGGTCCGGCTCGTAGACCGTCGGACGATCCATGCCTTCGCGCGCCGACGTCATGTCCAGTTCGAGCAGGCGGCCGCGCGCCTTCGCCAGTCCCGGGATCTGCGCCTCCTCGGCGCTCCGTTCGATCGAATGCTCCGCACGGATCGAAGCGATGTTCGGCGGAAACCAGCGAACATCGACCTGGAGCGTCGTCTCATCGCTCTTGTTCTCGCACATGAACTCGGGACGGGTGTCGAACGCGGTGAGCTGTTGGGCATCTCGGCCGAACGACGACTCCTCCGCGAAGATGATCACCTTCCGCCCGCTGGCTTTGGAGGGCAACGTGCACAGGTAACTGCGCAGCGCCCTGTATTGCGCGATGAGCGGCCAGGCGAGCGGGATGTAGGAGGTCCCACCGCGGGCATGCGGCCGAGTCGCGTCGACTGTCAGGAATTTTTCGATGTCCCGGTTCGTATTGACCGTGGCGGATGCACTCAACAAGAGCGCATCGATGCGCGCGAACCTGGTGTCGTTGCGAAGCGCCTGGATCGCGAGGGCGAGCGATTGCATCGAACCTGAGAACGACGGACCGAGGACGTCGAGCCGTGCGTCGCGCGTGTCGGCCAACCGCGTATCGCAACGTCGGTCGACGCGCAGAAGCGCGACATCGGTGGGACCGAGCCTGTCCAGGTGCATGGCGCAACGCGCAGCCACGTCGAACGCGTCGCGCTGCACGCCGTAGCTTGGCGACTCTCCGACCAGGAAGACGAGCGCGTAGTCGGGTGGCCTGCCGAATTTCGAACCGCGCCATGCGTCGCGCCGGAACAGCAACACGCCGGGCGCCCTGCGGTATGTGCGCTCGTCTTCCGGTTCGCTTTTCTCCCGCTCGCCCGGCTTGACCGGCGCCGGAGGCGTCCATGGAAACGCATAGCCGTTGAGCACGTAGTTCTGCGACTGGAACCCGCTGATGGTCGCGGCCAGCGCCATGTCGAACGACCGCCCCAGGTGCGTCTCCACCGGGTCGGGAATCGTGGCCACCATGGCCCGCACGCGGACGCGCTTGCTGGACAGGTTCGCAAGGGGTCGCAACGGATCGGCCAGTTGCGGCGTCGTCGCGAAATAGTCTTTGCCCGTGATGTCCGGCAGTCGGCTCACCGAGGCCGCGACAGCGGGGACGGCGTAGACGGGCGCCGGCACTTTCTCCGCACCGCGCCCCACGCCGCACAACCCCAGCAACGCCAACACGCTGCACACCACAACTGAGCAGTGACACCACCGGCGCATGACGCGAACGCTTCCTCTGCATTGCGCACCTGCTGGCAAACGACGCGTCCGGATGCGGCCAGCGGCCACGGAATTGGACCAACGGTAGTGACGCGCGGTCTCTCCAGAGACGCGTGGTATCGGCACGCCTCAGCGCGCGAATGCCTTCGCCAGGCGCTTGCGGATCGCCACCGGCACGTTCGGATGGCTGGAGATACGTTTCACGAAGGCCTTGTCGTCGACCGCAGTCAGCTTGTCGAGTGTCATCGATTCCAACAGTTCGGAGAGCACGACGTTCCCCAGCGCTTCCATGCCCAGGGCACGCTTGGGCATCGCAACGCCCTGCCCTTCGTCGAAGAAACGGGGACGCAGCGAGGTTCCCGCGGGCTCCTCTTCTTCGAGCTCGAGGGTCCACTCGGGTTGCACCTGCGCCAGTGCGCGCACCGATCGTGGATGTTCGAGTTGTTCGGCGAGCTTTACCAAATCGCGCAACCCGGTTTGCAATGTCTTCGTCGCGGCCTTCAGCGATACCGGCTTCAAAGGCGCGGTCGTGACGCCGGACAAATCCAGCAGCCGCGGACTGCCCCCCACCTTGCACGTTTCCCCTTTCGCCGCGCTGCCCATCAGACGACGCAGGCCGTAACGACGCACGCCATCGATGAGGACCAGCACGATGTCGCTTTCATTGGCTTCCAGCAGTTGCAGATAGGGCGCCTTGTCGCGACCGCGCACGACGATCAGATCGGCGCGCTTGCCGGCTTCCAGGCTGCCCACGCGCGTGTCCCAGGCGATGATGCCGGCGGCGTTGCTGGTCGCCATCGCGACGATGTCGGCATCGGAAAACACGTTGCCGGCGTGTCTGGCGACCTGGTAGGCCACTTTCATTTCGCCAAGGAGGTTCTTGCTGCCGCTGGGCGCCCAGTCCGCACCCAGGCCCATGCGAACACCCGCCTTCTTCGCGGCCACGATGTCGGCGGTTTGTCCGTAGAGCAACAGGTTGCTCAGCGGCGACCACACCATGGACGCGCCCTTCGCTTTCATCCGCCGGAAGTCCGTGGCCTTGAGCGCGACGCAATGGATGCCCGCGAGCGACTTCGCCAGCGCGGGTTCGACGCCCTTGGGACACAGCGATTCGAAATGCGCGCGGGCGCGCGCGTCCGTGCCCTCGCTCAGGTGCAGCAGGACCGAAGTCGAATGCTTCAGGAGCGTCAGGAAGGTTTCGCGATCGTGCGCCGCGACATCGGCGATGCGCGCATGCGCCGCAGGAAATCCCTCCCCTTCGGAGACTTCCGGATTGCGCAGGAATCCCTTGTAGAACGTGCTCATGCCGCTGTTGCTCGCGAGCTTGATGCCTTGCGACGTGGTCACGCCGCCCAGCAGGCATTTGCATTCGGTGTAACGCGCGATGGCTTCCGGGTAACCCTTCGTGCGGCCCAGCACGTTCAACGGCCCGCTGATCAGGCGCCGGTAGTCGGGGTGGTCGCCCCATTGATCGCGGTTGGTGTACAGCTTCGGCACCTCCCACAAGGTGAGGATGTTGTAGGCCAGGTGGTTGTGGAGATCGATCAGCCCGGGGTACACGGTGCCGTTCGTTTTTTGTGGCGTCACCTTCGCGAAGTCGTCCGGTGGTGGCGCGCTCGCCGGCGCGACGGCAGCGATGGAATCGCCGCGCACGTAGACCACGCCATCGGCCAGGATCGTACGCTTGCGGTCCATCGTGACGATGCGGCCGCGCAATGCATGGCGCTTGATCGCGGCCATGATGTCAGGCGCCCGTCGGCGCGATCCAGATCAGCGTGTGCCGGTCGTCCGGATTCGGGCGCGACACGCTGGAGCGATGCGCGGGCGTGGTCATGCGGCCGGCGGCATCGTCGCCGAGGAATGCGGGCACGCCATAGGGCAAGTCGCGACGCGGAATCGGCGTGTAGTCGCTCTCGACCAGGGCCGCACCGTAATTGGCGACGCCCGTTTCGCCATCGTCGTCGGGTGTCACGATGCCGCGCAGGTCGATCACCGCCTGCCGCCATTGCGTCGCCAGCTTGGTCTCGTCGTGACTGCTGGGATGCGGTAGTTCGAACACCGGCGTGGTGCCCTTCCCTGTCCACAGAGCGACCGCACGCTGCGCCTGCTCGCCGAAGGCGATGATCGCCTGGGTCTTCGGCGTGTGCGCCGCGGTGAAGACGCGATTGCGCCACTTCTTGTGCACCGGATCGTCGAGCAGCGCATCGCCGTCGCTCGCGTGCGAGGGAATCAACGCATAGGAATACGCGTTGAGGCACAGATAGGAACGCGTCAACCCCAACTTGCGCAGGAAACCCTGCACGCGCTGCCCGGCATCGCCGACCAGCGTGCGCGCCGCGATGCGCTCGGTGGCGCCCGGGTCGGAGGCGATGCACAGCACGCGCGCCGAGCCATCCAGGCGACCGCGGTAGAACACCGGCCCCCAGTCGTACCAGAAGTGCGGCTTCAACGCGCCGTAATCGGGACATGCCGCGAACAGTTTCGCGAAGCGTTGCGTCGGACCCTTGTCGAACTCGATCATGCGGCGGCCTCAGGTGCTTGCGAGCATCTTCACCAGGTTCGGAATGCCCTTGCCCTGCGCGTAGGCGTCGCGCCCAAGGTCGGTGCACTGTTCCATCAGGATCTGCTTCACGCGATCCGGATAGCCGATGAACTCCCGGCGCTGCGACAGGAACGCGGCGAGCACGCCCGACACATGCGGCGCGGCCATGCTGGTGCCCGACTCGGCGACATAGAGTTGTTCGGCGGTCAGCTTCTTGAGCTGTGCCGGCGTGAGATTGCCGGCCGTCATGCCCTTCGGCAGCAAGTCCTTGAAGTCCGCACGTGCCGACAGGATCTTCTCGCCGGGCGCCACGACGTCGGGCTTGAGCCGTCCATCGGCCGTCGGCCCGCGCGAGGAAAAATAACTCACGCCATACGTGTGCGGATTGGTGCGATGCACCGAACCCACCGCGATGGATTCTTCGAGGTTGGCCGGATCGCCGATCGACAGATCCAGGTTGGCTTGCCACGGTCCGTCGTTCAAGGTCTGCAGCACGGTGAAGCCTTCATTGCCGGCGGCCAACACGATCAACACGCCCTGTCGCCACAAACGCCGCAGTTCCATGCACAAAGGTGTGTGCCCGCATCCGAAGACGCTCGGGTCGAAGTTGCCGCCCAGGCTCAGGTTGATGCCATGGATTCGGAGTTCCTGCGACTGCTCGTTGATCTGCGCGATCTTGTCCAGCGCGATCAGGATCCACGCATCCTCGCCCTCGCCGCTGTTGTTCAAGACCTTGAACGAATGCAGCTTCGCGCGCGGCGCCATGCCGGAGAACGGAAGCATTTCCTTCTCGTCTTCCAACGGATGCGGGAATTCGCCGGCGATGATGCCGGCCACGTGCGTGCCGTGGCCGAAGGTATCGATGAAGCCATCCGCACCTGCCGGCAGGGTCGGCTTTCCTTTGTCGTAGGTGACGAAACCACCGATGGGTTGGTTCACGCCGTTGCCCGTTCGCTTGCTGTCCGTGCAATCCCACAGGCTCGCGAGGTTCTCGTGCATCGCGAAGTGCGGATGCAGGTGGTTGATGCCGGTGTCGAGCAAGGCCCATTCGATGCCGTGGCCATGCGCGGAATACGCCTGGTGCGCCGGCGCGGCCTGCACCATTTGCGCTGAGCGGCAGATCAGCGCCTTCTTTTGCGCGTTCTGCCAGACGCGGTTGATCTGCAGCCCGTTGAACTCCGTGCGCAGGACTTCGATCTCCGACCGGTTCAACTTGGCCGACAAAAAGCGCATGTGATGCTGGATCTGCAGCAGGTCGATGTTGGTCTTGCTGCGCTTGGCGAAGGCCCGCAGGCGCGCGTCGATCGCAAGGCGGCCGGCTTCGATGGTGCTTTCGCCTTTGTCCTTGAGGTCCATCACCTCGATCATGACCGGGTGGCGGTACGCCTCGTCCTTGGTTTCGATGCGCTCGACCAGGTCGGACATGATCCGCTGGTTCGCCATGCTGCTGGCGAAGTCGCGGCCGACGGCCGCATACACGGTTTGCCGCACGATGGGCGTGGACAGATAGCCCATCGCCGAATGCGCGTTGCCGGTGAACAGCGGATTGGCGTCGCGCTCGGCACGGGTGATCTGGTGATTCTCGAACGACGCACCGGCCGGCACGGGCCCGATGTCGTCGGTCAGGTTCGGGTCGAACGCGACCACATCCCCGGTGTTCGCAACGTTGACCCACTTGGTGACGCAGGGCGGGAACGGCAACTTCTTCTGCTTCGTCCATTTCTCGAAGACCGTCCGCACGGGCGGCAACCCGAGCGGCGAGCCGATCGTCACGAACAGGCGCACGTCCGCCTGGGCCTTGCTGAGTTGGCGCAGCACGTCGTACGCGATCATCGTTCCCTGGCTGTGCGCGACGACGATGAAGGGCGCGCCACCGCTCGCAAGGCGCTGCAGGAAGATGTCTTCCATCTGCTTGCGGTGATCCCATTCGAACAGGAAGTCCTGCACGTCCGGCAGCGCCATGCCGGTAATCAGGTCGGTCAACTTGCGCAGGAGCGCATCGCCGAAGCCCTTGGTTTGCAGGCCGTATACGCCTTTGCTTCCGCCCACCGCTTCGAAGGTCAGCGCATTGCCCCTGGATTGCGAGGCCGCCTCTTCCTCGGCGCGGTCCAGCATCTGCGAACCGATCTGTCGCAGGAATTCCTGCTGCGCGGGATCGGACGTGATCGCCTTCACCGCTTCATCGAGTTCGTGCTGCGGATCGGGCGTCCCGACGGCGAGCACCTTCTTCGTGCGGAAGGCTTCCTCCGGATCGTGGCAGGCGCACTTGGGGTCGATGCAGTCGCAACTCGATGGCTGCGGATACCGCGCGCGATTGACCCAATAGGCCATGCGCGTGCGATCGCCCATGTCCTTCCCGAACAGCGCACGATCCCATCGGATGACGAGCACCTGTTCTTCGGGATGATTTCCGATGCCGTGGATGTAGACCGCGGTGCGCGCCTTGGTCGGATCGGCGCCGACTTCCTTGACGGCCTTGCTCGCCCTTCCCGCATCGAACAGCGGTTCGAAGGCAATGACGTTCGGTGGGCCGAAGTCCGGAAGCGGCATCGCTTTCGCGCGTTGCGTTTTCTTCGCGGGCCGTGGTGTGCGCGCCTGCTTGCGTGCCGGCTTCTTCGCCTGCTTCTTCGTTGCCATCGTGATCCTCGCTTCTCCGCGCGGTGGCGCGGCTCGTGCTTGGTTCACTCAGGCCGAACGCGTAACACCGGCGAACGCCGGCCATGCTTGCGCGACCGTTGGGCGGATGAATGCCGGGGGATACCGGCATCGCATGCGTGACCGGAATTCAACAGTGCGTGCAACAACGCACGCGCGGCACGCGTTGCGCGAGGATCAAGCCTGCGCCGCGCCTTCCTCGGGCGCCGGCGTCAATTGCACGGCCAGCTCTTCCAGGTCGGTGATCGCGGCTTCGACCGAATCGTAGAACTGGCCCTGCCGCGTCATCAGGTCTTCGAAACGCGACGCACGCTTGAGCTTGGACAGCTCGCCATCGAACAACAGCCACTGCGTCGTCAGCATCTCGACGTTGTTCTTGGCGTAGTGCCGCATCTCCTTGAGCTGCAGCACCGTGTCGTGCACGTGGTCCAGCGCGGTCTTGGTGTCCGACGTCATGGCGGCCTCCTTTCGCGGAATCAACCCGAAGGAGGGTAACGACGCGGGGCGCGTCGCGCGGTGAACACCGCTGTCAGGCCCTTGCGAGCGCAGCGAAGACCGTTTCGATCCGCTCGGCGTCGCGCGACTTGTCGTGTACCCATTCGCCGCGTTTGACGAAGAAGTTGCCGTGGTTGTGAATCAGCTCCCTGCACGCGCACAGGGACGCAGACCCGGCCGGATACGTGCAGACCGCCATGATCTTGGCGTCCTGGATCGCGACGTTCACGCGCGTTTCGTAGGCCATGAATCGCGACATGCTCGCGGCATCGTTCACCCAGGCCACGCTGCCCGACGCGCGCAACCCTTCGAAGCCGTCGGCCTTGGCGGCCGCACCCAGCGCGGCGAACTGGTAGCTCAACTGTTCGGGCGCCTTCACCGTGCCGTTGGGATCGGTATAGAACTCGGCGTAATGCACGATCTGCATCTGCCCCTTGGCCATGCGGTCGGCAAGATCGGGCACGGCGGCGGCGAGCGCATTGCGCGCTTCATCGACCGTCAGATCGCCGACCAGCCAGGCGCAGGCTTCGTTTCGTTCCAGCCCCTGCTTGAAGTACGGCACCAGCATGTCGAGCTGGTCCTGCTTGGTCTCGTAGAACTGGCAGACGTGCGAGCCCCAAGGCAGGTCGAGCAGCGCCTTGTCGCTTTCCTTCGGAAGCGAAACCACGCCCTTGGAGATCAGATACAGCAGCAGCTCCGCCGTCATGTCGGCGGACAGGCCCTTCAACAGCGGCGCGTCGAGCTCCGAGAGCCGCGTCAACAGCGACTCCAGGGATTGCTCCGATTCGGGAATGCCCGCGACCAGCAGCTTCTTGCGGAGGGTCGCGTTCGGGTATTGGGCGATTTTCATCGGCCCAGTGTAGGCCCGATTCGGTCCGGGATCAGGCTTTGACACCCTCAACCGCACGATCCAGGGCGGCGATGTCGATCTTCCGCATGGTCATCATCGCTTCGAAGGCACGCTTGGCCGTTTCGCCGCCTTCGCTCATCAAGTCGGTGAGGCGCCGCGGCGTGATCTGCCAGGACAGGCCGAAGCGATCCTTGCACCAACCGCATTCGCTCTCCTGCCCGCCGTTGCCGACGATGGCGTTCCAGTAGCGATCGGTTTCGGCCTGGTCGTCGGTGGCCACCTGGAAGCTCACCGCTTCGTCGAATTTGAACTGCGGCCCGCCGTTCAACAGCATGAAAGGCATCTTGAAGATGGTCATGTTGATGACCAGGGCGTCGCCTTCCTTGCCGGAGGGATAGTCGCCCGGCGCGCGCGCGATGTTGTCGATCCTGGTGTCGGGGAAGGTGTCGGCATAAAAGCGCGCGGCTTCTTCGCCATTCTTGTCGAACCACAGGCAGGGCTGGATCTTCGGAGTCATGGCTTGCCTCTCGGGGGAGTGGACGAAACGCCGAACGTACTGTGAAGGCGATAAGGAAACGGTTAAAGGTCCGCATTCGGCGGAGTGCGCTTCGGGAGTAGGAGCCAACGCGCACCGCGCCAATCGGTCCGGTGGTTGACGCGCGTCATTACTTCCATAATATTGGAATTATGGAAATGCCCTCCTCCCTCGCCTGCCTGGCCGCGCTGGGCCACGAATCCCGACTGCGCGCCTTTCGACGGCTCGTCGAGGCCGGTCCGGACGGTTTGCCGGTGGGAGAACTGCGCGAACACCTCGATCTGCCGCCGGCGACGCTGACCGCGCACCTCAACGTCCTGCGCTCGGCCGGCCTCGTGCTCGATCAACGCGAAGGCCGCGTCATCCGCCTGCGCGCGAACTACGAGCGCATGGATGCGCTCATCGCTTATCTCACCGAGAACTGCTGCGCCGGATCGGGCGCATGCGATCCGGTGCCTTCCGTCTGCAAGCCACGCAAGAGCACGCGCAAATCATGAAACGCATTTTGTTCGTCTGCGTCGAGAATTCCAATCGCAGCCAGATGGCGGAGGCGTTCGCACACATGCTCGGCGGCGGCGACGTCGATGCGCAGAGCGCAGGTTCGCGTCCTTCCGGCATCGTGAATCCGAAAGCGGTGCGTTTCATGTCGGAAGTGGGCTACGACCTCTCCGCGCATCGTTCGAAATCCCTGGATGACATCGAAGGCGCATTCGATGCGGTCGTGACCATGGGCTGCGGCGACGAATGCCCGTGGGTGCCCGCGAAGCGGCGCGAAGATTGGGCGCTGTCCGATCCCAGGCACATGGACGACGTCGAGTACCGCGTGGTGCGCGACGACATCGCCGCGCGCGTGCGCGCATTGCTGGCGTCGCTGTGAACCGCTTGCCGCGTGCGTTGCTGGCCGAAGCTCTCGGCACTGCCGCGTTGCTGGCGACGGTCGTCGGCTCCGGCATCATGGGTGTTGCCTTGTCGCAGGGAAACGATGGCATCGCGTTGCTCGCCAACGCCAGCGCCACGGCGGCGATCCTCTACGTCCTCATCGTGATCCTCGGCCCGATCTCCGGCGCGCATTTCAATCCGGCGGTGACGCTCGCGATGCGCCTGCGCGGTGCGATCGACACGCGAACCACGCTCGCCTACATCGCCGTGCAAGGCATCGCAGCCATCCTCGGTGTCGTGCTCGCGCATGCGATGTTCGACCAGGCCTTGCTGCAACCCGGGACGCATGTGCGCACCGGCACCGGGCAATGGTTGAGCGAGGGCGTCGCGACGTTCGGTCTGTTGCTCACGATCCTGCTCGGCATGGCGCATCGGCCTGCGGCCGTGCCCGCGCTGGTCGGCGCTTACATCTTCGCGGCGTATTGGTTCACGGGCAGTACGTCGTTCGCCAATCCTGCGGTGACGGTGGCGCGTGGGTTGACGCAATCGTTCGCGGGGATCCGGATGGTGGATGTGCCGGGGTTCGTGGTGGCGCAGGTGATCGGGATGGGGGCGGCGGTCGGGGTCGCGGCGGGGTTTATCCCCCTCAATCGCGCTGCGCGCGATTGATCCCCCTTGGGAAGGGGGATAAGGGCGGGTGGTAGCATCGCCGAATTCCCCCAGGAGCGCGCGCGCCATGAACTACACCGGTAGCTGTCAATGCGGCAAGGTGGCCTTCGATGTCGAGGGTCAGATCGACAGCGCTCTGGCCTGCAATTGTTCGATGTGCGCCAAGCGTGCGTCGCTGTTGTGGTTCGTGCCGCGCGAGAAGCTCGTGTTGCGCACGCCGGAATCGGACATGGCGACGTACACCTTCAACAAGCACCACATCCAGCATCGCTTCTGCGACACCTGCGGCATCCACGTGTTCGGCGAAGCGAACGATCCGAAGGGCAATCCCGTCGCAGCGGTCAACCTGCGCGTGCTCGACGACGTGGATCTGTCGGCGATTCCCGTGCACAACTACGACGGGCGCGCGCTCTGACGGCTAAGCGTGCGGCAGGTTGCGGATGCGCTCGATGAGCGCCTGCAATTCACCATCGGGCGCGGTTTCATGCCCGAGGAACCATTTCCACAAGCGGTCGTCTTCGCTATCGAGCACGCGCAGGAAGGTCTCGCGATCGGCATCGTTGGATTGGCGCCAGGACGTATCGAGCCAACGCTCGAGCAGTTGGTCGAGTTCGCGCATTCCGCGGCGGCAGCGCCACTTGAGCTTGCGGATTTCGGCGTCGTCGTTCACCACGCCTGCCCCGCCGCCAGGTAGACCCACCACGTGAAGAGCACCAACGCGCCCGCGACGTACAGCAAGAAACGGTGCATGACGCGGTTGTAGGTGCAGTGCACGGCGCTGTGCGCGATGCGCAGGGCGACGAAGATCCACGCCAGCGCGATCGAGATCGGCGTGACCAGGTGCGTGGACATCGCCACGAACACCGCGGCGTAGAACAACACGGGGAGTTCGAACAGGTTGCGGAAGTTGTCGGACGCGCGCGTGTCGGTCAGCAGGCGCGCCATTTCCGACGAGGTCGCGACTGCTTGCGCATCGATGCGCCCGCGCGCGATCTCGGACAGGCGCAACCAGTACATGCGAACGAAGACGACGGCCGTCAGGCCGACCAGGGCGAACGCGGGCTTGAGGATCTCCGCGTCGGCCACGGGATCAGCCGCGCCTTGCCAGCATCAACTTCTTGATCTCGCCGATCGCCTTCGCCGGATTCAAACCCTTCGGGCAGGTCCGTGCGCAGTTCATGATCGTGTGGCAGCGGTAGAGCTTGAACGGATCTTCGAGGTCGTCCAGGCGCGCGCCGGTGTCTTCGTCGCGCGAGTCGACGATCCAGCGATAGGCCTGCAGGAGGATCGCCGGGCCCAGGTAACGGTCGCCGTTCCACCAGTAGCTCGGGCAGCTGGTCGAGCAGCACGCACACAGGATGCATTCGTACAGGCCGTCGAGCAGCGCGCGGTCTTCCTTCGACTGCAGGCGTTCGCGATCCGGCGCCGGGGTCTGCGTGCGGATCCACGGCTTGATCGATGCGTACTGCGCGTAGAAGTGCGTCATGTCCGGCACGAGATCCTTCACCACCGCCATGTGCGGCAGCGGGTAGATCGGCACCTCGGCCTTCGTGCAATCGGAGATCGCGCGCGTGCACGCCAGCGTGTTCGTGCCGTCGATGTTCATCGCGCACGAACCGCAGATGCCTTCGCGGCAGGAGCGGCGGAAGGTCAGCGTCGGGTCGATCTCGTTCTTGATCTTGATCAGCGCGTCGAGAACCATCGGGCCACAAGTCGCAAGATCGACGTCGTAGGTGTCGACGCTCGGGTTCTTGCCGTCGTCCGGGTTCCAGCGATAGACCTTGAAGGTGCGCACCTTCTTCGCACCGGCGGGTGCGGGGAAGTGCCGGCCCTTGCCGATCTTCGAGTTCTTCGGGAGCGTGAATTCAGCCATGGTTTCTCGATCCCTGCGTCAGTAGACGCGCGGCTTGGGCGGCACGACTTCGACGTCGCTGCTGAGCGTGTACATGTGTACCGGGCGGTAGTCGATGCGCGTGTTGCCCGCATCGTCGACCCAGCACACGCTGTGCTTGTGCCAGTTCTGGTCGTCGCGTTCCGGGAAGTCCTCGCGCGCATGCGCGCCGCGCGACTCGGTGCGGTTCTCGGCCGAAACGATCGTCGTGAGCGCCTGGCCCAGCAGGTTCTGCAGTTCCATCGTTTCGATCAGGTCGGAGTTCCAGACCAGCGAGCGATCGCTGACGCGCACGTCGCTGAAGGACGCATGGATCTCGCGGATCTTCGCCACGCCCTCGGCCAGCGTTTCGCCGGTGCGGAACACCGCGGCGTCGGCCTGCATCGCGCGCTGCATGTTGTTGCGAATCTCCGCCGTGGGCAGCGAGCCCTTGGCGTTGCGCAGGCGGTCGAAGTTGGCGAGCGACTGGTCGCACGCGGTGGTCTTCAGATCCTTGTGCGGCATGCCGGGCTTGATGGTCTCGGCGCAGCGGTTGGCGACCGCGCGGCCGAACACCACCAGGTCGAGCAGCGAGTTGGAGCCCAGGCGGTTCGCGCCGTGCACCGACACGCACGCCGCTTCGCCGATCGCGTACAGGCCCTGCACCACCGCATCGGGATTGCCGTTGCGCAGTTGCACGACTTCGCCGTGATAGTTGGTGGGGATGCCGCCCATGTTGTAGTGGACGGTCGGGAGCACGGGGATCGGTTCCTTCTCCACGTCCACGCCCGCGAAGATCTTCGCGCTCTCGGCGATGCCGGGAAGCTTTTCGTGGATGTCCTTCGGGTCCAGGTGCGTCAGGTCGAGGTTGATGTGGTCCTTCAGCGGGCCCACGCCGCGGCCTTCGCGGATCTCGATGGTCATCGAACGCGAGACCACGTCGCGCGAAGCGAGGTCCTTTGCATTCGGCGCATAGCGCTCCATGAAGCGCTCGCCGTTGCTGTTGCGCAGGATGCCGCCTTCACCGCGCACGCCTTCGGTGATCAGGCAGCCCGCGCCGTAGATGCCGGTGGGATGGAATTGCACGAACTCCATGTCCTGCAGGCCCAGGCCGGCGCGCAGCGCCATGCCACCGCCGTCGCCGGTGCAGGTGTGCGCGGAGGTCGCCGAGAAATACGCGCGGCCGTAGCCGCCGGTGGCGAGCACCACGCCGTGCGAACGGAACAGGTGCAGCGTGCCTTCGGCCATGTCGAGTGCGAGCACGCCGCGGCAGGCGCCCTCCTCGTCCATGATCAGGTCGAGCGCGAAGTATTCGATGAAGAACTGCGCTTTATGCGCGAGCGACTGCTGGTACAGCGTGTGCAGGATCGCGTGGCCGGTGCGGTCGGCGGCCGCGCACGTGCGCTGCGCGATGCCCTTGCCGTAATGCGTGGTCATGCCGCCGAAGGGGCGCTGGTAGATGCGGCCGTCTTCGGTGCGCGAGAACGGCACGCCCTGGTGTTCGAGTTCGATGATCGCGGGGATGGCCTCGCGGCACATGTACTCGATCGCGTCCTGGTCGCCCAGCCAGTCCGACCCCTTGATGGTGTCGTAGAAGTGGAAGCGCCAGTCGTCCTCGCCCATGTTGCCGAGCGCGGCGGAAATACCGCCCTGCGCGGCGACAGTGTGCGAACGCGTCGGGAAGACCTTCGTCAGGCACGCAGTCTTCAGGCCCTTCTGGGCCAGGCCGAAGGTGGCGCGCAGGCCGGCGCCACCGGCGCCGACGACGATCATGTCGTACTTGTGTTCCTGGATCTTGTAGGCGGTCATTTGGGCTCAGGCCAGCAGCGCGATGCGGACGATCGCGAACAACGACGCGATCGCGCCGAGGGTGCACAGGAACAGGTTCAGCAGTTGGAGCGTGACTTCCCAGGCGCGCGTGTGGACGTAGTCTTCGATGACCACCTGGATGCCGAGCTTGGCGTGCCAGAACATCGCGACGAGCAAGGCGCCCATCAGGATCGCGTTCCAGGGACGGTGCAGCACGTCGATGGCGTGCTGGTAATCGCCGCCCACCATCGAGAGCAGCACCCACACCAGCCAGGGCACGAGCAGGGCGAGCGCGACGGCGGTGACGCGCTGCACCCAGAAGTGGCCGGTGCCGGTCTTGCCGGAGCCCAGGCCGCGGGCGCGTGCGAGCGGAGTACGCAGGTCGGTCATGGCTCAGGCGACTCCCAGTGCGAAGAACCACAGCGCGGCGGTGACGACCACCGTGAGCGCGAAAACAGTCCAGCCGGTCTTGTAGACGGACGGGATGTCGTAGCCGTGGCCGGTATCCCACAGCAGGTGCCGCAGGCCGTTGAACAGGTGGTAGACCAGGCACAGCGAGAAGGCGAAGGTGAACAACAATCCGATCGGCGATCCCACGCAGGCCATCGCGCGCGCGCCGGACTCGGGGCCCATCGAGAGCATCACGAGGAACCATGCCAACGCGAATGCGCCGACGGTCAGGCCGATGCCGGTGGCGCGATGCAGGATCGACATCGTCATCGTGATCTGCCAGCGATACACCTGCAGATGCGGTGACAGGGGGCGTTGCGTCGCCATCGGGTCGTCTTCCTTACGTGATGTCAATCGGGTGCGGCGTCAGAAATCGATGCAGCGGCCGTTCTTCTCCCAGTCGCCGTAGCGAACCGGGTCCAATCCCTTGCGCCCGCCGATCTCGACCGGCGGCGAAACGGGGTCAACGTCGTCGGCCGGGACAACCTGCGTGCCTTCGCGCGGCGTGACTGCACCATCGGGCAGCGCTCCGGCGTCGGTGTCGGGTTCGGATTGACCTATGATTCGCGGCGTCACAACCCCCGAAGTTTAAGTCCGCACCGGATGTCCCACAACCTAGCGCCCCCGCCCGCCCCGGCTTTCGCCCTTCCCGGCCACCGCGTGATCGCGCTCGAAGGGCGCGACGCCATCGCCTTCGCGCAAGCGCAGTGCATGAACGACGTCGAGTCCGCGCGCGTCGGGCGATGGCAATGGAACGGGTGGCTGACCCCGAAAGGCCGCGTCATCGCGCTCTTCGCCCTGGCCCGCGTGGCCCAGGACGCGGCGTGGCTCATCGTGCCCGACGTCGATGCGCACGCCCTTGCCGCACAACTGCAGCGCTTCGTGCTGCGCCGCCAGTTGCAGGTGGTGGTGCGCGATGATCTTCACGCGAGCGGCACTTTCGACGCCCCGTCGAAGGCCGCGGGCGCCAGTTTCGCGGGAACGCCGGAGGACGGGATCGAATTCGACTTCGGTGGATTCGGGCTCAAGCGCACGCTGCGCATCGCGCCGGGTGGGCCCTCGCCGCACGATGCCGAGTCCGAAACGCGCTGGCGCGCAGCCGATTTGCGCCTGGGCTTTCCGCGCCTGCCGGCCTCGCAAGCCGAGCAATGGACGCCGCAAATGCTTTCGCTCGACCGCCTGCACGCCTTCAGCGTGAAGAAGGGCTGCTATCCCGGGCAGGAGATCGTCGCGCGCACGCACTTCCTCGGCCAGGTCAAGCGCGGGCTGACGCTGTTCGAATGCCAGAGCGAGCCCGAAGCCGGCGCGAACGTCGACGTGGGCGCCGCGACGCTGGGCCAGGTCGTCAGCACCGCGCGCAATGGCGAAGGCTGGGTGGCGCTCGCGGTGTTGCCCGTCGAGCGCCCCGATGTGCCGGTGACGAGCAACGGCGTGATCTTGCGCGAACGCGCGTTGCTCGCCGGGCTCGCCCGCTAGCGGATCACGCCTTTGCGGCGAGCCGGTCGGCCGCCGCGACGATGTCCTCGTCCGACGGAATCACCAGGAAGGCTGCACCCGCGAGCGGCGTGAACGTATCGGCACCGACCACGCGCTGGAACGGACGCGCGCCGAAACCGCCTTCGACGATCGCGGTCACCACGCCCTCGCCCACGCCCGCGCTCTTGCGGCCTTCGTCGACGATCAGGATGCGCCTGGCGCTCTTCGCCTGTTCGCGGATGAAGGTTTCGTTGAGCGGCACCAGCCAGCGCAGGTCGACCACGCGCGTCTTCCAGCCGTGCTTGCCTTCGATCTGCTTCGCCGCGCGCAACGACATCGGGACGCCGTTGCCGAAGGTGAAGATCACCAGGTCGTCGCCGGCGCCATAGACGCGGCCTTCGCCGAGTTCCATCGCTTCGTTCGGCGCCGGATATTCCGTGAGCCATCCGCCGTCGCCGGGCTCGTGCAAATCCTTCGTCATGTACAGCGCGATCGGTTCGAGCAACGCGCACACGCGCCCGTCGACCTGCGCGAGCGCGGCCAGCGTGCGCAGCATCGTCGCCGCATCGTCGCCACGCGAAGGGCAGCCGACCACGAGGCCCGGGATATCGCGCAGCGCAGTGATCGAATTGTCGTTGTGGAAGTGCCCGCCGAACCCGCGTTGATACCCGAGCGAGGCGATGCGCATCACCATCGGATTGCGGTACTGGCCGTTGCTGAAGAACTGCAGGCTCGCCGCTTCGCCGCGGATCTGGTCGCAGGCGTTGTGGAAATACGCCAGGTACTGGATTTCGGGGAACGGCAGCATCCCCATGTTCGCGTAACCCTGCGCAAGCCCGAGGATGATCGTCTCGTCGAGCAGCGTGTTGAACACGCGCTTGCCGGAGAAGGCCTTCTGCAGGCCCTTGGTCACCGTGTACACGCCGCCCTTCAGCGCGACGTCTTCGCCGAACAGCAAGGCCTGCGGATACTTCGCGAACAGATCGTGCAACGCGTTGTTGATCTGGATCGCGAGATGGCGCGGCGCCTGTTTCTCCGGCAGCTTCGCTTCGCCGCCGAAGGCCTGCTCGCGGCGCGCGGCGTCCGGCACGCGCGCGGCTTCCTTGCGCACGGCCTCGGGCGTGTACGGCGCGAGCGGCTTCATCACGTCGGCCAGGTCGGTCAGGCGCGGACGGCTGTCGGCGTCGTGGGCCGCGGCGAAACACTTCTTTCGCGTGTCTTCGTACAGCGCGAGGATTTCTTCCTTCGACATCAGGCCCGATTCGAGCGCGATCGCGGCCGAACGCAACAACGGATCGGTCGCTTCCACCGCGCACAGTTCTTCGATCGAACGCCATTCGATTTCGAAGTCGGTGCCCGCGTGGCCCATGATCCGCGTGGTGCGCAGGTGCAGGAAGGTCGGGCGGCGCGTGCGCCGGCAATGTTCGACCGCGGCCTGCACCTGGCCGTAGCCTTCGGCGAGGTCGAGGCCGTCGGCATAGAAGTAATCCAGGTCCGGGCGCTGCTGGAAGTTGCGCGCGACCCAGCCGCTCGGCGTCTTCACCGAAATGCCGATGCCGTTGTCTTCGCACACGAACAGCACGGGCGCGGGGAGCTTCTGGTACGCGGTCCACGCCGCGGCGTTGAACGCGGTCTGCGCGGTCGCGTGGTTGCTCGAGGCATCGCCGAAGGAACAGATCGCGATGCTGTCGTTCGGGATCGGCAATTCGTGGCCGATGCGCGGGCCCTGTTCGATCGCCAGCGCGGTGCCCAGCGCCTTCGGCAGGTGCGAGGCGATCGTCGAAGTCTGCGGCAACACCCACAAGGGCTTGCTGCCCCACACCTTGTGGCGGCCGCCGCTCGCCGGATCGTCCTTGCTGGCCGCGAAGGACAGCGCCGAATCCATGATCGGATCCATGCCCGGCAGCTTGCGGAAACGCTCGGCCATGAAGCCGCCCGAACGGTAATGCAGGAACGCAGGATCGGTGTGGCGCGTCAGGCGCGCGACCATCGCGTTGCCTTCGTGGCCGCTGGAACCGATCGTGTAGAAGACCTTGTTCTGCACGCGCAACACGCGCGCCATCAGATCCAGATGGCGCGAGATCAACTGCGATTCGAAGATCTCGCGGAAGCCCTGCGCATCCAGCGCGCTGCCTTCGAGGATCGCTTCGTGCGGCGCGGGCGCGACATCGCGGTGCCCGTTCCAATCGCGCACGAACTCCTGGAAGTTGACGTCGCAGATCTCGGCGCGGTTGAGGCCCTTCATGCGGGCGGGGATCGGCTTGGCGGCGTTCATGGGGCGGCGTCTCTCGAACGATTCTGGGGGGCGGTCCACGACGAGCGCAGACGACGCAATTGGGATTCCTGTTTGAACGCGAGCCCTGCGAAGAACAGCGCAAGGCCGGCGAGCACGGCGGCGATCATGCGCCACTCGTTCACCGAGGCGTTCTGCGCCTTGGCGGCGGTGTCGTCGGCGTCATCGCCGATCGCCACGCTGTATTCCATGAGTTCGCGCACGCGGCGAACGTCGGCGCGGACCTTCGCGTAGTCGCGCGCGGGCACCTGGTCGGCGAGGCGGCGCCATTCGCCGACGATCTCCAGCTTGTCGCCGACCACGCGCACGACGCGACGGAAACGGAAGTAGGCATTGGCGACCGTGGTCTCGTCGGGCGCGATGTCCCATCCGCCCGCCAGGTGCGTGCGGACGGTCTGCCGCGCATAGGCCGGACCGTCCAGCGCCATCGGCGTGCTGCGCTTGTCGAGGTCGAAGGCCGGCATCCAGTCGAGCAACTGGAACAGCACGATGTCGAAGCCGTTGCCGTCCTTCGCGGGCCAACGCATCACGTAGCGTTCGATGGCGCGCGCGGCGCCTTGGCCGCGGTCGTGCAGGCTCGGCGTGCGCGTGCTCTGCAAGTCGTCGTAGTACTTGCGCATGTAGCTGACGTATTGCTCGCCCAACTCGTCTTCGCCATCGGCGAAGGTGTCGCGGATGCCGTCGGCCTTTTCGTTGCGGTAGTCGGTGACGATGGTGAAATCGGCGCGGAAACCGTCGCGTGTCGTCGCAAGGTCGACGCGCTGGCCGACGTCCACCAGCGGCGTGCGCGGCGCGGGCTGCGGGATGTCGACGAGGCGATCGCAGGTGTCGCAGATCGGCAAGCCGAGGCGGAAGGGCAGCGGCGAGCGATCTTCGAGCGCGCCGGTTTCGGTGTCGCGCGTGGGGTCGATCCAGACCGGCTTGCCGTCCAGGTGCGCGCGCACGACCACGTGGTCGAAGGCAACCGCGCTGGGCTGGCGGCTGGCGAGCGATTCGCGGCCCTCGGTGTCGACGAGCACGGGCTCGGCGACGATGCCGGCTTCGTGCAACAGCGCCGAGAGCAGCACGGCCTTGTCCTTGCAGTCGCCGAAGCGGCGCTCGACGACGGTTTCGGGCAGGTTCGGCTCGTGCGAATTCTTGCCCATGTCCAGCGCGGTGTAGCGGATCTCGCCTTCGACGAAGGCGATCGCGCGCAGCATCGCCGCGCGCTTGTCGGCGTCGTGCAGTTGCAGGCGTTGCACGAGATCGGCGGCGAGCGCGCGATCGCGCAGGCGCGGGTTGTACATCGGCAGGGCCCATCGCACGACGTCGGACCAGCTGGATGCGGTGGAGAGCTCGATGTCGCCGTAGGGATCGAAGCTGGACGGCGTGTCCGGCTCGGTGCGCGTGCGCGGCAGGCGGCGCGCGGAGAATTCGACGAAACGCGCATCGCCGATCGCGCCGTCCTGTCGCAGGAAATCCGCCGGCGCACGCACGTGCAACGGACGCGCGGCGGGATACAGCGCGCGCACCCGTCGCCAGGCAAGCGCCGAATCGAAGCGCGCGGTGTAACTGCCGTGGTAATCGCCGCCGAACACCGGGTTGTCGCCCACGACGCTGTAGCTGTAGTCGACGATGTCGCCCACGCGCAGGTCGGGCAAGGTGATGCTCAGCGTGTGCTCGCCGTCGTACATGGCCTGGTCGAGGTCCTCCTCGCGGCGCAGCACTTCGATGCGGGCGGAATTGCGGCGATCGGTGACCTGGCCACCGCGACGCACTTCGATCGCATGGATCTCGACGCGCTGGTATTCGGGCTGGTACCAGATTTCGATCTGGCCGCCGTCGGACAGCGCGCGGGCGTTGTCCATGCGCGTGGCGATGCGGCGATAGGCGACGCGCTGCGGGCCGCGCACGTCGACCTGATCGTCGAGCAGCAGGTAACGCGTGCCGTCGCCGGTGGGTTGCGCGTCGCCGGCATCGGGCAATGCGGCGTCCTTCACCCAGGCCGGCGCGGGCGCGAAGCGGTAATCGGCGGCCAACGCGGGGAGCGCCAGGCAACACAGCAAGAATGCGAGCAGGAGGCGGCGCAGCATCACGTCATCGCCGCCAGGCGTTCGCGCACGTCCGCGTCGTTCTCGGGCAGCGCCACGAAGTGTTCGGTGGCGCGCACGCGATCGAGCCAGCCGCGCAGCAATGGATACTTGTCGAGCGCGACACCGCCCTCGCCCGCCACGGCCGTGTACGCGAACAACGCGATGTCCGCCACGCCGTACCGCGCGCCGGTGAACCAGGGATGTTCGGCCAGATGGCGTTCCATCACGCGCAGCGCATCGTGCGCGCGCTCGCGCAAACGCGGCAGGTCCGCGCGACGCGGGGAATCCAGCGGCGTCCATCCGCAGATGAAGCGCGCGACCGCGACGTAGGGCTCGTGGCTGTATTGCTCGAAGAACATCCAGCGCAGCGCCTGCGCACGCTCCCACGCATCGGCCGGCAGGAACGGCGTGCCTTCGGCGAGCCAGCAGAGCATCGCGTTGGATTCGGTCAGCACCGCGCCGTCTTCGCGCACGAGCACGGGGACCTTGGCGTTGGGATTGAGCGCGAGGAATTCGGGGGTGCGCGTCGCGCCCTGGTCGCTGCGCGTTTCCACCCAGCGATACGGGCGGCCGAGTTGTTCGAGCAGCAACCGCACCTTGTGGCAGTTGCCCGAAGGCGAGAAGCCGTGGACGGTGAGGATGGCCATCAGCGGTTGCGCGCGCGCCACTGCTCGCGCGACTGGCCCCAGATATCGATCACGACATCCTCGAACGGCGCCGGCAATTGCCCGCGCCCGAGATTGCGCGAACCCAGGCGCTTGGCGAGCTCCTGCGAACCGACGTTGTCCAGGTCGATCGAATGGATCACGTCGGTCCAACCCAGTTCGTCGAAGGCCCAGTCGATCGCGGCGACCGCCGCTTCGTACGCATAGCCCTTGCCCCACGCGGCGCGGCGCAACGCCCAGCCCACTTCGGTGCCGGGCCAGCCTTCGGGATGCCATGGGCCGATGTTGCCGATCCATTGGTTCGAAGCTTTCTCGATCACGGCGAACATGCCGAAGCCCTGCACCGCCCATGCGCCGGGCATCTGCAGGAACTTGCGCCATGCGGCCGCGCGCGGCGCGGTGCCGCCGATGTAGCGGCACGCTTCTTCGTCCTGCTGCAACTCCGCGAAGAACTCGAAGTCTTCCGCGCGTTGCACGCGCAGCACCAGGCGCTGCGTCTCGATGCGGGTGTCCAGGCGCGACACGGGCGTCAGAACGCGCTGATGCCCGTGAGTTCGCGGCCGATCACCAGCTGGTGCACGGTTTCCGTGCCTTCGTAGGTGATCACCGACTCGAGGTTGAGGGCATGGCGGATCGCGCCGTGCTCGGTGGTGATGCCGGCGCCGCCGAGCAGGTCGCGGCATTCGCGCGCGATGTCGATGGCCATGCGGCAGTTGTTCCACTTCGCCAGCGAAACCTGCGAGGGCTGCATCTTGCCGGCGTCCTTCAGGCGACCCAGCTGCAGCACGAGCATCTGCGCCAGCGTGATGCGGCGGGCCATTTCGGCCATCTTGATCTGCGCGCTCTGCGTGGCCGCGACGGGGCGGCCGAAGAGCATGCGTTCCTTGGTGTAGTGCAGCACTTCGTCCAGGCACGCGATGGCCGCGCCGATCGGACCCCAGGTGATGCCGTAGCGCGCCTGCGTCAGGCAGCCCAGCGGACCCTTCAGGCCCTTCACGTTCGGCAGGCGGTTGGCTTCGGGCACGCGCACGTTGTCGAAGAACAGCGCGCTGGTCACCGAGGCGCGCAGCGACATCTTGTGCTTGATCTCCTGCGCGGCGAAGCCGGCCATGCCCTTCTCGACGACGAAGCCCTGGATGCCGTCGTCGGTTTGCGCCCACACGATCGCGATGTCGGCGAGGTTGCCGTTGGTGATCCACATCTTCGAACCATTGAGGACCCAGTCGTCGCCGTCGCGGCGCGCGTTGGTCTTCATGTTGGCCGGGTCCGAGCCGCCCTGCGGTTCGGTCAGGCCGAAGCAGCCGATCACCTTGCCCGCGGCCATGTCGGGGAGCCAGCGCGTGCGCTGCTCTTCGGTGCCGTAGGCGAAGATCGGATACATGCACAGCGAGGACTGCACGCTGACGAAGCTGCGGATGCCGCTGTCGCCGCGTTCGAGTTCCTGGCAGATCAGGCCGTAGCTGACGGCGTTGAGGCCGGCGCAGCCATACTTTTCGGGCAGCGAGGAACCGAGCAGGCCGAGTTCGGCGATTTCGCCCACCAGCTCGCGCGGGAAGCGGGCCTGGTCGAAGGCATCGCCGATGATCGGGATGACGCGTTCGTCGGTAAAGCGCGCGACCGTGTCCTGGACGGCGCGCTCCTCTTCGCTGAGCAGGGAGCGGACGTCGAACAGATCGTAGGGATGCAGGGCCATGGGGGGCTTGGATGCGGACGGAAGCCCGACATTGTAGGTAAAAAAATGGGGCCGGATCGCTCCGGCCCCATCTGGTAACGGTTTCCGCTTGTCCGGCCTTAGCCGTTGTCGTCGCTGCCCGCGGCCGAGGCGACCTGCGTCATGACCTGCCCGTCGACCACCGGCAGGCGCTGGCCGGGCTTCTCGTCCATGCGGACGGTGTGTTCCTGGCCTTCATAGCGGTAGGTCACGTCGTAACCGACGGTCCGGGACTCGCTGCCCAGCGAGATGCGGCTGCCCGGCTTGTCGCCGGTCCGCATGGTGCCGGTGGTGCCGTCCGGGTTGCGGTAGGTCACGTTCCACGCGACGGTCCGCGAGGACTGCGAGGTCGAGGTCTCGGTGTGGCACTGGCGCTCGGTCTTGTCGACCACCTTGCCGCCCACGTGGCGCTTGTCGATCTCGCGACCGGCGAAGCCACCGGCCACCGCACCGGCGACGGTCGCGGCCTTCTTGCCGTTGCCGCTGCCGACCTGGTTGCCGAGCAGGCCGCCGACCACCGCGCCGACGACCGTACCGCCGACGTTGCCGTCGCGTTCCGGGGCGCGTTCCTGCACGACGACGTCCTGGCAGACCTCGTGCGGCGAGGAGGTGGTGCTGGTTTCCTTGATCGGCTCGGTGCCGATGACCTGCGCGTAGAGCTTTTCGGACTTCTTGATCGGCTGCACGCCGATCACGTCGGCGTATTCGACCTTCGGGGTGGCCTGCACGCCGGTGTCGTCCAGCGGCTGGTCGGCCGCCGCGTCCGCCGGGTTGGCGGCCAGCGACGCCGAGGGCTGCACGTCGGCGGCGACGTCGGCCTTGCCACGGTTGTTCATGAAGGCTGCGGTGGCCACRCCGCCCACGAGCAGCGCAGCGAGGGCAATGGCGAGTGTGTTGTTCTTCAACATGGCGGTAGGCCTCCTTCGGCCTTTTTCGTACTTGCTTCGGCGGCACGAGCGCCGGCGTCGGGAAAGATTCCAACACTTCCTTCCTGAACGGCCACCCCGCAATTTGACAAGTTCTTAACCGAATCGTGAAGCACGGCACGATCGCTGCAGGCTGCGTGCTAGCGTTGGATGAACGCAGCATTCAGGAGCGCCCCGTCCATGCCCAACCCCATCACCAACCGGGTGCTCGGGTTTCTGTCGAAATTGAGTTTCCCCCGCTTGTTCCTCATCACCGCGGCCTTGTTCGTACTCGATACCGCGATCCCCGATTTCATTCCCTTCGCCGACGAAATCCTCCTCGGCCTGGGCACCCTGCTGCTCGCGGGCCTTCGCAAGCGCAAGGCACCGGACGTCATCGAAACACCCCGACGCTGATGCACGCGCTGGTCGATACGCACTGTCATCTCGACGTTGCGGAATTCGACGCCGATCGCGACGCCGTCGTCGCACGCGCGCGCGAAGTCGGCGTCACCCGGCAGATCGTTCCGGCCATCGAAGCGAACACCTGGCCGAAATTACGCGACGCATGCGCCCGCGACGAAGGCCTGTTCCCCGCCTACGGCCTGCATCCGATGATGATCGCCGCCCATCGGGAACACCATTTGCGCGAACTGCGCGACTGGATCGAACGCGAACGTCCGGTCGCCATCGGCGAATGCGGCCTGGATTACTGGATCGAAGATCTCGACCGCGACGTGCAAGCCACCTACTTCGACGGACAACTGTCTTTGGCGCGCGAATACGACCTGCCAGTCATCGTGCACGCACGACGCGCCGTGGATGCCGTGATGGCGGCGATCAAACGCATCGGCAATCTGCGCGGCGTCATCCACAGCTACGCCGGCAGTGAAGAACAGGCGCGGCAACTCGCCGACCTGGGCTTCCTCATCGGCATTGGCGGGCCGGTGACATACGCGCGTGCGAACCGTGTACGGCGCGTGGCGGCGACGGTGCCCCTCGAAACGCTGCTGCTGGAAACCGACGCACCGGATCAACCTGATTGCGCACACCGCGGGCAGCGGAACGAACCTGCGCGCATGGTGCGGGTGCTGGAGACGATCGCGGAGTTGCGCGGGGAAGATCCTGCGGTTATCGCGAAGGCGACCACGGGGAACGCAGAGAGATTGTTCGGGTTGGTTTGACGCATCCACCAGAACGGCGCAGCGGGGCGTCAGGCCGAGGCGATCACGCCTTTCTCGGCCTTGACCTTCAACAACACCTCCATCGCCTTCCCCACCGCGGCAAACGCAAACGCCCCGGTGACATGCGTCGCCGCCCCCAACCCCGCGCCGCAATCCAACTTCAACGCCGCATCGGCATCCATCTGCGGCCGCACCCCGCACACGCTGCCATCGGCTTGCGGATACTTCACGTTCTCCAGCGAATAAACCGCCGAAATCCCGAAATACCGATCCTTGCTGCGCGGAAAATTGAACTCGCCGCGCAACTTCTTCCGGATCAGCGAGAGCATCGCATCGTGTTCGGTGCGCGAGAGGTCGCGTACGCGGACTTGCGTGGGATCGGTGCGGCCGCCGGCCGAGCCGACGGTGATCATCGGTAGCTTGCGACGCCGACACCATGCGATCGAAGTCACCTTCGTCCGGAAACTGTCGCAGGCATCCAGCACGAGGTCGAAGTTGCGATCGAGCAAGGTGTCGAGGTTGCTGGCCGTCAGGAAGTGCTGCACCGGATCGACATCGATCTGCGGATGGATCGCACGCACCCGCTCGGCCATGACCTGCGCTTTGTTGCGCCCGTAATTCCCGGTCATCGCAGGCAACTGGCGATTGGTGTTCGACACGCACAGATCATCCGCATCGACCAGCGTGAGATGTCCGACCCCCGAACGCGCCAACGCCTCGGCCGCCCACGCGCCCACGCCGCCCAGGCCGATGACGGCCACGCGCCGCGTGTCGAGGCGCTCCACCGCGCCACGCCCATAGAGCCGGTCGATGCCGGCGAATCGATCCCGCAAGTCCTGTCGCATACCGCGCATTCTAGCGAAGCCGCGCCCGCGGCCCCGCCCCTCTGCTACCCTCGCCGCCACACCATCCACGCAGGAGCACGGACATGGCAGGCACCGGGGCGCGTTACTTCTTCCTCTTCCTTGTCGGCCTGGTGGTGGGCGCGATCCTCACCGTGATGGCGGTGCGCACGTGGCAGGCGCGGCAGGATCCCTTCCCCGATGCGTTGATGCACGTCCAGCAATGGCATGCGGTGCAACTGAAGAACAACCTCGAAGCCAACCGCTGCAACGCGACCGACACGCTGCCGCACTTCAATGCGCTGCGCCTGACCGCAGACGATATCGAAGCTGCCTTCCCCGACCTGCGCGACGACGCGCGATTCACCAAGGCCGCCGGTGGCTTCCGCGCAGCATTGGATGCAGCGCGCGCGAATCCGCCGCTCACCTGCCCCGCCCTGGCGAAGACGATGGAATCCATCGGCAACGCGTGCAAGGCGTGCCACCAGGATTTCCGCGGTTGATATTGCAAGCCCGATTGCATCGCTGATTTGCATTGCTGAAGATCTGGCAACTGAACACGCGCTGATGCGCGCGCGGCAAAAGCCGCGCGCTTGATGCCCTGTTCACCGCGCGACTCACAGCATCGGTGTCCGGACAAACACCGACAGGAGAGTCGCATGAAGATGCACATGCTTGCTGCAGCCGCCGTCGCCACCCTCGCGCTCGCGGGCTGCGCATCGACGTCGCCGTCCTACAACGGCACGTCTGGTTACAACACCCCGCCGCCGGCGCAGAGCTGCTACGACTGCGGCACCGTCACGCGCATCGACGCGGTGGGTTCGCAGCAGACCAGCGGCACCACGGGCGCGGTCCTGGGTGGCGTGGTCGGCGCGGTCGCGGGCCATGAGCTCGCGAAGAACACGAGCAACGGCAAGCAGAATGCCGCCACGGTCGCCGGTGCGGTCGGCGGCGCGGTCGCCGGCTCGGCGATCCAGAAGAACATGAACAAGGCGCAGAGCTACAACGTCTACGTGCGCATGGACAACGGCAACACGGTCACGCTCAACCAGACCGATGTCGGCGGAATCCGCGAAGGCGCGTATGTGCGCGTCTACAACGGCCGCGCCTGGGCGAACTGATCAGCGATCCAGCCCCAAGTTCGTCCTTGTTCGAGGCCGCCTCCGGGCGGCCTCTTTTTTGCATCCCCTTCACGCGCGCTTCGCGCATATGCGGCGGGCAGCGACTGCTGCAGCGCAGAATGCGGGCGCCTTCGCCCGGGCCTATGGTCGGCCGGTCCGCCGCAGAGCGGGCATCGCGCTTCCAACCACTTCCGGGGGTTCCGCTCGCATGAAACTGTCCGTCAGCCAGACCGTCGTCGCATCCGCCCTCCTCGCCGGTTCGATCGCCGCGGTCTCGACCGCCGCACCGCCCACCGCGCGCAACAATCCGCTGCAGGTCAGCATGGTCGCCGCCACCGGCAAGGCCAGCGACTTCCTCGGCGCCGTCGAAGTGCGCATCACCAATACCAGTCGCAACACGGTGCGCGTGCCGAAGTGGCAGCTCCCGTCGGATTTCCTCGAAGCCCGCCTGTTCCAGGTGAGCCGCGACGGCAAGCCCGTGCAATACGAAGGCCCGCTGGTGAAGCGCGGCCTGCCGACCGCCGCGGACTTCGCGATCATTCGCCCCGGTCAAACCTATATCGCGAAAGTGGATCTCTCCGCTGCCTACGATCTGGCGCAAACCGGGCAGTACACGGTGACCTTCGCCTCGCCGCTGCAACACGCCTCGCTGTCGGGTGGCGCGATGCTGCGCCAAGCCTCCGGCGCGCCGATGATCGCGCGCTCGGCGCCGCTGCGCCTGTGGGTCGACGGCCGCGACCAGTTGCTCGGCAAGGCCGGCGGTAATGGTGCGAAGAAGCCGCCCACCGGCGGTGGCGGCACCGTCGTCAACGGCGTGAGCTACGTCGGTTGCACGACCTCGCAGATCAGCACCGCGGGCAGCGCGGTGAACAGCGCGCGCACCTACACCGAAAACGCGAAGGGCTATCTCAACGCCGGCACGGCGGGCCCGCGTTACACGACGTGGTTCGGCAGCTACACCTCGGCGCGCTATAACACCGCGAAGTCGCACTTCACTTCGATCGACGCGGCGATGGACCAGAGCGCCGGTGAGGTGAAGATCAACTGCGGCTGCAACCAGAGCTACTACGCCTACGTGTATCCGACCCGCCCGTACGAAATCTTCGTCTGCCGCGCGTTCTGGAGTGCGCCGCTGACGGGCACCGACTCGAAGGCCGGCACGCTCATCCACGAGATGAGCCACTTCAACGTCACCGCCGGCACCGACGACCACGTCTACGGCCAGGCGGGCGCGAAGAACCTGGCGATCACCGACCCGGCCGCGGCGCTGGACAACGCCGACAGCCACGAATACTTCGCGGAGAACACCCCGTTCCAGAACTGAGGCAAGATGCGGGAAACCGAACCCGGCCGAAAGGCCGGGTTTTTCGTGCAAACAGAGAACCCAGATGACCCAGCAAGCGTTGCTCTACGCCATCGCCGCCCTGCTCGTCCTCGTCGGCCTGGCCGGCGTGATCCTGCCCGCGCTGCCGGGGCTGCCCCTGGTCTTCGCGGGCATGTTGCTCGCCGCGTGGGCCGGCAATTTCCAGGAAATCGGATGGGTCACGCTCGTCGTGCTCGGCCTGATGACGGCGGTGTCGTTCGTGATCGATTTCTGGGCCACGGCGCATGGCGCCAAGCGCGTCGGCGCGAGCAAGCAGGCGATCTGGGGCGCGATCCTGGGCACCTTCGCGGGCCTGTTCGTGATGCCGCCGCTGGGGTTGTTCGTCGGCCCGTTCGTGGGCGCGCTCATCGGCGAGTTGATCCACGGACGGGAAATCCGGCAGGCCGCGAAGGTCGGCTTCGGCACGTGGCTGGGCATCGTGCTGGGCATCGTTCTCAAGCTGGGGCTGGCTTTCGCGATGCTCGGGGTGTTCGCGTTCGCCTGGTTTTTCTAGCGCGGCCCTTCCAGCGCGCCGCCCAATTCACGCGTCGGCTGCGGCCGCTTCTTTAACGTCGGTCGCTCCCATGGACCCGGGGCGCGCGATGCGCTGGAGCAAGACCCGCATGCTGACCGTCGTCATCGTCACCATCCTCGTGACCGGTTTGGTCGTCGTTCTCGGCCTGAACTTCGTCAAGCCGGAAAAACAGATCGAACGCAAGGTCGAACACCGTTACGCGGTGGCCGACCCGCAGTTCCGTCGCGAGATGGGCGTACTCCTCGGCCCCGCGATCCTCTCGCACAACGTGATCCAGGACCTGCAGAACGGCGACGAGATCTTCCCCGCGATGCTCGAAGGCATCCGCAGCGCGAAGAAGACGATCAGCTTCGAAACCTACATCTACTGGGAAGGCCAGATCGGCCGCGACTTCGCCGCCGCGCTGTGCGAGCGCGCGAAAGCCGGCGTGCAGGTCCACGTCACCATCGACTGGGCCGGCAGCTACAACATGGAAGAGTCCTTGCTCGACCAGATGAAACAGGCCGGCGTGCACGTGGTGCGTTATCGCCCGCTGCATTGGTACAACCTGGCGCGCATGAACAATCGCACCCATCGCAAGCTGCTGATCATCGACGGGCGCGTGGGCTTCACCGGCGGCGTGGGCATCGGCGATCCGTGGAAGGGCCATGGCCAGGACAAGGATCACTGGCGCGACATGCATTTCCGCGTCGAAGGCCCGGTGGTCGCGCAGTTCCAGGCGGCGTTCAACGACAACTGGATCAAGACCACGGGCGAAGTGCTCAACGGCCCCGACAACTTCCCGCCGCTGGAAAGCGCCGACGGCATGGACGCGCACCTGTTCCTCAGCTCGCCCAGCGGCGGCAGCGAGAGCATGCACCTGATGTACCTGATGGCGATCGCCGCGGCCACGCACACCATCGACCTGGAAGCGGCGTACTTCATTCCCGACAAATTGATCACCAATGCGCTGCTCGCGGCACGCAAGCGCGGCGTGCGCATCCGCGTGATCGTGCCGGGCAAGAACACCGATTCGGACGCCGCGCGCCACGCCTCGCGCATGGATTGGGGCCCGTTGTTGAAAGCGGGCATCGCGATCAGCGAATACGAACCGACCATGTTCCACAACAAGATGCTGATCGTGGACAAGGAGATGACGTCGGTGGGTTCGACCAACTTCGACCTGCGCAGCTTCCAGCTCAACGACGAGGCGAGCCTCAACGTCTACGACACGCAGTTCGCCGATCGCATGACGAAGATCTTCGAGCAGGACCTGGCGAAGTCGAAGGGCTATACCTACGAAATGTGGGAGAAGCGACCGCTCAAGGAGAAGTTCATCGAGCGCGTGATCCTGCCGATCCGCTCGCAGTTGTAGACTGGCGGGGCCTTTCCGACGCCACGACGGTTGCGAATGACCCGATCGCTCGCCGCGCGCCTTGCGCCCCTGCTGTTCCTGTTGTCCTTCGGCGCCCATGCCGGCGCGCCGGCCGCCACGCTGCCATCGGCCGCCACGTCGGTCGCCGGCGCCGTCGATGCGACCGACCGCGCGCTCGGCAAGCGCGTGGAAGCGCGCCTGGCCTCGCAACCGCAGTTGAGCGACGTGGACGTCAGCGTGATCAATCGCGTCGCGATGCTGCACGGCGAAGCGGTGACCAAGGCGGACATCGAGATGGCCGGCGCCATCGCCGCGCAGACCGCCGGCGTGACGGGCGTGGAGAACCGCGTCGAGCTCAGCACCAAGCTGTCCGATCGCTTCCAGGTGGCGGTGCGGGCGGTCGGCGACAAACTCGTGCGCCTGGTGGCGGCCACGCCCTTGCTGGTCATCGCGATGGCGATCGTGTTGCTGGCCGCGTGGATCGGCCGCAGCCTCTCGCGCCGCATGCGCTGGATGGCGCGCGTGCACAGCAACAACCCCTACATGGAGGCCCTGCTCCGCCGCCTGGTGCAGGGTGCGATCACGCTGGTCGGCATCCTGGTCGCGCTGGATCTGCTGGGCGCTTCTTCGCTCGTCGGCGCGGTGCTCGGCTCGGCGGGCGTCATCGGCCTGGTACTCGGTTTCGCGTTCAAGGACATCGCGGAGAACTACATCGCCGGCATCCTGCTCAGCCTGCGCCGGCCCTTCGCGCCGGGCGACCACGTGGTCGTGGATCGCGTGCACGAAGGCAAGGTGGTTGCGTTGACCTCGCGCACCACCCTGCTGATGACGCTCGACGGCAACCAGGTCGCGCTGCCCAACGCGCTGGTGTTTCGCTCCGTCGTCCTCAACTACACGGAAAACCCGAAGCGCCGCTTCGACTTCATCGTGCCGCTGGATCCGAACGCGTCGGTGGGCGATGCACTCCGGCTCGGCCTGGAACGCTTGCGCGGGATCAAGGGCGTGCTCGAGGATCCCAAGCCCAACGCGCTGATCGTCGAATACCTGCACGATCAATTGAAGGCGCAGTTCCTGGGCTGGGTCGACCAGCGCGAAAACAGCGTGCCGCGCGTGCGCAGCGAAGCGATGCGTGCGGTCAAGTCCGCGCTCGACAAGGGCGGCGTGCGCCGCGCCGGCACGCCGGCGCCCGCGGTCGAACCATCAATGCCCACGGTGGAACACGCGATGCACGTCGACACCTCGAAGGACAAGGAAATCGACGCGCAACTCGCCGAAGCGCAGCGCAAGTCCGAGGACGTGAACCTGCTCGACGACAAGAACCCCTCGACGCCGGAGTGAGGCGCTACTCCCCGTACATTAGCCAGTGGCGCGCGACGAATTCGTCGTTGGTCACGTAGACCTGCACGCCGCGTTCGCTGGCGAGGATCGAACCGTGTTCGCTGCCCTGCAGGTCGTCCTGCAGTTCGACGAAGGCGGTGCGGATCGCGCCGAAGCCGGCGTCGGCCATCGCGGCGATGACGGTGTCGACCTGTTCGAGCGGCACCGTGCCGTCGAGGTCTTCGACCACCAGCAGCCGCGTGGCGCCGTGCGCGCGGCAATACGTGCCGAGCATTTGCCACATGGCGATGGAGACTTCCAGGCTGTCGCGGCCTTCGTGCACGTAGGCGCGCACGTAGCCGTGGTGCTGTTCGAATCGCACCTTGAAGGGCTGGCCGTCGGCGTCGTGTTCGACGAGTGTCGGGGCGATCAAGCGACCACCACCGGGATGTTCCCGATGCGCGCTTGCCATTCCCGCGGGCCGGTCTCGTGCACCGACGTGCCCTTCGCATCGACCGCCACCGTGACCGGCATGTCCTGCACGGTGAATTCGTAGATCGCTTCCATGCCGAGGTCTTCGAACGCGACGACCTTCGAGGCCTTGATCGCCTTGGAGACCAGGTAGGCCGCGCCGCCGACCGCCATGAGGTAGGCCGAGCCGTGCTTGCGGATCGCCTCGATCGCGACCGGTCCGCGTTCGGCTTTGCCGACCATGCCGAGCAGGCCGGTCTGCGCGAGCACCTGTTCGGTGAACTTGTCCATGCGCGTGGCGGTGGTCGGGCCGGCGGGGCCGACGACTTCGTCGCGCACCGGATCGACCGGGCCGACGTAGTAGATGAAACGGCCGCGCAGGTCGACGGGCAAGGATTCGCCGCGGTTCAACATTTCGACGATGCGCTTGTGCGCGGCATCGCGACCGGTGAGCAGCTTGCCGTTGAGCAGCAGGACTTCGCCCGGTTGCCAGGTCGCGAGGTCTTCCTTCGTGAGCGTGTCCAGGTCGACGCGCCGGCCCTTGGACGCGTCGTAGGTGAGCTTCGGCCAATCTTCCAGCGACGGCGGATCCAGCATCACCGGCCCGCTGCCGTCGAGCACGAAATGCGCGTGGCGCGTGGCGGCGCAGTTGGGGATCAGCGCGATCGGCAGGTTCGCCGCGTGGGTCGGGTAATCCTTGACCTTGATGTCGAGCACCGTGGTCAGGCCGCCCAGGCCCTGCGCGCCGATGCCCAGCGCGTTGACCTTCTCGTAGAGCTCCAGGCGCAATTCCTCGGCGCGGTTGGACGCGCCGCGCGCCTGCAGCTCGACGATGTCGATCGGCTCCATCAGCGCTTCCTTCGCCAACAGCATCGCCTTCTCGGCGGTGCCGCCGATGCCGATGCCGAGCATGCCCGGCGGGCACCAGCCGGCGCCCATGGTCGGGACGGTCTTCAGCACCCAGTCGACGATGGAATCGGACGGGTTGAGCATCGCGAACTTCGACTTGGCTTCCGACCCGCCGCCCTTGGCCGCGACGATGACCTCGACCATGTTGCCCGGCACGACGCGGACGTTCACCACGCCCGGCGTGTTGTCCTTCGTGTTGGTGCGCTTGCCCGCAGGATCGGCGAGCACGCTGGCGCGCAGCTTGTTGTCGGGATGGTTGTAGGCGCGGCGCACGCCTTCGTGGACCATCTCCTCCACGCCCATCGTGGCGTCGTCCCAGCGGATGTCCATGCCGATGGTGAGGAAGACCGTGACGATGCCGGTGTCCTGGCAGATCGGGCGGTGGCCTTCGGCGCACATGCGCGAATTGATCAGGATCTGGGCGATCGCGTCCTTCGCGGCCACGCTCTGCTCGCGCTCGTAGGCGGCTGCGAGGTTCTTGATGTAGTCGACGGGGTGGTAGTAGGAGATGTACTGCAGGGCGTCGGCGACCGACTGGATCAGGTCTTCCTGGCGGATGGAGACGGGGCCTGCGGGGCGGGACGAAGGAGCAGCGTGGGTCACGGGACAACCGGGGGCGTGCGAAAGGCGCGATTCTAGCAAGTGCGCCCTGGCCCGGCCCGGCCCCCACGAGCCGCTCTAAACCCTGCCGGCTGCCCGTGCATCGGAGTGAGTATGCTGACCTCCGCCGTGACCGCATGGACACCACAAGCCACAGCAGCACTCCCGTCCGCCGAGCCCGGCGAGGACGTCGATGGCGCGTTGGTGCGTGCGGCGGGGCGTGGCGACGCGAGCGCTTTCGAGGCGATCTACCGGCGCCATAACGCGCGGGTCCACGGCGTGATCATGCGCCTGGTCGGCGGCCACGCCGGCCGCGCGGAAGACCTCACGCAGGAAGCCTTCGTGCGGTGCTGGCAGGCCCTGCCGGGCTATCGCTTCGAAAGCGCGTTCACCACCTGGCTGCACCGCCTGGCCGTGAACACCGCCCTGATGGAATTGCGCGCGCGCCGCAGCCGGCCGCAGGCCAGCGACGACGAGGACGCGCTCGACCAACTCGGCACGCCCGATTCGGCCGGCCACGGCACGGCGCTGACGATGGACCTGGAGCGCGCCGTGGCCACCCTTCCCCCGCGGGCGCGCGCAGTGCTGGTGTTGCATGACGTGGAAGGTTGGAAGCATGAAGAGATCGCCACCGAACTCGGCATGGCGGTCGGCAGTTCGAAGGCCCAGTTGCATCGCGCGCGCGGATTGCTGCGCACGCGCCTCGGAGGTTCCCATGACGCATGACATCGACAAACAAGACAGTCACCTCCCCGACGCGCTGCGATGGGAACTGCGCGCCCTGCGCACAGATCTCGCGCCCGCCGCCGACCTGTGGCCCGCGATCGCCTCGCGCATCGCCGCGACGCCGCAAGTCGCGTCCGCGCCGGTTCGCAAGTCCTGGCGCCCGCTCATTCCACTGGCCACCGCGGCCTCGCTCGCGCTGGCGCTCGGCATCGCCTGGCAGGTACGCCCCGTGACACCCGATGTCCCGGCGCCCGCCCCCGGCGTGCACGGCCGCATCATCGCCGTCGAAGCCGAAGCGATGACGCGCGAATACCAGGCGGCGCTGAAGGAGATCGATGCCTACACGCCGCCGCCGGCCAAGGGCGACGCGCAACTCAAGGTACTCGACCGCAGCGCCGCGCAGATCCGCACCGCGCTGGCGCGCGACCCGGACGCGCGCTTCCTGCTCGGCCGCCTGCAACGCACTTACACGCGGCGCCTGGAACTGACCCAGCGTTTGGCCCGCACTTCGCTCGCCAGCTGACCGCTCGCACCATTTTTTCGGAGACACCTCGATGACCCGCTCCCTGATCGCACTCACCCTCCTGGCCTGCGTGGCCGCACCCTCGGCGTGGGCCGCCACGCCGATCAACGAAACCCGTCCGCTCGACGCGCGTGGCCACATCGAGATCGAAAACCTCAAGGGCCGCATCCAGGTGCGCGTGTGGGACAAGAAGGAAGTCCACATCGGCGGCAGCCTCGGCAAGGGCGTCGAGAAGCTGGTGATCGACGGTGACGAGAACGACCTGGTCGTGCGCGTGGAATATCCGCGCGGCCGCAGCGGTTGGCGCAGCAACGACAACACCGAGCCGACCGACCTGATCCTCAACGTGCCGGTGCTGGCCGAACTGGAGATCGATTCGGTCTCGGCGACGGTCGATGTCGTCGGCACCGCGGGCGCCTCGCTGCAGATCGACAGCGTGAGCGGCGATGTCGTCGTCGCCGGCGCGCCGCGCGAGGCGGACATCGAAAGCGTCAGCGGCGATCTCACGCTCACCTTGAACACGCGCGACGTCAAAGCCTCGTCGGTCAGCGGCGACCTCAACCTGCGCGGCAAGCTCGACGGCGAGATGTCGGTGGAAACCGTCTCGGGCAACATCGAAGCCGACACCAACGGCAAGGCGCTGCGCCACATCTCGGTTTCGACGGTCTCCGGCGACGCCAAGGTGCGCGCCGGCCTGCAGAACGGCGGCGAGTTCAAGTCCGAATCGGTCAGCGGCGACCTGCACCTGATCCTGCCGAAGAACACCTCGGCGCAGGCCTCGGGCGAGACCTTCAGCGGCGATCTCACCGCGCCCGACGCGAAGATCGAACGCCCGAAGTACGGCCCGGGCGCGAGCTTCGAACACCGCTACGGCTCGGGCAACGGCCTGATCCGCATCGAAACCTTCTCCGGCGACGCGGAACTTGTCTTCGAGTAAGCGGTCCTAACCATTACGCAGCCGGGTCTCCCCTCCCCGGTTCCGTCCCTCGGGGGCGCGGTGCAGGCCGCGCCCCTTTCTTTTTTCCTCCATCACCCGCCGACCGCGACACTGGCGGGAATGGCCGACAACCCCACGCTCCGCGAACGCGTCGGCGCCCTGCGCAACCTGCCGCCGTTCCTGCGCGAGATCTGGGCGACCTCCCGCCCCCTGACGCTCACCAGCCTCGGCCTGCGCCTGGTCCGCGCGTTGCTGCCGATCGCAACGCTCTACGTCGGCAAGCTGATCATCGACGAAGCGGTGCGCCTGGTCGGCCAGGGCCTGGCCTTCGAATCGCTCCCCGCCGCATGGCACGGCGGCGCGATCGATCACCTGCTGACGCTGCTGCTGCTCGAATTCGGCCTGGCCATCGCCTCCGACCTGCTCGCCCGCCTGGTGAGCTACGCCGATTCGGTGCTGTCGGAGATGTTCACCAACGCCACCAGCGTGCGCCTGATGGAACACGCGGCGACGCTCGACCTGGAAGATTTCGAAGATCCCGAATTGCAGGATCGCCTCGACCGCGCGCGTCGCCAGACGATGGGGCGCATGAACCTGCTGAGCCAGTTGTTCGGGCAGGTGCAGGATGCGGTGACGGTGGTCAGTTTCATCGCGGGCCTGGTCGTGTACGCGCCGTGGCTGATCGTGCTGCTGGGCGTGGCGCTGATTCCGGCCTTCGTCGGCGAGTCGCACTTCAACGCGCTCAATTACCAACTCAACTTCCAGTGGACGCCCGAGCGCAGGCAGCTCGAATACCTCCGCCAGATGGGCGCGAGCGTCGAGACCGCGAAGGAAGTGAAGATCTTCAACCTGCACCGTTATTTCATCGCGCGGTATCGCGCGTTGTCGGCGCAGTTCCTGATCGCGAATCGCAGCCTCGCGCGACGACGCGCGCTGTGGGGTACCTTGTTGGCGGCCTTCGGCACGCTGGGTTATTACCTCGCGTACGGGTACATCGCCTGGCGCACGGTGAAGGGCGATTTCAGCATCGGCGACCTGACGTTCCTCGCCGGCAGCTTCCGCCGATTGCGTCAATTACTCGAAGGCCTGCTGGTCGGCTTCTCGCAGGTGGCGGGGCAAGCCTTGTATCTCGACGATCTGTATTCGTTCTTCGAGATCCAACCGGAAATCCGTTCCAAGCCCGGCGCCATCGCGATCCCGCGGCCCATCGCGCGCGGCTTCGCGTTCGAAGGCGTCGGCTTCCGCTATCCCGATGCCGAGCGCTGGGCCCTGCGCGAGTTGCACTTCGAATTGCGCGCCGGCGAAGTGCTCGCGCTGGTGGGCGAAAACGGCGCGGGCAAGACCACGCTCGTCAAACTGCTCGCGCGCCTGTACGACCCCGACGAAGGCCGCATCCTGCTCGACGGCCGCGATCTGCGCGACTACGACCTCGAAGACCTGCGCGCGAACATCGGCGTGATCTTCCAGGATTTCGTGCGCTATCACCTCACCGCCGCGGAGAACATCGGTGTCGGCCAGATCGACGCGATGGACGACCGCGCGCGCATCGAAGCCGCAGCGCGGCGCGCCTACGCCGACCAGGTCGTCGCCGGATTGCCGAATGGCTACGACCAGGTGATCGGCCGCCGCTTCCGCACCGGCGTGGATCTCTCCGGCGGCCAATGGCAGAAGGTCGCCATCGCGCGCGCCTACATGCGCGATGCGCAGGTCATGATCCTCGATGAACCCACCGCGGCGCTGGATGCGCGCAGCGAGTTCGAAGTCTTCCAGCGCTTCAAGGAACTCTCGCACGGGCGCACCGCGGTGCTGATCTCGCATCGCTTCTCCAGCGTGCGCATGGCCGACCGCATCCTCGTGCTCGACGAAGGGCGGCTGGAGGCCAGCGGGACGCACACCGAACTGCTCGCGCAGGGCGGGCGGTATGCGGAACTGTTCGAATTGCAGGCGGCGGGGTACCGTTGAGGCCGGGACCGAGCGGCGAGGAAGCGGGCATGATTCGGATGAGCTTGGCGATCGCGGCGTTGGTTTGCGCCACGGCGTGCAGTGCGCAGCAATCCTCGGCGAGCGGCGGAACCGCGAGCACGCCGGCGACGACCGCCTCCAACGGCATGCGCGTGGAAACGATCGCGCATGGCCTCGAACATCCCTGGTCGGTCGCGTTGTTGCCCGACGGCAACTTCCTGGTCACCGAACGCCCGGGCCGCCTGCGCCGCGTGGCGCCCGACGGTACGTTGGGCGAGCCGATCGCGAACGTGCCGGCGGTGTACGCACAAGGCCAGGGCGGATTGCTGGATGTCGCGCTCGCGCCGGATTTCGCGACGTCCAAGAAACTGTATCTGAGCTTCGCCGAACCGGGCGAAGACGACACGGCCGGCACCGCCGTGGCCCTCGCGACGCTGGTCGACACCGCGCTGCACGACGTGCGCGTGATCTATCGCCAGCAACCCAAACTCACCGGCACCAACCATTTCGGTTCGCGCATCGCCTTCGACGGCCACGGCCATGTCTTCATCACCCAGGGCGAGCGGCAGGACCGCATGAAGGCGCAGCAACTGGACATGTTGCAGGGCAAGCTCGTGCGCCTGAACCTGGACGGCAGCGTGCCCCAGGACAATCCTTTCGTCGGCCGCAAGGACGCGCGCCCGGAAATCTGGAGCTACGGCCATCGCAACATGCAGGGCCTGGCGATCGATCCACGCACCGGCACCCTGTGGGAAAGCGAGCACGGCCCGCGCGGCGGCGATGAAATCAACCTGCCGCAGCCCGGGAAGAATTACGGTTGGCCGATCATCACCTACGGCATCGATTACCCGGGCTACAAGATCGCCGAATCCATCGGCACCTCGGCGCCCAACATGGAACAACCGCACCACTACTGGGCGAAATCGCCGGGCCTGAGCGGAATGGCGTTCTACACCGGGCGCCCCGGCAGTGCATGGAACGACAGCCTGTTCCTCGGCTCGCTCGCCGAATCCAACCTGATTCGCCTGTCGCTGAAGGGCAACAAGATCGTCGGCGAAGAACGCCTGCTGCAGGACCTGGGCGCGCGCATCCGCGATGTGCGCGTGGGCAACGACGGCAAGGTGTACGTGTTGACCGACGAGCAGGACGGCAAGTTGTTGCGCCTCACGCCGCCGACGCGCCCATGATCGAAGGCGGCTGCCACTGCGGCAACATCCGTCTGTCGCTGGAATGGCCGGCCGATGCCCCGCGCATTCCCGCGCGTGCCTGTAGCTGCACGTTCTGCCGCAAGCATGGCGCGACGTGGACGTCGCATCCGCAAGCGGCGTTGGTCCTGCGCATCGCCGATGCAGCGCGCGTCGAACGTTACGCCTTCGGCACGCGCACGGCGGACTTCCACGTGTGCGCGCAATGTGGCGTGGTCGTCGCATCGACGTGCCGCATCGACGGCCGCGATTACGCGGTGGTGAACATCAACACCTTCGAAGGCGTGGATCCCGCACGATTCGACCGCAGCGACAGCGACGTCGAAGGCGAAACCGTCGACGCCAGGCTCGCGCGCCGGCGATCGCGCTGGATCGCCGACGTGCGGATCGCAGCCGGGCGCTAGGCCTCGACGCCCTCTTCCGCGTCTGCGGTCTGCGCCGCAGGCGCTTCGTCCGCCACCTTGCGCAGCGCAAGCCGATACGCATTGGCGATCGTCGCCGGCTTCTTGCCCACTTCGGTGCAGCTCGATCCGGGGCAGACGCCCTGCATCATGCCGGCGTCGAAATCCAGGCGCTCGACGAGGAAGTCGACGAACGCGCGCACCTTGGGCGACTGCACGCGGCCGCGCGGGAACACCGCGTTCATTTCGTACTCCGGCCCGTTCCACGCCGGCAGCACGCGCCGCACGTAACCGGCTTCGACGTAGGGCCGCATCATGATGTCGGTTCCGAGCATCAAGCCTTCGCCGGTGATCAGCGCGCCGCGCAGGCCGGCCGGATCGTTGGCGACGAACACCGGATCGACGCGGAACTCGGTGCTCTTGGTGCCGTCGTGGAGCGGCCAGCTGAAGCCCGCGCCGTTCTTGCGCTGCTTGTTCATCGCCAGCGTGCGGTGGTGCTGCAGGTCGTCGGGATGCAGCGGCTCGCCGTGTTTTTCGAGGTAGCGCTGGCTCGCATACACCTGCGTGCGCAGCGTCGCCAGGCGGCGCGCGACGAGGTTGGAATCGGGCAGGTTGCCCACGCGCAGCGCGACGTCGATTTCCTTGTCGATGATGTCGAGCGGCTCGTTGTTGAGTACCAATTCCACGCGGACTTCGGGATTGCGCTGGTGGAACTCGCCGAGCAGCGGCGCGATCCACTCGATGCCCATCGAATAGGGCGTGGTGATGCGCAACCAACCGCGCGGACCGCCCTGCAACTGGCCCACCGCGCTTTCGGCTTCGTCCAGTTCGCGCGCGATGCGCTGGCAATGTTCGTAATACACGTTGCCCGCTTCGGTCAGCCCGAGCTTGCGCGTCGTGCGGTGGAGCAACTGCGCGCCCAGGCGCGTTTCCAGGTCCTGCACCTTGCGGCTGACCGTGGTCTTGGGAAGCCGCAACGCGCGCGCCGCGGAAATGAAACTGCCGTGCTCGACCACCTTGACGAAGATCAGGGTGTCGTTGAGATCGCGGGCCATGCGTGGCTCCTCTGGGCCGCGGTCACGTAGGGGGGAGGAACATTGGACCGGGGCCGGGACAATTATTCCCCGTTTTGCCAGCTAATCAAGTGCCGATCCGGGGCGTACCTTTCACGCCATTCCCGCCGAACCCCCTACGGCCATGTCGACCCAGCAACGCACCCGTCTCGCTCTCCTGCCGCTCCTGCCGATCGGACTGATCGCGCTGGTGGCCTTGGGAATCCTTGCGATCGGTGAAGCGACGGCACATGGCGCCGGTCCGGCCTGGCTGATGGTCGTGGTGGTCGCCTTCCTCGTCGGCATGCCGCTGCTCGTCCTTGGCCTCGCCGTGGCCGGCGCGATGCAGCGCCACGACCTGATCCGCGCTTTCGTCCCACATTCGGGAGAAACTATCCCGGGAGCGGGGCAATGAAGTCCACGTCCCGTCACAATCCGGTCGGCCCCTCGGCCGCCCTCCTGGTCCTCGGCGCGACCGGCGCCATCGGGCGCGGCGTGGTCCGCGCTGCGCTCGACGCCGGTCGGCCCGTCATCGCCGTCTCCCCCGACACCGACGGGTTGCGCGCATTGCAAGGACTGCATGCGCACGCCGACCTTTCCATCGTTCCCGCCATGCTCGGCAGCGAACGCGATGCCGCGGCCCTCGAACGCACGCTGCGCAAGCTCGACCGTCCGCTCCACGGCGTCGTCGTGGCCCTGTGCAGCGATCGCGAACGCGGCCGCCTGCTCGATGCCTCGGCCGGTGAACTGCGCGAATCGATCGACCAGAACGTCGTCGCGCATCTGTCGCTCGCGCGGCATCTGTTGCCGCTGCTCGCACAGGGCGGCCGCGCCGGTGGGTGGGTGATCGTCGACGGCCCCGGCGGCGAAAACCCCTGGGCCGGTTACGGGCATCGTTCGGTCGGCGCCGCCGCGTTGCGCATGCTCGCGCGCGTGATGCATGAAGAAGCCCGCCCGCGCGGCGTCCGCGTGCAGTTGCTTTCGCTCGATTGGCCGGTGAAGACCGAAGCGAACGCGAAGCACGCCTGCGACCAATGGCCCGATGCCGTGGGCGTCGGCCATCGCGCACTCGCCTTGCTCGATCGCAACGACGGCACGGCCATCGACCCGATCGTCCATTGCAAGGGTCCCTGCAAATCGCAAACGCAAACATCGGATGGCGACGACGCTGCACTCGCCGCACGCTGCCATGCCGATGCGCGCCGCCTGCTCGGCGCGCTCTCTCCATCGAACAACAACAACAACGATCTCCCCTCTCCCCTCCCCTCCAAGGAAGACGCTCATGACCCGCCAACCCGCCGATAACCGATTGCCGATCGTCAACCGCGTGGTGCTCGGAACGCTGGCGCTCGCCGCGCTGTTGCCGATCGCGATGTCCGCTTGCACGAGCGAAGCCGCGCCCGCGGCCCCGCCGCCGCCGGAAGTCAGCGTCGCCACCGTGGTGAGCAAGGACGTCGCGGAGTGGGACGAATTCACCGGCCGCGTGCAGGCGGTGGAAACCGTCGACCTGCGTCCGCGCGTGAGCGGCTACGTGCAGGACGTCGCGTACCACGAAGGGCAGGACGTCAAGAAAGGCGACCTGTTGTTCGTGATCGACCCGCGTCCCTACCAGGCCGCGCTCGACCAGGCGCTGGCCAACCTGGAGAAGGCACGCGCCGAACAATCGCTCGCGCAGATGCAGGACAAGCGCGCGCAGACCCTGATCGACGCCAAGGCGATCTCGCGCGAAGAGTTCGAGATCCGCAAGGCCGCCTCCTCGCAGGGCAACGCCGGCGTCCGCGCCGCCGAAGCCGCCGTGGCCGCCGCGCGCCTGGACCTGCAGTTCACGCAAGTGCGTTCGCCGATCGACGGCCGCGCCGGCCGCGCGCTGGTGACCGTCGGCAACCTGGCGCAGACCGATTCGACGCTGCTGACCACGCTGGTCTCGCAAGACCCGATGTACATCTACTTCGAAAGCGACGAGCAGGCGTTCCTGCGTTACGCGGCGCTCGCGCGCAAGGGCGAACGCGACGGCGTGCGCAACCCGGTCCGCATCGGTCTGGCCGATGAAGACGGCTATCCGCACGACGGCACGGTGGACTTCATCGACAACCAGGTCGATGCGAAGACCGGCACGATCCGTGCGCGCGCCGTGGTCGCCAATCCCGACCGCGTGTTCACGCCCGGCCTGTTCGCCCGCGTGCAGTTGAAGGGCACGGGCAAGTTCAAGGCGATGCTCGTCGACGACAAGGCCGTGCTCACCGACCAGGACCGCAAGTACGTCTACGTGCTCGGTCCGCACAACACCGCCGCGCGCAAGGACATCGTGCCCGGCCCGATGATCGATGGCCTGCGCGTGGTGCGTTCGGGCCTGGCGCCGACCGACCAGGTCATCGTGCATGGCGTGCAGAAGGTCTTCATGCCGGGCATGCCGGTGTCGCCGAAGGCGATTGCGATGGGTGCGCAGCCGGCTGGTGAGAAGGTTGCGATGAAGTAGTCGCGGGTTCTCCGAAGCAACCCCCTCCCAACCTCCCCCTGCCTTCGCAGGGGGAGGAGAACTCCCGGCCTCCCCCTTCGCAGGGGGAGGAGCGGAGCCCTTTTTGCCTGAGGAACCCCTCATGGACTTTTCAAAATTCTTCATCGACCGGCCGATCTTCGCCGCGGTGCTGTCGATCGTGATCTTCGCAGCGGGCCTGATCGCCATCCCGCTGCTGCCCATCAGCGAATACCCCGAAGTGGTGCCGCCGTCGGTGATCGTGCGCACCGTGTATCCGGGCGCGAACCCGAAGGTGATCTCCGAAACCGTGGCCACGCCGCTGGAGGAAGCGATCAACGGCGTGGAGGACATGATGTATTTCAAGTCCGTCGCCGGTTCCGACGGCGTGCTGCAGATGACCATCACCTTCAAGCCGGGCACCGATGCCGACGATGCGGCGGTGAAGGTGCAGAACCGCGTGGCGCAAGCGCTCGCGCGCCTGCCGGAAGATGTGCGGCGCCAGGGCGTGACGACGCAGAAGCAGTCGCCGACCTTCCTGATGGTCGTGCACCTGGTCTCCACCGACGGCAAGTACGACACGCTGTACCTGCGCAACTACATGCGCCTGCACGTCAAGGATGAACTCTCGAAGATCCCGGGCGTGGGCGAAGCGCACCAGTTCGGCGGCGGCGATTACGCGATGCGCCTGTGGCTGGACCCGGACAAGATCGCCGCGCGCGGCATGACCGCCGGCGACGTGCTGCGCGCCGTGCGCGAGCAGAACATCCAGGTGTCCGCGGGCCAGCTCGGCGCCGAGCCGATGCCCAACGGCAGCGACTTCCTCACGCCGATCAATGCGCAGGGGCGCCTGCGTTCGGTCGAAGAGTTCAAGGACGTGGTGCTGAAGTCGGGCGCGGACGGTGAAGTCGTGCGCCTGGGCGATGTCGCGCGCGTCGAACTCGCCGCCGGCGACTACACGCTGCGCGCGCGCCTGGACGGCCAGAACGCGGCCGCCATCGGCGTGTTCCAGGCGCCGGGCGCGAATGCGCTGGCGATCCGCGACCAGGTGGTCGCGAAGATGGACCAACTGCAGTCGCGTTTCCCGCCGGGCGTGGAATACCGCACCGTCTACGACACCACGATCTTCGTGCGCGATTCGATCAAGGCCGTCGTCAGCACGCTGCTGGAAGCCACCCTGCTCGTGGTGTTGGTGGTGATCCTGTTCCTGCAGACCTGGCGCGCGTCGATCATTCCCCTGATCGCGGTGCCGGTGTCGGTGGTGGGTACCTTCGCTGCGCTGCACCTGCTCGGGTTCTCGATCAACACGCTCACCCTGTTTGGATTGGTCCTCGCGATCGGCATCGTGGTCGATGACGCCATCGTCGTCGTGGAAAACGTCGAACGCCACATCGAAGAAGGCGCAACGCCCTTGCAGGCCGCGCACCTGGCGATGAAGGAAGTCTCCGGCCCGATCATTGCGATCGCGTTGGTGTTGTGCGCGGTGTTCGTGCCGATGGCCTTCCTGTCGGGCGTGACCGGCCAGTTCTACAAGCAGTTCGCCGTCACCATCGCCATCTCCACGGTAATCTCGGCGGTCAATTCGCTGACGCTTTCGCCCGCGCTCGCCGCCAAGCTGCTGCGCCCGCACGGCGCGAAGCAGGACCTGCTCTCGCGCTTGATCGAGCGTGGCTTCGGCTGGATCTTCCGTCCGTTCAACCGCTTCTTCAACAAGAACTCCTCGCGCTACCAGACCGGCGTGGGCCGCATGCTCGGCCATCGTGGCCGCGTGTTCGGCGTCTATGCCGTGCTGCTCATCGCCGCGGGCTTCGTGTTCCAGTGGGTGCCGGCGGGCTTCATTCCGACGCAGGACAAGCTGTACCTGATCGCCGGCGTGAAGATGCCGGAAGGTTCGTCGATCGAACGCACGGATGCGGCGCTGAAGAAGATCGCAGCAGCGGCGAAGACCATCGACGGCGTCGGTCACGAAGTCGCCTTCCCGGGCCTGAACCCGTTGCAGTTCACCAACACGCCGAACAGCGGCGTCGTGTTCTTCCCGCTCAAGCCGTTCAACGAACGTCATCTGTCGGCGAAGGAAATCAACGACCAGCTCAACGCGAAGATCGCCGGCATCCAGGAAGGCTTCGCCTTCTCGCTGATGCCGCCGCCGATCCTCGGCCTGGGCAACGGCCAGGGCTATTCGCTGTTCGTCGAAGACCGCAGCAACCTCGGCTACGGCGCGCTGCAGAGCGCGGTGCAGGCTGTCCAGGGCACCGCCGCGCAGACGCCGGGCATGGGCTATCCGATCACCAGCTACCAGGCCAACGTGCCGCAGCTGGATGCGGAAGTCGACCGCGTGAAGGCCAAGGCGCAGGGCGTGCCGCTGACGGAGTTGTTCGACACGCTGCAGACCTACCTGGGTTCGGCCTACGTCAACGACTTCAACATGTTCGGCCGCACCTGGCAGGTCGTCGCGCAAGCCGACGGTCAATTCCGCGACAACGTGGAAGACATCGCCAAGCTGCGCACGCGCAACGTCGACGGCCAGATGGTGCCGATCGGTTCGATGGTCACGATCAAGCAGTCCTACGGCCCCGACCCGGTGCTGCGCTTCAACGGTTATCCGGCGGCCGACCTGCTCGGCGGCTACGACCCGAAGCAGATGTCCTCGGGCGAAGCGATGGAGAAGGTCACGGAGATCGCCGGCCAGGTGTTGCCGAACGGCATGGGCTTCGACTGGAGCGACCTGAGCTACCAGCAGGCCACGCAGGGCAAGGCCGCGCTGGTGGTGTTCCCGCTGGCCGTGCTGCTCGCCTTCCTCGTGCTGGCCGCGTTGTATGAAAGCTGGACGCTGCCGCTGGCCGTGATCCTGATCGTGCCGATGACGCTGCTCTCCGCGCTGGTCGGCGTGAAGCTCACCGGCGGCGACAACAACGTGTTCGTGCAGGTGGGCCTGGTCGTGCTGATGGGCCTGGCGTGCAAGAACGCGATCCTGATCGTCGAGTTCGCCCGCGAGCTGGAACTCCAGGGCAAGGGCATCGTCGAAGCGGCGCTGGAAGCCTGCCGCCTGCGACTGCGCCCGATCGTCATGACCTCGATCGCGTTCATCGCCGGCACGGTGCCGCTGGTGCTTTCGCACGGCGCGGGCGCGGAAGTGCGCTCGGTCACCGGCATCACGGTGTTCTCCGGGATGCTCGGCGTCACGCTGTTCGGCCTGTTCCTCACCCCGGTCTTCTACGTCGCGCTGCGCAAGCTCGTGACGCGCAAGGCCGATCCCGCCGCCGCACTCGCGACGACGCAAGCCTGATTTTCGATTCCTCCCCTACGGAGATATGCACATGACCGCCATTGCCCCCACCACCCGCAACAGCGACAAGGTCGCGCTCGTCACCGGCGCCACGCGTGGCATCGGCCTGGAAACCGTCCGGCAGCTCGCCAACGCCGGCATCCACGTGTTGCTCGGCGGCCGCGATCGCGAAAAGGCCGTCGCCGCGGCGTTGACGCTGCAGGCCGAAGGCCTGCAGGTCGAAGCGATCGCGATCGACGTCGCCAACGACGACAGCATCGCGCAGGCCGCGCAGGAAGTGACGCGCCGCCACGGACGCCTCGACATCCTGGTGAACAACGCCGGCGTGCTGCGCGACGATTGGCAGCGCAAGCCCTCGGAACAGTCGCTGGCCACGTGGCGCGAGACCTTCGATACGAACGTGTTCGGCGTGGTCGCCACCACGCAGGCCTTCCTGCCGTTGCTGAAGCAGGCGCCGGCCGCGCGCATCGTCAATGTCTCCAGCCTCCTGGGCTCGGTCGGTGCGAACAACGACCCCGCCTCGCCGATCTACGACATCAAGATTCCCGCCTACAACGTGTCCAAGAGCGCGGTGAATGCGTGGACCGTGCAACTCGCGCACGAGTTGAAGGACACGGGGATCAAGGTCAACGCGGTGCATCCGGGTTCGGTGAAGACCGACATGAATTCGGCGGGCGATCTCGACGTCGCCGACGGGGCGCGCACCAGCGTGCGGATGGCCCTGCTCGACGCCGATGGCCCGACCGGCGGGTTCGTGCATTTCGAGGAGACGCTCCCATGGTGAGACTCCGTCTCGCGATGACCGTGCTGGCGACGGCGGTCCTCGCGGCCTGTGCGGTCGGCCCCGATTACGTGCGGCCGACCGCGGTGGAACCGGCGACGTTCGCGCGCGCGGAGTCGACTGCCGTCGCCGCGCCCGCCGACGACGCTTTCTGGGAACGCTTCGACGATGCGCAACTCACCGCGCTCGTCGAGGAAGCCCTCTCCGCCAACCACGACCTGCGCATCGCGTTGTCGCGTTACGACCAGGCCAATGCCTTGTTGCGCAACGCGAAGTTCGACCAGATCCCGACCATCACCGCGCAGGCCAACGCCAGCCGTTCGCGGCTCAGCGCGGACCAGGCGCCGGGCGTGTCGCGCGAAGGCCGCGACGACGTGGATTCCTACGATGTCGGCGTCGTCGCTGGCTGGGAACTCGACCTGTGGGGCCGCGTGCGCCGCAATGTCGAAGCCAGTCGCGCGGGGGCGGAAGCCGGTGCGAATGATCTGGCGGCGATGCAGGTCGCGATCGTGGGCGACGTGGCGCGCAGTTATTTCGAACTGCGCGGTCTGCAGGAACGCCTGCGCGTCGCGCGCGAGAACGCGGAGAACCAGCAAGGCACGCTGCGCATCGTGCAGGCGCGCATGGATGCCGGCCGCGGGACCGAGTTCGATACGTCGCGTGCGCGTTCGCAATTGGAAAGCACGCTTGCCATCGTTCCGCAACTTGAAGCACAGGTCGCGTTCGCCGAGCATCGCATCGCGGTGCTCACCGGGCGGGTGCCTGAGGCGTTGATCGCGCAACTCGATCAGCCGGCGCCGCTACCCGCTTTGCCGGAGCAGATCGATGCGGGGACGCCGGGTGACATCGTGCGTCGTCGTCCCGATGTGGCCGCTGCGGAAGAGCGGCTGCATGCGTCGACGGCGCGTATCGGTGTGGCGACTGCGGATCTGTTTCCGCGCTTCACGCTTGGCGGGTTGATCGGCAGTCAGTCGATCGATGCGGGGAATCTGTTCGAACGCGACAGTGAAACGCGGGTCGTCGCGCTCGGGATCGATTGGTCGTTCCTCGATGTCGGTCGTGTGCGTTCGCGCATCGCGGCGGCGGATGCGAATGCCGAGGGCGAGTTGGCGCGGTATCGGCAGACGGTGTTGCTGGCGTTGGAGGACACGGAGAATGCGTTGATTCGCCAGAATCGGGCGCGCGTCGAAGACGGGCATCGTGAGCAGGCGGCGCTCGATAGTGCGAATGCGGCGCGGTTGGCTCGGGTGCGTTATGAGGCGGGTGCGGTCGATTTGTTCGAGGTGCTCGATGCCGAGCGGGTGCAGTTGCAGGCGCAGGATGCGTTCGCCGATGCGCGCACGCGGAGTGCAGTGAGTGTGGTGGCGTTGTATCGGGCGCTGGCCGGTGGGTGGCCTGGGCGGATGCCGATGCGGGAGAAGATTGCTCGGGAGTGACGAGTGCGTGCCCCTCTCCCCGCCGGTTGGGGAGAGGGTCCGGCGGAGCTGCTTCGGTCAAGCCCGCTCGAAACCGATTGGCGCGCCGCCCGAACGTGTGAAGTTCCAAATTTTTTTGGGAAAAAAATTTGAAACTCCCCACGCTGGGGCATCACCTTTCGGGTCGCTTCGATCAGTGGGCTTTCGCTCGAGCGGTCGTTGGGGGCTGCAAAGCAAGCTTTGCAGGTCGCCGATCGTTTTCGCGAAAGCGAAAAGCGGCCGCGCGAGCGGGCGCCGACTGGATGCGGCATGCTGTCGACATGGATGCCAAGCCTTTCGCGCCCGCCTGCGAGCGAAATCGTGATCCGATCCTCGCGGTGCTGCGGACGCAGTTCGCCGATCGCCGCAGCGTGCTCGAAGTGGGCAGTGGGACCGGGCAGCACGCCGTGTATTTCGCCGCCGCGCTGCCATGGTTGACCTGGCAGTGCGCGGATCTGGCGTCTCAATTGCCAGGGATCCAGATGTGGCTGGATGAAGCCGGGCTGCCCAACACGCCGCCGCCGCTCGCGCTCGATGTGTGCGGGTCGTGGCCGACGGGCCCATACGACGCGGTGTTCAGCGCGAACATCCTGCACATCGTCGGCTGGCCCGGGGTCGAGGGGTTTTTCGCGGGGGTCGGGCGGGTGCTCGGCGCTGGCGGGGTGCTCGTCGTGTACGGGCCGTTCAACGCGGGCGGCACGTACACCAGCGAGAGCAACCGCGAGTTCGATGGATGGCTGAAAGCGCGCGATCCTCGCTCCGGGATCCGCGATGTCGAGGCGGTGCAAGCTCTCGCCGCGCAGGCCGGGCTGCATGCCGTCGAGGACGTGGCGATGCCGGCGAACAATCGCTGCCTTGTGTGGCGACGGGGTTGACGGCCTCGGAGGTGAAGCCCGCTCGGAACCGATCGGCGCGCCGTCCGAAACGGAGTTGGCCATGGCCTGGAGACATCGGCTCAACCTTTTAGGTGTAGTGGCTGCGGACAAGAAGATCGATCAACTCTCGCAAGCACAACTCACCCACTGCACCGTCGATGGGCTGCCCGAGTGGGCCAAGGTCGATAAAGCGTAGTGAATACAGGTCGATGCAGAGATCTGCTTTGGGCAATCAGACAACGCGCCTAGCTACGACGATGTCTACGGTTTCCAATTCGATCCACAGCCAGACCAAAGCAGTAAAAGAAGACAAAGGTCCATGCGAACTGGGCCGCAATAGCAATGGCCCATTTGATCGGCGTAGGATCAGAGAAAATCGATAGAGCTTTCGCCACAAAATACAAGGGCCAGAGCACAGCAAGCCCCAGCAAGAAAAAGTACCCACCCAACAATCCGTGAGGGTTGGCAATTACGAATACGGCAACACAAAAAGGGGCGCCGATTAGTATCGTCCTCTTGAGCGCCGAAGTAGCCTGAATTTTGCTGGCTGGCACCATCCCTAGTTTGAGCATGCACACTCCTCACCACGTAATGTCTTAGCGATGAGCGAGACGGTTTCATGGAGTGCGTGCGGGGTCAAGGCATCCAGCTCCTGAGACAGGCGCGCCAGTTTGTGCGATCCGTAACAAGGGAGCGCTACGTCGACGAAGCAATTCGCGACGTTCCGGATTGGCGACATGTAGACCCCGAGGAAGGTGAGCTCGCGCCTAGGCGGAAGTCGCTGTCCGCTTCTGGCCGAAAGCGGACACTGGTGAACGTCGTTGGGCGTCGCCTTGCTGAGTGACCGCTTTCGACCCAAAGCGGACATTTCGACATTTCACGGTTCAGCCGTTCCCGAATGCGACGGCAGCCGCGAGCGCCATGCACGACACCGCAAAACACACGATCGCAGCGCGCACCATTGCGGTCGGGGTTGAGGACGTCCGCGTGGGTGGTCAGCATGCCGTGCGGGAAGCCGGGGGATGACTTCAGCGCGCCCTTCGCGAGCAGGTCGACCGCGCGCGGCACGCGCGCGCGATTGGTTGGATCGCTTAGGACTCAGGAACCCGAACGGGTGTCTGCAAATATGGCCGCTTGCCGAGTATCGGCGCGTTCGCAATCAGCAACCGCCCCGGGAAAAGGCCATGTCGCACAGGACAACGGGCTGGACAATTGCGGCGGTATTTGCGTCTTCGGCGCTAGGCGCAGCAGCGCCCGGTCAAGCGTGGGCGCAGAGCATCAGCATTCCGGGCGGCGATGTCGAGCGCTTGTATGAGGTCGTCGGCAATCCGGCGAATACGAACAAGACCATCGTGCTCTCACCGGGCACGTATGTGCTCACCCCCACAGGACCGTCGGGCGCACGGCCCCGCGGAGGCAGCCTCATGCTCCAACCAGGAATGAAGCTTGTCGGATCGAACAGTTACGCCGACAGCGATCATGATGGCGTCTGGGACGCCACGTTCGATGACGATCCGGTGATCTCGGGCAAGACCGTGATTGATGGAACGCAGGTCGCGCCGAACGAACCCGTGTCGCCAACCGGCCAGTTAGAGCTCGACTGCATGGGATTGGGTTACGTCAATGCGCCCGTTCTCTCGACCGTCGTCCTCTATCGCGATCGCACCACGATCTCGCGCGTCACCATCCTCGCAGGGCAGTCCCAGTTCGCGGCGGGTCCTGCGCATTCGGCCTACCTTCCGAGCGGCGGATACGTCGCCGAAATCAACAACTCGATGCTTGACGGTGGCTACGTCGCGTGGGGCGGCGCCGCGTTCCACGACATGGGATGTCGCATGCGCGATGCGGCATCGAGTTTCGTGTTCCGCAACAATATTTCCCGCGGCAGCTTGCTGGGCCTCGCGCTCGTCAACGGGCTCACCGATCAGAGGGACAAACTCCGGGGTCCCAGCTTGCGTGCGACGGTGACCGCAAACCACTTCATCGGCAATCTCATGGGCGTGCACTCCCGCAATTCGTTGGGGACGGACGGCGGTTCCATCGACCTGCGTTCGAGCGGAAATCTCTTCGAATACAATAACTGGGGGATCGAATCCACCGCGGGCACCAACAATGCCGCGTTCTCCGGCAGCATCGGCAATCAGCTCGCCCTCGACTCCTCGCGGGACACGTTTCGCGGTAACGAAACCGGTGTGATCGGCGTTGGCGCATGGCGTGAGAATCCGGACAGCACGCTGCCGCCGGTGGCCCGCAACGAGTTGCGCGTGACGCTGTCCTCGGACCATTTCGAAGGTGGCGACGCGATGCATGCCTGGTCCCTGTTCGCCGATGCGCGCGCGGGAACGGATGCAGGCAATCGCGCGAGTGTGTCCGTGCGCAATTCCACATATGGCGGGCCTGCTCCTGCGTTTCGTTTCATCGATCCGGTGCCGGGCGACACCAATAAGGTACAGATCGTTGGCAGCAACGCGGCGTTTCAGCTCTCCAACGGTGTTCCGCCCACCTATCAGCAGTTGCTTGTTCCGCTGAATCCGTTCGACCTGACGGGTTCTGCGAGCACGTTGCGATTTACACCGGCGTCCGCGGGCTATCAGGTCGCCGCGGGCGCTGGAGCAATGGATCCGGATGTCGGTGCACGCCTGGATTTCTCCGGTGGTCCGCCGGTGCCGTTCCCCGAAGACGACGACACGGTCGAAATCACTTTGCCATTCGGCTTCGTGTTTGAAGGGCAGGCGTATTCCTCCGTTTGGGTCAACACCGACGGCAACCTGACGTTCGGAGCGGGCGATCCCGACAGCGGTGCGCGTGACGTGGCACGTCTTGTTTCCGGGCCCCCCAGAGTTGCAGCGCTCTTGGTCGACCTGGGGCCGAACATAGCCGGCGGGGTGTACGCGCGCGTAGCGGCTGATCGGCTCGTCGTTACCTGGCTCGATGTGCCGACTTGGGAAACGGGCCTGAGTGACCAGAACACGTTCCAAATCGTGCTACATGCGGATGGCGCCGTCGAAATAGTGTACGCAGGCGTTGGTACGCCGAACAACGTGGTCGGCATCGCACCGGGCGGAAATTCCGAGGCGATCCCCGCAGCCGTGGACCTGAGTGCGGGCGCAGCATCCGCACCAACGCTTTACGAATCGTTCGTTGGTTCGATCATGGGGCCTTGACCCCGGAACGGGAAGTGGTAGTTCCAATGTCCGCTTTTGGCCGATAGCGGACATCGGCCCGCTAAACTCTGGCGAGTTACGCTCGGACACCAGCCTCCATGCCCGAAACCCTGCGAACACCTTGAAACCATTTACGCGCGGGCGCTCGCGTTAGGTTGCTTCGTCAGTGAGAAGACCGAAGGATGGTCGAAATGCCAGGTCGGTCTAAGCTTCCTGCACTCGACTTGACCCCGTGTCCGCTGCCGATAGCAGTCCACAATGACCGCTTTCGACCCAAAGCGGACATTCCTGTTGCCGTGACACACTCAGCTCAGCAGAAGAGGCGCAGGAGGAATCAGATGGCGAGCAAGTCTCTGTTGGCAATCGGTGTGGTTGGCCCATTGCTGTTGACGGGAATCGCCTGCAGCAGCAGTCAAGGCCAGGACAAGCGCCGTTCCGAAGTTGATTCCTGCATCGAGCTGGTAGCGGGATACGTAACGAAAACCCGGGGATGGGCGCGAGACAGCTACACGATCAGAGCGGAGAGCGCCGACGATGGCGGACGAGGGTTCGCAGTCTTGCATGAGTCCGACAACGTTCGAAGGCGACCTCCTGGTGGGGGCGGGAAATCGTTCCACGTTGACGTAGATGCTGCTTGCCGTCGTGTAACCCTTGAACTCGCCTATCAGTAGAAATGAATGTCCGCTTCTGGCCGATAGCGGTCACTGGGTGACCGCTTGTCACGGGATGGCGGGACCAGGCGATGGAATGACTGGGACCCGCCTTCCCAACATCGTCGGTCAGAACGGATTGAGCTCGAAGTCACCGATCGCGGCAACCACCCATCGCTGGTCCGCAACCGTCGCAAGATTCTTCGGCGCAGCGCCATTCCCCGACGGCCATTCCACGTTGCGGCCCGTGGCGCTGTCGCGCCACAGCACATCCGACTTTCCGTCGCCCTCGAAATCGCCGATGCCGGCGACCTTCCAGCTCACCGCCATCGCCGGCAACGCGATCGCGGCCTGCGAACGGCCGGCGGGCCAGATCACGTTGAGACCCGTCGACGTGTTGCGCCAGAGAATGTCGTCGCTCCCGTTGGCGTCGAAATCGCCCACGCCCGCGACCTGCCAGGTGAGCAAGGGCATGGCAGACACCACCAGCGGCGTTGCGGAATTCGCACGCTTCCAGATCGTGTTGCCGCCGGTCCGCGAGTTGCGCCACAGCACGTCGTCGTAGCCGTCGCCGTCGAAATCGCCGACACCCGCGACCTTCCATTCGGGATTCGACGTGGCGAGCGGCGAATAGCGATTGACGCCATGCCGCCAGATCACGTTCTGACCGGTGGCCGAATCGCGCCACAGCACATCGAACAAACCGGTGTTGGTATCGAAGCGACCGGTACCCGCGAGCACCCAGGTGGTCTTCTCGAGCGTGGGCAGGTTGTAGGACGCGTCGTTCTGCGCCGACCCCCAACCGACGTTTCGGCCATCCTTGACGTTGCGCCAGAGCACGCTGTTGACGGCGTTGAAGCGCGACACGCCGACGCCGACGATCTGCCAATCGAAGCTGGTCACGGCCGCGACGGCCTTGGTCTGCGTGTTGATGCCGCCTTTCCAGATGATGCTGCCGCCAGTGGTGGTGTGGCGCCACAGGATGTCGGAGGTCGGGCGCTGCTGCGCCTGGGCCCCCAACGATACGCAGCCCAGCGCCAACGCGATCCAGCACGCACGATTGATCTTCACGACGATCGTCTCCGTTCGATTCCCGAGGGGTGACTGCCGCGTGAACGCGGCAGGCTCCGGGCAATTCTGCCAATTGCCGCGACCCGGGAGATCGGCGGTCCGATGGCCGTTGCCATCGATTCAGAGAGCGTGGCGACCCTCGGAGCGGCGCGCCAATCGGTTTCGAGCGGGCTTCCCCACCGCAACCTCAAAACAACGCGCCATTCGAAGGCTCGGCATAACGCAACCGACCATCGACGATCAACGCCGCCCCCGTATACGGATGCTCCTCGCTGCGCCCAGGCGACACCAGGTGCACCACTTCCCACCCATCCGCCTTGAAGTCATCCGAAATCAACCCACGATGGCACTGCCACCACATCGCCTCCGCACACATCACCGCAGTCGGTGACGCGCTCGCCAGCCTGGCCAACGCAACACGCGCATCCCGATACCCCAACGTGTCCATGTAATCGGCATACCCGCGGAAACTCGCATTCCGCCACCGCGTATTCGGCGAATCCGGCGCCGGCGCGCGCCGCCCGCCGAGATCGACCATCGGTACGTAAGCGATCCCCGCCTCCGGCAGCGACCTGACCATCGCCTGCCCCGAAAACTGCGGATTCCGCCGAGACCCCGCGAACCGCCGCACATCGACCAACGTGCGAACGCCCGCCGCATCGAGCATCCCGACGAACACCGCCCACTCGCGAGTCGAATGCCCGAGGTCCACAAGGTGCGCATCCCCCGAATGCTAGCGGTTCGCCCGCCCCACGCACGGTGAAACGCCGTTGACGCCCCCGCGACTAGGCTGGTCCACATGAATGGACATACCCCCGTGAGCCTGGCCCGCAGCGCGCAGATCATCGCCTTCCTGCTGAAATACCGCGGCGCAGGCGTCTTCACCGGCATCGACCTCGACAGCGCGGCGGCCAGCATGGACACGCTGGAACCAGGCGCAGGCAACGCCGAACAATTCGTCGACGACCTCGAAGCCCTCGGCCCGACCTTCATCAAGATCGGCCAGGCCCTCTCGACGCGGCCGGACATGGTGCCGCCCGCCTACATCACCGCGCTGCAACGCATGCAGGACGAAGTCTCGCCCGTGCCCTTCGAAATCGTGCGCGCGGTGTTCGAGAGCGAGATCGGCGTGCGCATGAACAAGGTGTTCGCATCGGTCGACGAAACGCCGATCGGCAGCGCGTCGCTCGCGCAGGTGCATCGCGCGGTGTTGCGCGACGGGCGCGAGGTCGCGGTGAAGATCCAGCGGCCCTTCGTCGCCGAACAGGTGCGCATGGACCTGGACACCATCGCCTCCTTCGCCGACAAGGCCGACCGCATCACCGACATCGGCCGGCGCCTGCGCTTCGCCGACTGGGTGCACGAGTTCCGCAAGGCCTTGTTCGCAGAACTGGATTACCGCGTCGAAGCCGACAACCTCGAACGCTTCTCCGAGCACTTCGAGGGCTATCCGGAACTGTTCGTGCCGCAGCCCGTGCGCGACCTGTGCTCGGTGCGCGTGCTGACGATGGACCTGGTGCGCGGCGTCAAGGTGACCGCGATTTCCGGCGTGCGGCGCACCGAACAGGACATGGGCCTGCTGGGCAAGGCGCTCATGCAGGGTTACCTCGACCAGATGTTCGTGCACGGCGAGATCCACGCCGATCCGCACGCGGGCAACATGCTGGTGACCGAAGACGGGCGCCTGGGCCTGTTCGACCTGGGCATGATCGCGCACGTGCCGCCCAGGCAACGCGAGCGATTGCTCAAGCTGTTGTTCGGCGCGGTCGACGGGCGCGGCGAGGAAGTCGCGAGCGAAGCCATCGCGATGGGCACGCGGCTGGAGGACTTCGAACACGAACGCTTCCAGCGCGAGATCGGCCAACTCGTCGCGCGCTACGCGGCGCATGCCGGTTCGCAATCGATGTCCGAAGGCCGGCTGGTGATCGAACTGGTGCGCATATCGACGGCCTGCAACCTCCGCACACCGCCGGAGCTGAGCCTGCTGGGCAAGACGCTGCTGAACCTGGAACAGGTGGCCTTCGCGCTGCAACCGAACCTGGACGTGAAGCGGATCACCGAGGACCACATTCAGCACGTGATGCGCGAGCGGATGCGGCAGTCGTTCTCGCCGGCCAACATCGCCGGCGAAGTGCTGGAAGTGCAATCGCTGTTGCGCGAATCGCCGCGCAAGATCTCCGACATCCTGTCACTGATTTCGGAGAACCGGCTGATCGTGCACCTGGGCGGGCTGGATGATTCGCAACTGATGGAAAACCTGCAGAAGATCGCCAACCGCATCACCGCCGGCGTGATCACCGCCGCGCTGATCCTGGCCTCGGCGATGCTGATGCGGGTGGACACGGCGGGGGCGCGCCTGTTCGGTTACCCCGCGTTGGCGCTGGTGTTGTTCCTGCTGGGTACGGTGCTCGGGCTGCTGCTGGTGTGGAGCTCGTTCCGGCGCGACCACAAGGCACGGCCGAAGGAGGAGCGCGGAACGCGGTGAGGCACTAGAATTCGAACCCCCACGCTCCACCCTCCCCCGCAAATGTCCTCCCCCTTCGGCACCGAAACCGTGCTCGATGTCCGTCACTGGACGGACGCCTATTTCAGTTTCACCACCACGCGCGACGACGGCTTCCGGTTCGAGAACGGCCAGTTCGTCATGATCGGCTTGCCGGTGGAACAACCGGATGGATCCACCCGCCCGCTGCTGCGCGCGTACTCGGTCGCCAGCGCGAACTGGGAAGAGCAGCTCGAGTTCTTCAGCATCAAGGTGGCCGATGGCCCACTGACCTCGCGCCTGCAGCACATCCGCCCCGGCGACACGGTGCTGATCGGCCGCAAGCCCACGGGCACGCTGCTGATCCACGACCTGCACCCGGGCCGCAACCTGTATCTGCTCGGCACCGGCACCGGCTTCGCGCCGTGGCTGGCGGTGATCAAGGACCCGGCGACGTACGAACGCTTCGAACGCGTGGTCCTCTGCCATGGCGTGCGCAACGCAGCCGACCTCGCGTATCGCGACTACATCGTCAACGAATTGCCGCAGCACGAATTCCTGGGCGAACAGGTGCGCGCGCAATTGCTGTATTACCCGGCGGTGTCGCGCGAGGCCTTCGCCGTCGACGGGAAGGATCAACGCGGGCGCCTGACCGAGCTGATGGACAGCGGCCGGATGATGGAGCACCTCGGCCTTGCACCGCTGGACCCCGCGCACGACCGCGCGATGGTGTGCGGCAGCCCGCAGATGCTGGCCGACTTCCGCGCGCTGTTCGATGGCCGCGGATTCACCGCCGCCCCGCGCATCGGCGTGCCGGGCGAGTACGTGTTCGAGCGGGCCTTCGTCGAGAAGTAGCATCCCTCACCGCCGCGGGAAGCCGATCGACGTGCCTTCGAGCACGAAGGCGGTGCCATAGAGCGTCGGCGTGGCCTTGCGCGCGCGATACGGAATGAACAAGTCCATGCATCGACCGCCGACGTGCGAGAGGTGCAAGCGGATCGCGGTGTCCATGCCGTCGCGTGGCACGTGCAGGTGGATGTCGAACACGAGGGCATGCGCCACCGCGGCAGGGTCGATCTCGGCGACTTGATTCGCCAATGCGTGTTGGCACGGCGGGTCCATGCGCGTTGCAGGACCGAATCCGACGTGCACCAGGCGATCGGGCGCCACGAGGTAACCGCCGAAGGGCTGGAACTCGCCGAAGCGGTCGAGCATCGTGCGCGCGAAGGCCAGCAGTTCATCGCGCAGCAGGTCGCATTCGGGCGTCATGGTTGCGGCCCCAGGTCGTCGCGCCGGATGACGGTGCTCGCGTCTTCGACGGTCGCGGTGACATGCGTGCGTGTGCCGGTGACCACGACATGCGCGCGACCGGTGGCTTGTGCATGCTCCAGTTGCGCGCGCAGTTGCGCCGACATCGCCACGCGCTTGGCATCCTTGATTTCGCCCACCTGCGTGGCGTTCTCGAAATCGGGAATCGTGCGGCCGTGTTGCGTGATCACCGGGCGCGTGTTCTTCGTCTCGCCCAGCGCGGCAAGGATGCGGGCCTCGGCGCGGATGCCACGGATGAGGTTGGCCGGGCTGGCGGCGAAGGCGCCGGGGCCGTCCTGGAATTGCGAGACGAACAGGTTGGCCAGCAGGCGCAAGCCGCCGAACTGGCCCTCGCGATGCGCGCGCGCCATCGCCGCGGCAGAGTGGCCTTGCGGCGGTTCCGGACCATGCGCGGCCACCCATGCAATGGATTGACGTCCGTCCGGATCCACGCGCGAGGCAGGGTCACCATCGGCGTAGGCGTAACGCGATCCGGTGGCGGGCACCGGATCGACCGACACGAAGCGCGCCGATGCCGGCGACGCGACGCAGCACAACAACAGACACACCAACCAGGCGAAGACGCGCCGTTCCATGGTCGCTCCGTGCATTCGAGGAGCGTCCATCTCGCGCGTTCGCGCCGTGGTGCGACAAGGCGAAACGCCGCACGTGCCCGCAGAAGGTCGGCTACGACGCGTTCACTTGTTCTTGACCGCAAGCAATCGCCGGTGGGTTACCGTTTTCGTGGATGGCCACGACGCGGAAAGCCGCTCCCCAACCCCTTCCCGACGTGCTCCATGCGCCGCCGCTTTCGATCGCCCGCTTTTTCACGCGCCGCTCGCTGCGCGCGCTGACGCAAGCCGAGCGCGACAAGGTCATCGAAGCGCAGGTGCAATCCACGCGCCCGATCGTCAGTGGCGTGGTCGCCAGCGGCGCGACGATCCTGGCGCTCACCGGCATGTTCGAATTCGCCGGCATCACGCCGGACATCGGCTGGCCCTGGTGGGCGGTGGAACTGGTCGCGCTCACGGCCGCGGCCTGCGCGATCGCGATCTGGCATCTCAACGATTGGCGCCCGCGCCTGCTGCTCACGGTGCTGAGCGTGTTGCTGGTCGGGATCTTCCTGTCCGTGCCGATGCCCGGTGTCGGCACCCTCCTGTCCGGCCGCACGGGCCTGTTCCAGTTGATGCCGATCGCGTTGCTCGCGCTGATGGCGCGGCGCGTTTCGATCCTGGCCATTTCCGCGGCCATGCTCGCGATCGCCGCGTTGCGCGTGGGCCTGCACGGCAATCCGCCTGCCGGCGCGGCGCTGTATTGGCTGACGCTGGCCGTGTCGATCGGCTTCGGCATCATGCTCGGCGGCTATCGCACCGATTTCGCCGTCGGCGCCTACCGCATCCGCCAGAAGTTGCGCGAACAGGCCACCACCGACGAACTTACCGGCCTGCGCAATCGCGCCGGCTGGAACCGCGAAGCCGGCGATGCCTACGACGATGCGATCAAGCGCGGGCGCCGCGCGAGCGTGGTGTTCCTCGACATCGATCATTTCAAACGCGTCAACGACACCTTCGGCCACGCCACCGGCGACCGCGTCATCCAACAACTCGGCCAGATCCTGCGCGAGCGCGCGGGCGAGCGTTGCCTGTGTGCGCGCCTGGGCGGCGAGGAGTTCGTCGTGCTGCTGATCGACCAGGCGCCCGAATCGGTCGAAGGCTTCGTGCAACGCGTGCGTCGCGAATTCCAGGAAGCGGCGCACGACACGGGCGTCACCGTCAGTGCGGGCGTCGCGCACCGCATCCCGGCCGAAAGCATGGGCCAGCACATGCGCCGCGCGGACCTCGCGCTCTACGAAGCGAAGGCCGCGGGCCGCGACCGCATGCAGGTGTCCGAAGCCTAGGCGTTCGCCGGGCGCAGGGCGTCGCGATAACGGCGGCTGCACGGCACGATCGTGCCGTCGCGCAGGACGACGCGCGCATCGCCCGTCTCCAGCGGCTCGATCTGCGCGATGCAATCCAGGTTCACCATGTGGCTGCGGTGCACGCGCACGAAGCGGGCCGGGTCGAGTTGTTGTTCGATCGTCGCCATCGTGCTGCGCAACGGATATTCGTGGCCGCGCACGCGCAGGTTCACGTAGTTGCCGGAGGCCTGCAGTGCTTCGACATCGTTGGCGGCGATCAGGAATTCCTTGCCGAGCTTGCGGACGAGGAAGCGTTCCGGGCGTTCGGCGAGCACGGGCGCCGGCGCGTCGTCGGGCTGCGACAACACGCTCGCCTCGCCCTGCCAGCGGCGCAGGAACCAGCGCCACGCCTCCATCGTCACCACCAGGGACGCGTAGCTACGCACGTCCTTCAGATATTCGTAGCCCCATTCGCGCAGGACCGGGCCGAAGTCGTAGTGCTCGCCCTGCCCGGCGTAGACCAGCTTGCGGATGGCGACCATCCCCGCGACGTGGGCGATCGACCAGGCCACGCTCCCGAGAAGGTGCAGCGGCAGCGCGCGGCGCCAGGTGTCGAAGCGCACGGGATTGATGCGCGTGAACCAGGCCACGGCCGGCACGAGGGCCAGGCACACGACCGCGCTCGACCATTCCCACACCGCCGGTTCCCAGGCATGGAAGCCCAGGTGCGCCCGCTGGATGTCGAGCCAGGTCACCGCGCTGTTGGCGGCCGCGTTGAGGCAATACATCACGACCCAGAAGCCGACCTCGAAGGTGCGGCGCCAAGGGCGGAAGCGGTCCCACGCGGTGGGGCTCATCGGGATGGACGCATCGACATGCCGCGCATTGTGGCGGAGGGACGCGCGTGGGCGGAACCGGTTCGTCCCTGCCTTCCGCGATTCGTCCCCGGGATCGGCGAATCAATCACTTGGCGCTGTCTTTCGCACCACGGCGCATCGAGGGTGGGCCATCCCAACCACCGGACCATCGCCATGTCCACCACGCGACGCCACGACATCGACGCCCTGCGCGCCATCGCATTCGGCATGCTCATCCTCTACCACTGGGCGATGCTCTACGTGGGTGGCGACTGGGGCTGGCACATCAAGTCGACCTACACCACCGAAGCGATCCAGTTGCCGATGCTCGCGGTCAACCGCTGGCGCATGGACCTGATCTTCCTGATCTCGGGGCTGTCGGTGCATTTCCTCCTGCGCGACACGCGCATCGGCCGCTTCGTCGCGCTGAGGACCTGGCGCCTGTTGCTGCCGCTGGTCTTCGGCATGTGGGTCGTGGTGCCGATCCAACCCTACGTCGAAGGCGTGTCGAACGGGCTCGTGGCACCGGGCTTCCTGGACTTCCTAGTGCGCTATTACGGCCACACGACCTGGCCCGAAGGCGCGTTCGCAGGCTGGGAGCATGGCTTCACCTGGAACCACCTGTGGTACCTCGCGTACCTGTGGACCTACACGCTGGTCTTCGCGCTGCTGCTGCCCCTGCTGCGCCGCCTGCCCAATCCGCTCACGAAGTTGCGGGGGATCTGGCTGCTGATCGTTCCGGCGCTGCCGATCGCGTTGTTCACCCTGCTGCTGCAACCGCATTTCGAAGACACCGGCGACCTCGTGCACGACTGGTACCGCCACAGCGTGTACTTCACGATGTTCCTCTACGGATGGTGGCTGGGCACGAACGAGGCGGTGTGGGCCGAGCTCGCGCGCCTGCGCCGCCGTGCACTGATCAGCGCGGTCGCCTTGTTCGGCTTCTATGCCGCGTGCGTCTACGTGCTGCCCGAACAAGTGTCCGACACGCTGCAGGCGGCGATCTGGATCCTGCGCAGCCTCTACATCTGGTGGATGCTCTGCGCGATCCTCGGTTACGGCCGCACCTACCTCGACCGTCCCTTCGCGTGGCTGCCTTGGGCGAACGAAGCGGTCTACCCGTGGTACGTGCTGCACCAGAGCCTGATCGTCGGCATCGCCTTCGTGCTCGTGCCGATGCACCTTGGCCCGATCGTCGAACCGGCGCTCGTGTTGATCGGCACCGTCGCCGGTTGTGCGCTGTTGTTCGCGGTAATCCGTCGCGTGCCGGTGCTGCGCCCGCTGTTCGGGATCAAGCGCCGTCAGGCCAGGGCGGCTTCGATGTCCTTGGCCAGCGACTCGGGCGTATCGGTCGGTGCGTAACGCTTGCGCACCTTGCCGTCGCGGCCGACCAAAAACTTCGTGAAGTTCCACTTGATGGCGTCGATGCCCAGGAACCCGCCCTTCTCTTCCTTCAACCACTTGTAGAGGGGATGGGCCTGGGCACCGTTGACGTCGATCTTCGCGAACAGGGGGAAGTCGACGTCGTAGGTCAGCGAGCAGAAATTCTTGATTTCCGATTCATCGCCGGGTTCCTGGTGGCCGAACTGGTCGCACGGGAAGCCGAGCACCACCAGCCCGCGGTCGGCGTAGTCCTTCCACAGTTTTTCCAGGCCCGTGTACTGCGGCGTGAACCCGCACTTGGACGCGACGTTGACGATCAGCAGCACCTTGCCGCGCCAGTCGGCGAGCGATTTGTCCTGGCCGTCGATGTCCTGCGCGGTGAAGTCGAATGCAGTGGTCATGTTGCCATCCGGGGCGACGGGGAGAGTCGCCCCGGAATATAGCTCAGTGCTTGCCGGAGGGTTCGGAGACTTCCTTGACGACCTTGGCGGTCTGGCCATCCTTGCCGGCCAGCGCGATGTCGGCCAGCGACACGATGCCGGTGAGCTTGCCCTTGGCATCGACCACCGGCACGCGGCGGATCTGCGAGGACTCCATCAGCGCGGTCGCGTCCTTGAGGGTGCTGTCTTCGCGCACGCTCTTGACCGGGGCGCTCATCGCATCGGAGGCGGTCGCGCCCATGGTGTCGCGGCCTTCGGCCACGATGCGCACGGCGATGTCGCGGTCGGTGACCACGCCCACCAGCGCGCCCTGGGTGTCGACGACGGGGATCTGGCCGCAGTCGTTCTCGATCATCAGGCGCGCCACGTCGCGCAGGGGCGTCTCGGGGCTGGCGGACGCGGGATTGGCGGTCATCACCGTGGTGACGTTGCTCATGGGGGCGCTCCGTTGGAAAGGGGAATTCGGATTGTTGCGACGCGGCGGTCGGGCGCATGTGAACCGGCGCCGGGCCGGGCGGAAACGGCCGCATTCACCGAACATGGCTTTCGTCATGCGTAGCCTGCACCGGGCTCGGGTAAATTCGGCAGTTCCGTCCGCCGAGAACCCTCCCAATGAAGCACCCGCTCGCCTGCGCCCTGGCGCTCGCCCTCGCCGCAGGCACGCCTGCTTTGACGTATGCGCCCGCCGCGGCCGCGCAGACCCAAGGATCCGCCGTGCAGAACCCCGCCTCCAATCCGTTCTTCGCCGACAGCACGCTGCCCCTGCACTACCCCGACTTCGCGAAGATCAAGGACACCGACTTCGCCCCGGCCTTCGACCAGGGCATGAAGGAAGAGCTCGCCGAAATCGAGCGCATCGCCAACGACAAGGCCGAGCCGACCTTCGACAACACCATCCTGGCGATGGAAAAGAACGGCCGCACGCTCACGCGCGCCGCCACCGTCTTCTACAACCTGCTGGGCGCCGACAAGAACGACGCGCGCGAGCAGATCGACGAGAAGTATTCGCCCATCTTCGCCGCGCACCGCGACACCATCCGCCTGAACCCCAAGCTGTTCGCGCGCATCCAGTCGCTCTACGACCGTCGCGCCTCGCTGGGCCTTGACGCGCAGCAGACGCGCCTGGTCGAGCGTTACTACACCGACTTCGTCCGCGCCGGCGCCAAGCTGAGCGAAGCGGACAAGACCAAGCTCAAGGACATCAACGGCGAGCTCGCCACGCTGGGCACGCAGTTCGACCAGAAGCTGATCGCCGGCCGCAACGCCGCCGCGGTCGTGGTCGACACGCGCGCCGAACTCGACGGCCTGTCCGATGCGCAGATCGACGCGGCGGCCGACGTGGCCAAGGCGCGCAAGCTCGATGGCAAGTACGTCCTGACCATCCTCAACACCACCGGCCAGCCCCCGGCCGCGCAGCTGACCAATCGCGCGTTGCGCGAGAAGCTGTATCGCGCCTCGATGGCGCGCGGCGACGGCGGCGAGTTCGACACCACCGCGATCATTTCGAAGGTCGTCAAGCTGCGCGCGCAGAAGGCGCAGTTGCTCGGCTATCCGAACTGGGCCGCGTTCGTGCTCGAAGACGAAACCGCGAAGACGCCGCAGGCCGTCAACGACATGCTCGCCAAGCTCGCCCCGCCGGCAGTGGCCAACGCCAAGCGCGAAGCCGCCGACCTGCAGGCGATGATCGACAAGGAACAGAAGGCCAAGGGCCAGCCGACCTTCAAGCTGGAACCATGGGATTGGTCCTTCTATTCGGAGAAGGTGCGCAAGGAGAAGTTCGCGTTCGACGAGAACGAACTCAAGCCGTACCTGGAACTCGACAACGTGCAGCAGAACGGCGTCTTCTACGCCGCGCACGAGGAATACGGCCTGACGTTCAAGGAACGCAAGGACCTGCCGGTGTACGAGCCGGACGTGCGCGTGTTCGACGTGTTCGACAAGGACGGCAAGCAGCTGGCCATCTTCATCTCCGACATGTACGCCCGCGATTCCAAGCAGGGCGGCGCGTGGATGAATTCCTACGTCGACCAGTCCGCGCTCACCGGTTTCCTCCCGGTCGTCGCCAACCACCTCAACATCACCAAGCCGCCGGCGGGCCAGCCCACGCTGCTGACGTGGGATGAAGTGACCACGATGTTCCATGAGTTCGGCCATGCGCTGCACGGCATGTTCTCGAACGTGAAGTACCCCTACTTCACCGGCACCAGCGTGCCGCGCGACTTCGTCGAATACCCCTCGCAGGTCAACGAGATGTGGGCCGACTGGCCGACGGTGCTGCCGAACTACGCCAAGCATTACCAGACCGGCAAGCCGATGCCGAAGGAACTGCTCGACAAGGTGCTGGCCGCGGGCAAGTTCAACCAGGGCTTCACCACCACCGAGTACCTGGGCGCCGCGCTGCTCGACCAGAAGTGGCACCAGATCACCCCCGACCAGGTGCCGCCCGCTTCGGGCGTGATGGCCTTCGAAGCCGCCGCGCTGAAGAAGGACGGCGTGGACTTCGCCGCGGTGCCGCCGCGTTACAAGACGCCGTACTTCAGCCACATCATGGGCGGCTACTCGGCCGGCTATTACGCCTACATCTGGTCGGAAGTGCTCGATGCCGACTCGGTGGAATGGTTCAAGCAGCACGGTGGCCTGACGCGCGCCAACGGCGATCACTTCCGCGACACGCTGCTCTCGCGCGGCGGCAGCAAGGATGCGCTGGTGTTGTTCAAGGACTTCGCCGGCCATGGTCCGGAGATCGGTCCGCTGCTGAAGCGTCGCGGCCTGGACGGTGCGGCGGATGATTCGAAGAAGCCGGAAGGCGAAGCCAAGCCGACGGAGAAGACCGCCGCGGGCGGTTGATCCTTTCGACGCGATCGGTCAGCAAGCGAAAGGGCCGCAATGCGGCCCTTTCCTTTTGCATCCGTGTGGCGCGGCGATCAGGCCGCCGACTGCACCCGCACCGGCTTGTCGTCGCAGCAGCACACATCCTTGCTCAGCTTCGCGACTTGCCAGGCCGAATGCGCTTCTTCGCGCACTTCGTTCCAGCCCAGTTGCGAATCACCGCGCACGCGCGACCAGTCGCTCGCCATCTGCGGTTCGACCTTCTGCCAGGTCATGTCGGGATAGAACCCCGTCGCCAATTCGCCCAGGGCTCGGGCGCGCGCGGAGGTGACTTCGTCGATGTCGCACGGGGCGGCATGGAGGTGGATGACCATGGGGGGCGGACCTGGGTTACGCGGGGGATGGCGCGCAATGTGCGCACTGCTGTGTAACAACCAAGTGAAAGACCGTTCACGAAAGCGCATTCACCTTTCAGCGAATGCAATACCGCCGCTTACGGGGCATCCGCTTGCAGGAATGGCTCTGCAGGCGGTAAACCGTCGCCATGACCTCCAGAAAACCTTCTCCCGCGGGCGGCCGCGGCGCCCTGCGCGCCACCGTGCGCGCCTGGTCGCGCCAGGGCATCGCGCTGAAACTCGTCGGTTCCTTCCTCAGCGCCAACAAGGTGGGCGGCTTCGACTGCCCGGGCTGCGCCTTCCCCGACACCGTGGGCCATCCGCTCGTCGACAGTTGCGAGCAGGGCCAGAAGGCGATCGCGTGGGAGATGACGCGCAAGGCGGTGGGCGCGGCGTTCTTCGACGGCAAGACGCCCGCGCAGCTGCGGGCGCTGGGCGATTTCGACCTGGAGTTCCAGGGCCGGCTCACCACGCCGGTGCTGTACGACGCGAGCGTGGGCACCTTCCGCGCGATCGATTGGGAACAGGCCTACGCCATCGCCGCGCGTGAGCTGCGGGCCTTGCCGCCGCAATCGGTGGCCTTCTACGCGTCGGGGCGCAGCAGCAACGAGGCGGCGTTCTTGTGGCAACTCGCCGCGCGCGGTTACGGCAGCCCCAACCTTCCCGATTCGTCGAACTTCTGCCACGAACCCTCGGGCCATGCGCTGAAGCAGAGCATCGGGACCGGCAAGGGGACCTGCACGCTGGAGGATTTCGAACACGCCGAGTTGTTCATCGTCATGGGCCAGAATCCGGCCAGCAACCATCCGCGCATGATGGCCGCGCTGTACGAAGCGAAGAAGCGCGGCGCCACGATCCTCGCCGTCAATCCCCTGCGCGAACGCGGGTTCACGCATTTCTCCGATCCGAAGAACCTGGGCGAGCTCGCGCGCGACAAGGGCATCGCGGTGGCCGATGCGATCTACCAAGTCACCATCGGCGGCGACTTCGCGGCGCTCAAGGGCGTGATGAAGGCGCTGCTGGAATCCGAACGCGCGGCGCCGGGCACGGTGTTCGACGCTGCTTTCATCGCACGACACACCGAAGGCTTCGACGCACTGATCGCGGACCTCGACGCCTGCGACTGGCCGACGCTCGTCGCGCGTTCGGGACTGCCCGAAGCGCAGATGCGCGAGATCGCGGCGCATTACGCACGCGCGAACTCCACGATGATCACCTGGTGCATGGGGCTGACCCATCATCCCGATGCGGTCGCGACGATCCAGCAGGTCGTCAACCTGCTGTTGTTGCGCGGGAACATCGGGCGACCGGGCGCCGGTGCGATGCCGGTCCGCGGGCATTCCAACGTGCAGGGCGACCGCACGATGGGGGCGACCTCGCAGGTCACCGACGCGTGGCTCGACAACATCGAACACACCTTCCCCGGCGTGACGCTGTGCCGCGATGCCGGACGCGATGCGGCCGGCGTGATCGACGGCTTGTTCGACGGTAGCGTGCGCGGCGTACTCTCGCTCGGCGGCAACTTCGGCGTCGCCGCGCCCGATGCACCGCGCGTGCTTGCTGCACTGGAACGTTGCCGCTTCACGCTGCACATCGCGACCAAGCTCAATCGCACGCACTGCCATCCCGGGGAAATCGGCCTGTTGCTGCCGACGCTCGGCCGCACCGACCGCGACCTGCGCCCCGGCGGCGAGCAGTGCATTTCCACCGAGGATTCGGCGAGCACCGTGCGCGCCTCGCGCGGCGTGCAGGCGCCGATCAGCGAACTGCAGCGCAGCGAACCGGCGATCGTCGCGCAACTGGCGCAGGCGATCGGCTGTGCGCCGAACGTCCCCTGGCACGAATTCGCCGACGACTATGCCGCGATCCGCGATCGCATCGAACGCTGCCAGCACGGCGTGACCGACGGCTTCGAACGCTACAACGATCGCTTGCTGCAGGATGGGCGCTTCATGCTGCCCAACGCTGCCGCGCATCGGCAATGGAATACGGCCAATGGCAAGGCACGCTTCATGGCGCATGCGTTGCGCGACGACACACCTGTCCAACAGGCGCGCCTGGCCCACGGCGACGCGGCGCTGACGCTGATGACAATGCGCGCGCACGATCAATTCAACACCACCGTGTACAGCAGCGACGACCGATATCGCGGCATCGAAGGCGACCGGCGCGTCGTGTTCCTCAACGCCGACGACCTCGCCCGCCGCGGGCTGCGCGACGGCGATCGCGTCGACATCGAATGCCTGGTCGACGACGGACACGAACGACGCGTCGAAGGGTTCACCGCGCGGGCGTGGGAGATTCCGCCCGGATGTTGCGCGGCCTATTACCCCGAAGCGAGCGGCCTGATCGCCGCGAGCGTGTCTTCGGCCGAAACCCGCACGCCGCTGTACAAGGAGATGCCGGTCCGCGTCACCGCGGCCGCGTGATGCGTCAGGCCGGATGGAACACCGGTTCGGGCTCGCGCAGCAGCGCGCGACGCCAGGCGCGTTGTTCGTCGAGCGTGGTCTCGACGTGGAAGGCCAGCTTGCCGGCGATCCAGGTCGCGACCGCGATGCCGTCTCGATACAACACGCGCGCACCGAGCTGGCGCGGCACCTTGTCGCCGACCAGCACCGTGCCGACGAGATTGAGCGGATCGAGCGCGGACAGGCTCACCAGCGCCCCATCGTGCGGACGCTTGCGCACCGCGCGCAGTGCGCCGATCGCGTCGGGCAATGCGAACTGTTCGCCCGACAGACCGGCGATGAAGCGCCCGCCGCGGATTTCGCCGCGGGCTTCCAGGCGGTGGTACACGCGCAGCAACTCGCGCCAGGGCGGTAGCCACGCCGCTTCGCGTTCGAGCAGGCGCCAGCACGCCACGCCATAACGGCGCAGCAGCGTGCGCGCGATGTGTTCGACCGATTCGGGTTCGACGGCCAGTGCTTGCGATGGCTTGCGGGTCAGCGTCCAGCGGCCGGCGTCTTCGATCCCGAACATCGCCGCACGCCGCCCACGACGTGCGCCGAAGGCATGCGGGCGTTTGGCCTGCGGAACCAGTAGTGCGCGCAGGCCCGCGAAGCTGTCGCAGTGCACGCGGCCGCGCGCGACGAGTTCGGCGAGGGCATCTTCGAGCTCCGTTCGCAGCAGGTGCGCGCCGGTGGTGAGCTCGTCGAAGAAGGAAGCGCCGTTCTCGCGCAGGTAACCGGCGACCTTCTCCGCGCGCGAGGACAACGCAGGCTCTTCGTCGTTGCGTTGTGCGGCGACCTGCGTCCACGTTGCGAGTTGCCTGCGCGGCAGCAGCACGATGGGCGTGGCGCGAACGGGCGCGGTGCGGCCGCCCTGCGCGTCGGAAGGCGCGTTGCGCAAGCGCGCCCAGGTCGTGCGGCCGGCGGTACACAGATCGTCGAGCCAGGCGATCGAATAATCGTTGACGCGCGCGGGCAGCAGGTCGGATTCCCACGCGGCCGCAGGCGCTTCGAAGCCTTCCAGTTGCGCGACGACGCCCGCGAGCGCTTCGGGCCCGCTGACGCGCGCCGACGGACAGACGCGTTGCCAGTCGAACAGGAAGCGCATGTAGTCGCGCGGCTCGACCGGTTCGATCTCGCGACGCAGGCGGCCGATGGTGTAGCGATGGATGCGCGCGAGCAGGTGACGTTCGCACCATTCGTCTTCCTGCGTCGCCTGTTCGCCGGAACTGAAACGGCCGCGCATCGCGAAGCCTTCGGATTCGAGCGCGGCCAGGGCGAGGTCGACGTCGTTGCGCGGCACTACGAGTGTCGCGGCGAGTGCGGCCGCGGTGATCGGCCCGACGCCGGTCAGGCGCGCGCGCACCAGCGCGAGGACGGCTTCTTCGCGCGGCCACTCGCGCAGATAGACTTCCGGCGTGGCGATGTCCGGGGCGCGCGCCGCGCCCGGATGCAAAGCCTGGAGTTGCGGCAAGCGTTCGGCCGCCCACCATTGCCCCTCGCCCACCGCCGCGCGTGTTGCGCGACTGTCCTTCGCCAGCGACTCCAGCAAGGGCAGCCATCCGTTCGCGTCTGCGTCGGCCTGCGTGACGGTGCCGATGCCCATGAGCGCTTCGTGCATTTCGTCGGCATTGCGCGCATCTGGCCAGGCCTGCGCGCGCACCGCGTCGATCGCGTCGGGATCCAGTCGCGCGAGATCGCCCGGCGCATCGTCCTCGGCGTAACGACGCGCCATGACGGCCTGCGTGCGGCGTTCCTCCAGGGGCGCATCGTCGAGGAAGGCATACGGCCGCGCGTTGAGCGCTTCGGCCGCGAAGGGCGATGGCGCGGTCAGGTCGCGCGCGACGACTTCGATGTCGCCGGAAACCATGCCGCGCAACACCGACAGCCAACCTTCTGCATCCATCGCATCGTGCAGGCAGTCCTCGAGGGTCTGCGCGACGAGCGGATGGTCGGGCACTTCGCGTTCGCCGACCAGGTTTTCCGCGCAGGCGACCTGGTCGGGGAACACGGTCGCGAGCAGATCCTCGGATTTCATGCGCTGCAACTGCGGCGCGACCTTCTTGCCGCCGACGAAGCGCGGTAGCGCGAGCCCCGTGGTCGCATTCCAGCGCCAGCGCACGCCGAACAGCGGCGCATCGAGCAAGGCCTGCACGAGGATATCGAGCGCCGAATTCGGATGCAGGTAGGAGGCCACTTCGATCAGCGGGAAGCTGTGGCTGGTCGAGAGCGAGAGCACGATCGCGTCTTCGGTCGCCGCCGCCTGCAGTTCGAAGTTGAACTTGCGGCAGAAGCGCTTGCGCAAGGCCAGGCCCCAGGCGCGATTCACGCGCGAGCCGAAGGGCGAATGCACGATCAGTTGCGTGCCGCCGGATTCGTCGAAGAAGCGCTCCAGCACGATGCGCTGTTGCGTCGGCATCGTGCCCAACGCCGTCACCTGCCGCGCGAAGTAATCGGCGAGCTGGCGCGCGGCGGCTTCGTCCAGCCCGATGTCCTGCGTGAGCAATTCCAGCGGATCTTCCGATGCTTCGACGCGCTCGGACAACGCCGTGCGCAGGCGCGAGACGCCGGCAGAGAGTTCATCGGTGCGCCCCGGCGCTTCGCCCAGCCAGAACGGGATGCTCGGCGGCATCCCCTGCGCATCTTCCACGCGCAGGCGGCCGGCCTCGACGCGCAGGATGCGGTAGCTCGTGTTGCCCAGCTGGAAGATGTCGCCGGCCAGGCTTTCGATGGCGAAGTCTTCGTTGACGGTACCGATGTTGGTCGACTGCGGTTCGAGCAGCACGGCGTAATCGCCGGTGTCGGGGATCGTGCCGCCCGACATCACCGCAATCTGCTTTCCGCCCGCGCGCCCGCGCAGGCGCTTGTGGACGGCATCGCGATGCAGGTAACTCGCGCGGTGGCCGCGGCGCGTGGTGAAGCCTTCGACCAGCATCTGCACGATGTCGTCGAAGCCCTTGCGCTCGAGCTGCGCATACGGCCAGGCATTGCGCACGAGCGCGAACAACCCGTCCTCGTCCCATTCCTGCGCGCAGACTTCGGCGACCAATTGTTGCGCGAGGACATCCAGCGGCGCACGCGGCATGCGCAGCGCATCGAGTTCGCCGCGACGCACGCAGTCGAGCAAGGCCGCGCATTCGGCCAGGTCGTCGCGCGATTGCGGGAACAGACGGCCCTTCGGCACGCCGCCCACGAAGTGGCCCGAACGTCCCACGCGTTGCAGGAAAGCCGCGATCGCGCGCGGCGAGCCGAGCTGCACGACCAGATCGACATCGCCGATGTCGATGCCCAGCTCCAGCGATGCGGTCGCGACGAGCACTTGCAACTGGCCGGTCTTCAGGCGTTGTTCGGCGGCCAGGCGCAGTTCCTTGGCGAGCGAACCGTGGTGCGCGGCGACGTGCTCCTTGCCGAGCAGATCGCCGAGATGGCGCGCAGCGCGCTCGGCCATGCGCCGCGTGTTGACGAAGACCAGTGTCGTCTTGTGTTGCCGGACCAGTTCGGCGATGCGCGCGTAGACCTGCTCCCACTGTTCGTTCGACATCACCGCCTGCAGCGGCGTGGGCGGCACTTCGAGTGCGAGGTCGCGTTCGCGCGCATAGCCGATGTCGACGATGTCGCAATCGGCCACGCCCGAATCGACGTGGCCTGCGCCGACGAGGAAACGGGCGACTTCTTCGATGGGCTTCTGCGTCGCGGACAAACCCACGCGCGTGAGGCGGCGGCCGCAAAGCGCGTCGAGGCGTTCGAGCGAGAGTGCAAGATGGCTCCCGCGCTTGCTCGCGGCGACGGCGTGGATTTCGTCGACGATCACCGTGCGCGCCGTGCCCAGCATCGCGCGGCCCGAATCCGAACCGAGCAACACGAACAAGGATTCGGGCGTGGTGACCAGGATGTGCGGCGGCGTCTTGCGCATGCGCGCGCGCTCGCCCTGCGTCGTGTCCCCGGTACGCACCGCGGTGCGGATGGCGACGTCGGGCAGGCCCATGCGCGCAAGTTCCGCGCGGATGCCTTCCAGCGGCGCTTCGAGGTTGAGGTGGATGTCGTTGGACAGGGCCTTGAGCGGCGAGACGTAGACGACCTGCGTCGCTTCGGGCAGGCCTTCGGGCGACAGGCCCTGGCGCACGAGCGCATCGATCGCGGCCATGAACGCGGTCAGCGTCTTGCCAGAACCGGTGGGCGCGGCGACCAGCGTGTGGCGCCCGCCTTCGATCGACGGCCAGGCCTGGATCTGCGCTTGCGTGGGGCCCGGGAACGCGCGCGCGAACCACGCCGCGACGGCCGGATGGAAGAGTTCGAGGACGGGGGAACGCGCCGACATTGCCGGCGGATTATCCGCCTGGGGCGCGAGGGCGGGCTGAACGGGCATGCGGCGAACTCTCCTCCCTGCCCGTCTCAATCCGTGCGACGGCTAGCGCGGGGCGATATAGCCGCCGGGCACGCCCTCCGGCGACAGCACCAGTTGCCAGAGGTGTATGTGCCGGCAGCGGAACCCCGCCATCGACCCGGCGAGGTAGAACCGCCACATGCGGCGGAACCGCTCGTCGTATCGCGCCGGCAGGCGATCCCACGCCGCCTCGATGTTCGCCCGCCACGCCTGCAGCGTGCGGTCGTAATCGGCGCCGAAGTTGTGCCAGTCCTCGCACACGAACCGGCCTTCGATCGCTTCGGAGATCTGTTTGGCCGAGGGCAGCATCGAATTGGGGAAGATGTAGCGCTCGATCCACGGATCGGTGTGGTCGACCGATCGCGCGCTGCCGATCGTATGCAGCAGGAACAGCCCGCCATCCGGCGCCTGCGTGGAGAGGCAGCGCCGCGCGACGTCGAAATACGTCGCATAGTTGCGCACGCCAACGTGTTCGAACATGCCCAGCGAAAAGATGCGATCGAAACCTTCGTCGAGTTCGCGGTAATCCTGCAGGCGGATGTCGATGGGCAGGCCTGCGCAAAGTTCGCGCGCGTAGTCGGCCTGCTCGCGCGACACCGTCACGCCGACGCCCTGGATCCCGTATCGCTCCGCGGCGAATTTGAGGGCTTCGCCCCAGCCGCACCCGATGTCGAGCACGCGCATGCCCGGGCGCAGGCCGAGCTTGCGGCACACCAGGTCGAGTTTGGCTTCCTGCGCGGCATCGAGGTCGGTGGCCTGGCGCCAATAACCGCAGCTGTAGACCATGCGCTTGCCGAGCATCGCGCGGTACAGGTCGTTGCCCAGGTCGTAATGCCGTTGCCCGACTTCGAAACTGCGCGCTGCGCTCTGCGTGTTCATCACGCGCGCGCGCAAGCCATCCCAGATCTCGCCGACGCCGAGCACGCGTTTGTCGAGATCCCTGGACAACAGGCGGAAGAGCATCCCGTCGAGATCGGCGACGTCCCACCAACCGTCCATGTAGGCCTCGCCCAGCCCGAGCGAGCCTTGCGCGAGCACGCGGCGGAAGAAGCGCTGGTCGTGGACGCGCGGATCCCACGGCGCACTGCCGCCCGCGCGCGAGTCGTCGAAGCACAGGCCCGCATCCTGGAACAAGCCCGCGACACGCGCCCGGAACGGATGCGGCGACATGGCGGCTGCCTGCGTGCGCCGTGGCCTCAGCCGCCGCGGAACAAGGCGCGATACGCCGGCGCCACGTGCGGCAACAGGACTTCGGCGGGGACGTCGACGGTCTGCGTGCCGTCGGCGTACGGCCCCACCTGGTAGGGCGGAAACACGAAACGCAACGCGGCGATGCGGCCATCGGCGCCGACGCGCGGTTCGAATTCGGAGAAGGCATCGGCCTTGGGCTGCGTGCCGTCGTCGATCATCTCGCCGGCGTTCTTCAACATGTCGGCGCGTTCTTCGGCGGGCACGTCGTCGGCATCGATGCGTTGCGACAGCGCGGTGTGCAGTTGTTCGCGCACGAAATCGGAAATCGCCTGCCAGCCCTTCGCGTCGGTCACGAGCTTGTCGGCGCTCAGCATCGCGTTGCGCTTGGGCAACCAGACGAAGCGCGCGATCAGCGGCGAACCGTGCGCACCACCGGTGTACAGGCTGCCGTCGGCGGCGATCGCGACCAGGTCCGGCGAATTCACCAGCGTGGTGTAGGACAGGCTCAACTCGTAGGGCGCGGTCGGCGTGTCGTTGCCGAGCGCATCGACGGCGCCGATCAGGTCCTTGCGCGAATCGGCGGCATACGCCATCAACGCCGAGACCAGGCCCGGGTATGGCGCGGCTTCCTTCGGATACGTGATGCCGATGACATAGCGCGGCGTGGTCTCCACGACGTCCTTCAGCGGCACCACCGCGGTGGAGGCGGCGGCGGGCCTGGTCGCGGTGGTGGCAGGCGCCGCGCCGGGCGCGGCCGCGGGCGCCGGCGACTCACGGCGGCAGGCAGCAAGCGTGGCAACGGCGAGGAAGAGAACGAACAGCGCACGGCGCGTCATTGAGGCAATCCATTGGCTCGAGGGTCGCACGCAAATTATCGCCAGCGACGTGACGCCTGAATACACCCGCGTGCCTGCTTCCGACGCGCGGCCATGACCGACCCGTCGTGCGGCCCGCGTTTACCCTGCGATGGAGCGTGCCTGACGATGAAGACGTAGGAACCGCGCCGGTGTCCTTCCTCGCCGAACTCAAGCAGCGCCGCGTCGTTCGCGTGGCCATGGTGTATCTGGTCGTCGCGTGGATCACGATCCAGGCCGCCTCCATCGCCCTGCCCGCCTTCGAAGCGCCGGCGTGGGCATTGCGCGTGACCATCCTGCTGTTCGCGCTGGGATTTCCCCTTGCCCTGCTGCTGGCGTGGGCGCTCGACCTGACGCCCGAGGGCGTGAAGGTCGTGCCGGCCACCATCGGCAACAAACGGATGGCCGTGATCGCACTGGGCCTGGTCGCGCTCGCGCTGGCCTGGTACTTCTACGGCCAGCCCGCCTTTCGCCGGAGCGAAACGCCGGAACGTTCGATCGCGGTGCTGCCCTTCGTGAACATGAGCGGCAACCCGTCGAACGATTACTTCTCCGACGGCCTGGCCGAAACCACGCTCGACATGCTCGCGCAGGTGCCCGATCTCAAGGTCATCGCGCGCACGTCCTCCTTCCAGTTCCGCGGCAAGACCTCCGACATGCGGCAGATCGGCCGCACGCTCGGCGCCGCGCATTTGCTCGAAGGCAGCGTGCAACAGGCCGGCGACACCCTGCGCATCACCGTGCAATTGATCCGCGCCGAGGACGGCTCGCACCTGTGGTCGCGGCGCTACGACCGCAAGCTCAAGGATCTGTTCTCCATCCAGGACGAGATCGCCACCTCGGTCGTCGATGCGCTCGCGCTGAAGTTGCCGGACTCCACGCAGCGCCGCCTGGTGCAGAAGCGCACGGACAACGTCGCCGCGTACGACGCCTACCTCAAGGGCATGGCCCTGCTGCCGCGGCGCGATGTGGCGCAGATGGAGCAAGCCTTGCGGCACTTCGAGCATGCGATCGAGCTCGATCCGCAGTACGCCCGCGCCTACGTGGGCGCGCACGATGCGATCCATCTGCTGAATCTGTACGGCAGCGTCGATCAGGCGACGAAGCAGCGCGCCGACCAGTACCTCGCACGCGCCCTGGCCCTGGCACCGACGTCGGGCGAGGCGCACATCGCGCGCGCGGTCGCGCTGGAGAACGCCGGCAAGCAGGATGAAGCGATGGCCGAATACCGGCGCGGCGTGCAGCTCGCACCGGGCTACGCCACCGGCTGGCAGTGGATGGGCGAGTTGGAGGGCGCGGGCTTTGGTCGCTTCGACACAGGCCTGGCGATGCTGGCCAAGGCGCGCGAACTCGATCCGCTCTCGACGGTCATCCGTAGCACGTGGCTCTTCCACCTCGGCCAAGCCGACCACGTCGATCAAGCGCTCGCCGGAATGGACGCGCTGATCGCCGAGCATCCGGAGGTGGCGCGCAGTTACGACGACCGCGCTGCGATTCACCAAGTGAACGGCGACCTCGTTTCGGCCTTGCAGGACTTCGCCGAACAGGGTCGGCGCGATCCGAAGGCCTACGGCTTCCGTGCGCATCGCTGCGCCGCGTTGATGGACTTCGGCGCGCTCGACGCCGCACAAGCGTGTTTGCGCCCGCTCGCCGCGCAAGCGCCGGATGCGACGATGTTGCGCGCGACGCAGGCACGGTTGGCATGGCTGCAGGGCGACACTGACTCGGCCTGGCACTTCCTGCCCGACGACACGCACTCCAGCCTGGGCTATTACCGCGCGGCGGCGATGGTGCGGCGAAACGATTCGGCCGGCGCGTTGGCGCTGTTGCGCGCGATGAAGCCGCAATTGATCGACGGCAAGCGACCGCCCGCGCCGGGCGAGGCGTTCGAGTCGGTGAATGCCGGTATCGCGTTGCTGCGAACGGGGCAAACCGCGCGCGGTCGCGTGCTGATCGAACAAGCGCTGGCCGCGGTGAAAGTGCGCCCGTATGCGGCGGTGTTGGCGGGCCGCGGATGGATCGAGGTGCTGGGCCTGTCCGCGCTCGGGCGGAAGGACGCGGCGCTGGCCGCGCTCAAGGCCGGCGTGGATGCAGGCTACGACCAGCAGATCGACGATCTCCAGGTCGATCCGTTGCTCGCCGGCTTGCGCACCGATCCGCGCTTTGCCGCGATCCTCGCGCCGGCGCGCGCGAGCGCTGCGGCGAAAGTGGACGCCGCGCGACGCGCGGGTTTGCTTTAGGCAAAAGAAAACCCGGCGCAAGCGCCGGGTTTTCGAAGGTGCGACCGGTGCGTTTCCGCATCGGCCTTACCGCGATGTCGTGGACCTTAGACGGCCTGGACTTCGTCGGCCTGCAGGCCCTTCTGGCCCTGCACGACCTTGAACGACACGCGCTGGCCTTCCTGCAGCGACTTGAAGCCGGTGCCCTGGATGGAACGGAAGTGCACGAAGAGGTCCGGGCCGGATTCCGGCGTGATGAAGCCGAAGCCCTTGGCGTCGTTGAACCACTTGACGGTACCGGTCTGACGATCGGACATAAACTACTCCTTGAAAAACAGATGGTTGGTGCACGATGCGCACTTTGCGCACCGAGACTGTCCAGCAAGGGGTAATGAGCGAACGATGTAGCGGACCGCGGGCTGACGCCTTGATCTACCGCATCGGGCCACGATGTACCGTGATCCCGCTTGAAACAGTGGGCGCACCTTACCCTACTTTCACGCCAAAGTGTGAATGCGGGAGCACGAAGTTCATTTTCCCGACGAACGTCCCACCACGAGGCTGGGCCTCACCACTCGGTACGGTGCGGCAGGAGGGCCTGTAGCTCGGCCTGCGTCAGATTGCGCCACTGGCCCACCTTGAGGTGGCCCAACTTCACCGAGCCGATCCTCACACGCATCAGCTGCTTCACGCGGTGGCCGAAATGCGCCGCCATCAGCCGGATCTGCCGGTTGAGCCCCTGCACCAGCACGATGCGGAAACCGAAACGGCCGAGCTTGCCGGTCTTGCACGGCAGCGTGGTCTCCCCGTGCAGCGGCACCCCGCGGGCCATGCCGCGCAGGAATTCGTCGGTGACCGGGTGGTTGATCGCGACCAGGTATTCCTTCTCCAGCTTGTTCTCGGCGCGCAGGATCTCGTTGACGATGTCGCCGTTGGAGGTCAGCAGGATCAGGCCCTCGGACTCCTTGTCCAGGCGCCCGATCGGGAAGATGCGCTCCTGGTGCCCGATGAAATCGATGATGTTGTCGTTGACGCCCGTTTCGGTCGTGCAGGTGATGCCGACCGGCTTGTTGAGCGCGATGTAGACGTGCCGCCGCTTCCCGGGCGCCGCCGCGGCGCGGACGCGCAGCGGCTGGCCGTCGACTAGGATGGTGTCCTCCTCGCCCACTTCGGCGCCCACGCGGGCGCGGATGCCGTTGACCTGGACGCGGCCCTCGGCGATGAGGCGGTCGGCTTCGCGGCGCGAGCAGGCGCCGGTGTCGCTGATGAACTTGTTGAGGCGCATCCGCCCAGTTTACGTGCTTGTCAGACGGTGAGCGCCGCGTACTCCGGATGCTTGGCCACCCAGGCCTTCGAATAGCTGCACGCCAGGTGCACTTTCATGCCTTGCGCCTTCACCCAGTCCAGCGTGGTGCGCACCAGCTCGGCGGCGACGCCGCGCCCGCCGATCGCCGGCGGCACGCCGGTGTGGAGGATGGTGATCTGCGCCGCGTCGTCGCGGCGGTAGACGAGTTCGGCCTGCACGCCGTCGACTTCGACGGTGAAGCGGCCTTCGGAACCGGGTCCCGCATCCGCTTCGTGGCGGATGCGGGCGGCGATGTCGCGCGATGCGTCGGTGCTCATGGGGTCGATGGTGCCATCACCCGCGGGAATCGCGCTTGCCCTGGCTGTGGCGGTCGGTGGCCGCGGCGCTGCCGGCGATGCCCTCCGAGCGGGTTTCTTCCTGCCCACGGCCGACCGCGCGATCGCGGGCTTCGTCGGACTGGAAGCCGTCGTGCGCGGGCTGCGCACCGCCCTCGTGACCGATCGTCTGCCATGCGGGCGTCTCGCGGTCGTGCTCGTGCTTCTCGGCGAGCAGGCGGCGGGTGTTTTCCAGCGCCTGTTCGGGCGTGATGGTCGAGGCGAAGGTCAGCGTCGACTTGCGCGGGGCCTTGCGGGCGGTGGTCTTCTTCGACGCGATCTTCTTCGATGCGGTCTTTTTCGAAGCGGTCTTCTTCGTCGCGACCTTCGTGGGCACGGCCTTCTTCGACGCGGACTTCCTGGTCGCGACCTTCTTCGAAGCGGCTTTCTTCGTCGCGACCTTCTTCGCGACCGGCTTCTTCGCTGCCGCCTTCTTCACCGCGGTTTTTCTCGCGGCGCCCTTCTTCACCGCCGTCTTCTTCGACGCAACGGTGCGCGTCCCGGTCTTCTTCGCGGCGGCCTTCTTCGCCGCCTTCTTTACGGCCTTCTTCGTCGCCTTCTTCGCGCCGGCCTTTTTCACGGCCTTCTTCGCGCCCGCCTTCCGGGCGGCCTTCTTCGCACTTTTCTTCGCCGCCGACTTCTTCGCAGGTTTCCGGGTCGCCATGGCGCTTCCTCGTCAGGTCCAGAGCGCCCGGATACCACGCCGGAGATTCAGCCGGGGTGATCGCTCACTGCAGCGGCGCGAGCAGCCGCTGCGTGAACACCTCGATCAGCTGCGGTTCGACCACCAGCGCGGCGGCGATGCCGAAGGCCGCGCCCCAGAAGTGCGCGCTGTGGTTGATGTTGCCGTGCCCGCCACGCGCATCGGCCCAGGCCGAGTACGCCAGGTAGAGCACGCCGAACACGATCGCCGGGCACGGAATGCCGAAGAACAGGTAGATGCGCCCCCACGGATCGAACAGGACGTAGGTGAACATCACCGCCGCCACGGCACCCGAGGCCCCCAGGCTGCGATACGCCGCATCGTGCCGATGGCGCATGTAGGTCGGCAGGATAGCGACCACGATCGCCGCGAGGTAGAACACCGGAAAGGCCAGCGGCCCGATCGCCTGCGCGTAGAACCGCTCGGCCAGCGGCCCGAAGAAGTACAGCGTGAACATGTTGAAGAACAGGTGCATCCAGTCGGCGTGCACGAACCCGTGCGTCACCAACCGGTCGTACTCGTGCTTGCGGTCGATCGCCGGCGGCCACAGGGTCAGGCGATCGAGCAGGCGCGTGCGCGAGAACGACAGCCACGACACCACCACGGTGATCGCGATCAGGATCAGGGTCTGCGGGGAACCCATGCGTCAGACCGCCGCCGTCGCGGGCGCAAGGCTCCATTCGGACAGGCCTTCGCGCGCATACAGCGTGGCGAAGGACGGCCGCGCGCGCATGCGATTGGCGAAGTCGCGCAGGTGCGGCCAATCGGTCGCCGGGCGCGGCATGTTGCGCGACCAGCGCATCAGCATCGTGAGATAGAAATCCGCGGCGGTCAGCCGGTCGCCCAGCAGGTACGGGCCGTGTTCGGCGATGCGTGCATCCAGCCGATCCCACGCGGCGGCGATGCGCGGCGCGATGGACGTGCGCACCGCATCGGCGTTCGCATCGCCGGCGGGCTCGTGCGGATACCACCACTGGCGGAACAGGGGCTGCACCGCGTTGGCCAGGTGGAACATCCACTGGTTGTAGTCGGCGCGCAGCGGGTCGTCGTGCGCGGGCGCGAAGCGATGCTGCGGATCGCGATCGGCGAGCGTCATCAGCAGCGCGGCGGCTTCGAAACGCGGCACGCCATCGAGCACGAGCGTGGGCACCACGCCGTTGGGATTGAGCTTGAGGTAGTCGGGCGAACGCTGGGCGCCGGTGGACGTGTCGATCAGGTGGAGCGCGTGCGGCGCGTCGAGTTCGATCAACAACCAATGCACGACCAGGCTGGCGGCACCGGGCGAGTAGTACAGGACATCCATGGGCGCGTTCCGTCTGGCAGAGGCGCACATCATATCGGTCGTCTAAGATCGGCCGCTCGCCCCTCCCCGACCGACCCTCGCCCATGACGCCGATTCGCACGCTGCTCGCCTCCGCCGTTGCCCTGGCCTGCCTGGGCCCCGCCTTCGCGGCCACGCCGCGCGCGGACCTGGTGACCGAATCGGAGCGCTCCGGCTTCGTGCGCACCGGGCGCTTCGAAGAAACCATCGCGCTGTGCCATGCCTTCGCAAAGGCGTATCCGGACGCGGTGCGCTGCACGCAATTCGGCACCACGCCCGAAGGCCGCCCGATGCTCGCGCTCATCGCCACGCGCACCGGCGCGCTGACGCCCGAGGCCGCGCGCGCCAAGGGCCTGCCCGTGCTGCTCGTGCAGGGCGGCATCCACGCCGGCGAGATCGACGGCAAGGACGCGGGCTTCCAGGCGCTGCGCCAGGTGCTGGGTGGCGAACAGGACAAGGACGTCCTCGACAAGCAGGTGCTCGTCTTCGTCCCGGTGTTCAACATCGACGGCCACGAGCGCTTCGGCGCATGGAACCGCCCGAACCAGCGCGGCCCCGAACAGATGGGCTGGCGCACCACCGCGCAGAACTACAACCTCAACCGCGATTACGTGAAGGCCGACACGCCGGAAATGCAGGCGATGCTGCGCCTGGTCGACGCGTGGGACCCGATCGCCTACATCGACCTGCATGTCACCGACGGCGCGAAGTTCGAACAGGACGTGGCCGTGCAGGTCGAACCGGTACACGCCGGCGACGCCGCGCTGCAGGCCGCGGGCCGTGCCTTCCGCGACGGCGTGATCGCCGACGTGGAGAAGCAGGGCGCGCTGCCGGTCGCCTTCTATCCCTCCTTCGCGCAGTCCGACGATCCGACGTCCGGCTTCGTGGACGGCGTGTCGCCGCCGCGCTTCTCCACCGGCTACTTCCAGTTGCGCAATCGCTTCGGGATGCTGGTGGAAACGCACTCGTGGCGCCCCTACGCGCATCGCGTCAAGACCACGCACGACATCGTGCTTTCGGTGATGCAGCACGTCGCGAATGATGGCGCCGCCTGGATGCGCATCGCCAAGGCCGCCGATGCCGCCGACCTCGCGGGCAAGCCGGTGCCGCTGGACTACACGGCCAGCGAGAAGGTGCGCACGATCGATTTCCGCGGCTATGCGTACACGCGCACGCAATCGGAAGTGTCGGGCGCACTGATGACGCGTTACGACGAAACCAAACCGCAGGTCTGGAAGGTGCCGCTGCGCGACGAGATCATCCCGGGCCGCGTCGTCGACGCCCCGCGCGCGGGTTACATCGTGCCGGCGGCGCATGCGGCGTGGGTCGGTGAAAAATTGAAGCTGCACGGCGTGCAGTTCCATCCGATCCAGGCGCACGACAAGCTCGCCGTGCAGACCTTCCGCGCGACGAGCACGAAGTTCGGCGGCAATTCGGTCGAAGGCCACCAGCGCCTGACGCTCGAAGGCGCGTGGAAGCCGGAGACGCGCGATGTCGGCAACGGCGCCTTGTTCGTGCCGATCGCACAGCCCAAGGCGCGCCTGGTGATGGCCCTGCTCGAACCGCAGGCGCCCGATGCGCTGGCCGCGTGGGGCGAGTTCAACAACGCCTTCGAGCAGAAGGAATACATGGAAGCGTACGTGGCCGAGGAAGTCGCCGAGACGATGCTGAAGGATCCGAAGGTGCGCGCGCAGTTCGACGCCGCGCTGAAGGACGAAGCCTTCGCCAAGGATCCCGACGCGCGCCTGGCGTTCTTCGCCAAGCGGCATGCCTCGTGGGACGAGCGCTTCAACCTCTACCCGGTGTTGCGCGTCGACACCGCGCCCTGATCCGAGAAGGAGCCTGCGATGACCATGATCCGTTGCCTATTGGCCGCCTGCCTGGCGGCGGTGCTTGCAGGCTGTCCGGACACCACGCCCGCGCCGGCCGCGCAGGCGCCGATCCCGACCGAATCCAACTTCATCCATGGCCGCGCCACGTACCTGGAGCGCATCAAGATTCAGCCAGGTGCGGCGTTCACGGTGCAGTTGATCGACAACCAGCTCGCCGATACACCCGCTGCGGTGATCGCGACCACGACGCTCGAGGATGTCGCCGGCCCGCCCTACGACTTCGCCTTGCAATACGACCCCGCGAAGCTGCGCCCGAATGGCCAGTACGGCCTGAGTGCCACGCTGCGCGGCGCCGACGGTGGTCTGCTGTTCAACACACCGACGCGCATCCCGGTCACGCCGGGCGATCAGAAGACCATCGAATTCCGCATGACGCGCGTGAGCAGCGGCGATGCACCGCAGCCGCCCGCGCAGACGACGCGTTCGATGTGGACCTGCGACGACATGACCTTCGAAGCCGTGTTCGACATTCCCGGCGAACGCGTGGATCTCGCGCTGCCGAGCGGCGCGGTGTCGCTCCCGCTGGCGCAGTCCGCGTCGGGCGCGCGCTACGCCGATCATCTCGGCAACGAGTTCTGGACGAAGGGGTCGGAAGGCACGCTCACGCGCCAGGGCGGCGCGAAGGTCGAGTGCGTGCAGCAGGATGCGCCGCCGCAGGCCGGATCGCCGTGGGACCAGGCGAAGCGTCGCGGCATCGCGTTCCGCGCGATCGGCAACGAGCCAGGCTGGTTGCTCGAAGTCGGCCCCGGCGAGGCGCCGCAGTTGCACGCCGAGTTCGATTACGGCGCGCGCAAGCTCGACATCGCGCAGGCGCAATCGCTCTCCGGCCTGATGGGCTACGCCGGTAAGGCCGCCGATGGGACGAAGGTGCGCGTCGTGCTCGAACGCAAGCCCTGCAACGACGGCATGAGCGATGCGACCTACCCGGTCGACGCGATGGTCGATGTCGGCGGCACGGCGTATCGGGGTTGCGGGCGCTTCCTGTCGGAGTGAGGCCGCTTCAACAGGTCTCGTACTTCCAGTTCCGCCGCTTGCCTTCGGCCATCCATTCGATGGCCTGCGCAAGGCGCGATGCGCGCGTTGCTTCGCGCTTGGCTTCCACGATCCATTCGACGTAATCGCGTTGCGCGCTCGGCGGAAATGCTTCGTACGCCTTGCGCGCCTTCGCGTTTTTCTTCAGCGCCGCAGCCATGTCCTCCGGCAACTGCGGCGGCGGCTTGGGCGATGACGCCTTGCGCACCGGCGGCGTCTTCTCGAGGTTCAACTGCATGGCCTTCTTCAGATGTGCGATGAGCGTCTTCTTCGGCGGCAAATCCTTCACCGAGGTCATCTTGCCGTAGCTGCCCATGCCATCGCGGGGCGCGCCCTCGCCCACGACGAGCGCATGCTTCCAGTAACCGAAGGACACATGCTGCTTGAATGCCGCCATCCCGCAGAGGATGCCGCCGCCGTAAACGAAGGTCGGCATCGACCACTTGATCGTTTCCTCGACGTCAGGGCACGCCTCGTGCACGAGCGCACGCACGCGCTCGAGGATCGGCCGTGCGAAGTCGGCCTGCTTGTCGATGTAAGCGTCGATGCGGGGATCGCGGGTCATGATTGCAAGGGCCATCTGCCGAGGATTTCGTAAGCGCCTTCGGCGCTCGCCATCAATGCGAAGTCGCGGACGCGCCAGGGCAACGGATCGATCGCGTGCGGCGCGGGCGTGCGCGGGTCGCGCGAGATGGTCACGTGCGGCGTGTAGTGGTTTTCGCGGCGCACGGGCGCACCGGTGGCGAAGCATGCGTCGACGAGTGCTTCGTGCAAGGTCTTCAATGCAGGCGGCAGGTGCGAACAGCCGAGCCAGCCGACGCGGTGGCCGAAGCGATCGGCGCGATCCACGACCAGCTCGAATCCCGGCAGCGCGATCGATGCGCCGGCGGCCCGCGCGGCCTGAATCAGCGTGGGTTCGATCGGTGCGGGCAGCGCGTCTAGGAACAACAGCGTCATGTGCAACTTCGCCGGCGCCGTCATGCGGCCGCCCCATCCGGCGTGCAGGCGTTGCGCATGCGCGGCGAGCGCGTCGCGCAGCGACGGATCCGGTGCCAGGGCGAAGAACAGGTTGCGCGTGAGCGGCATGGAAGGAGTATCTTCCGAAACAAGGCACACCAATGGAAGGCCGAAGATCGCATGCGGCGACATTTGCGCAATCCGTGGGTCTGGGTGGTGGCCGCGCTGTTGTTCGCGGTGTGGCTGTTCTGGCCGCGCACCGTCAATTCCCCCGCACCGGGCGAAACGCCGCCTTCGGCGAGCGCGCCCGCGGCCGGCGGTGGTGGTGCTGTCGAGCTTGCGCGCAACGATGCGCCCGCCCTTCCCGCATTCCTCCCGCCCCAGGCGCGCGAAACCATCGCGCTGATCCAGCGCGGCGGGCCCTTCCCGCATGCGCAGGATGGCAGCGTGTTCCAGAACCGCGAACACCACCTGCCCGACAGGCCGCGCGGCTACTACCGCGAATACACGGTCGAAACCCCGGGCGCGGGGAATCGCGGCGCGCGCCGCATCATCACCGGCGGCCAACCGCCTTCGGCCTGGTTCTACACCGACGATCATTACGATTCGTTCCGGTCCTTCGACGTGGCAGGAAGCACGCAATGAGCGATTCGGGCTGGGAACTCGGCCTGGCCGATGCGGACAATGCGGGCGTCTATTTCGTCACGAGCGACGACCTCGATACGCTCGGCGTCGCCGCGCGCGATGCGGGCCTGCAGGTCCGCCGCGTGGACCTGGAAGGCGGCGACAAACGCCAGATCCTGTTGCGCATCGCCACCGCGCTCGATTTCCCGCGCACCTTCGGCCACAACTGGGATGCCTTGTCCGACAGCCTGCGCGATCTGTCGTGGCTGCCCAATGCCGGCGTGGCGCTGTTGTTCGACAACGGCGGCGCGCTCCAGCAATCCGAAGGCGATTCCTTCGACACGCTGCTGGAAATCCTCGAGGAAACCGGCCAGGCCTGGGCCGGGCGCGACATCCCGTTCTGGTCGTTCATCGCGCTGCCCGAATCGGTGTTCGACGAAATCGACGCGCAGGCGTCGGAGTAAGCCTCAACCCGCGTCGAGTTCCATCCAGCGGCCGTAGGCAATGTCCAGTTGCGCCTGGACTTCGGCGAGTTGGGCGTTGTGCGCGATGATCGCCGCGCTGTCGCGCTGGTAGAAAGCAGGGTCGTGCATCGTTTCGGTCAATTGCGCGATCTTCGCTTCGAGTTGTTCGATGCGCGCCGGCAGTTGTTCCAGTTCCTTCTGTTCCTTGAACGACATGCGACGTTTTGTCTGTCCGCCCTGCGACGGCCGTGCAGGCGCACTCCGCGTCGATTGCACCGCCGCCACCTGCGGCCCGCGCTGCCGCACCCAGTCGGTATAGCCGCCCACGAACTCCCCCACTCGCCCGTCGCCTTCCATCACCAGCGTGGACGTCACCACGTGATCGAGGAAGTCGCGGTCATGGCTCACCATCAACAGCGTGCCGGGATATTCGGCGAGCAACTCTTCGAGCAACTCGAGCGTTTCGACATCCAGGTCGTTGGTCGGTTCGTCCATCACCAGCAGGTTCGATGGCTGCGCGAACAGGCGCGCGAGCAACAGGCGATTGCGCTCGCCGCCCGACAGCCGCGTGATCGGCGCGCGTGCGCGCTCGGGCGTGAACAGGAAATCCTGCAGGTAACCGAGCACGTGCTTGCGCCTGCCGCCGATCTCGACGAAATCCTGGCCGCCTGAGACGTTCTCCATCGCGCTCCAGTCTTCGCGCAGGGACGCGCGCTGCTGGTCGAAGTACGCGATCTCCAGCCCCGTGCCCGCCTTCACCGTGCCGCGTTGGGGCGCCAGCTGCCCGAGCAGCAACTTGAGCAAGGTGGTCTTGCCGCTGCCGTTGGGGCCGATCAGGCCGACGCGGTCGCCGCGCAGGATGGTCGTGGAGAAATCGCGCACCAGCGCGCGATCGCCGTAGTCGAAATCCACCTCGCGCGCTTCGATGACCTTCTTGCCGGAAGACTCGCCCTGCGAGACTTCCATCTCCACGCGCCCCATCTGCTCGCGGCGCGCGGCGCGTTCGACGCGCATGGATTCCAGGCGGCGCACCCGGCCTTCATCGCGCGTGCGACGCGCCTTGGTGCCCTGGCGGATCCACGTTTCTTCCTGCGCGAGCAATTTGTCGAAGCGCGCGCTTTCCTGCGCTTCGGCGTTGGCGCGTTCCTCGCGGCGGCGTTGGTAGTTGTCGAAGTCGCCCGGCCAGCTGGTCACGCGGCCGCGATCGATTTCGACGATGCGCGTGGCGAGCGCGCGCAGGAAGCGGCGATCGTGGGTGACGAACACCAGCGCGCCGTTCCAGGACTTGAGGAATTGTTCGAGCCAGTCGATCGACTCGATGTCCAGGTGGTTGGTCGGCTCGTCGAGCAACAACAGATCCGGTGCGCTGACGAGCGCACGCGCGAGCAGCACGCGCCGCTTCATGCCGCCCGACAGGCGCGAGAATTCCGCATCGCCATCCAGCCCCAGGCGGGTGAGCGTTTCCTCGACGCGCTGGTCGAGCGACCAGGCATGCGCCGCTTCCACCTTGGCCTGGATGTCCGCGAGCGCGCGCGCGTCGACGACTTCGGCATGCGCGAGATGATGGAACTGCGCGAGCAATGCGCCCGCTTCTCCCAGGCCCGCGGCGACGACATCGAAGACGGTGCCGACCGCATCGCCCGGCACTTCCTGTTCCAGGCGTGCGACGCGGCGGCCGCCTTCCAGGCGCACTTCCCCGTCATCGGGTTTCAGGTCGCCCGACAGCAACTTCAGCAGCGTGGACTTGCCCGCGCCGTTGCGGCCGATGAGCGCGATGCGTTCGTTGGGTTCGATGGACAGCTCGACGTGGTCGAGCAGCAAGGGGCCGCCGACGCTGTAGTCGACGTTCTGGAGGGCGATCAGGGGCATCCGGCCATTGTAGGTGTTCGGCCCCTTCAGGAGCTGCAGCTGAGCATCGAACAGCCCACCTTGGTCTTCGCCCACTCCGGCCGCTTCTGCGCGAAACGCACGTATTCGGGCTGCTCGTCGTAGGGTTTGCGCATCACCTCGAGCAATTCGGCGACCCGGCTGTCGTCGCCCTGCTCGGCCAGGTCGATGGCTTCCTGCGCGAGATAGTTGCGCAGGACGTATTTCGGATTGATGGCGTCCATGCTGGCGCGACGTTCCTCGGCGGGCCGGCCTTCCTCCTGCAAGCGGGGCGCGTAAAGGTTGAACCAGTCCCAGAGCCCGGGCAGCGCTTCCTCGCGTTTCTCATTGTCGTAGGTCGCGTGCGCGAACAGATCGCCGGGGCCATCCAATTGCTTCTCGATGTCGACGCTCGGATCGAAACGCGACAGCGCGCGATAGAACAGCGTCATGTCGAACTCGCCCACGCGCAGCATGTCCTGCAGCATCTGGTGTTGTTCGATGTCGCTGTCGCGCGCTTGAAGCAGGCCGAGCTTGCCGGCCGTGTTCGCGCGATCCGCGGCCACGTACGCATCCATGTAGCGCTGCAAACCTTCGTTCAGGGGCGCCACGTCTTCACCGAACAAGGGCGAGAGCGCGTGCGCGAGCATCGTGAGGTTCCAGTACGCGATCTTCGGCTGCCATCCGAAGCGATAGCGCCGCCCGCCGGCATCGGTGGTATTGGGCGTCCACTCCGGATCGAAATCGTCGATCCAACCGTAGGGGCCGTAGTCGATCGTCAACCCGAGGATGGACAGGTTGTCGGTATTCATCACGCCGTGCACGAAGCCCACGCGCATCCAGTGCGCCATCAGCGTCGCGGTGCGTTGCGCGATGGTGGCGAACCAATCGCCGTACAACGTGGTGCCCTGCCCGCGCAGTTCGGGGAAATCGCGCGCGATGCAGAAATCCGCGAGTGCGCGCAGGCCTTCGTTGTCTTCGCGCGTATAGGGCAATTCGACGTTGCCGAAACGGATGAACGAGGGGGACACGCGACAGACGATCGCGCCGGGTTCTTCCTTCGGATTGCCGTCGTACAACATGTCGCGCACGACCGATTCGCCGGTGGCGACCAGGCTCAGCGCGCGCGTGGTCGGAATGCCGAGATGGTGCATCGCTTCGCTGCAGAGGAATTCGCGGATCGACGAACGCAGCACCGCGCGGCCGTCGGCGCTGCGCGAATACGGCGTCGGGCCCGCGCCCTTGAGCTGCAGCTCCCAGCGCCGGCCCTGTGCATCGAGGGTTTCGCCGAGCGTGATCGCGCGGCCGTCGCCGAGCTGGCCGGCCCAATGGCCGAACTGGTGGCCACCGTAATTCGCGGCGAAAGGATCCATCCCCGGCAGCAAGGCATTGCCGCCGAAGACCTGCGCGAATGCGGGCGAACGCACGTCGGCGTCGCTGAGCCCCAGGGTCTGCGCCATCTCGCGCGAATACGCCACCAGGCGCGGCGCGGCGACGGGCGTGGGCTTCACGCGCGACCACGCGGCCTCGACCTCGCGGATGCCCGGGCCTTCCCGTGGATCGCCGCGGAGCTGCGCGAGGAACTGGTTGTCGAAGGTCAATTGCATCGCGGCATTGTGCCCGCGCGGGAGAAAGGCCGCGTCAGAACGGCCGCGGCAACCCCAGGAACGGTGCCGCCAGCCACCAGATGCCGACGATGATCGCGCCCCACAGCACGATCTTGAACAGGACGCCGGCGACCTTGAAGGCCAGCCAGATGCACACGATCAATATCAGGATCCCGACCCAGGTCATGCCGACTTCCGCGGTTTGCGATTGCCGCCGAGCTTAGCAGGCGCCGTGTCGACGCCGGTTGCGGGCGGTTCCCAGCCGAAGACGCTGCGTCCGCCGTAAGCGTGCGAATGGCGGCGTTCGTCGGCGATGTAGTCGTCGACGCAGGGGCCGGTCGCGGTGGCTTCCAGCGCGCGTGCCTGCGCATCGAGGCGTCGGATCGCCTGCAGTTCTTCCTCGCGGCCGAGTTTCGCATTGCGCATCGCCGACTTGAGCACGCCGATGGTGTGGTCGTAGACCTTCGTCGGCACCGGGAAGGGATGGCGATCCTTGCCGCCGAGCGCGAGCGAAAAGCGCGCCGGATCGGTGAAGCGGCACGGCGTGCCGTGCAGCACCTGCGCGACCATCGCGAGCGCGCGCACGGTGCGTGCGCCGACGCCGGGCACCTGCAGCAGCTGCGTGAAGTCCTGCGGCCCATTCTCCTGCGCGGCGGCGAGTGCGCCATGGAGGCGGCGGACGACGATGTTTTCGGCGCGCACGTCGTGATGGTCGGGCATCGACAGGTGCGGGAGCAGTTCGCCTTGCGGCGAGGCCGGTTGCACGCGCGTCGGCTCGATGCGCGCCGGCTCCATGCGGGCAAATTCTTCCGCGATCGCCTGCGCACCGATGTCCTGCAGCAGCCGAACCTGCGCCTCTCGCGAGGGCGCCGCACGCCGATCCGCCAGGTTCACGATGCGTCCCTGCCCCGGGCCTTCGATCGCGCTGTGCGGCGCATCGACGAAACTCGCCAAGCCTTCCGACAACCAGTGATAGCGCCGCGCCTGCCCGCGCTCGCCATGCATGCCCTGCTGCACCACCGTCCACTTGCCGTCGTCGGCGACGATGAAGCCATGCAGGTAAAGATCGAACCCATCCTGCACCGCCGCGCTGTCCACCTTCGCCACCAGGCGGCTGGCTTGCGCGAGCGCACCGCCGTCGATGCCGACACGCTCGCCGATGGCCTGCAATTCGGCGGGCGTCGCGCGCGAGTGCTTGCCGCGCCCGCCGCACACATGCAGGCCGAGTTCACCGGCGATCGGCGTCAGGCCGCGCTTCAACGCACCGATGACGCTCGTGGTGATGCCGGAGGAATGCCAGTCCATGCCCATCACCGCGCCGAAGGACTGGAACCAGAAGGGATGCGCCATGCGCCGCAGGAATTCGTCGCGGCCGTATTCGTGCACGATGGCCTGCGTCATCACCGTGCCGAGCTTCGTCATGCGCGATGCGAGCCACTGCGGCACGCGGCCGCCGTGCAGGGGAAGATCGGCGCTGCCGCCACGCCGCGTCATGTGTTGTCCTTCGGCGGGCGCACGCGGAAGGCCAGGCTGATGCGCGGGCCGACGGCGTGTTTGCTCTTGGGAATGCCGTGGTCGTACGTGGATTGCATCGCATGGCTCATCGACAGCAGGCTGCCCGCTTCCAGGTCGATGCGCACGACGTTGCGCGGCGGTTGTTTGGCGCGAATTTCCATGCGGCGCGGAGCGCCGAGGGACAGCAACACGATCGGATGCCCGGGGATCAGCGTCGCGAGTTTGTCGTTGTGCGGGGCGACGCTGTCGTTGCCGTCGCGATAGTAGTTGCAACCCACATGCGTGAAGGGAACGCTGGTGTGTTCGCGGATCGCGGCGTGCGCCTGCGCAAGCGCCGGCGGCAGGTCCGCCGTGCCGTCGAGTGCATAGCCGCCGGTGAGCCGCGGGACATCGACGATGCGGTCGTACATCGGACGGCGTTGCTGGCGCCATTCGATGGCATCGCGCAGTTGGTCGAACCAGTCGGCGGCGCGCGCGGCGTCGATGAAGGCGGGGTGGTACCAGCACCCGCCTTCCGCGTCGTCGATGAGAGTGCGCGGCCCCTGGCTGAACAGGTCGTCCGCAAAATGCGCCGCATGCATGACGGGCATTTTCGCCCGGCGCGTCTCAGGTCGTGAGACGCGCGGGCTTTTCGCCGTTCAGCTGGTTCAGCCGGCCGCGGCCTTCTTGCGCGCCTCGGCCTTCTCGCGGTCGCTCTTGTCCTGCTGGAACGCATCGATGTGCGGCAACTGGCGCAGCACCTTCGAATTCGGATCCAGCGTGAAGCTCTCGTCCGCCTTGATCGGCAGGCTGCCCTGCCCGTTCGCCATGCCGACGGTCTCCACGTGGTCGCCGACGCGCACTTCGACCGGCATCGGGAAGGGCTTGCCGCCCGTCTTCCACTCGAGCTTCAGCGTGTTGCCCGCGCGCGTGGCGACCAGTTCCGGCAACGCCGGCTGGTAGAGATACACGTCGAAGAACCACTGGTAGTCCTTGCCGGTGACCTTGCGCACGGCCGCGATGTAATCCGGCGTGCTCGCATACAAGGGCTTGAAGTTGCCGGGCTTGGGGTCGGTGCGGCCGTAGACCGCCAGGCGCGTCACGTCGAAGAACTGCTTGTCGCCGATGAGGTGGCGGAACGTGTCCATGACCAGCGAGGCCTTGTAGTAGATGTCGTGCCCGGGGCCCTTCTCGTCGCTGTACACGTCCTCTTCGAGCATCGGGCGTCCGGCGACGATCGGATGCTTGTTGGCCAGCGTCGCGCGCTGCTTCATCAGGTTGGCCTTGTACTCCATGTCGCCGCGCAGCCATTGCATGTACAGCGGTTGCATGTACGTGCCGTAGCCTTCGTGCAGCCACATGTCGTCCCAGTCCTTGTTGGTCAGCTGGTTGCCGAACCACTCGTGCGCGAACTCGTGTTCGAGCAGCCAGTCGTAGCCGTATTCGGACTTCTTGTATTCGTTGCCGTAGGCATTGATGGTCTGGTGTTCCATGCCCAGGTGCGGGGTTTCGACCACGCCCATCTTTTCGTCGGCGAAGGGATACGGGCCGATGACTTCCTCGAAGAAGTCCAGCATCGGCGCGAATTCGGCGAACAGGCCCTTCGCCTTGTCGCCCTCGCCCTTGAGGTGCCAGAAGCGCAGCGGGATCGTGTTGCCGTAGCGCGACTTGTAGTCGGCCGACAGCAATTCGTAGGGCCCGATGTTCAGCGCGATGGCGTAGGTGTCGGGGTTCTTCGTGCGCCAGTGGTAGGTGCGCCAGCCGTCCTTTTCGTCCATGCCCACCAGCACGCCGTTGCCCGCCGACACCAGCGGCGCGGGGACGGTGACGAACTGGTCGACCACTTCGGGCTCGGCCTGCGGATGATCGATGCACGGCCAGAACAGATCGCAACCGTTGCCCTGCACCGCGCTGGCGATCCACGGCTCGCCGGTCGGCGCCTTGGCCCACACGAAACCGCCGTCCCACGGCGCGCGTTCGGCGACGTGCGGGAAGCCGTCGTAGACGATGCGCAGCACCGCCGTGCCACCGGCAGCAAGCGGTTTGGCGAGCGGGATCGTCATGCGGCCTTCGGGGTTCTTCCAGCCGGTGACGTTGACGCCATCGACGTCGACGGAGGCGACCTTGTAGTTGCGGTCGAGGTCGACGACGAGTGCATCGACCGGCTTGATCGCACGGAAGGTCAGCGTCGCATCACCGTCCAGGTGCTTGCGCGCGGGATCGACCTTGAACTTCAGGCTCGCGGTTTGGAACACAACCGCTTCCTGCTCCGGGGCGCGCGGCACGCCGGTCTGCAGGGTGAGGGCCGTGAGTTCGGGTTGCTTGGTCGGCGCGGTGTCCGCGGCGAAAGCCGGGGACGCGAGGGCGGCGATGAGGGCGCAGGGCAGCAGGGCGACGCGAAGGGACATGCGCAGGCTCGTGGAGCGATGGGATCGCGCGACGATGCCACACCGGGGGCCGCGTAACCCCCTGCCTCAAGTCACAAAGCGGGTGAAGCAGACCTCAGTGCTGGAACAAACCGGCCTGTTGCGCGTCGGCGTCCCGGACTTCGTCGGCCGTGCGGAACCCGGTGGCGCCCAGGGCGGCCACCAATACGGCGCACAGCGTGGCGCGTGCGGCGATGACGCGCAGCCTGCGGTTGAGTCGACGCGTCATGTTCAAGTCCCCTGTTGCGCTGGGGAGTCAGGTTCCGGGAGCGGCCGTGGGGGCGGCGTGAAGCGCCCTGCCCCCGCCTAGCGCTTGGTCGTGATGGCGCGGCGCAGGTTGTTGCGGGCGCGCGCGTCGAGCCGCGCGTGGAAGAAATCGCCGAGGTAGATGCGTTCGCGCCCCAGCAGGCCCTTCAGGAAGCGCTTGCGATTGATCGCGAACAACCAGCCGGGCACCACGCCGCGATATTCGGCCGTGATCCCGCGGTCGTAAGCGTCGAAGACCGCCGGCTCGGCGCCGAGGATCGCCATGTCGCAATCCAGGAACTGCCGAGTGTCCTCGTCCGGCACATCGCGCGGCGACAAAGTGCCGTGGCGCGCGGTGAGTTCGATCAGCTCCGCGATGCGGTCGACATCCAGCCCCGCCATCGGCCACTGCAGGAGATGTTCGCGCGCAAGGTCCGCCGAGCGGGTTTCGTTGTCCTTCGCACCGGCGACGTAGATCGCGTCGTGATACAGCGCCGCGAATGCCACCTCGCGCGGATGCGCCCAACCGGGGCCGCGCGCGACCTCGTCATAATGCCGCAACACTTCGCCGACGTGGTGCAGGTCGTGGTAGGCGCGCGGCGGCGTGGCATAGGCCTGCGCGATCGCCTGGGCCTGCGCGGGCGGCAGGTCGAAGGGCAACAGTTCGAAGGGAGCGCTCATCGCGATGCACGATGCCAGTGCAGCACCGCTTCGGGCAACCACGGCGCCAGATCGATGTCGAGCGCGTCGTAGGCGCCGAGCGCGTTGCGCACCGCGGTTTGCGCGGCAGTCGCGCGCAGACCGCCAGGGCGCGGGGTCTGCAGCTCGTCGACGCCCAGGGCGCTGGTCCAGTCGAACAGGAGCTCGGCACGGGCGAGCAGCGCCGCGCGCAACCAGGGGCGCAGCGGCGCATGCCGGGTGTAGCCCGCGCCTTCCAGGTCGCGCCCCGCCGTTTCGAGCAGGTCGGACGCACCCCGATACCACTCGCGTGCCCCGCCCGCGTCCTCGCGCATCGTCAGCGGGCGCGGTGCGTTGTGCGCCTCCAGCTCGCGGCGAAATCGCAACTCCAGGCGGCGCGCATCGGGCACCGATTCGGTTTCGATCGTGAAGGCGCGGTCCAGGTCGAACTGCTCGTACCAGCGCGCATGCAATTGCTGCAGGCGCGCGAGCGGATCGCGCGAGAACCCGAGCTTCAGCAGATCCTCGACCACGACCGGCAGGACGTAGAGATGGCAGCGGCCGCGGCTGTGGGTGCGGCCCGCGGGATCGCGGCGGTCGATGGGCATGGCGCGATGTTCGCGCTGCGGCGATGGATGCGGCGTCAGGGCGTGGTCGATGCCGCGCGCCGACGCAACAGTTCTGCCTCGCGTTCGTTGCGCGCGAGCGTGGCGGCGCGTTCGAACTCGGCGCGCGCCTCGTCGAAGCGGCCGAGCTTCTGCAGCAGATCGCCGCGCACGCTCGGCAGCAGGTGGTAGTCGCGCAGTTCGCGCGCGTCGACCAGGGCATCGACCAGGTCCAGCCCGGCCTGCGGCCCGTAGGCCATCGCGAAGGCCACCGCGCGATTGAGTTCGACCACGGGCGAACCCATGCGCGCGGCCAGCATGTCGTACAGCGCGGCGATGCGCGGCCAGTCGGTGTCCTGCGCGGTCGGCGCACGCGCATGGCACGCAGCGAGCGCCGCCTGCAGCGCGTAGGGACCTTCCGCGCCACCGAGGCGCTCGGCGTGGCGCAGCGATGCCAGGCCGCGCTGGATGTACAGGTGATCCCAGCGCGTGCGGTCCTGTTCGAGCAGGAGAATCGGCGTGCCGTCGGGTTTGGTGCGCGCACCGATGCGCGAGGCCTGCAGTTCCATCAGCGCGAGCAGCCCATGGACCTCCGGTTCCAGCGGCGCGAGCGCGACGAGGATGCGGCCCAGGCGCAAGGCTTCGTCGCACAGCGCCGGGCGCATCCAGTCGGCTCCGCTGGTGGCCGCGTAGCCTTCGTTGAAGATCAGGTAGACCACGCCGAGCACGGCGGACAGGCGTTGCGGCAGTTCGTCGCGCCCCGGCGTTTCGAAAGGGACGTTCGCTTCGCTCAGCGTGCGCTTGGCGCGCACGATGCGTTGCGCGATCGTCGGCTCGGGCACCAGGCACGCGCGCGCGATTTCCTCCGTCGTCAGCCCCCCAAGCAGGCGCAGCGTGAGCGCGACCTGCGCGTCGGTCGACAGCACCGGATGGCACGCGGTGAACACCAGGCGCAGCACGTCGTCGCCGATCACGTCGTCGGCGGCGGATTCGGGATCGGCCGCGAGCAGCGCCGGCTGCCAGTCTTCGTCGTGGTCGATCGTCGCCTGTTTGCGCGCGTGCAGGTCGCGTTGGCGCACGCGGTCGATCGCGCGGCGCTTGGCGGTGGCCATCAGCCACGCGCCCGGTTTGTCGGGCACCCCACTGGTGGTCCAGTGTTCGAGCGCGGCGAGGAAGGCGTCCTGCGCGAGTTCCTCGGCCAGGCCGACGTCGCGCACCATGCGCGCGAGACCGGCGATGAGCCGGGTCGATTCGATCCGCCACACCGCGTCGATGGTGCGGCGGACGTGCGCCTGCGCTTGCGTCGATGTCTCCATTGGCGGCGATGACAACACCGCCGCCGCGGTCACGCAACCCGCCGGAGTGTTACCAGCAACCGGCCGTCGTGGGCGTATGCACGTTCTTTTCGTTGAGCGTCATCGTGCCGCACTTGTCCTTGCGCTGGCCGTTCTTCGGCACCGCCCGCAGCGTGTAGGACATCGCCGCCGGCGAACCGGAGGCGAAGGAAACGTCGTACCACTGGCTGACGTCGGCCGAGCACGACGCCGACGGGCCGCTCTGGTAGGTCATCGCGGTGGTGTAGTAACGCTCCAACTGGCCGGCCCACTCGGTGAGGCAGCCCTGCGCGGCGGCGCGACGCGTCTTCAGCGTGGCGAAGCCGTAACCGGCCACCGCCATCGCGGTGAGCGCGGCGACGATGCCGACAGTGATCATCAGCTCGAGCAGGGTGAAACCACGTTCATTGCGTTTCATCGGTCGTCAGTCCTTGAGGATTTCGCGCCACATCACGCGGCGTGGGTCGCCATCGGGCGGGTTGCCGCTGTCCGAACCCATCGAGCCGTCGGTCTTGGAGTAGAACAGGCGGTCGCCGACGAACACGACCTTGGTCGGGCTCGCACCGGTGCTGACCGAGCTCACGCCCACCTGTACCGGCCCGCTCGGCGTGTTGATGGTGATCGTGTCGAGGTTGGTGAAGCTGCCGTCCTTGTTCATGTCGAAGAACGGTTCGGGCAATGCGGTGCCGCTGAAGGCATCCATCGCGTTGATGAAGCCCGAGCCGCCGGCTTCGCACGTCGATGCGGTGGGCGGGATCATCGTCGAGGTGACGACGGAAACGCCCTTCAACTGCGGACGGACCACGACGCGTTCGCCTGCCGTCGGGTTGTTCCAGTCCAGGTACCAACCCTTCTTGCCCGAGGCCAGCGTCCCCACCGGTTCCAGCGCGCGGTAGATGCGGCCGTTCACCGTGGTGGTGCCGGCGATGGTGCGCTGCTGCAACTGCGACTGGGTGATCGTGACGTTCTCGTCGATCAGGCCGTACATCGTCTGCACGGTGTTGTCGTTCACGTCGCCGAGGGTCATGTAGCTGCCCGTGCCGAAGAGCACCCACTGGCGCCCGTCTTCGGGGTTGCGCGCGACGGCCACGCCCGAGGTGATCGGCTGGCCGCTGCGCGTGCGGTACAGCGGCTGGCCGCCGGCGGCGATCGTCCAGGTGGCCGCGGTCGCGCCGGTGAAGTCGAACTTCCACAGGTTGCCGTTGCGGTCGCCGGCATAGATGTAGTCGGTGGTGCCGTTGCCGTCGACGTCGCGGGCACGCGGATCGAACAGCGCGTTGTCGCCGCTCGAACCGGTGTCGATCTTCTTGATCACCGCGCCCGTGGTGAGGTTGACGATGAACAGCACCGAATGGCCGTTGGTGCTGTTGATGCCGTTGCCGAACATCACCGCCTTGGTGTTGGTGGCATCGTTGAGCGTGATGATCTGCGGCTCGTTGGTCACCATGCCCATGTCGCCGCCGTCGTCGCGCAGCTCCCACAGCACGTTGCCGGCAGCGAAGCTCGAGGGCGTGGTCACGTCCAGGCCGAAGATGCCCTTGCCGCCGCGACCGAGCGCGCCGACCAGGTAGTTCTTGCCGGGCGTCTGCTTGTAGTTCGAGACGATGACCGGGCCGTCGACGAAGTACTTGTGGGTGTACTGCGGGTCGCTGAGCGTGGCCAGGTCGGCGAAGTTCAGGCCGGCGGGCACGAAGGCGAACAGCTCGGCACCGGTCAGCGCGTTGAAGGCGTGCAGCATGCCGTCGTTGGCGCCGACGTAAAGCGTCTTGGTGTCGGGCGCGTACATCGGCGAGGAGTTGACGATGTCGCCGAGCAGCGAGTCGCGGTTGCGCAGCGTGCCGCCCAGGCGGCGTTCGGAACCCCAGTCGCCCTTGATGTAGTTGACGTTGTTCGCGCCGGTCACAGGCGCGATGCCGGTGCTGCGCGCCAACGCGGTGGTCTGCGCCGTCGTCGGGAAGGTCTGGCCGGCGGTGCCGTTCCAGGTCCACACGTTGCGGCCGGCGTAGGCGATCTGCGGCGAGGACTTCCAGGCCGGCGTGGCGGCAAGGCCCGCGGCGGTGGCATCCCACGCGCTCATTTCGCCGATCCACTTACCGGAGACGTACGTCGCCTGGTAGATGCGCGAGTCGGTGGTGAACGAGGTCGAGTTGGCGGTCACGTTCGACGCCGAACCCAGGCGCGCGGCCACGGTGGCGAGCGCGTCGACCATCGCCTGCGCGAACTCGCTCGGGTTCTTCGCCGCGACGAAGTTGCCGTGGCCGTTGACCGAGGCGTGCCACAGGTCGTCGATGCGGTCGGCGTCCTCGGTATCGGTCGGGTCGCCCCAATGCTTTGTGCCGTTGGTGATCGAGGTCAGGTCGACGGCCGGGTTGAGGTTGCCCTGCAGGCCGATCGACACGCCCATGGTCACCATGTGCTGCCAGAACGCCGGGTCGGCGATCGAGGTCGGCACGTTGTTGGTCAGCGCGCTCACCAGGTCGCGCTTCCAGTAATGCATCGCCACGTCGGCGAGCGTGTTGCCCTTCGTGTTGGTGGTGCCCGCGAAGTTGTCCTTGTAGGGGCTGGCGATCGCGTAGCTGTAGGACTGCGAGTTCGGGCCGGTGATGGACGGACCCGCGGTGCCGTCGGTGTCGCCGACCGGGCTGTTGTAGCCGCTGTCGTCGTTCCAGTAACCGTCGGTGGTCAGGATCGCGAAGTTCTGGCGGCAGCTGAGCTGGTTGGCGCCCGTTTCAGGGCCCCACGGACCGGTGGCGGAGGTGTTGGAGAAGTATTCGCCCGCGCGTTGCAGCGCGCCCTTCAGCGGCGTGCCGTTGCTCGCGGCGGCGGCATGCAGCGTGGTGAACCAGGTGCTGCGGTTGGTGCCGCTGAACACGCCGTTGTTGGTGCCGACCGGGATGTTCACCGGGCTGCGGTTCCAGATCGAGTCGTAACCCACGCGCAACGAGTTGCCGGCCAGGCGGCTGAAGGCTTCGCTCGCGCCGGCCTTGGCCACCTTGATGCGGGTGCGGTGGTAGGAGTACCAGGTCGCGTAGTTGACCAGCTCCGCCGACAGCGACCGCTGCACGAGCGCGTTGTTGGCGTCGCGGTACTGCGGCGTGGCCGAGGTGCAGTTGATCCAGTCGCTGGAGCCGGTGCCCGTGCCGCAGCGGTTGGACGTTGTGAGCGTGGCGGTCACGCCGACCGTGCGGAAGTTGGAGTCGGCGAAGAAGTTGACGTAATACGTGCCCGCGGTCGGGAAGTCGATCGTGCAGGTTTCCGTATTGCCCTTGCCCGTGGACCGGCAGTCGTAGGTGCCCGTCGACGGCGTGTTGTTGTAACGCAGGTACAGCTCGGCGCCGTTGCCCTTGCCGTCGTCGGCATTGGTGTTCTTGCCGAACTTGCCGCCGGAGGAACTGACGGTCAATTGATCGATGCCCACCGGCACCGTGATCGCGATGCTCGCCGAGGTGCCGTTGGTGTTGGTGTCAGCCGCGGTGGTCGGGAAGCCCGAGACGGTGCTCGTGTTGGCGATGACCGTGCCGTACTCGCTGCGCACGATGTCGCCGCCGGCCGGCGTGATCTGGTAGCGCCAGTACGAACCGGTGGCGCCCAGGTTCGTCGCGCCGTCCTTCGGCATGTAGAACGTGCGCGTCGAGGAGCCCAGGTTGGTGGCGCTGCTCAACTGGCTGTCGTCGGACCAGGCGCTGGAATACGTCGTGCCGCTGGTGTAACGCGTGTCGTCGGCCTTGATCCACGCCTGGTAGGTGATGCCCGGGTTGTAGTACAGCGTGTTGCGCGCGTACGTGGTGAGCGCGATGTTCACCGGGCTCACCGCGGGCACTTCGCTCGAGCTGTTGGCGCCGGGCATGAAGTCCCAGGCCATCGAACCGGAGTCGTCGAGGATGAACCGCACGTTCGCCGGCGGATACGCGGTGCCCGACTGCAGCGGCACGTCCGGGATCGTGACCGCCACGCTGGGCAGCGCGATCAACGTCGTGCAGAAGGCGAAGACCAGCGCGGTCAGGCGCGAATTCTTCGTGCGGGGTTTGACGGTCTGGGCAACCATGGCCATGACTCCGTTCAGGGCACTGCGTAATTGGTCTGGAGCATCACCGAAGAGCGGTCGTTTGCTTCGCTCAACGCGGTGATGCGGTATCGGCTTTCGAAGCCCGTGCACACTTCATTCGGATCCTGCGAGACGCACTGGCCCGGGGATTCCACGTCCGTCGCCAGCAACTCGACGATGTACTTGGCGCCCACCGACTGCGTGCCCATGTCGATGTCGACGTTCCGCGCGCTGTTCCATGCCGCCGCCCCGGGCGCCCAACGCGGCGCATCGGTCGCCAGCGGAATCGCGCACAGGCCGTTGAGGCAACCGCTGCCGGGCAGCGTCGGCTTCTGCGCGGCGAGCTGTTCGCCCTGGCGCAGCGCGGCTTCGGCGGCCTGGAAACTGGAACTGCGGTCGGCCATGTTCGCGCTCATGCGCTCTTCCATCAGCGTCGAGCGCAGGCTGACGATCGCCAGCATCGACATGACCAGCAGCAGGATCAGCACCACGACCAGCGCGATGCCGCGCTCGCCGTTGCGGGAAGGAATCGAAGGAATGCGGTTCATGTCAGTCGGTTCCGCAGGGTGACGGTGTGTTCGAGACGGCGGGTGATGTGTTCGCCGGACGGGGTGTCCTCGTCGACTTCGACGTCCAGCACGATGCGCACGGCGACCACCGCGTCGGGCTGCGCCCACTGGAAGGCGGTGACCGAGCCGGCGGGCACGTAGTCGTTCGCGCCGGCGAGCAGGAAGCTGAGCTCCATGTCCTGCACGCCGTCGGCGATTTCCTGGATCTGCACGCTCGGCGCGCCGTTGGTGTTCACCACCGTGGCTTGGTAGAGCGAGCGGCCGCCGCGCGGGTTCACGCCGATGTACCAGCGCGACATGTGCACGTGCGCGATCTGAGAGAGCGCGGGATACGGATAGACGTTGCCGGGCGAGGAGCACAGCGTCGGCGAGGCGTACAGCAGGCCCGTGGTGCAGTTGCCGGGCACGAAGCTGCCGTTGGCGACGTGCTGCAGGGTGTCGGTCGTGCCGTTGGACGCCGCCGTGATCTGGAGCAGGGCCGCCTGCTTGAAGTCGCAGACCAGCGCGAGGTCGCCGGTGCGGAACCCGTGGTTCACGGTGCCGACCTTGAACGTCGCCGTACCGGTGTTGTGCGATACGACGGTCACGCTGTCGCTCAGGCCGGACTTGAGTTCGACCGCATCGGTCCCCGCGATGCGCGCCGGGCTCGTGGTGCCGAAGGAATCGCCCGGGAACGCCGTCGCGCCGTCGAATCCCTTGATGCGGTTGTCGAAGTTGAGCCACCAGTTGCTGCTCGAGCGCAACACGTTGGCCACCTTGAGGTTGGCCTCGCACGCGGTACCGGTGGACTCGCGCATCTCGCGCGACATCACCTCGTAGGCGGTGCGCACGTTTTCCTGCACGCGACCCAGGTGTTCGCTGGTGGTGTAGACCTGCTTGTTGGCGAGGAACATCGCCAGCGCCGCGGAGGTGACGATCAGGCCCAGCACGAGCGAGATCATCAGCTCCACGAGGGTGAAGCCCAGGGCGGCGCGCGGGGAAGCGGGAGTGGCGTGTCGGATGTGCATGGGCTTCCTCACAGCTGCGTCGTCGTCTTGACCGGTTCTTTCGACAGGCCGCCGGCGCGCGAGTCGTCCCACGAGACGGTGATCGTGCATTCGCGCGCGGTGCAGTTGATCGTCCCGCAGGCGTTGGGGCCGAGGACGTCGTTGCGCCGCATCGTCTCCATCCAGTGGTGCAGGTCGTTGGCGACGATGTCGCCGGTGTTCGGCACGGCGCAGGTTTCGGGGATGTTGTAGTCGCCCTTGATCGCGCGGTCGTCGTTGGCGCGCATCGCGTCGAGGATCGCGTAGGTCTGCGCGACGGCCTGGCTGCGCTCCAGCGCGCTCTGGCTGTTGCGCAGCGCGGTGAGTTGCATCGCGGCGATGCCGAGCAGGCCGAAGGCGAGCACGACGACGGCGATCAGGACTTCGACCAGGCCCACGCCACGCTGGGCGCGCGGCGAGGACGGGCATCGGTTGGATTGGATGCGATTCATCACGGAGGATTCCCGGGGGCGTTTGCGCAGTCGGCGTCGGTGTCCACGCGCGTGACCGACATGCGGCTGCCGACACCGATCTCGATGCGGCGGCGGTTTTCGGCGGGGTGGCCCGTCGGCAGGCACAGATCGATGCGCGCCTTGAGCATGTCGGCGTTGGGCGGCGTGCGCGCGAAGCCGTCGGCGCGGAAGGTCACCTGGCTCCCGTTGGCGGTGGCCAGGTTGGTGCTCGCCAGGATCCTCACGTTCGACGGCAACACGCTCTGGCGCACCAACTTGTCGGTGCCGGTGTTGTAGAGGTCGTTGGCGTTTTCGTCGACGTAGGTGATGAACCCGGTCGCATCGCCGGCGTTGGCCGGTGCGCAGGTCGGCGTCGACGATGTCGGATTGCGGCTCAGGCACACGGTGGTGCGGTGGTTGAACCGCATCGCCTCCATGCGCGCGGTCTGCAACGAGGTCAACAGCTCGTTGGACGCACCGGCCAGGCGGTTGTTGTTGATCGTGGCCTGGAACTGCGGCACGGCCACGGCCGCCAGGATCGCGGCGACGATCACCGTGACCATCAGCTCGATGAGCGTGAACCCGGCCGCTGCCATGCGCGGCGCGAATACGCGTCGACGTACTTGAAGGATCTCCCCCACGCTGCCTTCCCCTTCGAGGCGAGCTAGTGGGCGCTATTAAGCCTGCGGCCCGATCCCGAATGGAAGAGTTTGCGTCTCCACTGATCAGTCCTGTGACGACCGTTCGTCACTCCACGGCCGCTTGATCCCCTGCCGGCAGCCCTGCCCCGTGTGAATCCGTGGCGGGCGTCCGGACACGGATCACGACCCAACCGATGAGCGCCGCGCCGGCCGCGCACGCCGCGCCGATCACGAACGCCAGGTGGTATCCGCCGTTGAGCGCGGCGACCGGAGCCAGGCCCGCGGCCTGCAGCGACTGCGTGCGCGCCGACGCCAGGCTGGCGAGCACGGCGAGCCCGAGCGCACCGCCCATCATGAAAGACGTGTTGACCAGCCCGGAGGCCAGGCCCGAATCGGCCGGCGACACATCGCTCATCGCCGCGAGCAACACCGGATTGAACGCAAGCCCGGCGCCGATGCCGAGCAGCACCATCCCCGGCAGCACGTGCGTGGTGAAGTCGCCTTCCACCGGCGCGGCGGCGAAACAGGCGAGCCCCGCGGCCGCGAGCAACAGCCCCACCGCGAGCGGCCCGCGGATGCCGAAGCGCATGACGATCTTCGCCGACAGCCCGAGCGAGAACGCGGCCATGATCAGGTTCGCCGGCAGGAACGCGAGCCCGACCTGCATCGGCCCGTAACCGAGCACCAGTTGCATGTAGAGCGCGGAGAGGAAGAACCAGGCGAACATCGCCGCGGCCCACAACACGCCCACGACGTTGGCGGTGGCGACGTTGCGGAGTTTGAACATCGCCAGCGGCATCAGCGGTTCGCGCACGCGCGCTTCGATGACGAGGAACGCGCCGAGCAACACCAGCGCCGCGGCGAGCAGGCCGAGCGTCGTCGGCGAAGTCCATCCCGCTTCGTTGCCGCCGACGATCGCGTACACCGCGAGCATCATGCCGACGGTGACGGTCACCGCGCCTGCGACGTCGAGCTTGCCGCCGGCCGCGTGCCCGCTGCCGCCGGGCAACAGGCGCAGGCACAGCGCGAAGACGATCGCGCCGATCGGAATGTTGACCAGGAAGATCCAGTGCCAGTCGAGCGCGCTGGTGAGCAAACCGCCGAGCAACACGCCGACGCTGCCGCCGCCCGCGCACACGAACCCGTAGACGCCCATCGCCTTCGCGCGATCGACCGGTGCGTGGAAGAGCATCATGATCAGCGACAGCGCGACCGAGGTGACCACCGCGCCGCCGAAGCCTTGCACGGCGCGTGCGATCACCAGTTCGGTTTGCGAAGACGACAGGCCGCACCACAGCGAGGCCAGCGTAAAGGCCACGATGCCCGCGAGGAACAAACGCCGGTGCCCGTACAGGTCGCCGAGCCGCCCGCCCAGCAGCAGGAAGCCGCCGAAGGTCAGCAGGTAGGCATTGACGACCCACACCAGCGAGGCGTCGGTGAACCGAAGGTCCTGTTTGATCGACGGGAGCGCGACATTCACGATCGTCGAGTCGAGCACGATCATCAGCACGCCCAGGCACAACACCATCAGGGCGATCCAGCGGCGACGGGCATCGAGTTGCATGCGGGGATCCTGTCTTGCGTTATTGGCGTTGCGCGTTGCGCGCGGCCGCTTCTTCGAACAACTGCTTCTCGCGATCCTTCAATTCCTGCGGCATCGCGTCGCCGAAATCCTCGGCTTCGAACAGCGGGCGGATCTCGATGTCCGAGTCTTCGTTCGGCATCGGATTGGGGCAGCGCTTGACCCACTCGATCGCTTCTTCCATCGAACGGACCTGCCACACCCAGAACCCGGCGACGAGTTCCTTGGTTTCGGCGAACGGGCCGTCGCTGACGGTACGGCTCTTGCCCGAGAAGCGCACGCGCGCGCCGTCCTTCGAAGGCTTGAGGCCGTCGCCGGCGAGGAGGATGCCGGCCTTCACCAGCGCCTCGTTGTACGCGGTCATGTCGCGCAGCAATTCTTCGGTGGGCAGGGCGCCGGCTTCGGAACCGGGGGTGGCTTTGACGATGACCATGACGCGCATGTGCGGACTCCTTAGTTGGGGGTTACGCCAAGGACGACGAACGGGGGCGAGGCGGATCGACAGGGATTCGGAAAATAGCGCGCAAAAAAAGACGGCGGCCTTTCGGCCGCCGTCCCGGTGTCGCTTGTTGCCTTGCCGACCCGATTAGTGGGTCGCCGGGGCGCCAGCGGCGTCGGCAGCCGTCGAAGCGGCGGCCGGAGCGGCGGCGGTCGACGCGGCCGGGGCCGTCATCGAAGCGGCCGGCATCGCCGTCGCCGGCATCGCCGGGGTCATCGGCGCAGCCGGGGCGGCCATGGTGGCCGGGGCAGCGACGGTGGCCGAAGCGGCCGGGGTGGCTTCTTCGTTCTTCTTGCAGCCAACCAGGGCCACGGCGATCAGCGCGCCACAGGCCAGGGCGAGCTTGGTCTTCGTTTCGTTACGCATGGAGTCCTCCTCGTCCGGGCACTTCGCCCGAGGGTCAATCTTGCAGGAATACGGGATCTGTCGTGATGTTCGCGTTGTCCCCCGCGGGTCATGGCCGCTTCCACCCATGTCCGGCCATGCAAGCGTCGAACCCATCCTCGCGCGGTTTACCGGCATCGAGGTCGCGGGTCTTCGCATCGCAATCGGCCTGCGCGGTGTCGAAGGGCGTGGCGCCTTCGCCGGTCCAGCCGCGCTGATGAGCGCAACCGCAGGCGAGGGACGCAACGACCAGGGACGACAACACACGCAAGCGCATCGGCGGACACAAGGTAAGCGGCCGGCGCGCATCCTGCATGAAACCGCGCGCATTTGTAATCCCCCTCCCCCCACTATTTCGTCCCTTGCGCCCCTTTGGCACGAAAATCGCGTCGAATCGCATGCATTCGACCCGTCCGGCGGCGCGTTCGACCGGCCGGATCGACCCGACCGGCGCAGCAATTGCGCAATCCGGGCCCTCATTGACCCGGCAGGTGTTCGGTCCCCACGACCTCGCGCACCGCCAGCGACTCCCAGATCGCCACCACCAACAACGCGCCGTTCGCAAGCACGGCCAGGTGCAGCGGCGACAGCAGGTGCGCCGCCGTCGGCCATGCGAGCACGGCGAGCAGCGCCAGGCCGACCAGGTGCGAGAGCGGCGGTGCCCGGCGGTCGTTGGTGATCCATTTGAACGACGCGTTGCCGACCAGGTAGAGGATCGGCCCGCCGAGCACGATCGCCAGGCCGAGCGAGCCTCCCTCCTGCGGATGCGCGATCACCAGTTCGTCCGCGACCGCGCACGCGATGATTCCGCCGACGATCAGCACGTGCACGTAGGTGTAGGCCGAGCGCGCTTCGCGGCCGGGATCGTCCGCGCGTTCGATGCGTTTGGTCGCGCGCTTGGCGCCGGTGTCGAAGTAGATCCACCACAACAGGATCGTGCCGAGCACTGCGTTGGCGAAACCGATGGAGGTGTCCAGGTGCCAGTCGCGCGAGGCGAAGGTCATGCCGGTGACGAGCAGCGATTCGCCCAGCGCGATGATGATGAACAACGCGCAGCGTTCGGCCAGGTGCGCGCCTTCGACATCCCAATCCTCGATCGTCGAGCGGCCCAGGCCCGGCACCCAGAAATACGAAATCGGCGCGAGCGATTCGATCGCCAGCGCGAGCGCCCACCACCCCAGGCGTGCATCGTGCGTGGTCATCGCACCGGCGATCCAGCACGCCGAAAACACGATCGTCCACACCAGCAGGCGTTGGAAGTTGCGCCGGCGATGCAGCGGCTCGGCGCGCACGGCCCACAGGAAGAACAGCGTGCGTCCGATCTGCAAGGCGGTGTAGGACAGCGCGAACAACACGCCGTGCGCGTCGAAGGCTTTCGGGATCGCAATCGAAATCCCGAGCCCCGCGAGCATCAGGGCCAGCAACGCCACGCGCACGGGAATGCGCTCCGGATCGAGCCAGTTGGTGACCCACGAGGTGTCGATCCACACCCACCACACGCCGAGCAGCAGCAAACCGACGTGCATCAGGCCGGTGAGCGAGAGATCGCCGACGAGCGTGTGGGACAGCTGGGTGACCGCGAAGACGAAGACGAGGTCGAAAAACAGCTCGACCATCCCCACCTTGCCGCTGTCGGCGGCGTCGCGCGAGCGCAACAGGGACGGACGGCGTTGGCGCATGCGGCGGGCTCGCGGTCGGGAGGCCGTCGATCATGCCGGAGCACGCGTGGCGGGCACGCTCACGGCACGCGCGCGACAATCCTTTCGAACCCGAGGTCCCCATGACATCCGACGCCCACGCCCTCGCCGATTGGCTGCACGCGCATCCGCGCGTGTTCGTGCTGACGGGCGCCGGGTGCAGCACCGCGTCGGGCATCCCCGACTATCGCGATCGCAACGGCGCTTGGAAGCGGAAGCCGCCGGTCACGTACCAGGCCTTCCTCAACGAGCCCGCCACGCGTGCGCGCTACTGGGCGCGCAGCCATGCGGGCTGGCCGATGGTCGCGCGCGCGCGGCCCAACGCCGCGCATCGCGCGCTGGCGGCGCTCGAACATGCCGGCCGCGTCGCGCGGCTGGTCACGCAGAACGTCGACGGATTGCATCAGCGCGCCGGCAGCCGCGCGGTCATCGATCTGCACGGGCGCATCGATGCCGTGCGTTGCCTGGCGTGCGGCGCCTTGTCGTCGCGCGAGGCGGTGCAGGCGCAGCTGGCCGCGCGCAATCCCGAATGGACGCACGCCGTCGAAGCCGCGATCGCACCCGACGGCGATGCGGACCTGGATGCGATCGATACGACGACCTTCGTCGCGCCGCACTGCGATACGTGCGAAGGCTTGCTGAAACCCGACGTCGTGTTCTTCGGCGAGAACGTGCCGCGCGATCGCGTCTTCGACGCGCAGGCGGCCTTGCAGGCGAGCGACGCGATGCTCGTCGTCGGTTCGTCGCTGATGGTCTATTCGGGTTACCGGTTCGCCGTGCGGGCCCGCGAAGCTGGTTTGCAGCTGGCGATCCTCACATCGGGCACGACCCGCGCCGATGGCATCGCGACGCTCAAGCTCGACGCCGACAGTGGAGAAACTCTCGGCAACGCCTTGAATCTGTTGGGAATCGAGAGCGGCGGCGTCGCCGCCTAGCCCGATCCGCCCCATGACTTCCTTCATAGACAAAGTGTTCTAGACAACTCGGTCTAGGCGGCGTAGCGTGCCCACATCGCCCCAAGCACGCCCCTCCCGATGACCGACCGCAAGCCCACCGCCGCCGAACTCGACCTGCTCAACACGCTCTGGCGCATCGGTCCTGCGACCGTCAAGGACGTGCACCAGGCGATGCAGGACGAAAAGCCCAACGTCACCTACGCCAACGTGCTGCGCCTGGCGCAGGTCATGCACGGCAAGGGCTTGCTGGTGCGCGACGAAACGCAGCGCTCGCACGTCTACGCCGCGGCGCAGGCGCAGGACGCACTGCAGACGCACCTGCTCACCGACTTCATCCAGAAAGCCTTCGCAGGCTCCGGAAAGGGACTGGTGCTGGCCGCATTGAACGCCCACGTCTCCGACGCCGAGCGCGACGAGATCCGCAAGTTGCTGGACGCCACCCAGGACGAGGGAACGCGCGATGCATGACTTCATCGATCGACTGATTCCCGCGATCGGCCAGGCGCTCGTCGATTTTACCTGGCAAGGCGCGCTGATCGGCGCGTTCGCTGCAGTGTTGTTGCGCGGTGCGCGGCAATCGAAACCGCAGGTGCGTTACGCGATCGCGTGCCTGTCCCTGCTCGCGTGTGCGCTGGTTCCGCTCATCAGCGTGTTGCGGACGCTGCTGGATTCCACGCCGGAAACACTTGGCTTCACGGCGCAGGTTTCCGACGGCACCGTCCTCACCATCGGCGGCGACAACGCACCGATCGATTGGCAAACGCGCCTGGCCACGATGCAACCGATGATCGTCGCGCTGTGGGCCGCGGGCGCGAGCGTGTTCTGCCTGCGCACGCTGTTCGGCGTTGCCTGGGTGCAGCGCATGCGTCTTTCGCCGCAACCGCCGTTGCAGGCGCGCTGGCAGGCGACGCTCGATGCGCTCGCACTGCGATTCCACCTGCGCGGCGTTGCGCTGCGCCTGGTCGAGTCGCTGGACTCGCCGGTCGTCGCGGGATTCTGGCGCCCGGTCGTGTTGCTGCCGATGTCGGTTGCGCTGCGCATGCCCGCCGACCTCGTCGAAGCGCTGCTCGCGCATGAACTCGCACACGTGCGTCGCCACGACTATCTCGTGAACCTGCTGCAGCGCGCGGCCGAAGCGCTGTTGTTCTTCCATCCCGTCACGTGGTGGCTCTCGCATCGCATTCGCGTCGAACGCGAAGTCGTCGCCGATGCGATCGCCGCAGACGTCATCGGCGACGGGCGCCGCCTCGCGGTCGCGCTCGCCACGCTGTCGGACCTGCACGCCACGCGTCCCGCCCTGCCCCACCTCGCGCATGCCGCCCACGGAGGCCTCCTGATGTCCCGCATCCAGCAATTGCTTCGCCCGCAACCGCGTCATCGCCTGCCCGCCGGGCGGGTCGCGCTTCCCGTGATCGGCATCGCCGTCGCGTGCATCGCCTTCTATGCGCAGGCGCAGATCGGGCAGCAGGCGCCCGCTGCCGCGCCCGCGGCCCATGCCGCGCCGGTGGCTGCACCCGTTGCAGTGGCCCCGGTGGCGCCGGCCGATGCCGCCGACGCGGCAGAGCCGGCCGAACCCGCGGATGCCCCGGAAGCCGCGGAGCCGGCCGAAGCGGCGGAACCTGCGGAGGCCCCGGAAGCCGCGGAGGCGCCCGAGCCGGTCGCGCAAATGCACAAATACGGCCACGACGCCAACGCGTGGGCCCTGGTTCGCAAGGGACGCGATGGGTATTCGATGTCCGGCTCGACCGACGACATGGACGACATCGCCGCCGCCAGGCGCAGCCTGCAGCGGGACTTCATCTGGTTCCGCCGCGATGGCAAGGCCTACGTGATCGACGACCCGTCGATCGTCGGCCGCGCCCAGGCCGCGTGGAAGGACAGCGAGGCGCTCGGCACGCGCATGTCCGCGCTCGGCGACCAGATGGATGTGCACGGCAAGAAGATGGAAGCGCTCGGCGCGCAGATGGAAAAACTGTCGAAGACGCACATGCCCTCGCCCGAAATGATGGCGGCGCAGGAGCGCGTGGCGGCGCTGGGTCAACAGCAGATGGAACTCGCCGGCCGCCAGCAGTTGCTTGCGATGAAGCAACGCAAGGCCGATACCGACGCCGAAAGCGAAGCGCTCGACAAGCAGATGGACGAGCTGAGCCGCCAGATGGACACCATCGGCAACCAGATGGAAGCGCAGAGCAAGGTCATGGAGCGTGAGTCGCAGAAGCTCGAACGCAACCAGGCACCGATGGAGCGCATCAGCGCGCAGATGGAAGAAGCCTCCAAGCCGATGGACACCCTGGGCAAGCAGATGGGCGAACTCGGCAAGCAGCAGGAGAAGCTCGCCAAGAAGGCCGAGAAGGACTTGGACGAGTTGATCGGCGAGGCGATGCAGAAAGGTTTGGCCAAGCCAGCGCCCTTCTCGCGTTCTACCCAATAACTCGCACGGCCTTCCCACGGGGCAAAAAAAAAACGCCAGCCGCGAGGCTGGCGTTTTCCTTTTTTTCAGGCAGAGCGTGGATCAGGCGCGCGAATCGCGACGCCCACCCGGCTTGCCGGCCGCACTGCGATGCTGCTTCGGACCGGCATGCGCGTGACGCGGCTGCGCCGTCGCCGGCTTGCCGTGCGGACGATGGCCGCGCTGCGGACGCTGCGTCGGCTTGCCCGCGTTGAACGGCGCCGCATCCAGGCGGATCGGACGGCTCGGCTCGAAGCCGCGCACCGGGTCCATCTGGATCTCGGCTTTCAACATGCGCTGGATCTGGCGCAGCAAACCGCCTTCGTCCGGCGACACCAGCGAGAGCGCTTCGCCCGTCGCACCGTTGCGACCAGTGCGGCCGATGCGGTGCACGTAGTCCTCGGCGACCATCGGCAGGTCGTGGTTGATCACCAGCGGCAGGTTCGGGATATCGAGTCCGCGCGCGGCGACGTCGGTGGCCACCAGCACGCGGGCCTTGCCCGACTTGAACTCGTTCAGGGCACGCTGGCGCGCGGCCTGGCTCTTGTTGCCGTGGATCGCGACCGCCGACAGGCCGGCCGCCACGAGCTGTTCGGCCAGGCGGTTGCAGCCGTGCTTGGTCTTGCCGAACACCAGCACCTGCTCGGTGTGGCGCTTGGCGAGGATGTCGATCAGCAGGTCGCGCTTGCGCGCGCCGTCGACCGGATGGGCGCGGTGCACGATCGTTTCGGCGATCGTGTTCTGCGCCGCCACCTGCACCTGCTGCGGCGACTTCATGAACTCCAGCGCCAGCTGCTTGATGTTGGACTCGAACGTGGCCGAGAACAGCAGCGTCTGGCGGGTGGCCGGAACGCGTGCGAGGACGCGCTTGATGGCCGGCAGGAAGCCCATGTCGAGCATGCGGTCGGCTTCGTCCAGGACGAGCAGTTCGACCGCATCGAGCTTGGCGGTGCCGCGCTCCAGGTGGTCGAGCAGGCGGCCCGGGCACGCGACGAGGATGTCCACGCCGCGGCGGAAGGCATCGATCTGCGGCTGCATGCCGGCGCCGCCGTACAGCGTGGTCACGTTGAGGCGCAGGTGGCGGCCGTAGGCCTTGATGCTGTCGCCGACCTGCACCGCGAGTTCGCGGGTGGGGACGAGGATCAGCGCGCGCGGCTTGCGCGGGCCGGTGGAAGCGGCGGGCTTGCCTTCGGAAAGGCGATGCAGCAGCGGCAGGCCGAACGCGGCCGTCTTGCCGGTACCGGTCTGCGCGCCACCGAGCACGTCCTGGCCGCTGAGGACCAGCGGAATCGCTTCGGCCTGGATCGGCGTGGGGGTGGTGTAGCCGTTGTCGGCGAGCGCGCGCAGCAGCGCGGGCGAAAGCCCGAGGGTTTCGAACGTCATTTGGAGCTCCGATGTGAAGCACGCCGCGCATGGCGGCGTGCACTCGAAGCTTTCCCTGATACCGCGCTGTCGAGTCAGTTTTGTGCGCCCCGGCAGGTAGCCGGCGCGTGTCGCGCGACGAAAGAGGTACGGAGTTGGGTCCGCCAAGATGGGACCCGGGGGCCGGGAAAACGCTACGGCCGTGCGCGAGCGGGGCGAACCTTAACACGGTCCGGCGCCCAAATCAGGCCCGGGACCCAAAAAAAACGGCGCCCCGGAGGGCGCCGCTTCAGAAACCCGGTTCTGATGCCGGGCGTTCGATACCGGTTTACTGGTACTTGTTGGTGCCGATGGTGCGCGAGTACGAGCTCTTCCAGAGGATGTCGCGCTCGACCTTGCTGGACCAACCGGTCAGCGTGAAGGGCGTGCGGCTGCGGGCGCCCAGTCGCGTGTAGTTCTGGTACGACAGGTTGCCGCTGTGGGTCACGCCCGAGGTGCCGGTGTTGTAGACCACGCCGGTCGCCGAGTTGTAGCGGATCGTGTTGTTCGTGACCTTCAGGCTGCTGATGCCCGTCGTGCTCATGCCCAGGCTGCCGTTGCGTTCCATGGTGCACCCGGTGATGGTGATGCCCGAGGACCGCTTCCACATGTTGATGCCGTACTTGTTGTTGTTGTTCATGCGGCAGTTCTGGATCAGCACGCTGGAGCACGTACCACCTTCGTCCGGCTCGATGTCGATGCCGCACTCGGGCGAGGTGCCCTTGGTGTAGCTGAATTCCGAGTCGTAGACCTTGATGTTGCGGCAGTGCGTGAGCGACAGGCCCTGGCGACGATTGTTGGTCGAGATGATGTTCGCGATGACCACGTCGTTCGCGCTGCCGCCGATGCAGACGCCATCGCCGGTGCACTTGGACACGCGCAGGTCGCGAATCGTCACGCGGGTGACGCCGCCACCGATGGAGATGCCGTGGCCCCATTCGCTGGTGCCCGAACCGTAGTGGTGCGTGTCGCGGTCGCCGACGAGCTGGCCGCCGGAGACTTCGACGTCCGAGCCGCCGCTGATCAGGATCAGGTAGTGGCGCGACAGCGAGGAGGTCTTCGCCTTGAGGATCGCACCGGAGGAAAGCTTCAGGTGCATCTTGCTGCGCAGGCGGATCTTCTTCGACGTATCGATCATGTACGTGCCGGCCGGGATCGTGACCGTGCCGCCGGTGGTGGGCAGCGAGTTGATCGCGGCCTGGATGGCCGAGGTGTCGTCGTGGCTGCCGTTGCCCACGGCGCCGTAGTCCTTGACGCTACGGACCGCGCTGCCGCGCGAACGGCTCGGGGGAGTCGTCAGGGCAAAGGCCGGCATCGACACGCCGCCGATGACCAGCGGAGCGGCGAGGACGAGCGAGTTGCGGAGAAATTCGCGACGAGGCATTCCTGCCTCGCGCACATCGTGCACGAGATTCGTGTTGTTCAAGGTCTGAGCCCCTTTCGTTGGCGGGTCGACAATTGCGCCCAATGAGCAGCTGGTCGACCAAGACAATGGAAGTGAAGAGAAATACGAGACCAATCACGCTGGAGCGTCGTTGTGTTTGTCGACGTCTCGTGATGGCGTGGACGGACTGTACACGTCGAGCGTTTCGTTTCACCCCCTCATCACCCATCCAAACACGATCTGCGCATTCACGTTGTTAGCGGTTCAGACGAATGACGAAGACAACGCATGAATGCGATTTCGATTAACACGCAGATAACGTTTGACCGCATTTTTTACGGCTTTTTTCCAAGAAATCTGTGCGCTGCAACATCCATGCCGTCGCTGCTTGCTGCTCAGTTCGTCCGTCGCGTACCGCAGAGCGCACAACGCAGCGCGCATGCCCTCATGCGCGAAGACGGCCGCAACGCACGCACGCCGACGTTCGTTCGTAAAGTCTGCCACCCCATCCCGCGCGAGCCCCCCGTGCGCATCCATCGTCTCAACTGCATCAGCACGCGCCCGTTCGGCGGGCGACTCATCGATGGCACCACGCACGGCGTGCTCACGCGCGGACGTTGCGTCAGCCATTGCCTGGTCGTGGAGACCGGTGAAGGCCTGTTGCTCGTCGATACGGGCCTGGGCATGGGCGATGTCATGGATCCCGAACGTCGCCTCTCGCCCGCCGCACGCAGGCTCTTCGCGCCCGAGCTGCGCGCCGAGATGACCGCCGTGCGCCAGATCGAAGCGATGGGCTTCCGCGCCGACGACGTGCGCGACATCGTGCTCACGCACCTGGATTTCGACCAGGCCGGCGGCCTCGACGACTTCCCGCACGCCCGCGTCCATGTCTTCGAGAAGGAAGTGGAGTACGCCACCGCGCAGGCGAGCTGGCGCGCGAAGCAGCGGTATCGGCCGATGCAATGGTCCACGCGCCCGCGCTGGATCCAGTACGACGCGTTGTCCGAAGCCCCGTGGAAAGGCATGCCTTGCGTGCGCGACCTCGTCGGCCTGCCGCCGGATGTCATCGTCATGCTGCCCTTGCAGGGCCACACGCCCGGGCATGCGGGCGTGGCGATCAGCGCGGAGAACGGCTGGCACCTGCACTGCGGCGATGCGTACGCCGACTCGCGGGAGATGAATGTCGATCCGCACAGCCGCCTGGGCATGCAGCTGTACGAGAAGCTCACCACCACCGACCCCGCGGCCTTCGCGCAAACGCAGCAACGCCTGCGCGCGATGCGCTACAAGCATCCCGACGTGATCCTCAATTGCGCGAAGGACCCGCGCGAATTCGAGCGCCTCGCAGGACGCGCCGCGCACTTGCCGGCAGATCCCATCACGCCCCTGGCGCGCGATCCGTACGTCGAGAAGATCGTCCGCAAGCGCGCGGGCCCCGCGCTCCAGGAACCGACGCCCACGCGGGCGCCGACGGGACTGGAAGTGGTCCACCACGATCCCACGACATTCGATCTGGAACCCTTTGCGGCCCCGCGCGGGAACGCGCCTCCGCAACCGAGTTCCTGATGGCGGCACGCAAGGACGCAAGCCTTCGCATCGCGACGTTCAACGTCAACGGCATCCGCTCGCGCCTGCCGCACTTGCTGCGCTGGCTGGAAAAGGAATCCCCGGACATCGCGTGCCTGCAGGAATTGAAGGCCGCCGACGAAGGCTTTCCGATCGACGCGATCCGCGACGCCGGCTACGGCGCACTGTGGCTCGGGCAGCGCTCGTGGAACGGCGTGGCGATCCTCTCGCGCGGCGGCGACCCCATCGAAAGCCGCCGCGGTTTGCCCGGCATGCGCGAGGACACGCACAGCCGCTATATCGAAGCGGCCGCGCACGGCGTCATCGTGGGCTGTCTCTATCTGCCGAACGGCAATCCCCGGCCGGGCCCGAAGTTCGACTACAAATTGCAATGGTTCGATCGCTTCATCGAACACGCGCAGGCCTTGTTCGACAGCAAGCATCCGGTGGTGCTCGCCGGCGATTACAACGTCGTGCCCACCGACGCGCTCGACATCTACGACCCGACGCACTGGCGCAAGGATGCGCTGCTGCAACCGGAGAGCCGCGAACGTTACGAAGCCCTGCTCGCGCAAGGCTGGACCGACGCGCTGCGCACGCTGTATCCGGAAGAGAAGATCTTCACGTTCTGGGATTACTTCCGGAACCACTGGCCGCGCAACGCGGGCCTGCGGATCGATCACCTGCTGCTGAACAGCGAACTCGCGCCGCGCCTGAAGGCCGCCGGCGTCGATCGTTGGGTGCGCGACCTGGAAGGCGCGAGCGATCACGCGCCGACGTGGATCGAGCTCGGTGCGAAGAAGGTCGTGAAAAAGGTCGTGAAGAAGGTCGCGACGAAGAAAGTCGCCAAGCGCAAGGCGTAACCCTCCCCCGCTCCGCGCAAGGGAGGGCAATTCCGCTATTTGAAATTGAGCTCACGCAGAAGTTCGTCGCCCAACAACGTACGCATCACCACGCGCTTGCCCGAGGCTTCATCCGCCTGCCGCACGTTCAACTTCGTCACCTTTTCCTGGATCGGCTGCATCTTCTTGTCCATGCCGTCGAGCATGGCCATGTTCGGATACGTCACGACCAGGTACAGGTCCGCTTCCTGCGGGTTGTGCGCCTGCGCGCCGTACACGTGGTAGTCCAGGACATAGCCGGCCTTCTTGGCCTCTTCCATCACCGGCCGCCAGTTCTTGCTCAGGTAGTCCATGTAGTTCTCGAACTGCCCGTCCACCACCTTGATGGCGGAGACGTTGGTGACCGTGCCCTCGGTATAGGCGCTGTCCTGCGCGAAGGCGGGAACTGCGACGAGCGACAACAGCATGGCGAAAAGCCACGCGACCTGGCGTTTCATGTGTTTCTCCTGTGGTGCACGCAAACCCCTGACGCAGCACTCAACGCGGGCAAGCGGCCGTATCGGACACAGGCGAACTCAGCCGTCGGCCAACAGCCGCTTCATCGGGATTTCACCGTGGAGGCCGGAACGTCGGCCGCAGCCTGCCGCCCCCGGACCCCATCGATGATCAGCGCCGCCGACATCCTTTCCGCCCGCATCCTCGTCGTCGACGACGACCTCGATGCCTTGCGCACGCTGCAACAGGTGTTGACCAGCGCCGGTTACACGTCGGTGGCCTGCACCACCGATCCGCATGCCGTGCCCGAACTGCATCGCGAACAGGATTTCGACGCGATCCTGCTCGACGTGCTGATGCCCGGCATGGATGGTTTCGAAGTGATGGAAGCGCTCAAGCCATGCGAGCGCGACGGCTACCTGCCCGTCCTCGCACTCACGGCCGAATCGGGCCATCGCACCCAGGCCTTGCGCTACGGCGCGAAGGATTTCCTGCGCAAGCCCTTCGATCCGGAGGAATTGCTGCTGCGCGTACGCAACCTGGTCGAGGTACGCCTGCTCTACAAGGAACGTCGCATCGCCACGGTGATGCCCGCGGCCGCCTGACCGGCGCGATGCCCGAAACCAGCTGCGGAATCTTGCTGTGGCGTCGCGACGACGACGCCGTGCGCGTGTTGCTGACGCATCCGGGCGGCCCCTTCTTCCGCAATCGCGACGAGGGCGCGTGGACGATCCCGAAAGGGAAACCCGAAGGCGACGAGATGCAGCAGGCCACGGCGCTGCGCGAATTCGAGGAAGAACTCGGATCACCGCTGCACGGCGCGCTGCATCCACTCGGGCAGATCACCCAGCGCGGCGGCAAGCGCGTACACGCCTTCGCGGTCGAAGGCGATTTCGATGTGACGCAATTGCGCAGCAACACCTTCGAAATCGAGTGGCCGCCCCGCAGCGGCCGCGTGCAAACCTGGCCGGAAGTCGATCGCGCCGCTTGGCTGACCTTCGATCAAGCGCGCATCAAGCTGCTGCCTTCGCAATGCGCGTTCCTCGACCGCCTGGACGCCGCACTCAGGGAAGGGATGCCAGGAACTGTTCCGCCCGCCTGAGCGCTTCGCTGCCTTCGGGAGTGTCCAGGTCGAACTGATACTCGTGCGGCAACACCGGCTTGTGGTCCGCCGGCCAGAACAGCGCGTCGACATGCACGCCCTGCGCGCGCAACGCATCGGCGAGCAGATAGGAATGCGCCTGCAGCGGATCGGCGTTGCCCACCGAAACGAACGCGGGCGGGAAGTCCTTCGTCACGAACCGCGCGACCGAGTACGTGGCCATGCGCGGGTTATTCCAGAAATCCTTGCGCCCCATGTAGGCCCACATCACCGAGCGGATGAACCACGGCGGCTTGCCGCCGGCTGCCGTGCGCGTCAGCGCCGCGTCGAACGGGCCGCAGAACAGCAGCACGCCGACGATGCGCGCAGGCTCGACGACGGGTTGGATGCCCATCTCGCGCGCGTACTCCGGCGAGGTACTGAGGTTGGCCAGTTGCGCCGCGATCTGCGCACCCGCCGAATCGCCGCCGAGCACGAAGCGATCGCGCCCCATGCCATAGCGCGGCGCATTGGTCGACAACCATTGCAGTGCGCGATTGGCCTGTTCCACCGGCACCGGGTAACGCGCCTCGGGCGCGCGCGTGTATTCGATGCTCGCCACGCCGTAGCCTTTCGAGGCGAGGATGCGTGCGTAATTGGCGACCTCCGACTTGCGGCCGGCGACGAAGCCGCCGCCGTGGATCCAGACGATGGTCGTGCGCGGCGGTTTGCCGGCGGGAACGAACAGGTCGAGCCTGGCGTCGGGATCGCGCTCGTCGTATCCGACGTCGCGCATTTCGTTGATGCCCGAAGTGGGCACGTGCTTTTCGAGCTTGCGCGCCGTTTGCGCGCCGCCGTAGTCGAACACCGCGCGGATCGCGAGCGCCGAAGGCCACGGCGAGAGCCACGACCAGGCCACCAGCGCGAGGAGCACGCACAGCCAGATCAACAGCGTTGCCTTCACTCCCCTGCGCTTGCGTGCCTCCCTGGCCATCGACTTCCCCTTCAGCGCAGTTGACTGTCCTTGCTTCCGCGGCGGTTGTAGCCGCTGAAGGCCTGCTCTTCCTCGTCTGCCGCTTCCTGGCAGGGCACGCACAGGCGCACGCCGGGCACGGCTTCGCGCCGCGCGTCGGGAATGCGTGCGCCGCATTCTTCGCAATGTTCCAGCGACGGCCCTTTCGGCATGCGATCGCGCACGCGCTGGACGCCGTCCTTCACGGTGGCATCGATCTGGTCGTTGACGGCGTTGTCGCCCGCCCACCCGGTGGCCATGCACCGCTCCTTCAATCGCAAGGGACGCAAGAGAATACGCGCGGACAAATGAATGCAACGCGCCCGTGATCGCCGCGTAACGACCGCCCGTGCAAATTCACGCCTCCCCCACCCGACGGAGCCCCCGCCATGGCAGTTCCCTACATGCCCTCCGGTTATCACTCGCTGACCCCTTCGGTCGTCGTCGACGATGCGAACAAGGCGATGGACTTCTACAAGAACGCCTTCGGCGCGAAGGAAACCTATCGCCTGCCGATGGGCGACAAGGTCGCGCACGCGGAAATGGACATCGACGGCTCGCGCTTCATGCTCTCCGACGAATTCCCCGAATGGGGCGCGCTGTCGCCCAAGTCGCGCGGCGGTGCCACCGGCGGCATGCTCATCTATGTCAAGGATGCCGATGCGGCGATCGACAAGGCCGTCAAGGCCGGCGCCACCGTCGTGCAGCCTCCCGAGGATCAATTCTGGGGCGACCGCATGGGCACGGTGGTCGATCCCTTCGGCCACAAGTGGATGCTCGGCACGCACAAGGAAGAAGTGCCGAAGGAAGAAATGGAACGGCGCGGCAAGGCGTGGCTGGAAGACATGAAGCAACGCACGAACTGAAAAGCACCATGACTTACGACACGGTCGCGTCGATCGCTTAAACCAAACCGCACGACGCCTCATCCATCTCCGGGACCGATGGCACGGTGCGCCGTGCCCTCGGTATTGCACTCTTTCGCAATTGTCCGGGGGTTTGAGATGCGTCGTTCCGATCGCCTGCGTGGCGCACTGTTATGCGCGGCCCTGTTGCCGCTCTCCATCGCCGATGCGCTCGCGCAGGAGGCCGCCGCGCCGCCGGACAAGCCCACCATCGAAAACGCCGCGCGCACCTACACGCCGGACGACTTCAAGCGCTTCGCGCCCAACAACGCGCTGGACATGCTGGAACAGGTGCCCGGCTTCGTCATCCGCACGCAGGTGGTCGAACGCGGCCTGGGCCAGGCCACCGGCAACGTGTTGATCAACGGGCAGCGCATCTCGGCGAAGTCGAACGATGTGCTCAGCCAGTTGGGCCGCATTCCTTCGGGCAACGTCGTGCGCATCGAGATCGTCGACGGCGCGACGCTCGACATCCCCGGCCTCTCCGGCCAGGTCGCCAACGTCGTCACCAAGGCCGCCGGCATCAGCGGCCAATGGGAATGGCGCCCCGACGTGCGGCGCGATTTCACCAATCCGCAGCTCACGCGCGGCAATGTCTCGGTCAGCGGCGCCGCGGGGCGCATGGACTGGACGGTCGGCTTCACCAACAACGCCAACCACAGCGGCGCCGGCGGCCCCACGGTGATCTACAACGCCGATGGCACGGTGCGCGAAAACCGCAACGACGAATGGACCGGCGAGAGCGATGCGCCGACGCTCAGCACACAATTGGCGTGGACCACCGAAAGCGGCGGCAAGGGCAACTTCAACGGACGCTACCAGCGCCTGATCTTCGATTACGTCGAAAACGGCATCCGCGTCGGCGACCCCACCGTGCCCGACCGCTTCCGCACCGTGCTCGAGGACGAAGGCGGCTACAACTGGGAACTGGGCGGCGACTACGAGTTCAAGCTCGGTCCGGGGCGCCTGAAGTTGATCGGCCTGGATCGCTACACGCACGATCCGCTGGTCGACACGGTGTTCGACGACTATCTCGATGGCGACATCACGCCCACCGATGGCGCGCGCTTCCGCCGCATCGGCAACGAAACCGAACGGATCGCGCGCAGCGAATATCGCTGGAAGGGCTTCGGCGGCGATTTGCAGGTGTCGGGCGAATACGCGTTCAACAAACTGGAAAGCGCGTCGACGCTGTCGCTGGCCAGCGGCACCGACGATTTCGTCATCGTGCCGCTGCCCAACGGCACGGCCACGGTGCAGGAAGACCGCTACGAGCTCATGACCAGCTACGGCCGCGAACTTACGCCCGACCTGCAGCTGCAGGTGAACCTCGGCGGCGAGTACTCGCGTCTCGAGCAAGTCGGCGCAGGCGGCCTGACGCGCACCTTCCGCCGCCCCAAGGGCCTGGTGTCCTTCGCGTGGAAGCAGTCCGAAAACATGGACTGGAACTTCAAGCTCGAACGCCGCGTGGGCCAGCTGAATTTCTACGACTTCATCGCTTCGGTGAACCTCACCAACGACCAGGCCAACGCCGGCAACCCCGACCTGGTCCCGCCGCAGACCTGGGAGTTGTCGGCCGAAGGCAACCGCAAGCTCGGCGCATGGGGCACCACGACGTTGCGCGTGTACGGGCAGCGCATCGACGACATCGTCGATACGATCCCGATCGGCGTGGATGGCGAAAGCCCGGGCAATCTCGAAGAAGCCACGCTTTACGGCTTCGAGTGGAAAGGCACGATCAACATGGATCCGCTCGGTTGGAAGGGCGCGAAGTTCGATGTGACCTGGCAGATGGAACACAGCAGCGTGCAAGATCCGCTGACGTTCGAAGACCGCCCGATCAGCAACAACCTCGCCGAACTCGCTTCCATCGCGCTGCGCCACGACATCCCGAACACCGACTGGGCCTGGGGCGGCGCGATCGATTACTCCTACTACGAACTCGACTACCGCCTCACCGAAGTCGGCCGCCAGTGGGAAGGCCCGATCTGGGGCAACCTGTTCGTCGAACGCAAGAACCTCCTCGGCATGACCATCCGCCTGCAGGCGAGCAACCTCGGCGATGCGATGTCGATGTGGGACCGCACGGTGTACGTCGATCGCCGTACGGGCCCCATCGATTTCCACGAGATGCGCAATCGGACGATCGGTCCGATCTACAGCATCACGTTCAGCGGGAAGTTTTGAAGCCGGCGGGACGTTTCAAGCCGCCGCCTGCTTCCCGCAATCGGCGTCCATGTCCTCGATCTGGCGCACCTCGCACTCGACGTTCCATTCGTCGCCGTGCACTTCGAGGAAACGCTCGGTCAACTTGATGGCTTCGGCCATCGAGTCGGCCTTGAGGATGGCGAAGCCGCCGATCACTTCGCGCGTTTCGGTGAACGGGCCATCGGTGCGGCTGAGCTTGCCGTGGTTGTTGCGCAGGCGGACGCCTTCGGCCGTGGGGCGCAGGCCGGCCGTATCCAGCAGCACGCCCTTGGCCATGAACTCCTCGATGAGCTTGCCCATCTCGGCCATCAGGCGCTCGCTGGGGACCTGGCCATTGTTTTCCTGCACGCGGACGGTGGAAAAGAAACGCATGGTGGAACTCCTCGTTGGGGTGGGATGGAAAGGACGGCTCCAGGGGAAGGCCTGCCCGTTTCATCCCATTCGACGAATGGGGAGGACGCGGATCGACACGCGCCCCGAAATTATTTTTCGCCCCGCACCCGGCGCCAGACCTCAAGGATCGCCGCGGCGCTCCGGGCGGAGTCGTCGGCCGTCGTGGCCCAGTTGGAAACCGAGATGCGCATGGCGCCCCGGCCCTGCCAGGTGGTCCCGGCGAGCCAGCAGGTGCCTTCCTCCTGCACGCCGGCGATCACGCGCCGGGTGAGCTCGTCGTCATCGCCGAAGCGCACCAGCACCTGGTTGAGGACCACGTCGGTCAGGATCTGCACGCCCGCTTCGGGTGCGAGGGCCGCGGCCATCTCGGCCGCACGGGCACACAAGCCATCGACCAGTTGCGCGATGCCTTCGCGCCCCAGCGCACGCAGGTTCGCGTAGACCGGCACGCCGCGCGCGCGGCGGGAGAAGTCGGGGACCCAGTCGACGGCGTCGCGTTCGGGGCCCTTCGTCTGCACCAGGTAGGCGGCCGCCGTCGTCATCGCCGCACGATGGTCCTCGCGCGATTTCACCAGCGCCACGCCGCAGTCGTAGGGCACGTTGAGCCATTTGTGCGCATCGGTGGCCCAGGAATCGGCGAGTTCCACCCCATCGACCAGCGCGCGCGTCGCGTCGTTCGCACTTGCGCGCGCCCATAGACCGAACGCGCCGTCGATGTGCAGCCATGCACCATGCGCGTTGCAGAGCGCGCCGATTTCGCGCAGGGGATCGAACGCGCCGGTGTTCACGTTGCCCGCCTGCGCGCAAACGATGGTCGGGCCTTCCAGCGTGGCCAGCACCGCACGCAATGCCTCAGGTTCCATGCGGCCCTGCGCATCGGACGGAATGCGCCGGATGCAGCGCGTGCCCAGGCCGAGATAGCGCAACGCGACATCGATGGTGATGTGCGATTCGGCGGAGGCCACGACGTTGATGCGGGGCGCACCCTGCAGGCCATCGGCTTCGACATCCCAGCCCACGCGCCGCAACACGCCGTGGCGCGCGGCGGCCAGGCACGTGACGTTCGCCATCTGGCAGCCGGTGACGAAACCCACGCCGCAATCGCGCGGCAGGTCGAACACGTCCAGCAACCATTCGCCCGCGACTTCCTCGACGACCGAGACCAGGGGCGAGATCACGTAGATGCCGGCGTTCTGGTCCCACGTCGATACGAGCCAATCGGCCGCGAGCGACACCGGCGTCGACCCGCCGATCACGAACCCGAAGTAGCGCGGCGAATTGCAGGCCACCGCGCCGCGGGGCGCCTGCGATGCGAGCAGGTCGAGCACGGCTTCCGGCGCTTCGCCTTCGATGGACAACGGCGCGCGCAATGCGGCCATCAGTTCGTCGCGGCTTGCGGTGGAACCGACGCGGCGTTCGGGCAACGCGTGGAGATAGTCGAGCGCGTGCGCGTGGGCGCGCGCGAGCAGATCGTCGTAGGGCGCGGTCATGTCCGGTTTGCCTCGATCACGTAGTCGCTCATTCCGTCGGCCAGTTCGACTTCCCCGAGGAACACCTTGCCCGCCGCATGTTCCTGCGCGAGCAAAGCGGCCTCTTCGGCGTTGTGGCTGCGCACGATGATGTCGATGTTCGGATTCAATGTTCGCGCGACTTCCGACATTTGCCGCACGCTGAAAGTATCTGGCGTCGCGACGATCAGCCAGCGCGCCCCGGTGATGTGCGCCTGCACGAGGGTCGCCGCTTCGGAGGCATCGCCCGAGACGGCCGCGAACCCCTGTTCGCGCAGTTGCTCCACGCGCTCGCGGTTCTGCTCGGCGACGACGACCGGAATCCCGCCCGCGGTCAATTGCTGCGCGATGCGCTTGCCCACGCGACCGTAGCCGACGAGGACCGCATGGCCGGAGAGGTATTTGGCGTCCGTGGTCATCGGGAGCGCGGCCATCGGGTCGGCCGGTTGTTCCAGACGCCGCGCGAGGGCCGAGCGTTTGCGGATCGCCTTCTGCAGCGGCTCGATCGCGGCGAACAGCAGCGGATTGAGCGCGATCGAAATGATGGCGCCGGCGAGGACCAGGCTGTTGCCTTCCTTCGGCAACACGCCGAGCGACACGCCCAGACCCGCGAGGATGAAGGAGAACTCGCCGATCTGCGCCAGGCTCGCCGATACGGTCAGGGCCGTGTTGAGCGGATAGCGCAGCAACAACACCAACAGCGCCGCGGCGAGGGTCTTGCCGAACACGATGATCGCCACCACCGCCAGCACGCGCAGCGGTTCCTGCACGATCACCATCGGGTCGAACAACATGCCGACCGAGACGAAGAACAACACCGCGAAGGCATCGCGCAGCGGCAGCGACTCCTCGGCCGCGCGATGCGAGAACTCCGATTCGCGCAGCACCATGCCCGCGAAGAACGCGCCGAGCGCGAAGGACACGCCGAACAATTCCGCCGCACCGAACGCGATGCCCACCGCGCACGCCACCACCGCAAGCGTGAACAGTTCGCGCGAGCCGGTCTGCGCCACCCACCACAACATGCGCGGCAGCACTTTGCGGCCGGCGACCAGCATCACCACGAGGAAGGCGGTGACCTTCAACAACGTGATGCCCAGCGCGAGCCACAGGTTGGCGCCGCCTTCGGGTGTCGCCGTGCCGCCTAGCGCGCCGGCAATCGGCGGCAACAGGACAAGCACCAGCACCATCGCGAGGTCTTCGACGACGAGCCAACCCACCGCGATGCGGCCGTTCATCGAATCCAGGACGCCGCGCGCCTCCAGCGCGCGCAGCAACACCACCGTGCTGGCCACCGACAGGGCGAGCCCGAAAATGATCGCCGCGCCCCAGGACCAACCCCATTGATGCGCGACCAGCGCGCCCAGGCCCGTCGCCGCCGCGATCTGCAGCACCGCGCCGGGCAGTGCGACCTTGCGCACGTCGAGCAGGTCCTGCAACGAGAAATGCAGGCCGACGCCGAACATCAGCAGCATCACGCCGATTTCGGCGAGTTCGGCCGCAAGGCCCGTGTCGGCGACGAATCCCGGCGTGAAGGGCCCGATCAGCACACCCGCAAGCAAGTAACCCACCAACGCCGGCAAGCGCAGGCGCGCGGCGATGAAACCGAGGATCAACGCCGCGCCGAACGCGGTGGCCAGGGTCGAGATGAGTGTCAGGCCATGGGGCATCGTGCAGGGGATCCTCGGTTCACGCGCGACTCACGCAGGCTAAGACTCTACAACCTGAACGCGACAAAGGCTTCACGCGAATTCTCAGAATCGATTCAGCGCTACGGCCGCCAACTGCACACAGTTCCACCAACCCACAGGTGTGCCATGCGTTTCGAACGGAATGTCATCCTCGCAGGCGCCATCGGCCTGGTCCTCGCCGGTGGCCTGGTCGCGCCCGACGCGTCGGCGCGCCAGAACGACAAGCAGCACCAGGATGCGGAGAAGGAGAAGGAAAAGGCCAAGCATCCGCCGCAGAAGGCGCATCAGGACGCGCAGAAGCACAACGACGATGCACGCCGCCAGGCCGAGCAGCGCCAGAAGGCGCAGCAGCATCAGCAGGCGGAACAGCGCCAGGCGCAGCAGCGCGAGCAAGCGCAGCATCAGCGCGAACAGGCGCAGCATCGCGAGGCCGAACGTCGCCAGGCCGACGCACGTCGCGACGCCGAGCATCGCCAGGCGCAACAGCGCAATGAAGCCCTGCATCGCCAGGCCGAAGCTCGCAACGAGGCGCAACGTCGCCAGGCCGAAGCGCGCCGCGACGCGCAGCATCGCGCCGACCTCGAGCACCAGGCCGATCGCCGACAAGCGCAGCAACGCAACGCCGCCCACCAGCGCCAGGTCACCGAAGCGCAGCGCCAGCGCATGATCCAGATGCAGCGCCAGCGCGAGGTCGACTATCGCAACTACATGGCCGCGCGTCGCGTCGCCGAACAGAACCGCATCGCCGCGCTCCAGGCGCAGCGTCGCTCGCAGCAGTACGCCTACCAGCAGTGGTACTGGCAGCAGCAGCTCGCGCAGCAGCGACGCCTCGCCGAGCAGAACTATGCGCGCGATGCGTATTGGAACGCGCCGGTGTCCTATCGCTATGTTCGCGATGGCCGCTATTACGACGCCAACCGCTACCAGGCCGACCTGCTGCAACAGGCCGTGCGCGAGGGCTACCAGATGGGCGTGCGCGCCGGCATGGCCGACCGCCGCGACGGCTGGCGCAGCGACTGGCGCAACAACTTCGCCTACCAGGATGCGAGCTACGGTTACAACGGCTATTACGTCGACCGCAGCGAGTACAACCACTACTTCCGCGAAGGCTTCCAGCGCGGTTACCAGGATTCCTACGGCAACGACTATCGCTACGGGACCTATTACGGCAACGGCGACAATTACGACTACGGCAACAACAACGGCAACGACAACATCGCGGTCATCCTGACCAGCGTGCTGCAGTCGATCCTCGGCTTGCAGCAGTACTGACGCTCAGTCGTCTTCGTCTTCGAAGACGTCGTCGAAGCCCACGGTGGCGACTGCATCCTCCTGCGGATCCACGGGATCCAGGAGGGTGTAGTCGTCTTCTTCGCGCGAGCGGATGCGGCGCGACACCGGATAAGCCTCCAGCGCCGGCTGCGGCATGCGCGCGAGGAAACGCTGGGGAAACCATGGCCCTTCGATCCAGTCGGCGATCTTCGCCGCTTCGACGAACACCGGGCCATCGGGCACGAGCGGCGGCGGAATCGCCGCATTGCCCGCGGTGAGCACCGCGAAGGAATACACGTGCGGTTCTTCGCGATGCCAGTGATCCCACAAGCCCGCCGCGAACAACACCTGCCCCGCTTGCGACTGGATGAAATACGGCTGCGCCGGCGACACGCTGCGATCCCACTTGTAGTATCCGTTCAAGGGCACGATGCAGCGCCGCTGCTCCCATGGGCGCTTGAAGATGCGGCTGCGCGGCGCGCGATCCAGGCGCGCGGTGACCGTCGTGTACTTCGTTTCCGGCAGCTTCGACCAACTCGGGATCAGGCCCCAATCGAAGTCTTCGACGACGAGCCCGTCGCCGCGATCGAGCAACACCGCCGCGGGTTTGCGCACCGCGATGTTGAAACGGTCGGGGCACGCGGCAAGCGCCGACACCAGCGCGGCGGGCAAGCCGCGCGGGAAACTTTCTTCGGAAAAGGACTGCACGAATCGGCGCATGCGACCGATCCTCCGCCGTCGCATGTCTTCGCAGGGTGGCGCGGCAAGCTCTGCAGTAAAACTGCAAACACGCATTCACGTGGGGACAACGTGGCGCGGCGCTGAATCTCCCACCCCGCAGCACGTTCCTGCACGCCACCCCCGGAGCGTCGCATGGTCGTCCGTCGTGTCATCACCGGATTGTTGTTCGCGAGCGCGGCCTGCGCGCCCGCGTTGGCCGGCAACGGTGCGCTCAATGTCGGCGCCAACGTCGTATCGCACCGGCCCGCGGTGCAGGCGCAAGCCGACTTTCCCCTGCCCGCCCGCAGCCAACGGCTGACCTCCAACGCCTTCGGCGGCAGCTGGTTCGTCCCCGCCGCCATGGAAACGACGGCGGCGTTCTATCGCAACGCCATGGTGCAGCGCGGCTATCGCGTCCTGACCGACGACGCCCGCGCCGATGCCGTGCACCTGCACTGGGAACGCGGCGGCGAACGCGTCGAGATCCGCCTGCAGCCCGTCCTCGGCGACGACGCCGCGACGCGTCTGATCTTCAGCGCGAACGCCGGCTGATCCAGAAACGTCCGTCACCGAATCCCCGGCAGACCGGCTAACGTCGAGCCTCCCCCGACACAGGCGCTGCGCATGCGTTGTCCCCACTGCCCCGACGCGACTTTGCTGATGACCGACCGCCAAGGCATCGAGATCGACTACTGCCCGCAATGCCGCGGCGTGTGGCTCGATCGCGGCGAGCTCGACAAGCTTCTCCAGCGCGCCTCCAGCACCGTTGCAGCACCCGCACCGCAAACGCCGCAGCCCGCGTATGCGCCGCACCCGCACCACCCGCACGCCCAGCCCTACTACAAGAAAAAGAAGCACTGGCTGAGCGAGATCTTCGACTGATCCATCCCACAACAGGAGTGCGACATGGCCAATCCGGTCGGCTGGTTCGAGATTTACGTCCAGGATCTTCCTCGCGCGAAAGCCTTCTACGAAGGCGTGTTCGGACGGAAGCTCGAGAAACTCAACGCGGGCGACGAAGGCGAAATGTGGGCCTTCCCCATGCAACAGGACGCGCAGGGCGCGGCCGGCGCGCTCGTCCGCATGCCGAGCGTTCCTTCCGGCGGCATGGGCACGCTGGTGTATTTCATGTGCGAGGACTGTGCGGTGGAAGCCAAGCGCCTGGTGGAACGCGGCGGAAAACTCCACAAGGAGAAGTTCTCCATCGGCGAGTACGGCTTCATCGCCCTGGGCTTCGACACCGAAGGCAACATGATCGGCCTGCACTCGATGAAGTGAGCCGGCTACCGGAACCGCACCGCCGGCCGCAAGGAGTCTCCGCAGGCGCAGGGCCCGTCGACGCAATACCGCACCGCGCCCTGCAAGGCCGCCAGGCAGCCGGCTTCGTCGATCGCGGTCGCGGCGATCTCCACTTCGCCCGCGGGGTCGCGCAGCCAGATGATGTCGCGCAGGAGGTCGGGCCGCAGCACCACGCGCCCCACGCGCGCGCTATGCCCCCGGCGCAAGGCCCAACACACCTGCGCGACATCGACCGCTTCGACGCCACACACGGCCGTATCCCTCAGTTCGACCGCGCGGCGACGGCGTCGAACACCTCCGACGCGAGCGCCTGCCGCGCGAGGCACACCAGCAAGGTGCGCGCGCGCGTGGATGCATCCACCTCGCGCTCGTCCAGGTCGCGCGCCGCGAACCGCGCCATCTCGCGCAACCATTCCGAGGTCTGCGATTCGATCAGGCGCTCGATCCACCCGGGCCCGCCGTGATCGAGCAAGGTCGCAACGACTCCTGCCGCCGCGGCGAGCGCTTCCTCCGACGAACGACCCGTCAGCAGGAAGACGGCGCGCAGGCTCTTGAGCGCGTTGTCGCTGGCGCGGACGAAATCGGGGCGGTCATCGACGTCTTGCATGGCACGGGCCTTCCATCGGGGGTGATGGAAAGGTGCGCCTGCAACGCGCCCGCGTCAGTCGTCCCTTGGGGCAACCGGGCGCAAGCCGAATGAAGTTGACTGGGTAGGACGAATCCTAGGGGGCGGTGGACTAGGTGCCCTTGCAGGCTTCTCGCACCATTTCGTCGAGCCGTTGGAGCAAATCGTATGTCCGCGCGAGACCGACCATGCGCAATGTGTTCTCCCGATGCACCTTCGCGGCTTCACATTGCGCGCGCGCCTGGTCGTAGTTCGCGGAGGATGTGAACGTCGAACGCGTCTGGCCGTTTTCCGCCAGTTGCGACATCACGCGCGCCTGCCGTACAGCATCAAGTTGCTTCGCTCGCGCAGCCTCCACATCGCCCCAAGTGTCCGGCCGCGCCGCATACGCCCCACGCGTCGCCTCATCGGCCGCGCACTGGAAACTCTGGTAGGCAATCGCGCCCCCGGTCCCGACGCACTTGTAGACCATCGGCGTCGAGTCGGCGGGGAACATTTCATCGGTGGGCATTTCAGTAGATGGCGCAACTTGTGTCACGAGCGGCGTCCGCTCCGAATGCCCCGCCGTCTCTGCGCCGCGCGCCAACATGCCGCGCACGAACAGGAACACGAGTGCACCAAGCACCGCGAGCAACCACCAATGCAACGCGCTCGAACGCGACGAGCCGCGCTGCGGCCGCGCATCAGGGCGCACCGAAAACTTCAGATCGGCTGGATCTTCCACACATTTCCCCAACGGGCGTCCCCTTCGCCCGTACGGGACGCTACGTCAACGCGTGGCCGAATTCAAATCGCGATTCAACGAAGGCGCGACTACCGCCCACCATACGCAAGTCCATCCATCATCTCCGCGAACCGCGTCCAATCGATGCGCTTGCGCAGATGCCGGTTCGCGCCGCGCCAGTAGATCGACCCGCGGCCGACTTCGAGCTCGCCGAGTTTTTCGCGGCGCACGAATACCTCCAGGCGCAACGCCGACTTCGCCTTGACCAATTCCACGTTGGTCAATTCGGCGCGCACTTCGTGCTTGCGTGCAGCAACGGTCTTGGTCGTGCGTTTGCGGATGGCCATGGCGCTCCCTCCTCGTGGGCGCCGCGATCCTACTCCCCGGCGCGCGAAGGCCCCACGCACAGGGCGCAGTGGCGCCCGCGACGCGTGTTCTCGATGCGGCCCAGCGTGTAGATCCACGCACTGATCCCGCCCCAGACCAGGGCTTCGCTCACCGCGTAATGCAGTGGGCGATCGCGCAGGACGTGGGACAGGAAGATCAGCGGCGCGGTGACGGCAAAGGCGGCGAGCAACCAGCGGAGCCAGGGCATGTCGGGTATTCCGGTCAGGAGTCGATGACAGGGACGCCCGCCCGCGCCGGATGTGACCGCCCTACTTCAGCGCCGGCAACAGCTTCTCGGTGAACAGCTTGAAGGTCAGCAGGTGCGGCTGGCGTTCGTTGTAGTTGGTCGTCGTGATGACCACGACCGCCTGTTTGTCGGGCACGAGGAACAGCGTATTGCCGCCCGTTCCGGCCATCGCCGGATAGGTGTGGACCTGGTTGCCGACCGGCACCTTCATCAGCCACCAGAGGTAACCGTAGTCCGCCTCCTCGCGCGCGCTGGCTTGCGCGCTCAGCGACGCCTGGACCCACGCCGCCGGGACGACCTGCTTGCCGTTCGCGCGCCCACCGTCGAGGTACAGCTGCCCGATTCTCCACAGGTCACGCGTGCGCAAGCCGAGGCCGCCGCCCGCCTGCGCCAGGCCGAGCGGCGAGAACTGCCACTGTGGCGCTTCGATTCCGATTGGCGTGAACAGGCGCCGCTGCGCGTAATCCTGCAACGGCTCGCCGACGGCGGTCTGTATGGCTTCGCCCAGCGTCGTCACGCCCGCGGTGCAATAGCGGAAGCTGCGCCCATGCGGCGCATCCTTCGGTTTGGGCATCCACGCCGGAAAGCCCTGCACCGGCAGGTCCGCCCAGAACTGCACCCAATCCTCGACGAGGTACATGCGTTCTTCGTTGCCGCGCGAGAATTGGTTTTCGTCGTCGCACTCGACGAGCGCGGACATCGTCAGCAGATCTTCGACGGTGATCGCTTCCTTGCGCGGATCAGGATTCTGCATGTGTTGCCTGCGCGCGGGCGGCAGCAAGTCGAACACGCGCGCGTCCTTGCCGCGAATCTTGCCGTCTTCGATCGCCAATCCTGCGAGGATGCCCGCGACCGTCTTCGTCGCCGAACGCGTGTTGCGCCGCGCCTGCGCGCCGCCTTCGTCGAAATAATGTTCGTAGACGATCTTCCCATCCTGCGCCACGAGCACGCTCGTGATCGCCTTGAAGTCGCCGTTCTCCACGGCGCGGGTGGCGGGCGCGAAGGCGTCCTGCGCCTGCGCGGCCAACGGAAACAACGCGCACATCGCAACCATCAAGGGCCAACGCGACATCGACGATCTCCTCCAAGGAAGATCGCAGGCTAGCACCGCCGAATCAGCCGTTCTTGTATCCGCGCAACCTCGCCGCGCCCCAACGCCAAGCGCCGGAAGGCCCCAGGCGTCATGCCGAACTCGGCGACGAAACACCGATGCAGGTGGCTCTGGTCGACGAACCCGAGCGCCGATGCCGCCTCCACCACCGGGCGTCCGCGCGCGATCGCGGACAAGGCGCGATGCAGGCGTCGCTGCCGGATCCAGTCGCTCGGCGCCTGCCCGAAGCGCCGGCGGAACATGCGCGCGAGATACACCGGGTGCAGGTCCACGAGGGCCGCCAGTTCGCGGATCGACGGCGGCGCGGCAAGCGCATCGTCCAGGCGTTCGACCACGCGATCGAGCACCGCATCGGCGCGCGTGCTCGCACGTTGCGCTTGTCGATCCGCGAGCAGCTCGCCGAGAATCGATTCGACCGCCAACGGAGAAGTCGCCTCCCATTGCCACAATTCCGGCAGCAGGCGCATCGCACGAGCGAGTGCCTGGCGATCGAGACGCACGGGAGCGTCAGGCGTTTCGATTCCCTGCGAAAACCGCTGCCACGCATCGAGCGGCATCGTCAGCGTGAGAAACAAACCGTCGAGCGACTTGAAGCGATCCCGATGCTCGGTCCCCGGCGGATTGAAGATCAGCGCAGGCTCCACGCACACCGCCGGCATCCCGCGCGCATCGCTTGCGTAGGGGCCGGCGAGCAACAGCACCAGGTGCATGTCGTCGTGCTGGTGGTGATGGATGTCGTGCTCGGGAATCGTCGGCCGCAACTGCGCGAGCGCAATGTCGGCCGTCGCCTGCTGGCGGACGCAGTGGCCCAGGACGCCGAGGGAAATGGGGGATGGCATGGCGGCTCGTGTTTTAGCACGCCCGGGCGACGATCTACATCGCGATTCCGCCTTCCAGCTTCGAAGGCGCCGGCAATGCGATCTCGCCGAGCATCTGGCGCAGGTCGAGTTCGACCTCCTCGCAGATCCTGGTGATCGGCACGTCGTTCGCGCCGCCTTCGAAGGGGTTCTCGGTGCTCGCGCCCACCTCGTCGAGGGACACGTACATCCACGAGATGATCAGGCTGAGCGGAATCGCCAACCATACCGCGTACTGGCCGGCCCAACCGCCGATGGTGGTGCCGAGCCGCGCCAGCTCGCTGATCATCCCGAAGGGCAGCAACACGGCCAGGATCTTGACGAAGATCGAATGGATGAACGCGAATTGCCGCGGATACGGGTAGTTCTTGATGCGCTCCACCTTGCCCTGCAACTCGCCGAATTCGCGCGTCGCGCGTTGCACCTCGGCGAATGCATTCGCGGGAATCACGCCCGCGTCCAGCAATCGCTTCGCATCGGCGCCCTGCATCGCCAACACCTGCCACGGCGGGTTGCGCGCTTCGAGCACCAGCGCGGCTTCCTCCGGCGACACGAAGCGCGAGAGTTCGAACGTCAGCGACTGCGCGTGCTCCGGCACGGTGTAGTACTTCTGCCATTCGATGAAGTTCGCCTTGTCGTGCTGCTCCCACGGCTTGTGCTTGCGCAGTTCGTGGCGCAGCGCGGCGAGCCATGCCAGGTGGCGATTGATGAGCGCCCTGGCGGCGTCCGCGTCGGGCACCAGGTCGCGGCAACTCGCACCGAAGGTGCGGCTGCTGCTGGCGATCGAGGCCCACAACAACTGTGCATCCTGCATGCGGCCGTAGGTCTGCAGGTTCTTGAACCCCGCCGACAGCGCCACCGTGGTGCCGAGCAGGAAGACGATCGCGAAGGGAATCTGCAGGAAGCGCAGCCCCGCCACTTCGTACAGCAACACGGGCACCGTGCTGACGATGAGCAGCACGTAGATGCTGCGCCGCGTCCACAGCAGGAACTCGGACACCGTGTAGGAGCGTTCGATCAGCATGGCGACCTCACCCGATGCACCCGTCGCGCATTTTACGCACTCTCCGCCGGACCCGGGCGGCACAGGGCCTTCGCCGTTTCGTAGTAGTCCTCGAGGTTCGGCTTGTCGGGCAGCTGGAACTCGAGTGTGCAGACGCCGTCGTCGGCGGTGTGCACTTCGAATGCATCGCCCGTCGGGTCCTTGGTGAGGAAGATCTCGCCGCCGTCGGTGACGACCGTGACCAGTCGCTTCTTGCTGTCGAGCACGGAGGCACCCGCCGGCGCGGGCCTGCCGTCGGGCAACGTGGCCTGCAGCAACACACGGCGCGCCTTTTCGACCGCGAACGGCAGGTACTGCACCGAACCGCGGCCGGCTTCGACTTCCTGGCGGCCGTTTTCCACCGTGATGTTGCGCGGCAGGGTCTTCGGCACGAGGTCGATCGCGCTCACTCGATACGCATTGAGTTGCGGCACCACCGCATGACCGCGCCAGTCGGTCCACACCGGCCCGGCAGGCGTGCTGACCTTGACGCCGGCCACGTCCCCCACCGACACGATGGCGAAACTGTCCTTGATCGCGTACGGCGAGAGCGTCACGCCGCCGCCGTGCAGCGCGACGCCACCGCGCAGACCGTAGTTGCCCGAACTGTCGCCGTGGGTGCCTTGCGAGTAACCCATGTCCAACTGCGTGTAACGCGGGAGCATCGAGACGTCGGCGCGCGCGTTGGTCTGTTCGTATCGCGTGTTGTGCTCGGCCGACAGGCGATATCGCAGCGTCTCGCTGACGCGATCGTCGACACTCATCGTGTAGCGCTCGTCGTTGCCGCGGCGGTTCATCGTGGTGGTCATGGTGCGGCTCGGTGATCCCAATGGGATGCGGACGTTGATGTAGAAGGCGTTGTCGTCGGTCGATGCCGCGTCGTGGTCGAGACTCCACTCGGCGTTCGCCGAGATCGAAACGCGGCCGAATTGCTTGCCCCACGACGCGGTGAGGCGCCGATGGTCGATGTCCCGGAAATCCTTCGTCTGCGTGTACGCCAGGCCCATCGCGCCCCGGCCCAGGCCGGACCAGCTCGCACCGAGGGAGTACGTCGACTCGCTGCGATCGGCCGGAGGCACGGTGGGGTCGACCGTCGTGTCGAGCAGGTCGCGGTAGTGCTTCGAGCGTTCGAGGATCGACGCATTGAGACTGAAGCGATCGGCCAGTCGTTGCTGGAGGGACAGATTCAACTGCCCACCCGACACGCCTTCATTGCTTGCATGCGTGAGGATCGTCTGTCCGTTGAGCGTGGTGGCCTTGCGCAGACGCGCGAATACGCCCAGGCCCAGCGCACCGTAGCCCTCGCCCAACAGCGCGCCACCGGACACGGTGCCCGCCTTCTTCATCGCCCACGTGCCGCTGCCGCTGATCACCCAGGGTTTCGCATCGCCACCACCATGGGTGTCGCGCACTTCGCCGACGGTGAGCGAATACCCGGTCGGGATCGCCGTCGCGGTGGACGCGAGCGACGCGGCGGGCACGGAGAACTGGCGCTCCGAATTGTCGGCCTCGGTCACCGTGACCTGCAGCGTCGAGAGGTTGTCGAGCAGCGGCAGGTTCGTCAGGGAGAACGGACCAGGCTGCACGATCGTCGAATAGACCAGCATTCCCGATTGGCGCACGTCCACGCGCGCGTTGGTCTGCGCGATGCCATCGACGCTACCCGGCGCGCCCACCGATAGATGCGTTTCCGGCAGCAACTGCACGCCGGTGACCAGAACGCCCGGAAGCGCGGCGTTTTCCATCGTGACGTCGCCGATCTGCAGCAGCGAGCGCGCATCGACCAGCGTGCGCTGTGCATACGCGTGGCGTCGTTCGAAAGCGCCGGTACCGTTGGCGTCGGTGTAGGACTGCGCGCTGCGCACCATCCAGTCGCCGGTATTCAACCCGACCTCGGTATTCGCGACGAGGTTGTCGCTGGTGCCCCCTCCGAAATCGGAACGACTGCCGAAGACTTCGTAGTTCAACAACGCGCCGGTGCCGCCGCGTGCGAAGGGAATGACGGCGCGTTTGTCCGGAATCAGCGCGTCCTGCGGAACGACCAGGCCGATTTCGCCGATTCCTGGCCGCAAGTCGACCTGCGCGGTCGGATGCGCGTCCTTCAGACGCATGCATCCGGCTTGCGCATTGCCTTGCGCAAACGGCTTGAGACCGGCGGCTTCGACCACCGTTGCATCCAGGCACAGGTTGCCCTTCGAATCGAAATTCGCGACGGTCTTCTTGCGCTTGACGCCGTTCACGACCAGCGAAACCTGGTGGTCGCCGGGCGTGAAGCGTTGCGCCTGCTTGAGGTAGTCGGCGAGCCCGGGATCGAAGCCGCGCTGCTTCAGCAGTTCGGTGTCGAAGTTCGCGACCGCGGCGTCGGCACCTCCGTCGGCCGCGAGGGCAAGGATCGAAGCTGCGATCACTTCAGCGGCGCGTCGTAGTCGTCGGTGATGTAGCCGTAGACGGTGGCGGGCTGGATGCGCACCTTGTCGGCGGCGGCAGAAGATGCGGCGTCTTTGAGCGACATTTTCAGCTGTTCGCCCGGAAGGACATAGGCGCGCGGCAGTGTGCCGATCGCATTGCCGGGAAGCAGGCGTACTTCCTGGCCCATGCGCACGACATAGGGGCTGTCGTTGCGCACCGTCAGTTCATCGCCCGTGCGCGACCAGGCCAGCAGCGTCCAGGGATCGCTCCGCTTCGGAAGCCCCGCGGGATTGATAAGCACCGGCAGGTTCTGGCGCACGCCGATGCCGATGCGCATCTGGCCGGGTTTGCTGTCGTCGCGATCCGGCACGCCTTCCAGCAACACACGCTTGAGGCGCTGTGTCTTCAGCGGCTCCTTCGTCTGCAGGATGAAACGCACCATCTGGGTCTTGCCCGCTTCCACGCGCGTCACCATCGGTTCGACGCGGAGCAGCTTGTCCTTGTCTTCGGGCGTGTCCTGCAAGGTCACCAGCAGGAGCGAAGCGCGCTTGTCGCTGTTGGTGACGATGAGACTGGCTTCGCGGTCGGCCTCATCGACGATGACGACCGAGGTTTGCGGCACCATGCCATCGGCGCGGGCCGAATCGATTGCGAAGGCACACGCGATGACGAGCACGGTGGTCAGTCCCACCAGGCAAGTACGGGAAAGTGACGGCACGGGGCGAATCCTCGGAAAGACACCAGCGCTCCCCTGTCGACCCGGGGACGCAAAGGCAGCGGCCCGTAGGCCGGGCCGCTGCAAAAACGCGTTACAGGTAGATGATTTCCAGGGTCGCGCTGCCGTCGACCGGCGCATCCGTCGTGAGTGCCAATGCGGGGAGGGTGTCGATCCCCGGTTCGACCTGGAGGTCGAAAGAGGCGGTCGTGACCGCCACCGGGCGGGCGCTCGGCACGCCGAATGCGCGATAGCGCGCAGTGGTGACGTCGTTGTTCTTCCGCCAGTACGCGGAAGGGGTGAGGGGGATCCACGTGACCAGGTCGTAACTCTCGACCACCGACGAGGGGGCGCCATCGACCATCGGGTTGGCCATCACGAGATGGAATCCGCCGATCGGTTTGCCGGCCGTGGTCAAGCCCATGCCGTACGCCATGGGCGTGGCGCCGAAGTCGGGGCCCAACGTCGCGGCCCGATTGTCCGTGGCGGTCAGCGCAATGACGGTCGGCCCCGTGCAAACCACATGCGTCGGGACGGTCACTCTCGGCCTGAGGGTCGGGCCCGAACTGGACAGCGCACTGGTGGGAATCTGTCCGATATCCGCGACCCCGCCATTGCCCAGCGTGATCGTGCACGCGCCGGGCACGAGCGTGCCGCTGATGGCGATATCGGCCGTGCTCTGGGCCATGGCCACCGGGGCGGCGACAGCGAGCAACGCCGCAGCCAGGAAGTTGCTACGCAGCTTCATGAGTAAGCTCCAAGAAGGGAAGGACGGCGGCGACGATACCGTCCCATCCACTCTCGTCCGGCCCGAAAAGGCTGGATCGCCTGAAGACAATTCAGACGGAGGCCACGCGCACCGGCACGGGCTTGGTTCGCTCGATTCCGAACGCGGTGTACGCCCACAGGAAAACGAAGAACCCGAAGTACGCGGCGACCAGCACGCGCCCCAGGCCGTTCTCGACGGCAGCGACATTCGCGCCCTGCCCCATCACCGCCGCGATCGCCGGCGTGGCCGCACCCGCACCGATCGCACCGAGCAACACGAACGCCACTGCGAACATCCCCAGCGCGACCTTGTACCCAAGCCCGCGATACCGGATCGACCGCACCTTCCCGCGATCCAGCCACGGCATCGCGAACAGCGCACCGATCGCGCCGAACATCACCACGACGCCGAGCAGCTTGTGCGGGATCACCCGCAACATCGCGTAGAACGGTGTGAAGTACCACACCGGCTTGATGTGTTCGGGCGTGACCAGGCGATTGGCCTGCGCGAAGTTGTCGTGCTCGAGGAACCAGCCGCCGAAGGTCGGCACGAAGAAGATCACGAAGGCCGCGAAGACCAGGAACACGCTGGTGATCATCAGGTCTTCGAACGAGTAATACGGATGGAACGGAATGCCGTCGAGCGGGTTGCCGTCGGGGCCCGGCGTGTCGCCGATCTCCACGCCCTCGGGATTGTTCGATCCGACTTCGTGCAGCGCCAGGATATGCATCACCACCAACAGCAACAGCACCAGTGGCAAGGCGATGACATGCAGCGCGAAGAACCGGTTGAGTGTCGCGTCGCCCGGCAGGTAGTCGCCCATGATCCATTCGGTCAGTCCGTGGCCCACCACGGGAATGGCGCCGAACAAGGAGATGATCACCTTCGCCCCCCAGAACGACATCTGGCCCCAGGGCAGCACGTAACCGACGAAGGCCTCGGCCATGAGCACGAGGTACACCACCATCCCGAGGATCCACACCAGCTCACGCGGCTTCTTGTACGAGCCGTACAGCAGTCCGCGGAACATGTGCAGGTAGACCACGATGAAGAACAGCGACGCGCCCGTGGAGTGCATGTAGCGGATCAGCCAACCCCACTCCACGTCGCGCATGATGTGCTCGACCGAATCGAACGCGCCCGCCGCCGAGGGCGTGTAATGCATCGGCAGGAAGATGCCCGTCAGCAATTGATTGACGAGCACCACGCCCGACAGCACGCCGAAGTAGTACCAGAGGTTGAGGTTTTTCGGCGCGTAATAGTCGGTCGTGTGCGCCGCGGTGAAGGACAACAGCGGGAGGCGTTCCTCGATCCAGGCGAGCACGCGGTTGTTCGGGCGGATCTTCCTGTAATGCAAACTCATGGCGACACCTGGGGTTCGGGTGCCAGGACCACGGTGTGTTCGATGCCCTGGCGGAACATCTTTGCGTAGGGGCAGAAGCGCTCGGCCTGCCGCACGAGTTCGGCGGCCAGGCCGCGCTCGACGCCTGGAAGATGCGCGCGCAGCTCCGCCGACAACAGGAACAGGCCGTCGATCGGGTCGCGCGCGAAGGTCACAGACGCTTCCACGCTCGCCTCGTGCACCACCAGGCCGCAGCGCGTGGCGAGCAGGCTCATCACGCCGTGGAAGCAGGCCGCGTAGCCCGCGGCGAGCAACTCCTCGGGATTGCTGCCACCGCCCTCCCCGCCCAGTTCGACGGGCAGCCGCAGGTGCGCGAGCAATGCGCCGTCGCCGGTATGCACCACCCCCGACGCACGCCCATGCTCGGCCTCGCCACCGGTGACGACCACGCGCCCCGTGTACAACGGCTGCGCTTCATTACCGAAGAACTTTTCCAGCAGTTGCGTCGACGGGGGCGTGGGCCGGGTCATGCGTTGGCCGAGGGATTCCGCTTGCCGTAGTCGGATTGGGCGAACCAACGGTCGAAATCGAGCGCACCCTGCCACGCCTGTCCCGCGGGCACGAGCGTTTCGTCGGTCAGCTCGCCGCCGAAGTACAGCGCGTGCGGATCGGCGATGACGTCGCGCGAATCCTTCACGCGATCCATGAAGCGATGCGCCAGCTCCGACAGCGGTGCGCGTTCCGGGCCGGCGATGTCGAGGCTCGCATTCGCCGGTGGCTGCAAGGCCGTGCGCGCGACGGCATCGGCGACATCGTCCGCCGCGATCGGCTGCACGAGCGCCGACGGCAGGCGCACGCTGTCGCCTTCGGTCGCCGACTGGATGATGCCCGGCAGGAAGTCGAAGAACTGCGTGGAATGGACGATGGAGTACGGAATGCCCGATGCGCGGATCAATCCTTCCTGCGCATCCTTCGCGCGGAAGTAACCATTGGCGCGCGTGCTGGTGCCGACGACCGAGAGCGCAACGTGATGCGCGACGCCTGCGCGCTTCTCGGCGGCCAGGATGTTCTTCCCGGCCGTCTCGAAGAACGACGTCGCGGAAGCTTCATCGAATGCCGGCGAATTCGACAGATCGACGACGACGTTCGCCCCTTGCATCGCGGCCTCCAGGCCGTTGCCGGTGAGAATGTCGACGCCCGTCTGCGGCGAGGCTGCGATCACCTCGTGCCCCTGGTCGCGCAAGCGTTGCACGACCTTGCTGCCGATGCGTCCGGTGCCGCCGATGACGAGGATTTTCATGTGCGCACTCCGTGTGGTTCACAAAAGCCGATGCTAGGAATCGTTGGCGCTGGCGAGTAGCCCCGCGATCGGCGCCAGCGTGTTGCTTTCCGCGCACCAATCGCGCGGCAGCGTGTCGAGGTCGATCCGCCGGATCTCCGTCGTCATGAAGTCGATGAACGCGCGCACGCGCTTGGGCAACTGATCGCGGCTGAGATAGCAGAGGTAATGACCGCGATCGTCGGGTGCGAACTGGCGCAGGCAGCTCACCAGGCGGCCGTCGTGCAAGGCATCGCACGCCTGGTAAGCCGGCAGCTGGGCCAGGCCATCGCCGCGCAACACCGCTTCGAGCGACAGCTCGGCATCGTTGAAGGTCAGCGCGCCGTGCGGCGCGGCGCACGTGGCCTTGCCTTCCACCTTGAACCACCACGGCTGCAGGCGACCATTGGCCGCACGCTGGTTGATGCAGGGATGTTGCGCGAGATCGTCGATCGTCTCGGGCAAGCCGCGGCGCGCGGCGTACTCCGAAGAGGCGCACACCACCAGTTGCATCGGGATCAACTGTTTGGCGATCACCTGGCTGTCTTCGAGCGCGCCTTCGCGAAACGCGACGTCGATGCGATCGTTGACCAGGTCCTGGGGCCGCTCGTCCAGCACGAGTTCGACTTCGACCTCCGGATACAGCGCGCGAAACCGCGACAGCAACGGTGCAACGACCTTGCGACCGAAGCCGCACGTCGCCGCCACCCGCAGTTGCCCTCGCGGCGCGCCTTCGCGCAAATCGCGCATTTCCGCCATGGCCAGGAGGATGCGCTCCACGCCGGGACGGCAGCCGTCGTAGAAGCGTTCGCCTTCGGCGGTCAGCGAAGTCGAACGCGTGGTGCGCGAGAACAAGCGCGCACCCAACTGCCCTTCCAGTTTCTGCACGCTGCGGCTCACCGCCGACCGGCCGATGCCGAGCCGGTCGGCCGCGCGCGCAAAACTGCCTTCGGTCGCCACCGCGAGGAAAGCCACCACGCCTGCATAACTCGTCGACAGGCTGTGGGTGAGCAGATCGTGCGCCGGGTCGTGCGCCTGCAACAAAGGACTCATGGGGTCTCACCTTTCGAATCGGTTTCCGCGCGCGCAAATGCACGCACGACGCGTCGCGCCTCCGCCAGGTGCCGTGCGCAGTCGTCCCTGTGCACGCCGGTCAGGCGTTCGACTTCCGTATCGCTCGCATCGAACACCGCGTGCAGCAGGAACACCACGCGCGTCACCGGCGGCAATTGCGCCAGCACAGCGAGGAATTCGGACCACACGCGTGCTGAGGGAGGCTGGTCCATGCCGGGAAGACGATTGGGCGCACGCACCTGTGACAGGCGATTGATGCAACGTACGCAACAGCCCGTATCCGGACGAACGGCTACCGCGCGCGCCGTGCCGGGCCTAGATTGCATCCCATCTTCACGATGGAACCATCGCCATGTCCCTGCGCCTCGATTACAACGCCATCTCGCCGGAGCTGACCAAGAAGTTCGCCGAAGTCAGCCTGCTCGCCCACAAGGGCGCGATCGAAACGGCGATCATCGACCTCATCAATATCCGCGCCTCGCAGATCAACGGCTGCGCGTTCTGCGTCGACATGCACAGCAAGGAAGCGACCATCCACGGCGAACGGCCGCTGCGGCTGTACCACATCGCGGTGTGGCGCGAATCGCCGCTGTTCTCCCCGCGCGAGCGCGCCGCGCTGGAGTGGACCGAAGCCCTCACCACGCTGCCGCCGCACGGCGTGCCGCAGGCGACCTTCGACGCGGTGCGCGAGCACCTGACGGAGAAAGAATTGGCCGACCTGACCTACTGCATCGTGACGATCAACGCATGGAACCGCATCAGCGTCGGTTTCACCGCCGTGCCCGGATCGATGGACAAGGCCTACGGTTTGACGCGCGCCAACCTGTCCTGATCGGAGAGCCACCATGCGCACCCGCACCCTCGTCTCCCTGCTGCTGACGGCCGGCCTGGGGATCGGCGTCGTGTCCGCATCGCAATCGGCAAGTAACGGCGCGCCGCCCGGGCCCAAGGTCACGCCGCTCATGACTCAGCCGTTGCCCGACGCGCCCGGCAAGGAAGCGCTGATGCTGCTCGTCGAATATCCGCCGGGCGCCGTCGAACACAAGCATCGCCACGACGCGCACGCTTTCGTCTACGTGCTCGAAGGCAACATCGTGCTGGGCGTGCAAGGCCAGCCCGAAGTCCCGCTGGGGCCGGGCCAGACCTTCCACGAGGGCCCGAACGACATCCACACCGTCGGGCGCAACGCCAGCCAGGACAAGCCGGCGAAGTTCGTCGTGACCCTGATCAAGGACAAAGGCAAGCCGGCGCTCATTCCCGTGGAATGAGGGCGCGCCGGCCCGGCGCCGCGGATGTCACAATGCGTCTTTCCAGATCGTCGATTCGAAATGGAAGACGCCACCGAACTATTCGGCCAACTGCGGCCGCGCCTGGTGGGCGCGGCCTATCGCATGCTCGGCTCTTCGGCGGAAGCCGAAGACATCGTGCAGGACGTCTGGCTGCGCTGGCACGAAGCCGACAAGGCTGCAATCGACAACCCCGAAGCCTGGCTGATCGCCGCCACGACGCGCCGCGCCATCGACCGCCTGCGCGCGGCGCACGTGCAACGCGAACAATACGTCGGCATGTGGTTGCCCGAGCCGGTCCTCACCGACGGCCCCGCTACGCCCGAACAGGTGAACGAGATCTCCCACGACCTGTCGATCGCCTTCCTCACCGTGCTCGAACGCCTCGCGCCCGACGCGCGCGCCGCGTTCCTGCTGCATGAAGTCTTCGAGGCCGACTACGCGGACATCGCGAAAACCCTCGGCAAGACCGAAGCGGCGACGCGCCAGATCGTGCATCGCGCCAAGCGGCAACTGGCCGAAGACCGCAAGCGTTACCTGGTGACCGACCAGGCCCACCAGAGCCTGATGCGCCGCTTCGCCGATGCGCTCTCGCGCGGCGACTTCACCGGCTTGAAGGACATGATGTCCGAATCGGCGGTGCTCGTCGGCGACGGCGGCGGCTTCGTCAACAGTTTCCCGAAGCCGCTGGTCGGCGGCGAGCGCGTCGCGCGGCTGTTGTTCGCGCCGACCTTGCGCCGCGCCGAAAACGGCCTGCGCATCGAGCTTGCGGAAATCAACGGCACCATCGGCGTGCTGCGCTACCTGGATGGCGAACTGGAGTCGGCGCAATCCTTCGTCAGCGACGGCGAACGCATCCAGCGCGTCTACGTGCAGCGCAATCCGCAGAAGCTCGCCCGCATCCGCGCGCACCATTCCCTGCAGGTCGCCTGAGTTTCACTCATCCGTTTCATTGATGCGCTGTGCGCAATGCATTGCATCACGCGCAAAGGCTACCGATGGTCACCCCGCGGGATTACGTTACCGGTGTCGCCCCACGCGACTAACCCGAGGAAACGCACATGTCCCATGTCACCACCCAGGACGGCACCCAGATCTTCTACAAGGACTGGGGCCAGGGCCAACCCATCGTCTTCCACCACGGCTGGCCTCTGTCGGGCGACGACTGGGACGCGCAGATGCAGTTCTTCCTGCTGCAGGGTTACCGCGTCATCGCGCACGACCGCCGCGGGCACGGTCGCTCGACGCAGACTTCCGGTGGCCACGAGATGGACACCTACGCCGCCGACGTCGCCGCGCTGGTGCAGAAACTCGACCTGCGCGATGCGATCCACGTCGGGCATTCGACCGGTGGTGGCGAAGCGGTGCATTACGTGGCGAAGCACGGCAAGGATCGCGTGGCCAAGCTCGCCATCCTCGGCGCGGTGCCGCCGATCATGGTGAAGTCGGACAAGAATCCGGGCGGGACGCCGATCGAGGTGTTCGATGGGTTCCGCAAGGATCTGGCCGCGAATCGCGCGGAGTTGTACTGGAACGTGCCGATTCCTTTCTACAGCTTCAATCGCGAGGGCACGCCGATCATCGAATCGGTCCGCCAGAATTGGTGGCGGCAGTCGATGATGGGTGCGACGAACGCGCATTACGAGTGCATCAAGGCGTTCTCGGAAACGGATTTCACCGAGGATCTCAAGAGCATCACGGTGCCGACGTTGGTGATGCACGGGGACGACGATCAGATCGTGCCGATCGCGGATTCTGCGCTGTTGTCCAGCAAGTTGCTGAAGAACGGGACGCTGAAGGTTTACAAGGGGTTCCCGCACGGGATGGCGACGACGCATGCGGACGTGATCAACAAGGATCTGCTGGCGTTTTTCAAGAGCTGACTTTGGCTGGCCCCTCTCTCGTGTTGCGGGAGAGGGGTTTGTAGTAAGGCCCGCCTGAAAGTCATTGGCGCGTCGCCCGAACGTTGATGGTTCCAAATTTTTTTGGGAAAAAAATTTGAAACCATCAACGCTGGGGCATCACCATTCGTGGTCGCTTCGATCAAGGGGCTTCCGCCCGAGCGTTCATTGGGGGCTGCAAAGCAAAGCTTTGCAGGAAGCCGATCGTTCTCACAAAGCGCAAAGCCACCCCGCTCTCAATGATCGGCTGTCTGCAAAGCTCGCTTTGCAGCCCCCAACCACTGCCCCAGCGAAAGCCCCTTGATCGAAGCGACCCGCAAGGTGATGCCGCAGCGTGGAGAGTTTCAAATTTTTTTCCCAAAAAAATTTGGAACTCTCCACGTTCCCGGCGGCGCGCCAATCGGTTCCAGGCGGGCTTTACTACCGGACCCAACCCCAATTCTGTGAACCAAGTACGAATCGACACCCGAGATCCACCCGAACCACACCTGTCCAATGCCATTAGTCCGGTCGGCGTTTCGGCAGCCCCGGCTAAAATGGCGGGATGACCATCCTCTTCCGCCTCTCCGACGACGCGCGCCTGTTCGAAGTGCGCTACGTCGGCGCACTCGACTACGCGACGCGCACGCGCGCCGTGGAGGGCACGCAGCGGCGGCTGAAGGATTGCTGGGTCAAACAGATCCTGATCGACTTCACCGACGCCTGGACCGTGGACACCCCCGAACAGGAGCAGGTCGAGCACTTCCGCAAGACCCTCTCGCGCGCGACCTACCCGCGCGGCTCGCGCATCGCCTTCCTCAACCCGCCGGCGCAATACGACGACGAGGCCATCCAGGTGGGGCGCGTGTCGGCGCATTTCGTGGGCCGGCGCTTCCATGACCGGTCGCATGCATTGGCGTGGTTGCGCGGGCGGCTCTGACTGCGCGTGGCGAGTGGCCGCTGGCCGGGGCTGCTTGCGTCAAATGAGGTTCAGTCTCCCCGGGCAACCATCCCTTGATGACCACGCTGCTGCGCCTGTCCGATGACGCGAAGTTGTTCGAAGTTTGCTACATCGGTGAAATCGATCACCGCGTGCGCGTGCGCGCGGTGCATGAGATGCAGCAGCGCCTGAAGGATGGCTGGGTCAAGCAGTTGCTGATCGACTTCACGCGCGCGATGCCGACCGGCCCGGTCGATGCCGAGCACGTCGATGCCGTTCGCGAAGCCTGGCAGCAATCGACCTTCCCGCGCGGTGCGCGCATCGCGCTGCTCAATCCGCCCGACGATTACGACGGGCCGATGCTGCAGGCCGGCGAAGCCGCGCACTTCACCCTTCGGCGATTCCACGAACGCCGGCATGCGCTGGCGTGGTTGAAGGGAACGCTCTGAGCGCCTAGTACGACTGGTTCTCGTACGGCGCCAGCGACCACGCGGGGTTGACCGCCGCCACGGCCTGCGTCGTTGCGTTGGAGCCCTTCTTCCAGATCACGTTCTGCCCGCTCTGCGGGTGGCGCCAGAAAATGTCCGCGAAGCGATCGCCATCGTAGTCGGCCACGTTCGCCACGCGCCACGCCGTGGATACGGTCGCCACCGCGATCGTCGTTGCGCTGTTGCCCGCGCGCCAGATCGTGTTTTGCCCGGTCGCGGTGTTGCGCCAGAGAATGTCGGACGCGCCGTCGGCATCGAAGTCGCCGATGCCCACGACTTTCCAGTCCAGGTTCGTGGAAGAGATCGCCTGCGCGGTGGCGCTGTTCGCCGATCGCCAGATGACGTTCGCGCCGGTGTTGGTATTGCGCCACAGGATGTCGGCGCTGGCATCGCCATTGAAATCGCCCACGCCGACGATCGTCCAGCCTGCGCTGCCCGAGGCGACCGCGCGCGGCGTCGCCGCATTGCCCGACAGCCACAGACTGTTGGAATTGTTGGGGTTGTGCCACAACACGTCGGTGCGGCCGTCGGCGTTGAAATCGCCGAAGCCCGCGGGTTCCCAACCGGCGCCGACGGTCTTGACCGCGATCGTCGCGGCGCTGTTGCCCGAGCGCCAGATCACGCTCTGCCCACTGGAGGATTGGCGCCAGAACAGATCCGAATGTCCGTCGCCATCGAAATCGCCCTGCCCGGCCAGGCGCCAGCCCGCCGCAGTGGAAGTCACCGCGGTCACCGTGGCTTTGTTCGCGCGGCGCCAGATCTGGTTCTGGCCCGTGTTGCTGTGCCAGAACGCATCGGAGCTGCGGTCGGCGTCGTAGTCGTCGTCGGGCATGTGGTGGCGCACGGTGAAGTAGACCGCGCTCGGCGTCCCGAACTGCCCCGAGGCATCGGTGCCGCGCACGTACACCACGTGGCGCCCGAAGGACAGCGCGCTCGTGGCGATGTTGACCACCGACTGCTCACGCGAGGTGTTGAAGGCGCCATCGACCGCGCGCATCGCCAGCGGCGCCGCGCCGCTCGCCCAGGGCGCGGCATCCAGGTAGGCCGCGCCGCTGGTGACGGCTTGCACGGCTTCGGCGCCATTGCTCTGGTTGTAACGCGTGTCGTCGAACCACGCCGAGGCCGCGAAGGCCTGTCCGCGCTCGACCGATTTCGCGGAGGCACCGACCGACGTGGTATCCGGCCCGCCCGGCGAGGTGTAGGGATTCATCAGGTTGCGCGCCGCGTATTTGAGCGCGTTGAAATTCTGCGGATAGGTCGAGGATTCGAACGTCGAGCAGTCTTCGAAGAATTCCTGCCCCAACTCGATGGTGTAACTCGGCGCGCCGCTGACGCCGTACACGGTGTCGGTATTGGTGCCATCGGCCGCGTACATGCCGATCCATTGCACCGGGCGATAGTTGTTGAAATACGCCAGGCGGCGGCCGAGGGTGCGCAACGCCGGCCCATTCGGCGCGTTGGTCTGGGTGTTCGCCCACGGCCACAGCACCAACTGCGAGAAGCTGTGGATATCGAGGAACATGCCGCGATAGTCCGCCGGCGCCATGCCCGTGTCGGTGCGACGGTCGGGAAAGATGCCGCCGCTGTAAGTGCCGCCCGCGCCCGGGGTGCCGAGAATGTAGCGCACCGCGTTCGCCACTTCGTTTTCCGACTGCGCCGACGGGCCGCGGTAGGTAACGTTGCAAGGATCGGGGCTGGAACCATTGGCCACCGTGCCGAAGCTCCAACCGAAGTTGCGGTTGAGGTCGACGCCGTAGGCATTCGCGCTGCACGGGCCGTTGTCGGTGTCGGTGTTCTTGCGCCAGGAAATGCCGGACTCGGCCCTCTTGCGCCCATCCGGATTTGCCTGCAGCAGGAAGTGGAAGCGGAAGTTGTCGAGCATCCACGTCGCTTCGGGGTCGGTGCCGTAGCCCTTGACCAACCATTCGGCGAAGCGCGTGGTGAGTTCGGCGGTGGTGTATTCGCGCGCATGGATGGCGGCGAGCACGACCATGTTCGGCTTGTTGGGGATCGTCGCGTCGGTGGCGGCGTTGTTCAGGCGCAGCACGCGCATGCGATAGCCCTGCGCACCGCCGGTCTTCGCCCACGTCCATGTCGGGCCGATGTCGACCACGCTGGCGAGCGAGGGATAGCTCGCCGAGAGCTGGTCCATCGTGGAATAGGTTTCCTCGACCGTGCGATAGCACACGAATCCGGGAATGGCGTTCTGCGAGGTCAGGGTCGCCTGCCCTGCCAGTGCCTTCGCCATCTTCGACTCGCCCATGCGCATCTTCTGCGTGGCGGCGGCGTCGATTTCCGCGCGCAGGCCCATGCCGCGCAGCATCGCCAGGTCGGCCGCGTTGGCCTCCACCTGCGCGACGTGGCGCTTCTCGTCGATCCGCAAATGGTCGAAGCGGCCGGCGATCTGCTGCAGCTGCGCCCGGTTGGCCCAGTGCACGTTGACCAGGACGAGGCGATCGGGATCGCCGTTGAACCCGTCGACCGGCGTGGCTGCGGTGAGCAGTCCGACCGCGGGGATCAGGGCCAGGGCGGCCGCGATGCGAGCGGCGAGGAAGCGGCGACGGGGCTGGCGAGCCGGCATGCAGGGACGTCCGCGGGAGGGTGCAGGGGCACGTACTCTTCCGCTGAGCTTGGGAAAGGGAGGTGAAAGCGGCGCCGATCCCGTTCAGGCGGGCTGGGGCGCGCCCTACACCGCGTTGCCGGCGGCATGCCCCGAGGCCCAGGCCCACTGGAAGTTGTAGCCGCCCAGCCAACCGGTGACATCGACGACTTCGCCGATGAAATGCAGGCCGGGCACCCGCTTGGATTGCATGGTGCTGGACGAGAGTCCGTCGGTGTCGACGCCACCGAGCGTGACTTCCGCGGTGCGATAGCCCTCGGTGCCGCTCGCCACGAGCGCGAAGTCGCCGAGCACTTGCGCGATCTCCCGCAACTGCGGCGCGTTGAACTGTTTCATCGGCCGATTGGGCAACCAGTGCTCGCACAACCGTTGGGCGAAACGCTTGGGCAGCACGTCGCCGAGCACCGTCTTGAGTTCGGCGGCGGGGCGATCGCGCTGCCAGTGTTGCAGCGCTTCCAATGCATCCCGCCCCGGCAACAGATCCAGGCGCAAGTCGTCTCCGGGTTGCCAGAACGAAGAAATCTGCAGGATCGAGGGACCACTGACGCCGCGATGCGTGATCAGCAAGTAGTTGCTGAAGCTGGTCCCGTTGCACTGCGCCGTCACCGGAAACGCGACGCCGCTGAGATCGGCCATGCGCTCCTGGTGTTTGCCGCTCAACGTCAGCGGCACCAGGCCCGCGCGCGTCGGCAACACGGCGTGGCCGAATTGGCGCGCGAGCTCGTAGCCGAACCCGGTGGCGCCCATGCTCGGAATCGACAAGCCACCGCACGCAACCACCAGCGCCGGCGCCGAGAACACGCCGTGCGTGGTGTGCAGGCGGAAGCGCGCTTCGTCGCTGTCGCCGTGCCCCACGCGCTCGATGCTGCAATTGGTGTCCACGCGCACGCCGGCGGCATCGCATTCGTCGAGCAACATCTTGACGATCAGCTTCGAGGAGACATCGCAGAACAACTGGCCCAACTCTTTCTCGTGATACGCGATGCCGTGCCGCTCGACCATCTCGATGAAGTGCCGCGGCGTGTAACGCGCCAACGCCGACTTGCAGAAATGCGGGTTGGCGGACAGATAGTTGTCGGGCGCGGCGCCGGTGTTCGTGAAATTGCAGCGCCCGCCACCGGACATCAGGATCTTCTTGCCGACACGATTGGCGTGTTCGACGACCAGCACGCGCTTGCCGCGTCGACCCGCGGTCAACGCGCACATCAGTCCGGCGGCGCCGCCGCCGATGATCACGACGTCGAAATGCCCGCTCATGCGTGGGGCCCGCGATCAGGCCGCTTTCGCAGCCGGGGCCATGCGCACGCGCGGGCGCAGGTTCACCGTGCCCGCATCGCCCATCAATTGCAGCTCGCCGTCCTGGAGCAGCGCGTTGAGTTGCATGCTGCGCTGGAACATCGCTGCCAGTGCGTCGACCGTCGCACCGTCGATGTCGAGGACGGTCAGATTGCCCAAGCGCGAGAGCCCGCCGGAAATCTTGTCCCACCACAAGTCGGYGGCGCGACCGGCGTAATTGACGACGATCACCTGCCGCGCGCGGCCGCAGGCCTTGCGGATCCGCGATTCGTCCGGCTGCCCGAGATCGATCCATTGCTCGATCTCACCGGTGTAATCGCGCCGCCACAGATCGGGCTCTTCCTCGTTGCTCAGGCCCCGGCCGAATTCCAGGCGCTCATCGGCATACAGCGCGAAGGCGACCAGCCGCACCATCAGCCGCTGGTCGGTCTCGGAAGGGTGCTGCGCCACGGTGAGCGGATACGTCGCGTAGTGGTGCCGGTCCAGGTCGCTGAGCTGGAGCTCGGCCTTGATGACGGTGGCCTTGAGCGCCATGGGCTTTGGGTGCTTTGCGGGAAACGGGACGCGGAGTTTAGACGCTTGGGGGTGAGGGCGTTCATTCCGCCCACCCCATCATCTCCGGCGATCCGTCCGGCCGCGCGTGCCAGATCACGTCGTTGACCCCGCCGGCGCACCCCACGCCGGTCTCCGAGGTCGCCAGCACGCCCATCGCCGAAGTGTTCTTCGCCCGGAAGCAGCTGGCGAGCGAATCGACGAACGCGTACTCGCGCTGCGTCTGCCACGCACTGTCGGTGCCGGCGAGGAAATCGTGGAAGCGCTGCCCGTAGAAGTGGTCGTGCAAGTTGCTGGTGTAGTGCACGGCGCCGCGCCAGTGTTCCGCGCGGATGTCGCGGGTCTGGTCGGCGACGACCGCGCCCTGGTGATACGCGCCCCAATAGCCGCCCTCGTCCGTCGGCTCCATGTGGCCGGTCAACGCGTAGTACAGCTGCAAGGGCTGATGGAGCGAGCGCGCGTCGAGCGCGAGGATCGAAGCACCGGACATGCGGACGCTGACCTGGTCGGCCCAGCTGTCCAGCACGGTGTATTGCGCGTAGCCGCGGAAGTTCGGATACGTATCGCCATCGACGTACAGGGCCTGCCAGTTGTCGAAGCGGTTGCGCCCCAACACGCGCGTGGTGATCAGGCCCGCGCTCGTGTTGACGTTGCCTTCGGTCATCCAGGTGCGGTCGTTGTGCGTGACCACCGTGCCCTGCAGCACGTCGCCCGTGCGCGTGAACGATTGCGCACCCGTCGGGCTGGCGATCGCGGGCTCCATGACGTAGGCGGTGAGTTTTCCCGGCACGATCGCCAGCTTGGGATCGCGATAGATGAACATCTTCCCGCTCAGCGTCTGGTTCGACGCGAAAGTGCCCCCGGTGTCGCCGAACATGCGCAGCGTCAACATGTGGCGCGTGCCGGAATTGAGCAGCGCGGCGAAGGGCGTGACGTCCACGTGGTACGGCATGAAATTGAGTGCCTGCACGGCGGGCAGCGGCGGATCGAGCGTGTCGGGGAACCGCCGATGCACGTTGTTCGGCAACCACGGCATCAATGGCGCGGTGCCCACCGGCACGCCGTCGATCAGCACGATCACCTGCCGGTAACTGCCGCCCCCGCAACCGTTGTTCGAGCTGCTGAGCACGCCGCCCCAGACATCGCCGATGGCGAAGGGATTCAGCAAGCCCGGATGCGTCGCCAGCACGCGATCCGGCAAGCAGGTGTACCAGTAGCGATCGCTGGTGACCGAGTCGGTGTCGTCGTTCCCTTGCGCGATCACCTCCACGTAGGCGCGCACGATGTTGCGCGGCATCAGGTACGGGAACTGATCCGCGAGCACTTCGTCGGGAACGCGCGGTGCGGGATTGGCGACGCTCGGCGGATAGAACAGGATGCGCGCGCTGCCGTGCACTTCGTCGTCGTCGATGCCGACGCCGCTGTTGTCCCAGGTGTGCGAGACCGAACCGAAGAGGTCTTCGGGTTCGGCCAGCAAGGCTGCGTAGTGCGTGAGATCGCGTTCGACGTGCCACCTGGGCGTGGACGCACTGATCTGCGGCGCGCCGACGAAGAGGTCCCAGTGGCGCGAATAGAACGTGGAACCGAGGAACTCACCGCCACCATCCAGCGAAATCTTGATGTTGGCGATGGTGCCGGTGCGGCGAACCGGCGTCATGTCCATCTCGAGGACGACCTTCGACCACGGACGCGGGCAACCCGCCGGCGGGCTGTAGTCGAAACCCGGATACCCCATCAGGTTCTCGTCGGTGAACAGCGTCACGACGCATGGTTTGGTGTCGGGTCGCGGCACGGTGGGCTCGACCGAGAGCGGGCCTGTCGGAGAACTCAGGATCTCCGCGATCGTGCCGGTCACGCGCGATGGCGCGCCCGGCGCGTTCGGCGTGCGCGGTGTCACGACTGCGCTTCGTGCCGCGGCTGGTGTACGCGTTGCGTCGCCATCGCGAAATGCAGCGAACGCAACCGCCGCCACGATCCCTGCGCATGCGCATGCGAGCGCGGCGCGCGTCGATCCATTCATGTTCACTCCTGACCGCAGCTGCGGAACGATGGCTTAGTCCGCACAACGCCGCACTCGAGGCGCGGCGGTCAGGGGTGAACGATTTTCAACAGGGTGAGCTCAGCGTTTGTCGCTTCCCCGCGATGAAAGGTTCGACATGGTAGCGGCGCGTGCTTCCCTCGCAATCGCCTTCAAACGATTGTGCTGCATTCGCGCCCTCCGGTAGCCTGCGCACTCTATCCAAGTCGACGCCGCCGCGGCACGACTTGTCGATTCATCCCCGGGGGAAACCAAGTGACCGTTCCTGCACGTCGTTTCATGCTGCTCGCCTTCCTGCCGACCATGGCCGTCCTCGGCGTCGGCTGCACCGTCGCCCAGCCCGACCCTGGCAACGTGGCGGTCTACCAGGACCGTCCGTGGTTCGTCGGCCACGAAGGCATCCGCCCCGAGGTGCTGACCGAAGGCCGCGACATGACGTGGGCGTCCACCACGATCATCTACGTCACCACCGCGCCGCAGACCCTGCACGTGCCGTTCCAGGATCTGTCTTCGATGGACAACATCCTGCTCGACTTCGACACCAGCGTGCAGCTGCGCGTGATCGACGCGGCGGACACGTTGAAGCGCTTCGGCCCGCAGTGGTGGGAAAACAACGTGCTCTCGCCCTACAACTCGATCGTCCGCAAGGCGGTCAAGTCGGAGAAGATGGCGCAGATGATGTCCGACCCCGTGGCCGCCGAGAAGGTCGACCAGGAAGTGACCGAGCAACTGCGCGAACTGGTCAAGGCCTCGGGCATCCGCGTGGAAGTGATGGCGGTCAACCTCGGCAAGGCCAAGCCGAACGAGAACGTGCTGCAGCAGATGAACAACACCGCCGCCGAGCAGCAGCGCAACCTCACGCTGGTCGCCGCGACGATCGCCGAACAGCAGCGCAAGCTGGAGCAGGAAGCCAAGGCCGACGCCGACAATGCCTATCGCAACAAGATGGGCCTGTCGCCCGAGCAGTACCTTGCGCGGCAGTTGGCGGAAATCCAGGCCGATGCGTGCAAGAAGGCGGCGGCGTGTTATCTCGTGCCGCAAGGGACGAACGTCGTTGCCAAGTAACGATTATTCACATCAAAGGGAAGTCATGCGCGTCATGAAGATCGGGTTGTCCCTGCTCCTGCTGGTCACGGGCTCGGCAATGGCAGCAAACTGCGAAGGACCCGCAAACCAGGCGGAAATCGCGGCCACCGCGCGCGATCGCGGCATTCCGCAGGCGATGTTCACGGCGCAGATGCCGCCGCTGGACGCCACTGCGTCGGGCCCCACGAAGCAAGGTTGGTCGATCCTGCGCGACGTCTACACGCTCAAGGACCTCGACCCCGCGACGCACACTTTCGTGCGTGCCCGGATCTGCGAACTTGGCGGCCAGTCGACCTCCGCCGCCGATTTCGACAAGTCGGTGAAGAAGGCGATCCTGGATTGCCAGACGGACAACGCCGATCCCGCGGACCGCGCGGCCTGCATCCGGGAAGCGATCCCCGCAAGCGCTGTCTCCGGCTGACTGCCCGCCGCCACGGGCCACTGGCCGAGGCCGACGCCAGCCCGCGTTGCTAGTGGGCTGTTGGGGAACCCCTGGCTTCGGAGGACGTCCCGTGCGCGAGCGCACACGTGGCTGGATCGCCGCACGACGTGCCTTGCCGCTCGCGGCCATGGCGCTCGCGCGCGTTGCGTTCGCGCAGGACGCCGCGCCCGCGACGACCGACGCGAACGCAACGCCCACCGAACTCGACCGCGTCATCGTCACCGCGCGGCGTCGCGCGGAGGATCTGCAGGACGTTCCCATCGCCGTCACGTCGCTGGACGGCAACGAATTGCGATCGCGCGCGGCCGAGGACCTGGGCGCGCTGTCCGCGGCCACGCCGAACCTCGTGCTCTACAACGCGCGCGCATTCAATAGTGCGGTGACGGCGACCATCCGCGGCGTGGGCCAGTTCGATCCGGTCTGGGGCGTCGAACCGGCGGTCGCGATCTACATCGACGATGTCCATCTCGCGCGACCACAGGCCGCGTTGCTCGACATCCTCGATGTCGAGCGCATCGAAGTGCTGCGCGGGCCGCAGGGGACGCTCTACGGCAAGAACACCATCGGCGGCGCGATCAAGTACGTCACGCGGGCGCCGGAACCGTACTTTTCCGGAAACGTGGTCGTGACGGCAGGCAGCTACGATCGCCTCGACGGAAAGGCGCTGCTCAACATTCCCTTCGGTGAAACCCTTCGTTCCCGCTTCGCCTTCGGCCGCTACACGCGCGATGGCTATGGCACCAACCTGGTCACGGGCGAAGACGTCTCCGATCGCGACGCAAGCGTGATGCGCGCGACGTTCGACTGGCTGCCGGCCGAAAGCGTCGACGTGCGCCTGGCGTGGGATCGCTATCGCGACCGCTCCCACGTCATGGGCGGGCGTCGCTTGTTGCCCAGTCCGATTCCGCCGTACACGCCGCCCGATCCCGGCCGTTTCGACGTGCGCAGCGATGCCCCGAACCGCGACGACACCGATGCGCAGGGCGGCGCGCTCACCGTCGATTGGGCAATCGACGCGACCTGGCGCTTCAAGTCCGTCACCGCGCGCCGCACGGGCGATTCCTTCGGCTACATCGACTTCGACACGCTGCCGCAACCACTGGCGACGCTCAATCGCGATTTCCACGACGAACAGACTTCGCAGGAATTCCAGTTGCAATTCAACCGCGGCAGCGCGCACGCCGTGGCGGGCCTGTATTGGTCCGATGGCGAAGCCGCCGGCGCCGGATACGTCATCAGCGGCGGCGTGCAGTTCGGCGTCAGCAGCGGCGCCGTCTGGACGCGCACCAACGCGCTGTACGCCGATGTGACGTGGGATATGACCGCGCACACGAGCGCGGAACTCGGCCTGCGTTACACGCAGGAGGACAAGCGCGCGGCGGTGATCACGCGCGGCACCGATTCGACGTTCCTGCACACCTTCGGATTCCGCGCGTACTTCGACGACGCGACGACCTTCGATGCGTTTTCGCCGCGCATCGCGCTCACCTGGAAGCCGACCGATGCGGCGATGTATTACGTCCAGGCCACCCGCGGCTTCAAAGGCGGCACCTATAACATCCGTGCGGACACGGTCGCCGTGCCGTCGTCCGCCCTGCCCTTGCAGGATGAGAACGCCACCTCGCTCGAGCTCGGCGCGAAGACGCAATGGCGCGAGGGGCGCATCACCCTGGATGCCGCGCTGTTCCATACCGACTACCGCGACATCCAGCTCAGCGCAGGGGTGCCGTACGACAGCAATGGCGACGGCGTCATCGACGATGTGTTCGGGGATTTCCGCAACGCGGGCCAAGGCACGATGCAAGGTGTCGAACTCGAGGCGTCGGCGCGCATGGGCGACTCCCTGCGCCTGCTCGGGCACGCCGCCTATCTGGACACGCGCTACGACGAATACATCAGCGGTGGCATCGACATTTCCGATACCGCGCGTTTCCCCAATGCGCCGGATTGGACGGCAGGCGCAAGCGCGATCGGCGAATGGCCGCTCCCCGGCGGCAGCGCCTTCGACGCGCGCCTCGACGTCAGTTACCAGGGCGCGCTGTATCCGACGACCGACGTCGACCCGCAAGTCCTGCAGCCTGGGCACACGGTGTGGAACGCGTCGCTGACCTGGCAATCACCGCAACACGATTGGGAAGTCGCGCTGATCGGGCAGAACCTTTCCGACAAGGTGTATCGAACGGGGAGCTTCTGGCTGCCTTACATCGGCCTGGGGACCGCCTACTACGGTGCGCCGCGCACCTTCGCGCTGTCGATCACGTATTCCTTCTGACCGGGCGCCGGCGTGGGCGGTGGATCCATCGCGCGGTCGCCGGTGAAGTTCATGCGCGCCATCAACGCGGCGAACCGCGCGTCCTTGCGCAGGTTGTCCCAGGTCGGATCGGCGGCGAGGAAGGTCATGCGCACGTCGCGTTCGCGATAGCCACGCTCGAGTTGCGCCAACGCCCCTTCACTATCGCCGAGCGCGTTGTAGACGATCGCCAGGTTGCTTCCGGGGATGTAGCCGGTGCGCGCGCGTGCATCGAGCGCATCGCGGATGCGCTCGGCAGCCGCGCGATCCCCCGCGGCCAACTCACCCTGCACGAGCCCGGCGAGCGCGAGCGAGCAATCGGCGCACAACACCACCGCGCGGCGAATCTGCGCCAGCCCGCCCGCGCGATCGCCCTGCTGGATCTTCATCATGCCGCGCCCGACCATGGGGACCCAGTAGTCCGGTTCGATCTCGAGCGCGCTCTTGCGAATGCGTTGCGCCTCGTTCGCGAAACCGGCCTCGTCGAGGAAGGAGGACGACAACATGCCGACCAGCGGCGACAGCGGATTCAGCGCATAAGCCTGCCTGGCCTGCACCGCCGATTCCTGGTGGCGCCCGATGTTCGACAACAAGTGTGCGTAGGCCAGGTGCGCCTCGGCCAGGCTGGGGTTGAGTTCGATCGCGTGCTTCAGCGACGCCTCTGCGGCCTGCCAATCCCAGTCGTACCAGAACTGCACGAAACCCCGCGACGAATACGCTTCGGCGAGCCGCGGATCGATGGCCAGCGCGCGCCCAATGGCGGCCTGCGCCAGCGGGAAGGCCTCGCGCGGATCGGCGTCGCCGGTCATCACCGAGGCGCGATACGCATACGCCATGCCCGCATAGGCGCGCGCGCACGTCGGATCCAGGTCGATGGCGCGATGGAAAGAAGACAGCGCCTGTCGCATGCGCGGTCCGCTCGGCCGATCCAGTTGATAGCGACCCGCGAGATAAGCGCGATAGGCCACCGCGTTCTCGCCGTCGCACGGGCTGTGCACCGCGACATCCGTGCGCGTGAGCGCGAGCGCATCGGTCATCGCCGAGGCGAGTGTGTCCTGCAGCGTGAAGACATTCCCCGAGCGTTCGTCGAACGTGCCGGACCAGAGCGTCCGCTCCTTCTGCACATCGATCAGGCGTGCGCTCACCCGGATGCGATCGCCACCACGCTGCGTCGTGCCTTCGACGACGTAACGCGCGTTCAATCGACGCCCCGCGTCCAGCGGATCGGCATCGCCGAAGCGTCGGCTCGAGGCCAGCGAGCGCACCTGCAGCGACGTCGAACTGCCGATGCGCGTGATCAACGCATCGGCCAGGCCGAGCGAAAGCATCTCGTCCTGCGGACCGGTGGACAGCGAGCGGAACGGCAACACCGCCAGCGTCGCGTCCGCCTGCGCAGGTTCGACGTCGCCGGGTGTACGCAGGCGCCACGCGGCGACGCCACCGATGACGGCCACCAGCAGCAGCGCGACGCCGATGAGCATCGGACGTCGGACGCGCCTGGCGGTCGTCGGAACGGCAGAGATGGCGTGATACTCCGCCATGTCCTCGTCCTGCACATCCGCGACGAACCGATACCCGCGCCCCGGCACCGTCACGATGAAGCGATGCTCTCCGCCTTGCGTGCCCAGCGCGCGGCGCAATGCCGCGATCGCCTGGGTCAGCGTGTTTTCCTCGACGACGCGCCCGGCCCAGACCGCACCCAGCAGTTCGTCGCGCGAGACCACGTGGTCGCGGTGCTCGATCAGGAAGACGAGTGTGTCGAAGGCCTTCGCCGTCAGCGGCACGGGCGCGCCGTCGCCCTCGCGCAGTTCCCGGGACCGGGTGTCGAGGCGGTACGTCGCGAAGCGGTAGCGCCGGGCGGTCGCGGGAGGCATCGATTCACCTGATTTCAGATTCTTTCACCGGAAATCGATGGCGATGCAGGCCAGCGGAGGCGACCTTCGCCCCGCGCCGAACGGCGCCCCTGCCCTCCCGTGGAGATCGACCATGTCACTGAAAGTCGTCCTGCTCGGCCTCGTCGCGGCCGCCACCGCCACCACTGCCCTCGCCGTCGACCCCTGGACCACCGGCGGCCTGGCCACGCCGGCCAACCACATCGTCGGACTTTGGCGCACGCAGGCGGCCGTGGGGCCCTGCGGCAGCGGCGTGTATCCGATCCAGATCCGCAACACGCTGCAGTTCCATGCCGGCGGCACGATGATCGAAAGCGTCCCGCCCAACCCGGTGCGCGTCGAAGGCCTCGGCACCTGGAAGTACAACCCGAACACGCGGCAATACCGCATGCACCTGTTGTTCGACTGGTTCCTGCCCGATGGCACCTACGACGGCTACTCGACGGTCGATCGCGTGCTGCTGATGAGCAACGACGGCCGGCGGATCGCGGGCCCCGTGCGCTCGGTGCGTCACGCCGCCGACGGCAGCGTGTTGGCCGAATTGTGCGGGCACGGCGTTTCTACCCGGCAATAGCGCGTTTCGCGCCACGAACCGCTGCGGCTGCAGCGATTCGTGGCCGCGCGTCGACGGCATGGCCGGCCATGGCAACCCTGCGTCGTTAACTCGATCGGGCCCGCACGGGGAACGACGATGCGCCGGACTGCGTTGGTTGCGATCGCTGCACTCATCGCCTGTGGCTTCAGCACGGCGCTGTTCAAAGTCGAGCCGGGGCCGGTCGATGTCGGAGCACAAACCGTTTCGGGATCGTTTCGACTGATCAATGCGCCCGACGGCGATCTGGAGGCCCTGATGCCCGATGGAAAACGGGCGTGACAGGGGGCGGTTGCCTGGTGTTCCAGGATGCGCTCGTGCAACTCACCTGCACCGCGCAAGGGCCCGAGTGCGACAGTCACAAGCCCGCCGCGGCCGATTCTGCGTATTGCGATTACGGCGCGACGGCAGCGCCGAAAGGCACCTGTTGGTTCAGGCCGACGTCCGATCCCTGTTACAGGTCCAAGCTGGATCGCCTGGCATTGGACAAGCCCCACGCACTCACTAGCAACGCATCACCATTGCCGCCTCCCGCGAAAGTCCGTTGGCGCTTGCTGACCTGCCAGGGCCTGGCGACCGGCGGATGCGGGAAACCGGACCATGTCGAGAACCTCGACTACCGACTGCGCTGGGGACCGGTGACCGAACCGCAATGACGCGTTGCGGGCGTGAGACCGGCGCAATTGCCGGTGGGGGATAATGCGCGCCCATTCCAGCGCAAGCGCCCATGAAAACCCCCGCTGGACTGCAAGCCCTCCTCGACGATGGCGTGATCGACGCCGTGGTCCGCCAGCTCAAGAGCGGCAAGGAAGCGTCGGTCTATGTGGTGCGTTGCGGCGATCAGTTGCGCTGCGCGAAGGTCTACAAGGACATGGCGCAGCGCAGTTTCCAGGCGCGCTCGCAGTATCAGGAAGGGCGCAAGGTGCGCGGGAGCCGGCAGGCACGCGCGATGGGCAAGGCCAGCAAGTTCGGCAAGAAGGCGCTGGAAGAACAGTGGAAGAACACCGAAGTCGATGCGCTGTACCAGCTCAGCGCGGCGGGTGTGCGCGTGCCCAGTCCGTTCGGGTATTTCAACGGTGTGCTGGTCATGGAGCTGGTGGTCGACAGTGAGGGGCACAGTGCCCCGCGGTTGAGCGAGGTGGAGCTCGATGCGGATCGTGCGCGCGAGTTTTTCGTTTTTCTTGTTCGGCAGGTCGTGCGGATGTTGTGCCTGGGGATGATCCACGGCGATTTGTCGGAATACAACGTGTTGGTGGATGCGCACGGGCCGGTGATCATCGATTTGCCGCAGGCGGTCAGTGCCGCGGGCAACAATCATGCGCGTGCGATGTTGTTGCGGGATGTCAACAAGTTGCGTTCTGCTTTGGCGTTTTTTGCGCCGGAGCTCGACATGTTGCATTTCGGGGAGGAGATGTGGGCTTTGTACGAGGCCGGCGAGTTGTTGCCGGAGTCGGCGCTCACGGGGAAGTTCCATTTCAGTACGGACGAGGCGGACGTGGGGGCGGTGTTGATGTCGATCGAGGATGCGCGGCAGGAGGCGGTGATTCGGCAGCAGGGGCGGGAGGCTGCTGCGGAGAGCGATGATTGATTCGCTCGAAAGCGCGCTACACCATCATTTGCGCGCCGCCCGAACGTGTGAAGTTCCAAATTTTTTTGGAAAAAAAATTTGAAACTCCCCACGCTGGGGCATCACCTTGCGGGTCGCTTCGATCGGGGGCTTTCGCCCGAGCGGTGGTTGGGGGCTGCAAAGCGCGGCTTTGCAGGTGGCCGATCGTTTTCGCGAAGCCGATTCGCGTTAAACGTGGAATAGCGCCGGAATTTCCGGAGCGCTCTCTCGTTCGGGATGCTTCGAGGGCGCAGGTGCTTGCAGGTGCTGCCTGCGACGCCGCTGGAGGCGCTGCCGGAAGCGGTGATGGCGGCCTTCAGACACTGGTGCGTGTTCGTCGACGTCGGGGGTCGGCGCCGCGACCTCAACGCGCTTCGCGCCCGTCAGCGCCATCTCGCACTGCACAGGCGCAAGCGGAAGGTCCTTCAGGACGGCTTCCACTTGCGCGAGCGCCTGCATCAGGGTGGCCGCCTGTTCGGGGGTGAGGGTGATCGTGTGCGACATGGCGATGACTCCGCGCCGGTTGGGGTGCGGTAGTCATCGCATGCGCCGCGCACGGCGACCATTGCTCCTTGGTGCAAACCGCGATGTCTTACGGGCATTCTGGGGCGGTGTACGTCAAGGACGACGGGTTGGTGAGCGAGGAAACGTTGTTGGTCAAGTCCGTCAGGGTGATGTTGGTGAAGACGGCGGAGACCACGCCCACGACCTGGTTGCCGGGGCACACCAGATTGCTTTCCGGCGCCGGAATGGTCAGGGTTCCGGTGATCCTTCCGGTCTGATCGACGTCGAAGGTGCCGCCCACGGAGACGTTGGCCATTACGTCGGCCTTGTTCGACGCGGCCGGGCAATTGTTGCCGCGGTTGACGCATTGGTAGCGGGCGCCGGCGGTTGCGCTTGCCGTGTAACTGACGCTGTCGAGGCCGCCGAGGCCGACTTCGGTCCACTTCACGATGACCTTCGGCGAGCCGAGGGACGCGCTGGGCGCGCGCAGGAACTTCGGGTTGCCGGCGATGACCGCTGTTGCGACGAGGCCCAGGCCGATCAGGCCCAGCGTGCGTTTGAACTTCATGTCGTGCTCCCTTGTTACTGACTAGGGACATTCAGGCCCGTTGTATGCCAGCGACGACGGGTTGGCCGGCGACGAGATGCCGTTGGTCTTGTCCTTCAGGGTGATGTTGGTGAAGACGACGGAGGCGATGACCACGTGCTGGTATTGCGGGCAGACCAGCGTGCTTTCAGGCGCGGGGATGACCAGTGTGTCGCTGATCTTGCCGTTCTTGTCGACGCTGAAAGTGCCGCTGACGTGGACGTTGTAAAGCACCTCTTCCTTCGCTCCCGGCTTCGGGCAAACATGCCCGGTCTTGACGCATTGGAATTTCGCGCCGGCCGTCGCGCTCGCGACGTAGGTGATGCCGCTGCCGGTGTTGCCCAGGCCGGCTTCGGCCCAATTGATGATGACCTTGGGCGAGCCGAGCCGCGCACTGGGCGCGCGGAGGAAATGGGGATGACCGAGGGCGTAAGCCGCCGCCGTCGCGATCAGGCCCAGGCCGAGCAGGCAAAGAGTGCGTTTGACATGCATGTCGTGTTCCGTCCGCTGCGCGTGAGTGGGTCCAATCAGTTAGAACGACGGAACCGCGCAGGTGGGACTCCCCCGATCGGGTGGGGTTAACCCGTCACGTTCCCGGCTTGGGGACCTCGATCCGGATGGCCGAGAGCTGCTCGGGCGCGTAACCGATCTTGCGCAGGAACGGCGGCCAGCGCGGGTCGTCGCGCAGCGAGTCGGTCAGCACGTCGAAGGCCACCGACGTGGCGGCGGGATCGTGGATGCGCGCGGCTTCGTCCAACCAGTGAAAGGCCGCGTCGCGGTCGACGCGATAGCTGTAAGCAAGCGCAATCAGCGTGGGCTGCTGGTCCCCATAGGTCCTGATGAGCTGCTGCAGGGCCTCGTTCGACTCGCGCGTGCGGCCGAGCGCATGGAAGGCCAGGGCGCGCACCTGCAGCCGCGAGGCTTCATCCGGTTCGCCCGCGATCTCGCGCAGCGCACCGGCCGCATCGCCCTTCCCCACCAGCAGCGAGACGGCGATGCCGTTGCGTGCGCCGACGAAGGCCGGGCTCAGGCGCAGCGCGGTGCGGAAGTCGTCGATGGCCGCGTCCCATTGCCGCGCGTAGTAACGGGTGATGCCGCGATTGTTGTAGGCGGTCGGGTTCGCGGGATCGTGCGCGACGCGATAGTCGTACAGCGGCAGCGCATCTTCGAAGCGGCCCACGTTGCTGAGCAGGATGCCGAGCGTGTTGATGGCCACGAGGTTGTTCGGTTCGATCTGCAATGCGCGCTTGTTGTAATCGGCCGCGGCCTGCGCGTCGAAGTCGAAGTCCGCGGCCAGGCGCGCCAGGCCGGTGATGGCGATGACGTTGCGCGGATCGATGCGCAGCGCCTTGTCGAGCGCTTCGTGCGCCAGCTTCGCCGCCTGCGCCGGCGGCATTTCGCTGTAGATGGATTGGTTGATGTACACGCGGCCCAGGCCCGCCCATGCGCGCGCTTCGTTCGGCGCGATGGACAGTGCCTGCTTGAACACCAGCAGCGCCTGCGCGCGTCCTTCCTTGCTCTGCTGGTCGAGCAATGCCTGCGCCTGCAGGACCAACGCGTAGACCCGCGGATCCACGGGCGTGACGGTCGGCGCCTTGAGCAGTTTGATCTTCAGTTGGTCCACGACGGACGCGGCGATCTCATCCTGCACCTGGAAGATGTCGTCGAGGCTGCGGTCGTAGTTTTCCGACCACAGTTGCGTGCCGTCGGTGGCGCGCACCAGTTGCACCGAGATGCGCACGCGGCTGCCGGCCTTGCGCACGCTGCCCTGCAGGATCGACGCCACGTGAAGGCGGCGCGCGATGTCCGGCACGGACAGGTCCTGGCCCTTGAACGCGAAGCTGGAGGTGCGCGCGATCACGCGCAGTTCGGGCACCTTGTTCAGCACGTTGAGGAGTTCTTCGGAGATACCGTCGGAGAAGTATTGCTGCGCTTTGTCGGCGCTCATGTTCTCCAGGGGCAGCACGGCGATCGAGGGGTCCTTTTCGATCGTCGGGATGCCGTTGTCGGCGGTGGTCGCGACCGATGTTTCCGACGTCGTGCGTACGGTCTGCCAGAGCCAGGCGCCGCCCACGATCACCACGATCGCGATCAACGCAACTTCCAGGCGTGTGACTTTCTGTTGGCCGCGTTCGCCCTGGAACCACGCGACGACGAGGGTGATGAAGAAGCCGAGGACCGCGAGCGCCACGCCCACGCGCATCGGCATGGCGGACCAGCCGTAGGTGCCGGCGAGCATGCCCACGCCCTGCAGCAGGGCCCACGCGACGGCGGTGTAGCCGAGCACCCATTGCGCGACTTTGCGTTTGCGGAGCTGGCGGATGGTCAGCATGGGGGTGCACTGGGGGTCATTCGGACTGGAACGCAGCAAGCGGCTGAAACGGGCCGTGGGGTTGGGTTCGGGGTGTCTTGGGGTTCAAGAGCGGGCCTCCGGTATTGGCGCGCCGCCCGAACGTTGGAAGTTCCAAATTTTTTTGGGAAAAAAATTTGAAACTCCCAACGCTGGGGCATCGACCTTGCGGGGTCGCTTCGATCAAGGGGGTTTCGCTCGCGCGTTCATTGGGGGCTGCAAAGCAAGCTTTGCAGGGGGCCGATCGTTTTCGGGGTAGCCTCTGCGCAAACTCTCGAGGTGAAAACATGCCCCAGGTTTTCGTGAATATCGGGCTGAGTCTTGATGGCTACATGGCGCCGGAAGGGATGGCCATCGAACATTGGGAGACGCCGGAGTACCTGGGCTGGGGCGCCAAGTGGGGGGCGTTGATGGGGTGGCTGCTCAAACAGCAGGCCTTTCGCGAGAACCATGGGTTCGGCGCGGGGGGCGAGACCGGGCCGGTCAATGACATGGTGCGTCGGACGATGGAGCGCATCGGGGCGAACATCATGGGGAAGCGGATGTTCGAGCAGGGTGCGGCTTCATGGCCCGAGGAGGCGCCGTTTCACACGCCGGTGTATGTGCTCACGCACGAGAAGCGGGAGCCGTGGGTTCGGCCGGGTGGGACGACGTTTTATTTCGTGAACGATGGGCCGGAGTGTGCGCTTGCGCAGGCCAGGGTTGCTGCGGGAGACCGCGATGTCCGGATTTCGGGCGGGGCGGACGTGGTGCAGCAGTATTTGAAGCTCGGCGTGGTCGATGCGCTCGAGATTGCGTTGGTGCCGGTGATGTTCGGCGGTGGGCGGCGCTTGTTCGAAAATCTTGGTGCGTCGGTGCCGGGGTTCCGCATCGACAGGGTGATCGAGAGTTCGGACGCTACGCATTTGCGGTATGTGCGTGCGTAAGCGCGAAATTGCTCGCGAAGCTGCGCTCCTCTCCGCTGAGCGGATCGACGAACGCAATCCGCTTGGCCAGCAGTTGCAACGGCGCGGTGTAGTCCCCTGCCCTGCGATGACGCACTGACGGATAGAGCGCGTCGTTTTCGATCGGTGCGCCCAATGCGGCCATGTGCACGCGGAGTTGGTGCGTGCGGCCGGTGACCGGTGTCAGTGCAAAACGCCAGTGCGTGGCGCCGCGCGCAATGACGTCGATGCGGGTTTCGCTGTTCGGCGGTCCTTCGATTTCCTGCATGCGATAGAACGGTTCGCCAGCGGCGATGCGGCTGGACCGCGTGCATGGAAAATCGATGCCCGGCAACGCCGGTGCGATGGCTTCGTAGTGTTTTTCGATGCGTCGCTCGCGGAATAGCGCCTGGTACTGCGCTCGGGTTTGCGGGTTGGTCGAGAACAGCACCAATCCCGCGGTCTCGCGGTCGATGCGGTGCAGTGGCACCAATGCGGGGTTATCGGTCGCGCGGATCAGGCGACCCAGCAGGGTTTCATGGACATGCACGCCGGTGGGCGCCACCGGGAGAAAGTGCGGTTTGTCCGCCACCAGCAAGTCGGCATCGGCGTGCAGTACGACTTCTTCGAAAGGGATGGTCGTCTCGTCCGGAACTTCGCGGTAGTAGTGGACTTCGAGGCCCACGCGATATGGGGTTTCCGGCGTCAGCCAGGCCCCGGTGTCGTCGACGACGCGCCCGCGTGCCATCCGCTCCAGCCATTGCGAACGCGTGATCGACCGGAAGCGTTCGCACAGGCAATCCAGCACGGTCGGCCATGGGCCCGGTGGGAGTTGCAGTGTGCTGGCAGGGAGCCCGTCGAGGATGGGGGGGCGTTTGCGCATCTCGACAGTGTGGCATCCGATGGCGCCGAGGCCGTACGTCCTACGTACTTTTACGCAGACGACGCCCGCGGTTTTACCGGTGTCCCGATCGGCCACATGCGCCACGATCATGCCGACTGGTTGTTCTCATCCGTAGCTTCGCAATGCGTCGGAACCCCAACGACGAACTTGCACGACACAAGTCCCCGGCTCGTGAGCGAAGCGCGATCTTCGTCTCCCGCGTGGGGTGGCTTGTCGTTTCGATCGGCCTGTTGTTGCTGCTGGCGGCGGTGCCGACTGCGCTCTACGCGATGGTCGGCTCCCACGTGCCGCGGTGGTCGGGTGCGCAGATCGCTGCGCTGGGGGTCGGTTTCTGCCTCTTGGGTTTGTTGCTTGGCGTGGTTGCGACCCTGCTGGGTCGAAGCCGATACCTTTGAAAAGTTGGACGCGCAACGTTTCGGAGGTCACGTGGGCTTTACCGCCCGACTGGAACATGACCGCGTCATGGGCGGCCCGGAGTCACTGCCATGGACCATCGTTTGCAACACGTCCTCGTGCTTGCCGCCGCGCTTGCCCTGACCGCCTGCGCCAGCGATCCGGGCACCCGCGAGAGCCAGAAACAGGGCGGTTCGGTCGTTGCCGGCGCTGTGGTCGGTGGGCTGGTCGGCAACATGTTCGGCAGCGGCACCGGCAAGGTGTTGATGACGGCGGCCGGCGCGGTGGCCGGCGGGTTCGTCGGCGACCATCTGTACAAGCGGCACGCGAAGTCCGAGTACGAAAAGGACGCCGCGCAGCGTGCGCTCAACAACGGTGCGTCCGGGCAGAAGATCACCTGGAACGATCCGCGCACGCAGGAGTCGGGTTACTTCGTCGCGCTCAATACCAAACGCATGTCCGATGGACGGCTGTGCCGGGATTTCCGACGTGGCCTCAGCGTGGGCGGCGAGTCGGTCGACGAAACCACCGGCACCGCCTGCAAGAAATCCGACGGGGCGTGGGACGTCTGAGCGAAGGAGTGGCGATCATGATCAAGCTGGCCCTGGGGTTCGCCCTTCTCGTCGCGGCCGCGCTTCCGGCGGCGGCGCAGGTCAAGCCGGACGCGCAACCGGCGCGTTTCGATGTCGCCGACGCCAACCACGACGGCAAGGTCGACCGCACCGAGTACGGAAATTACGTCGAAGAAGTGGTCCTGCTCCACGACGAAGATCGCGACGGCAAGTTGTCGCGAAGCGAAGTCGCCGACGCGCCCGACCCGAGCAAGTTCGACACGATCGACGCAAACCACGACGGCTTCCTGGCGCCCGAGGAAGTGACCGCCTACTCCGACAGCGACTTCAAGGCCATGGATGCCAATACCGATGGCGCGATCGATCGCGCGGAGAGCGCGCAGCGGAAGTAACTACGCCGCGCGCGTGGTGCGCGAAAGAATATCGAGCGCGACGGCTTCGGCTGTTCGGATGCCATCGACGCCGGCCGACAAGATGCCGCCCGCGTAACCCGCGCCCTCGCCTGCAGGAAACAAACCGCGCGTGTTGCGGCTGTGGCCGTCCTCGCCGCGCGTGACGCGCACGGGTGAAGAAGTACGGGTTTCGACGCCGGTCAGGATCGCGTCGTGCATCGCGAAGCCGCGGATCTGTTTGTCGAAGGCCGGCAGCGCTTCGCGGATCGCTTCGATCGCGTACTCCGGCAAAGAATCCGCGAGATCGCCCAGGCGCACGCCGGGCTTGTACGAGGGAAGCACGCCACCGAAGGAGCTCGACGCGCGAGCTTTGAGGAAATCCCCCACCAGTTGCCCCGGCGCTTCGTACTCACCGCCGCCGAGTTCGAACGCGCGCGCTTCCCAGTGCCGTTGCAGTTCGATTCCGGCGAGCGGGCCTTCACCATAAGGCGCGTAATCCTCGGGCGAAATACCGCACACGATCGCCGCGTTCGCGTTGCGTTCGTTGCGCGAATACTGACTCATGCCGTTGGTGACCACGCGACCAGGTTCGCTCGCCGCGGCGACCACGGTGCCGCCCGGGCACATGCAGAAACTGTAGACCGAGCGTCCGTTGCGGCAGTGGTGCACGAGTTTGTAATCGGCCGCGCCGAGCAGCGGATGCCCGGCCTGCGGACCGAAGCGCGCGGTATCGATCAGCGATTGCGGATGTTCGATGCGGAAGCCGATCGAGAACGGCTTGGCTTCGACGAACACGCCGCGTGCATGCAGCATCGCGAAGGTGTCGCGCGCGCTGTGGCCCAGCGCGAGCACGACGTGGTCGGCGCGCAGTTGTTCGCCGCTCTCGAGCGTCACGCCGCGCACGTGGCGCGTGCCGGCGCTGTCGGTTTCGACGAGAAGATCGTCGACGCGCTGGCTGAAACGGATTTCGCCGCCCAGCGACTCGATCGTCGCGCGCATCTGCTCCACCATCGACACCAGCCGGAACGTGCCGATGTGCGGCTTGCTGACGTACGCGATCTCCTCGGGCGCGCCCGCTTTGACGAACTCGTCGATCACCTTGCGGCCGTAATGCTTCGGGTCGCTGATCTGGCTCCACAACTTGCCGTCGGAGAACGTACCCGCGCCACCTTCGCCGAACTGCACGTTGGACTCGGGGTTGAGCGTCTTCTTGCGCCAAAGGCCCCAGGTGTCCTTGGTGCGTTCGCGCACGGCCTTGCCGCGCTCGAGGATGATGGGGCGGAAGCCCATCTGCGCGAGTACCAAGCCGGCGAACAGGCCGCACGGCCCCATGCCGATCACGAGCGGGCGCAGCGGGAGATTGTCGGGGGCGCGCGCCACGAACTTGTAGTTCGTGTCCGGCGTGGGCATCACCTTGCCGCCCTCCCCTGCGTGGGCGTACTGCGCGGCTTCGGCGTCCAGGTGCAGGCGTTGCAGGATGTCGGCTTCGCGCGGGGTGTCGACGTCGACCGCATAGATCAGCACGATCGCGCCGCGCCGGCGTGCGTCGTAGCTGCGCTTGGCGACGGTGAAGCCGGTCAGCTCGTCGCTGGCGATGCCCAGCCGCGCCAGGATCGCCTTGCGCAGCGCTTGTTCCGGGTGGTCGAGCGGGAGCTTGAGGTCGGTCAGTCGCAACATGCGGCGGATTCGGTGGCGGGGTCGTGGCCGGCATTTTAGGCGGCGGGAGCCGATAACATCGTGTTTCCCGCGGAGACCGGCCATGCATGCACTGACTTTCTCGCGTTTCGGAGGGCCGGAGGTCCTGGAATGGACCGCCCTGCCCGATCCGCAGCCCAGCCCCGGCGTGGCCGTTGTGCGCACGGAGGCGATCGGGCTCAACTTCGCGGACATTTATCGGCGCCAGGGGCGGTATTACCTCGCAGGGTCGCCGCCGTGGATCGCCGGTTACGAGGGTGCGGGGGTGATCGCTGCGCTCGATCCCCAGGATGTTGGCGGTGCGTTCTCCGTCGGGCAGCGTGTCGCGTTCGCCGACAGTGCGTTCGCCAATGCCGAATTGGTGGCGGTGCCCTTGGATCGGTTGATCGTGTTGCCGGACGACATCGATTCGGAGACGGCGGCGGCGTTGTTGTTGCAGGGGCTGACGGCGCAGTTTTTGCTCGAGGACAGTCATGCGGTGCAGGCGGGTGAGACGCTGTTGGTCCACGCGGCCGGTGGCGGTGTCGGGCAGTTGTTGGTGCAGTTGGCGTGTGCGAAGGGGGCGACGGTGATTGCGTTGGCTTCGTCCGAGGAGAAGCGGCGTTCTGCGCTCGCTTCGGGTGCGCGGCATGCGTTGGATTCGGGGGCCGGGTGGGTCGATCGGGTGCGTGCGGTGGCGCCGGAGGGTGTCGACGTGGTGTACGACTCGATCGGGCGGACGCTCGGGGACAGCATGGGGTTGGCGCGGACCGGCGGGACGGTGGTGTTTTACGGGATGGCGGCGGGGGATCCGGATCCGGTGGATCCTCGGGTGTTGATGGATCGGTCGTTGACGTTGGTGGGCGGGGATTTGTGGAATGTGCTGACGACGGCGGAGGTGCGGCAGGCGCGCGCCGATCGGTTATTCGGTGCGGTGCGTGCGGGGGCGTTGCGGGTGGGGGTTGCTGCGCGGGTGCCATTGCGCGAAGGGGCACGGGCGCATGCGATTCTTGAGGGGCGTGGGAGTGCCGGGAAGGTGTTGTTGATTCCGTAGTGAAGCGCGCCACTCCATCATTGGCGCGCCGCCCGAACGTGTGAAGTTCCAAATTTTTTTGGGAAAAAAATTTGAAACTCCCCACGCTGGGGCATCACCTTGCGGGTCGCTTCGATCGGGGGCTTCCGCCCGAGCCGGTGTTGGGGGCTGCAAAGCGCTGCTTTGCAGGGAGCTGATTGTTTTCGCACAAGAGCAATGGCAGATGACCAAAATCTTCTCCAAGTGCCTCAAGAGATACGTCGGTGCCGTTATCTTGCTGGGGGCGTTGGCGGCTTCGGCTTGGGCGGCATTCGTGTTTCTCGTGCCCCACGCTCCCGGCTTTGCGCCCGAGATCGGCCCGCGGGCAGCCTTCCTGGCTTTCTTGATCATGGGATCGATCTCGTACTTTTTCTTTGCTGTGCTTGTTGGCGTCGCGGTGTTGGTGAGCACCTCCAGCCCTGAGCGCGACGCATGAAATTCATTCGTTTTGCAAACCAGGGCTCCCGGCGATAACGTCGGCGGCATGGACCTCCACAAGGCGCCACCAGCCAAGCCGGCGTTGATGACGTCCTGGCTTGTTTTCGCCACCTTGGTGGCATGCCTGCTCGTCGCGATGGCGGCGTCGGCGATGCTAGGCATCTCGATGCCGCGATCGGGTTGGTACTTTCCGCCTGAAGTCATGCCGGCGAGTCTGCATCTTATGTATCGCGGGCAACTCGATGCCATGAGGGAGCCGGAGTTGCGTATCGAAGCGGGCGGAACGCGAGTCGCCGCGTTGCGCATCCTTTGCGTGGGAGCGTTCGGCCATTCGGCCGCGGTGCGCTATCAGTTCGACGATGACGGGGCGGACAGGCGCACCGTGTTACTGCAGAGACATGACGTGCCGGCCCGGATCACGGCGGATCGCTCCGACCGATTGACGCGTGCGCAGGCCGACGCGCTCCTCGCGTCGTTGGATGCCTCCGGGTACTGGAACATGGCGGCTGAAGGCGGGGGCGACGGCAATGATGGTCTTCGGATCGTCGTCGAAGCGATCCGCGGCAGCGAACACCGCGTCGTCGATCGTTGGTCGCCCGATTACGACACGAACGAGCGGAATCTCGCGGGATATCACGCTTTTTATCGGGCCGCGTTCGACGATGCGGGCATTCGGAAGGTCTGCGTCGGGTAAACACCGGCGCGCACGGAGGCTCCAACGATGCAGCCGGCCAACGCAATCATCTCCGTCATGCTCGCCGTTCCAAACGCGGCGGAAGCCACGGCGTGGTATCGCCGGGCATTGGGCGCGGAGGTGTCGTGGGATCTGGGTTCGGTCGTCGGTCTGACGATCGCCGGCGCACCGGTGTTTCTCGGCGAGCCGGCAAACAATGGTTGGGCCTCTCCCGAGCGGCTCGGGATGCCGTCGGTCCGAGTGGAAGTGTTCTGTGATGATCCGGATGCGTTCCTGTCCCGCGCTATCGGCGCGGGAGGCGTCGGTCGCACTTACCCGGCGCGCGTGCACGACATGCCGTGGGGGCCGCATCGCCAGGGCAGTTTCGTGGATCCGTTCGGGCACATTTGGTTCGTGGGGGATCGGTCGCCGCTCAACGCCATGGTCGACGCGAGTCGGTAGGAGGCGCTTTCAACCCCATCGCTTGCAAGCAGGGTCGACGACCTTCTGCCTGGTGGCGACCCCACCCCGCTTCAACGCATCGGTGTAAAACGCGACGAACGCATCGAGCCCGCGCGGGCCGGCGTCGTATTCGGGGTACCAACGCACCCGCACGCGATGTTCGCCGTCGCGCACTGTTTCGATGATGACCTCCGAACCATCGGCGCCAAGGAAGTCCTCCTTCGCGGGCATCGACCAGAACCCGCTCGCGTCTAGGGAGGCGAGGATCGCCGCGGACTCGGTCGGCGTGAGCGTCGTGGTGTGGTCGATCCCGATGTTCCCCGGCGTGTCAGCGCCGGCATGACACAACTTGATCGCGCGCCTGGTCGTGGCCGACTTGTCGAAGGTGTAGCGCACCGCCGCAGGGTGTCCAAAGGCCGGCAGCACCAGCACGCGCAGTTCGCTCACGCCAGGCGCGGCGTCGGCGCGCGACGCACCGAGCACCGGTTCTTCCATCGCGAACAGTTGTTTTCCGTACCAGTCTTGCTCGAGGTCGCTCACCGCGCCGGCCGGGAAAAAGTTGCCCGGGTACTCGCGCGGGAAAGGGGCGCCCCTGGTGTAAGCTAGGGAGGCAATCGCGCCGACCACGACGAGGGCGACGAGGCATCCAAGCACCGTTGCCACCATCGGCAAGCGGTCGATGGGTTTGCGATCACGATCCGGCAGGCGCATGCGTCACTCCCCTGTGGTGCGCCGGGCCACGATAGCGTCGGTTGAAGCGTCTTGCCACTCGAGCCAAGTCGGTCGGTTCGTCGGTTAATCTCAGGCGCATCAGCCGAATCGTTGGGCGCACGCGCGATGGACATGTTCGCCACCTTTGGATCACTACCTTTGCCAGCGACCACCGCCATCGTCACAGTGGCGTCGATGTTGGTTGTGCTCGCACTCTCGCGAGTGCTGCAGGTTCGCTGGCTGTGGGCGTCGGCATTCGTCGCGCCGCTCGCCCTCGCCTACTGCATCTATTGGTTACCGGTGTGGATGGACGGAGGCGATCCATCCCAGGCGTCGGCCTGGGCGATGCTGGTGATGACCGTTTGGGGTGGAAGCGGAACGGTTGCCTGCTTGATCCTGGTCGCACTCCTGCGCTTGCGCCGCAAAGCCGCCCCGTTGCGCATGAGTTCGCCCAGCGCCAATGGTGAGGATCGCCGCCGCCTTCAGGAACCCAAGCGACCGTAGACTCTAAATTCACCCGGAACGAACGAACCCGGTCGCCCAATCGGGCGACGCGGCCACGAGGGAGGTGGCCGTGTCCGTTCGCTGGTTTCCCCCACCCCTCCGGGAGTTCCTTCCATGAAAATCCTTGCATCGACCTGCGCGGTCGGCTTGCTCTCCGCTGCCGTCGCCCTCGCCGTCCAGGCGGCCGCCATCTCTCCGTCGGCGCGCGACGACCGCGCCGCCACGCGCATCACGCGCGCCACCAATGGACAAGCCTTGACCGCGCCCTCGCAAGCCGCGGCGTCGACGATCGTTTCGAACTTCCTGCGCGGCAAAGGCCATGGCGCCGGCGCCGTCAACGCGTTGCGCGTGCGCTCGGATGCGCGCGACAGCAAGGGCGTTCGCCAACTGCGCATGCAGCAGGAAGTCGGTGGGCTCGAAGTGCAAGGCGCTTACGTCAAGGCCGCGATCGGTCGCGATGGCAGATTGCTGAGCGTCGTGGAAAATCTTGCGGCCGTTCCTGCCACTGGCCTGCAAGCCGCGCGCGTCGATGAAGCCGCCGCGCTGCGCGTCGCGCTAGTCGCGCGCAATATTGCCGGCGGTCCGCCCGCACGCGTGCAGAAGATCGGTGCCGCCACCAAGTTCGCGAAGGCCAAGGGCTTCCACGATGGCCCGATCGTGACGCGCGTCGCCGTGCCGCTGGCCGATGGCCGCCTGCAAGTCGGGTTCCGCGTCGAGACTTGGCGCGAAGCCGGCAACGACCTCGTCGAAACGCTGGTCTCCGGCGACGGCCGCGTGCTCGATACGAGCCACCGCACCGCGCGCGACGACTATCGCGTGTTCACCGTGGATCCGATCAAGACGCCGCAGGCGATCATCAGCGGGCCGACGAATTGGCTGTTCAACGGCAGCCACCTGAGCGACAACATCACCGGCAACAATGTCCATGCCTACCTGGACACCGACAACGACGGCCTGCCCGACGCCGGCGGCACGCGCGTGTCGAACCGTCGTTTCCTCGCGACCTTCGATCCCGCCACGCAGCCCTATGACGGCGCCAACCCCGACGTCGCGGTGCAGAACCTGTTCTACCTCAACAACGTCATCCACGATCGCCTGTACGCAGCGGGCTTCGACGAAGCCGCGGGCAACTTCCAGGAAAACAACTTCGGCCTGGGCGGCACCGGCAGCGACTCGGTGAATGCCGAAGCGCAAGACGGCGGCAGCACCGACAACGCCAACTTCGCCACGCCGCGCGACGGCCGCAATCCGCGCATGCAGATGTACCTGTGGTCCTCGCCGGAACCGGACCACCAGGTGATCGCAGGCGGCGTGACCTACGCGGCGCGGCGCGCGGAGTTCTCACCGCCCTTCACCCCGGCGGGCCTGCAGGGCACGGTCGTCGCCGCACTCGACGGCGGCGGTGCGAGCAACGCCGATGGTTGCGAAGCCATCACGACCAACGTGAGCGGACAGATCGCACTCGTCGATCGTGGTACGTGCGACTTCGTCGTCAAGGCGGCGAACGCGCAGGCCGCGGGCGCGGTCGCGCTGATCGTCGCGAACAACCGCGTCGGTGATCCGATCGTCATGGGCGGCACGACGCCGCAGATCCCCGCGGTCATGGTGACGCAGGCGGCGGGCGCCACGCTGCGCGCGGCCTCGCCGATCGCAGCGACGATCCGCGTGATCGATCCGCCGCTGATCCGTCGCGACGGCGATCTCGACTCCGACATCGTGTGGCACGAATACGGCCATGGCCTGACGTGGCGCATGATCGGCCGCATGGAAGGCCCGTTGGGCGGTGCGATCGGCGAAGGCATGAGCGACGTGCTTTCGGTCATCGTCAACAACGACGACAAGGTGGCCGAGTACTCGACGGGACTCGTGAACGGCCTGCGCACCGAACCGTATGCGAACTACTCGCGCACCTATGGCGACGTCCAGGGCACCGAAGTGCACTTCGACGGCGAGCTGTACGGCGCGATCGGCTGGCAGGTGTGGAAGAACTTCCAGACCGCGGGTTTCACCGCCGACCAGACGCTGGCGGTGCTCGTCGACGGCATGAACTACACGCCGGCCGAACCCACGTTCGAAGACATGCGCGACGGCATTCTCGCATCGCTCACCGACGTGGGCCAGGAATGCCTGGTGTGGCGCGCGTTCGCGAAGTATGGCGTCGGCGTCGGCGCACGTGGGTCGGCACGCGGGACCAAGGTGGTCATCCGCGAATCCTTTGCGCTGCCTGCGGCGTGTGCCGCGCCGAAGTAAACCTCATCGCGTGAGGCGGAAAACGACGGCGACCCGAAAGGGTCGCCGTTTTCGTGCGCGAGGTTCGAAGCTCCCCAACTCGGGCATCACCTCGACGGGTCGCATCACAAGTCGAACGCGCGAGCGACACGCGGTCGGCCAATCTTGATCTCACCTCCACGAGCGATTCCTGCGAGCGGCAGTCGGGAAGATGCTCCGCGGGCCGTTGCCGGTCCCCCGCGGTCAGACGGCGTCGTCCTTCTTCCAAGGGAATTCGGACATGCCAACCTCCACATCAAGCAAGCGAAACAAACTTAGCGGTCGCATCCTCGCCCTGCTCCTCGCCGGCGCTGGCGTTGCGATCCCCATGATCGCCTTCTCGGTCAACGACGACACCATCTTCGAACTCGAAGGCAACGCGCTGGACAACGCCCCGACCGGCGACGACTGGCAAAACATCGCGGATGATCGTCCTGGTGGCCCCGGACTGATCGCGCAAAACAATTCCAACGTCCAAACGTTCATCACCGACGGCCTCGATGCCACGGACACCGCGTTCACAGGCGGCGGCTCGAAGGACGTCAACAACGTCAATCAATGGCAACAGGTCACCTCCGCGGTCTCGCCCATCAAGAACGAAATCGGCCATGCGTTTGCCGCGGCGTACACCGATCCTTCGAACGGTCACTTGCTGGTCTATTTCGGGCTCGATCGTTCCGGCTCCGGTGGCACCGCCGCGACCGGCTTCTGGTTCTTCAAGGACAAGATCAGCCTCGGCGCCAATGGACAGTTCATCGGCACGCACACCGTCGGCGACATCCTGGTGACTTCCGACTACGTCACCGGTGGCAAGATCGGCGAGATCAACGTCTTCCGGTGGATCGGTGGACAGAAACCCCTGCAGGTCGTGGGCTCCACCTCGACGGGCGGCGGCTTCACCGTCGGCGATCGCTACTGCCTGAACAACGTCGCCGGCCAGACCACGCCCATGGCGTGCGCGGCGTCGAACAGCAATGCCGAAACCGTGCCCTCCTCCTGGTCCACTTACTTCTTCAAGTCCGGCAGCACGTTCGATCCATCGAGCAGCTTCCCGGCGCGCACCTTTTACGAAGGCGGCGTCGACCTGACGCAAATCTTCGGCACCGGATCGACGTGCTTCGCTTCGTTCATGGCGATGACGCGCACGTCCGCCTCCACTTCCGCACAGCTCAAGGATTTCGCACTTGGTGATTTCGCCTTGTGCGACATGTCCGTTGCCAAGGCCTGCAAGGTCGAAGCCGGCGTGAGCCCGGTGGTGAACGACGACGGCGTCAGCGTCCATACCAACTTCACCGTGACCTTCAACAACCCAAGCGGTGGCACCTTGCGTGACGTGCAACTGGTCGAGACGGTCGGCCTGGGCGGCACGACCGGAAACGCCTGCAAGATCACCGCCGTCAACCTCGGATCGGGTGGCACCGCCGCAAACCCGGCGCTGACCTTGAACACCAACCTGGTCAAGGACACGGCGTATGAAATCGCCAACACCATCACGGGCCATTCGTCGGTGACAGTGACGCTGTCCTGCGACAGCCTGGACAACCCGTTCCTCAACAAGGTCCAGGCGCGCGCCAAGACCTTCGTCGGCACGGGCGATCCCGACTTGATCCGGAACTATGAGATGAAGTCCGACGACGACGTCCTGGACGAGTGCGTCGCCCCCACCAACACGGCGATCGACGTGGTCAAGGATTGCGTCGGCAACAAGGTGACGCTGGTGAACACCACGGGCGGCATGAAGGCGCACGCCTGCTTCAGCATCGAAGTCACCAACAAGGGCAACGTCGCATTGAAGAACCTTGTCGTGGCCGATCCGAAGATCAGCGCCAACTCGCTGGTGCCGACCGGGACGACGCTGGGACCCATGGGCTCGGCGACCGACTCGATCCTGCTCGGTGACACCGATGGCAACGGCACGATCGAAGACGACGAAGGCCTGTGCTTCAACGCGATCGCGCCCGACGACGGCGAAACCGATACGGACCTTGCGGTCTTCGGAAACCGGGTGGACGTGAGCGCCGATACGGCCATTCCCGTCCCGAACTTCCCGAACCCGCAGACCGACTACAGCACCGACAGCTGCCCGCTTTGCCAATGACGGCAAGCGACTGCTGAGCAGTTGAACTTCGGGGCGACGGCAACGACCGTCGCCCCGTTTCTTTGCCGTATCAATCAAGGGAGGCCCGCCATGCGTACACGTGATGCTGTTGCCTGGTTGCTGCTGGCGGTGTTGGCCTGTGCCGCCTGCCAACGGCACAGCGACGGCACGTCGGCGTTCGGCGCGGCAGACACGGCGGAAGACACCGGCGACCCGATCCCGGAGCGCTACCGCGAGAACGTATTGAAGTCGGTGAGCGTGCAGCCCAGGCCCGGCAGCATCACCGTCACCTACCTCGGCACCGCGATGCTGCTGGTCGACGACGGCGAAACGCAGCTGTTGATCAACCCACGCGTGAGCCGCTCCACCGACGCCGACACCCGCGCCGACGACACGCGCATCGACGAAACCCTGCACCTGCTGCAAGCCAACCGCCTCCGGGCGATCTTCCTCGCCGGCGCGAACGACCGCATCCGCGACGCGGCCTACATCGCGCACAGGACCGGCGCGACCGTCTACGGCCCGAGCGCATCCCTCGAGGTCGCGCGCGCCGACGGCGTGCCGCAACAACAACTCACCGCGTACATGCCGGGCGGCACCATCAAGGTCGGGAAATTCCGCATCCAGCAGATCGCCTCCAAGGCGGCGCCCTTGCCGAAGGGCAAATCAGGGCGAACACGCCCGGGCGGAAGTTCCACCGACTTCCTCATCACCAAAGGCGCGCGATCGATCCTGATCAAGTCGTCGACGAACTTCCTGCCGGGTGCGCTGGATCATGTGAACGCTGATGTGCTGTTCCTGCCGACCGGCGGGCTGGCGGAACAGAGCGAATACTTCCAGGACCTGTATTACCGGCAGACGGTGGACCAGGTGCATCCGGAGCTTGTGATTCCGTTGCAATGGGACGATGCCACGCGGCCGTTGAGTCGCAAGTTGAGGCTGGCGGAGGGGACGCCGGCTGCGTTTGATTTTCTGATTGATCGACTGCGACAGCACAGGATCAAGTTCGGGTTGTTGCAGGGGTATCAGACGACGGAGTTGTTTGATGCGAAGAGTTGTGCGGTTCCGATTTCGGAGGTGGCGATGCCGGTTCGGCAAGGGGGATAAGGGCGGGCGCTGCTGTTTGCTAGGATCTAAGCCGCACAACCTGCTGGGGGCAGGAACGCATGCGATCGATGAACCGTGGCACCCCGTTCGCTGTTCGACCCATATCCGCGCATGAGCGTGCCGTGCTGGAGCGTGTCGTCCGGCTCGCCCCGTGCGACGACGTCGACATGCCGCCGCTCGAGCAGCTCGACTCGCTTCAGGTTGTGGGGACGTGTGCGTGTGGCTGCGCGACCGTGAACTTCCAACCTTACAAGCAGGGAGAGGTGCCCGAGCTGGTGGCTGACGGCGTCGCTGAGACGCCGAGTGGCGACCACGTGGGAGTGCTTGTGTTTGCGCTGGATGGCGCGTTTGTCTGTTTGGAGATCGTTGGATATGGGGACGATCCTGCGCCGTTGCCGGTGGTGTCGTCGGTGAGTGGGTGGAATAGCCTCGCGACGAAATTCTCTGGCCGATAGTGCTTGCGGGTCCCTGCCCCTCTGGTTTGCTTACTGGCTTGTTGGGCCAATCCGATGTCGATAGGCTCGATTCAAAAGGGCGCTCGGGGGAATGCTATGCGATGTTCAATGACGGGCAAAGAGATGACCGACTCCTCAGATGGCATCTGGGATGACGGCGAGTGGATCAGTTGGGACTACATCAATGAACAGTTGGAAGAGCGGGAACTTCTTGCGGAGTATCCAGGGGCAAGCATCGAGTTGATCAACGCCTTCGAGGCTTTGCTGGACGCTGCCATCTACTACAAGCAATTGACTGGCCGTTACCTGCAGATATGGGGAGAGCTTGGCGAGTTCTATGCGGAGATCAAACTTGGCCTCAAACGGCACAGAGCGCACGCCGCTGGCTCCGATGGACGCATTGGGAACGACTTCATCGAGGTCAAAACGATCTCTCCCGAAAAAGGTGACGACCTGGTCCTGGTCAAACGAAGCGGGAACTTCAACAAACTGATGGTCGTGAAGGTTTCGAAGGACTTCGAGTTTGAATCTCGCACCATCGACCGTAAGTACATTCGAAAGGGTCCGGGCGCATACGCCAAGGTTCGTTGGGCCGACTGCCCCAAGCCGCCCAACGCTAAACGTGTTCACGTGGTTCACTCGGTTGCTTGGCTGCAACCCACCGGCAACTTGGTAGGATCGCCGTAGCTCGTTCCTGCAGGGGGCAGGATGTCTCTCAAACGTGTTTCCCAAAGGCGCGACGATGCGCTTGCCCGCACTGACTGGGCGGAAGTCGAACGACTGCTCGCCAAGCACTACGGCTACGCCGGCTATGAGGTCGACCATTGCGGCACCGGCAACGGTGGGTCCCGTTACGACGGCGGCATCGATCTCAAGCTGCGACGCGCTGAGGAATACATCGTCGTTCAGTGCAAGCACTGGAACGCGATGAAGGTGCCTCACAACGATGTGCACCAGTTGATTGGGGTGATGGTCAACGAAGGCGCGACCGGTGCGATCCTGGTGACAAGCGGCGAGTTCACGCGCGCGGCGGTGGAAGCGGCGACGAAGCAAGGTCATGTGCAGTTGGTCGATGGCGACGATCTGCGCGCGATGTTGGGGCCGTTGCCCGAGCCGTTGCCTGCGCCACCTTCCGGGTTCACGGACTCGATGACCTCGAAGCTGGGGCCGCACGCAAAGGGAGCTGCGGCTTATATCGGCGAGCGGTTGCTTAGCGCCGCGGAAGATCGGATTCGCGGCGGCGGGCGGAGATCGGTCGCGTCCAGGTCAGTTGGCTTCACCGCGAAGGCCTTCATCTTCAAAACATTGTTTGCGGTGCTCGCTCCAATCCTCATCGTGATTGCCTTCCTGACTTGGTTCAACCGCGTGTTCGTACCGGAGCATCTGGTGCCGATGGGCCCCGCTACGTCCGCTCGGATCCAGCAGCAGCGCCCTGTCATGCAGCCGCAGCCACCGGTCATCGAGCAAGTAGAGACGGCGCCGCCCGCCTACACGTTACGCACGCCCACACCCGAGGAAATCCGCGAGCAGCAACGCAGGGCCGAGGAATCCATCAAGGTCCTCGAAGCCAACACGCCGGAGTTGTACGAAGGCCGGCCCGGGCAAGTACGGGGACAGTAACGAAGGGCGCCCGCGCTCTAGATGAGCTTGACCTTGTCGAGGATCTTGTCCACTACGCCGAGGAACTTGCTGATCGCTTTGATCAAATCAACCAATCTCGCGATTGAGTTGATTGAGGCCTGCAACTGATCTGACGCTGCTAACACGCCCTCGATCTGGCGGTCGATGGCTTCCGAGGTCTGCCGGAACAACAGCCGGCCGCAAACGCGGATTCGTAGGTACACCTCATCCATCTCCAGGGAGATCGCACTGGCATCCTCCACGGACTCCGTCGTCGAAAGCCTCTCGAATAAAGCCCTGTGTTGGAGGACAAGCGCTTGCTGTAGCTCCTGCAGACTCATGTTCTTCTGAGCGGCATCGTTGGCGTTGTCGTTCATTTGCCTGCTCCCTCAGCCTCGGCCGCTGCTTCGCGTGCTTCTTCAATCGTGCTCTTGGTGGTACTCCAGCGCGCATACTCCGCGTTTACCAGCGCGAGCAGGCTGGCAGCGCTCTGCGTGCGGCCTTCGGCGAGCTCGGCATGCGATTGACCGAGCAGTTCCAGGGAGCGGCGAATGGAGTCGAGCGATCGATCCTGCGCATCCCGCTCATCCATATTTGATGCGTATAGCGTTGCAATCTCGCGTCTCTTCGTGAGGTCGGACGTCTTGGTCTCGCGGAACGCGGCGTCACGCTCTTTCAGCACTTGCAGCCATGCGGCCGCGTTGACTGCGCGGATACCTTCGGTGTCGTTCTCGCCGATCGCGGAGGCCATCGACGCAAACGTTGCCTGGATGCCAGGGTCCGCCGCGCGAATCGCGGCCAATGCGTCCTTCTCGGCCTTCATCTGCACAAGCAAGCCGCCAAGCGTCGCGAACCCAGATGCAACGCCTGCGGGCAATTCGTTATTCCTGACTTTGCCGAACTGCTCCCCAAGCGCGACGAGCTCTGTATGAACCCCCTCGCGAACGTTCGGATCGAGGAGCTCTTGCAGAAGCTTGGAATATTGGTCAATCAGCCCGAACGCACGCTTCCATTTGTCTGTGGCGCCCTTCTCCAACACTTGTTCGAACAGCGCTTCGCCAAGGGCCTTTTGGCTTGATGCATACTCAACCATGCGTTGCCGATCGAATGCGTTGATCTCGGCGAATGCCTGTTCTGTCCTTTGGTCAACAGAAGCCACGCCTTGACGGAACTGCGGAATCTCATCGGATGCCGGCACGGTCCTGCAAGCTGCAAGGACGAAGAGCCAAGCGAGCGTCAGGACTCGGGTCATGATGGCGAGTTGGGAACCCGATGACGATGCCCTTGGCGAGCCACGATCGAGCAGCATTGGAAATCTCCAGATGATGAAAGGAACTCCCCTCAGACGATCAAGCGGCGGCCAGGAACCCCGTGTGGCAATAGCCATCCGCCGATCCGTCACCCTCGATATCGACGAGCGCCCAGCCGCCTTCATTCCTGAGCGAGAAAAGCATCTGATTGAAAGGCAGGCTGCGAACGGTCGGGAATTCCGTGCCGGGCCCGGATCGTACCCAGAGGCCACCGCGTGCGATCACCTTCAACGCAACGGGTGAGCCGCCGACATTAGCCCCCTCGAGAGGAGGGCGCTGAATTCCACCAGGCAATGGCGGTGATCTTGGCTCGCTGCTCCACGACTCGATGGTGGCTTCCAGATTGTCAGCCCATGTGGTGTCTCCACCTCCTGGGTAGTCCCCGGCAAGAAGCGAGTCAAGTCGAACACCGGTCATCTGCACGTGCGGCCTTTCGTTGCCAAGAGGTTCAAGCCCTTCTGCGCGCGCGATTTCGTGCATCGCATTCCAGCGTTGCAGGAAGCTCCCATCGTCCCGCCACGACCAGTTCCCATGGCCATCGCTCAATACGATGTCCGCAGCCAATCCGTATTGGTGATACGAGCGCCACGGCGGCGCATCCGTCACGATGGGGCCGCGACGAGTTCTCCCCTGTGCGTACAACTCGCGCTGGCGCTGGGGTGTTCGGAAAGCTTCGAACAATGCGAAGTTCCACTCATCAGCGCTAGCCGGCAACTTTCCGAGGAAAGCATCAAGTCGGCGGCGAAATTCAGGATGCAGTCGATCCTTGTCGATGTTTCTCGGCATGTCGCACCCCCGCAGGTGTCTGCCGAATGCCAACGATGGCGTGCGAAGTTGTCGGACAACGCGCCGACGAACGGCGGCAACATCTGTCCGTGTGCTCAAAGATTGGGCGTTCGATTGGTGTAAATCCAAAATGCAGATGCGCCCTTCAGTTCACCTCGTGACCAAAGGTGCGCGTCGGAAAATGGAGAGCCCGCATGTACACTATGTCGAAGTTTTTGATTGCCTTCGCGTTACTGTTGTTGCCGTGCAGTCACGCCATCGCCGAGCAAGAAAACAAGGAAGCAGACAAGCAATATGTGGACTCCGACTTCTTGAAGCTTCGTGAAGACAGGCGCGTGGCCGTGGATGAAATCGCACGTCGCGAGAAGGTCCTTGCCCAGCAAAAGCAGCAACTCGATAAACTCACCGCGGAAGCTGCTGACGACTTGAGGCTGCACCAGGCCTATGCAACCAAGAAGCAGCGGATCGAACAAATCATAGAATCAAGGAAGCGTCCCGGAGCAGTGATTCCACCACCAAAGGGGAATCTCCCAATCGAGGTCCTCAACACGCTGGTTCTTGAAGACCTTCCCAACCAGGACCTTGCGCGCGTACTCACGGACACAAACGACGCAATTGCGAAAATCAATGCGCGCACCCAACAGAAAGGGGCGTTGGAACAGAGAGTACAGGCTGCCTCCGAAGACCTGGACAAGGGCAAGAACGCACTTCGCAAGTCAGATGACGAAATTGGTTTCGCGCTTGCCTTCCGAGATGCCCAGAACCAGTACCGAATGATCATCAGCCTGACTTTTGCGGCGATCGTGATGCTACTTGTCGCTTCCTTCTTCAACGTTGTCCGCGACAACAACACTGTCATGGAAAGCATATTCTCCGGCGACGCCGGCATTCAGTTCATCACGCTGTTCTCAATTGTCGTGGCTGTCATTTTGTTCGGCATCCTGGAGATCCTTGGCGCCAACGAATTGTCCGCGTTGCTTGGCGGCCTGTCTGGCTACATTCTGGGCAAGACCGGCGCCGCTTCTCAGAAAACCGGCGCACAGCCAATTCCTCCCGCTGCGAAAGAAAATGTAGAGGCTGTTGGTGTCGTCGGGTAGCCCATCGACACGCGCGTAAGGACCCGTCACCTTCCGAGCTCGGAAGCGCGATTTCGTGGCGTATTTGAAAGTTTGTCGCTCCATCGTCAACGCACGCGAATGCCGCTCACTTGTTCAAGAACTCGCTTTCGTTCCGTTCAAATCGAATTCGCCAATCGGGAGTCGCAAAGTCATGTTGATCCCAAACGGACTTCAGCGCGTCCTGCAGGGACCTGACGCATGGCATCAGGCTGTCCCACACGCGGTCCATCAGCATCTCGGCATCTTGAGACGACTGACTGTCTTCGTCGCAACCACCAGGACCCTCTAGATCATTGAGCCCTTCGACTACATCGTCTTGGATGAGTGCGTCCAGATCGCCTGCCGAAATCTCACCCACGGCATAACGTCGCAGCAACAGTTCGCACTCCTCTAGCACTCGATCTAGTGACTCGATTGAACGCAACAAGGGGGCAAACGTAGGCATGCCCGAGAACTGATCGTGTCGCTCCTTGAGCAGATGCCTGAAAAGCCTGACAACGCGGATCCGGCTGCGCACGAATCCGAAATGCTCTTCGTTCGCCAAATCTTCGAGTCTCAGCCGCAACAACTTGTTGGACTTGTTGTGTAGAAACCCACTGTCCGCCATTGACACTTCCCCCAAAGGTCTTGTGGCTAAGATACTCTAAACCGATACAGGGGTCGGCGGTCTGCAAGTGGTCACCTTGCGGCTACCGAAAGGGGACAAATGGGAATTCATACCGGTTGGCTTGCGCCACCCGTCGCCATTGGCGGCATCGACCACTTGGGCACGCAGTCACCGTGCCAGCTCGTGTACGCACAGTTGATGCCTGGCATCACCAACGTGACGGATCGCGCGAGGTATTACTCGCTCTACCCTTGGGTGATCTGGTCGTTCGACGAACGCTATCCCAAAAGCGACGTGACCCATTTCATCAGTCGCTTTCGTCGTGCGGACTTTCTCTTGACGCTCGTTGCCGAGCGCCACGCACGCAAGCTGGATGAGCCAGATTTCCTCCACGGCGCCGCGATGGCCGGCCGCACGCAGCTAAACGCAGCAATGACGCAGCTGAAGACCGAAGGCTCCATCGACTTGGACACCTTCGCGACGCGTGCCAACGAGCCCACCCGCTACTTCAAGAAGACACTCGGGGGCTTGGGCCAGTACTACGTCGGAACGCTCGCCGATCTGCAATTGCTCAATACAAAGCATCACGGCTGGGTCCGCTACACCGACAAGCTTGGGGAACCACTCGCACGAGCAGTCGATGCTGCCACCCCAGCAGATCGCTTCTGGGATGTCGTCGAGGCGGGCCGCGTCAACTCCAACGACCTCGATGCCCTGTCGAAATTTTGCCCATGCGGTCTGCGTGCTGGCACGCAGGAATACACCCTCCTCGAAGAACTGTTCTTCGGTGAGGGGGAGCATTACACCAAGGCGGAAGGAGGCCGCCAGCGAAGACTGTCGCTTGCGTTGCAGTTGCACCTTGCCGATTCCCTCGCGGAGGCCGGCGACTCGGCCTTCGACGTGGACCAGTTCCGTGGCGCTGTCTACTCCGCGCACTTGCCGAACGGCCAGCCCTGGCAGCTCCCGGCCTCATTGCAGGCAACCAGGGAATGCTGGGGGGTGTATCAGGCAAACGAGCTTCTATCGGTTGCCTTCCTCAGCGTATTGGCATCGACATTGGATTTACTCGCCGATCGCCAGGGGAATGGCTATGCGCCCTTCCCCACGATCGAAGCGCTCGCCTCGCACTTCGCCGGGGGCGCGTTCGGCGCTGCGTTGGAATCAGCGTGCAATTCAGAGTCATTTGGCGACTTCATCGCCAACCTTAAGTCCGCGGCGCCGGTTCTCGGTGACTGGATGCACCCGGACCACGAACACCAGCTCTGCGATGCTTTGATCGGCTCGGCGCGAGGCGATCTTTCGGCGGAAGCGCTGGTGGTTCGCGCCTTCCAGGTGATTGCTCTGCTTGCCAGTCGCCTGGACGAACAGCGCCCTGCCTATGAGGGCATCCTGCTGGCCCACGATGATCTCAAGCGTTACCCCATCAATCTTGAAAGCTTCCGGCTGCGGGTCTCGCAGTGGCGCCATGCCAGCGTCAGCGACGTACTGCGGGATATCACACAGTGGTGCCTCACCACGCACCTAACGGTTGCGCTCCGCAAACTGCGCGAGACGAGCCGCTCAACGTTTAGGTTTCGCGTAGGCGAGCGCGGAGTTGAGATCGTGGACGAAACGCCGCTCCCGACACGCACGACGCCGCGCTTCAACCAATCCACGCAGGTGCTGGTCGACATGGGTGCATTGCGCCCGCAGGGCGGCGACCGCCATGAGGATGTCGTAGTCACCGAAACCGGACGCGCATGGATGGCACGCCATGGCGATTGAACAAATTTCAATCCTCGACGCGATCAAAGCGGGTGACATCCAAGCCTCCTTGTTCACGACATTCAACGCAAACCTGAAGTTCTACGAGGATCTGATTCTTCGGCGTTTGATGGCAGGTGGATGTCGCAACAACGTCGTGGTCATGGACCAACAGCAATGCGCGATTGCCTGCGCCAGTGCGGCAACACGGCCAAGCTTGGCCGGCGTCGCATACACGCTGGCGCCGATTTCCGTAAGTGGTGCATTCCATCCGAAGATTTGCCTGCTTGCAGGGAAGCGACGAGCGAGCCTCTTCGTCGGGAGCCACAACCTGACGATTTCGGGGTTCGGCTATAACCGGGAGGTCACGGCCTTCAACAGCTTGGCCGGATCGCCCGGATCGGAAGCGCGCAACGCCCTGTCCCATGGTTGGGCGACCGTACGCCAATGGCTCGCCACTTCCGGCCTGCCCGACGCGCTTCTCGAATCGGCCTACAAGCTCGACAAGGCCTTTGGCGTCCAATTCGACGCGGCCCAGGACCCCGAGGTGCGTCTCCTGACGCAGCACCCCGGCTCGATCGGATTGCTGGATCAGCTTGCCGCCCTGGCGCCCGAGCAGGTCCGTCGCATCTGCGTCGTCGGCGCATTCTTCGACGCCGAAGGCCGCTTTGTCGGTGACCTGCTGCGGCGCTGGCCCGCGGCGCAAGTCGTTCTCGGCGTCGAACCCGGAACAGTCTGGTTGTCGCGCCTTCCCGAAAGCGAACGTCTCAAGGTCGTGGATGCCGGCAAGCTGAGTGCCGAACGCCGTGGCTATCTGCACGCTAAGGCGCTGTATCTGGAGGGAACTTCGGGGCGCGCCCTGTTCGCGAGCGGAAGCGCCAATCCGAGTGCTCCGGCATGGACGACGGGCGGCGCCACCGTCAACACCGAAGCGATGCTGGTGCGCATGGACGACGCGGCGAGGCAATGCGCGGCGGCGCTGGGCATGGACGACCTCCAGTCGAAACGTCCGTTGTCGAGCAAGGTGCTCGCCGACGTGATTACGCGGTCGCATGCGTTAATCGACATTCCCAAGGACGACGCTTCGCGCGTACTCATCGGCATTGCAAGCCACGCGGCGCAGATCATCTCGCTCGACGTATCGAGCCTGCCTGTCTTCGATCATGTCGAAGCGCGAGACGACTCAGATCATCCTTTGACAGATGTTGGTCTGGACTGGTCGACACCCGGCGTCCTGCGCGTCGCCGAAAAGCTTGCTCAGATTCGGTCATTGATTATTCGCAATGGCGACCTGCTGGCTGCGCGCGTGCTTGTGCATCACCCCGAGGTCATCGATCGCCAGATCAGGCACGCGGCCCAGGAACCCACGGTCGATCTCCTGCGCGCATTGGGCTCGGAAATCGAAGATATCTCTCGTGTCCTCCCCGCGCTCGAACGCCTCATCTTCTCCGACGGCGTCGCCCAGGTGTTGCGCATCCCGGCGCAACGAGGCGATGTGCGAGACAACGCAGATCCACCCCCTGCCCCGCGGCCCGAGACCTTGCGCGTCCCATTGGCCGAAACACATAGGAAGGCGGCCCCCTCCCTTTTCGCCGCTTCGCACGATCTCGCCTACCTGATCGAAATCCTGACGCGACATATCGATGTCGGAGCCGAAACCCGCGCACGCGGCGTGGATCGCGCCGGGCGATCGGAAGAAGAGCAGATCGGGCAGGACGACGAGGACGAGTTGACACCTCCTCCGCAGTCGCCGCAGGCCTCTGATGCGGAGATCGGCGAGGCAGTGTGCAGGCGCGTGGGCAAGCTGTGCAGGCGCATGGCAAAGGCGATCGAGATCGCCCCGCGCTCACCGCTCGGCACTGCAGGCATCATCGTCCAACTCGTGGCCGTCCTTGCATTGCTCCAAGAGCTGTCGAAGCTTGAGCTTCGGGATCGCTGGCGCCAAATCGCCCTGTTCTGGGACGAGGACCTCGAGAGCCTTGTCGATGCCGCACTCGAACGCATCTTCGTATCAGACGATGGCGTTCATTCGCTCTGCGCTAGCGAGACCCCCGAAGAGGTCATTCACTTGGTTAGCGTCATGTTGTGGGCCACCTGGCAGCTCGGATTCGAGTGGTGGTCCCCGCCGGGGCGTGACCTCGATGCCGAGGAACAGGAAGAACGCGCAGGGCGCAACGCCAGCATGGTCCGCCTGCTTGCCCTGGCGGCCGAGCATGCCGTTTGGAGCGAAGTACGCTCACATATCGAACGCACGCTGCCGCCCGATCCATTACCGCTACGCAATGCACTTCGGTGGCTCGAACGCCATACGAGCGTTTCGCAAGCGCTGATGGCACTGTCCCAATCGAGTAGCCCCGCCCAAACGCAGATTGGCGCGGGCGATGTCGTCGACGTGCCCGCGGTCATCGACCGCCTACTGGTCGCAATCARCACCGATGGTCGAACCGTGAAAGTGGGATCTGGCGGTGAAGGGCGCAGCTTCCTGCTCAAGTGCGTGCGATTCCTGGCTCGTGTCTGACCCTGCCGTCTGTTCCGTCACTACAAGGGGTACGTGATGATTGAAAAGCACACCTTCGCGTTTCTGATTTGCGCGATGACCATCTCCGGCACCGCGCTTGCTGGCAGCACGTCGCAGGTGGTCCCAATCGGCGAAGGCAAGTACATGCTCACGGGCCGCAACACGACCGTGTTTGGCAGCTCCGACGGTATTGCGGCCAAGCTCATGCAGAAGGCCAATGCGTTCTGCCAAGACGAAGCGAAATCCGAGGCGGTCTTGCTTGACGTATCTGGCGAATCTGCTGCCGTAGGCGTCCGCACGGCCTCGTCAACAATCTATTTCCGATGTGGCGCTTCACCGGCTGGCAAATCACGTGAAACGGCCGAGGCGAGCGCACTACCCGATTCCTACTACGCACGCGTGGAGCAACTTCAACAAGGGATCCTTAGCGGAGATATCCCGGTCGTAAAGGGGTTCTTGTCCCCTTCGGTCTCTCCCGCGTTTACGCCAATGAGCGAATCCGATGCCGCATTGCTGGAAGGGCGTTCAACCTGGTGGTCGGGTAGCAAGGACCACTGGTCCATGCATTTGAAAAATGTGACGGGCGCAGGCGTGGAAGCATTTGAATTCACTCTCGCCAATGGCACGTGCAGCGCTCCAACTTCAAATCCGGTCAAGGCAGTCGTGCAGCTTGCTCGGCCGATCCCATCAGGGCAAAGCGCGGTCATCAACTTTTCAGGGCCACTTGCCGCCACCGTAGATGGCGAACAGATGTGTGGTGTGGTTTCTGCAGCATGGGAATCAAAGCAATAACGGCGTCGATAAACGGGGACACTAAATGCGACACACGAGAATCGTTCTTTTGGCGCTACTGGGGGTCTGCGGCACGGCCTCCGCGTATGTGATTGGCGGCTCCARCCTGGGGTTCTCAGGCTATCCCGATCCGACCTGTTACAAACCGAGCCGCCCATACGACCTGTCGAACGAGTACGCCGTGGACAGTTACAACCGTGGGATCAGGGAATACCGCGAGTGCCTTGAGACCTATTTGGACAATGCGCAGAACGACATCAATCGCATCAAGGAAAAAATGCGGGAGACCGTGGATAACGCCTGAACTCGGCTAGGCCCGACGTTGTCGCGCCACGGCGCTACCATGCCCTACCCGCTCGAAAATCGGCAGCGACGCATCCAGCGCAGCGACATCCGCCTGCGCGCCGGCGATGTCCAGGTTGGGTGGCATGACGTCGGGGTTGTTGGTCGCGGCGCGGATGGTGGTGCGCATGAAATCCACGGTCTTCGGGCCGGCGAAGGTCATCTTCTTGCGCTGCGGGGGCGCGAGCGTGATCAGGTCCTTTAGCACGGCCTCGATCTGCGCGAGCGCCTGCATGACGGTGGCCACCTGCTCGGGGGTGATGGTGATCGAAACGAGGTTTTGCGACACGGGAAGACTCCGCCTTGGTTTGTGTGCGGAAGTCTTCGCATGCGCCATGCGCGTCGAACATTGCTTCTTGGGGCAAACCGGACCTGCACTTCGGGGCAATGCCGACGGGCGGTCGTGGTAGCCGCTGCATCGATCGGGTTGCCTCCAGGCCCCCGAGGAGGCACCCGATCCAATGGGCTTTCAGTTCAGTTGCGGTCTCCCCGCGACGATGACCGCGTCGAGGTCGCGCGCCAGGGACGTGAAGCACCACGCCATCGCGTCGGGGCGCAGGCTGTAGGCGCCATCGCTGGCGACGGTTCCGTACTCGGAGAGGGACGCCAGCAGGCGCAGGTGATCGCGCATCTGGATCAGGCACAGTTGCGCTGCGGGAGGAATGATGACGTTGGGCATCTCGCGTTTGCCGCGGGTGCGCGGGGACTTCTTGCGCATGGTGACCTCCATGTGAGTGGGCGCTTGCCTGGCGTTGCGCTGGGCAAGGACATTCGGAGGTTCGAAGTCTGGTCGGAGAGAGCTTCCCCTTGCGGAGTGTTGCGTCAGCTACCTCCGACGCAGGTCCCACTAATCGGTTGTGCATGAAGTGCTTGCACAAGTACCCACCTAGGCGTCGGTGGCGGGGCCGATATGTGGGAGCTTCTACACTCCGTAACGCAACTCTGCTCCGTTCACTGAACAAGATCAAGTCGGATCCGGTCGCCGCCAAACGATCTCGGCAAAAACGCTTCGGAAATACGACGGAAGCCCCGTAATAGTGCCCCGGAGCTGCTCCTCCCATTCCAATATTAGATTTCTCGCGGTCTCAACGGACGTTGCTCGGCCCCACACAACTTCGTCTATGCCCTGCGCAACTTCGCGATCCGCGAAGCCAGCTTCAAAGAAATATGTAGCGTTGGATGTCGGCAGCCCGTACTTCAAGCGCCTTTGATAGAGGTCGATAAATCCTCGAACCCTTATCACGATCTGTGTTGGTTCCGTTTTAGCAGCGTAACTATTTCTGATAGCTGCAACTATCAGTGGAAGCTCATAAGCAAATGATTGCTCACAAAGCGAGACGACGTCATCCAGGCTGAAGCGGCGTTGCTGCGTTTCACCCCAAGCGTGCCTTACCCCCCGATCATCTAGCAGCTCTCTGAGTTCGACGTAAGGGCGCCCCGCAAGCCAAGCCCTGACGAATTCTCGCATTTCTTCACGGGGATCTGCCGTACGAAACAATCTGCTAGAGGACATCTCAAACAGCAAATCGAGAACTACCTCGCCGACCTCATCATCGCTATTGCACGCAAGCAACCGAATCAAATTCTGATCGAGCCATTGTTCAACGCGAAGGGAATCGCGAACGCCTAGAAGCGAGCGTCCGAACCGCTGTCGGTCAACTGATGCAGGCACATCGGCGACTATAAGCCTTGCGACTGCGGCAAAAAGATCTCGCAAGACTTCACGCTCCACAGTACTGGCCAAATTGTATGCGAACGTCTCCTCGACTAATTCGACAGAGCGGCGCACGAACGCGTCATCATCCTCGCCTTCCAACCCATGGGACATCAGATAACTTTGAATAGCGTTCATGCCGACGAGCTTCGAACGCAACTGGAAGAGAAAATCGGCCGCGGTGAGTCTGGCCACTCTAAGCTGAGCGGAATATTTCCTAACTAGGTCATTCCCCTCGACAAGCAGCATTTCCTCAAACGAAATGCCAGAGAAGTGTCGACCAAAAGCGCCAGAAAAAGGCTGGATCAACGCCAGCAACGAGCTTCCCGTCGGCTCCGAGTTTTCAGGAAACAGAAGTCTGTTCGCCTCGCTCCACCTCCACCGATCCGAGCTCTCATTACGAAGATCGTAAGGCTTTGTATCAGTAAAAATTACCGTACCTTCTCCATGAATGCCGGCCCTTCCTACCCTCCCCATAAGGTTCTGGAAGTCGCGCACCTTCATAGGAACCTGACCTTGCCTTGTCGACGTGACTAGCAAATATCGGATCGGCAGGTTCACGCCCTGCGCTAGCGTCGACGTGCATGCGACAAATCGAATGAGTCCGTCACGCATAGCATGTTCGATCGCAAGGCGAATGCCGTGAGGTGTATCTCCATGATGGGCGAATATTCCAAGCGCGGCGCTGCGTGTAATATCGCTTTTCTCACCAAAGTGACGCACATAGAGGGCATGCAGTTGCTCTATTTCTAGCGGATCACTAACTAAGGCAGGGCTACCGAATGACACGCCTTTTTGAATGACATCGATCGCCTGCCGAAGAAAACTAGGTATTGAATCTTTGCGACCGAAGAACACGGCCACCGCGCCATTCCCTACCAACTTGAGCGCAAGATACAAGGCGTTCGAAATACTGTCGCTACTGGAAGGGAACATCTGGACACGACCGCCACGCATCCGACTGTTCAAGGGCTCTGGCTGTATCACTCGCGGAACAAAGTAGGATAGCTGGGCGCCAGGCGAGTCACGAAACTGGAGGCGACCGAACGGGCCGCTCCAACTCGCGAAAGCGACGTTTCGGAATGTCTGCAATCGCGTATCGGTCAGCAGCGCCCCCTGATCACCCATAAGCCACTCCGCCAAAGCAAATGCGTTTTGGATGACCGCCGACACCAGCAGAATCTGTGCGCCGCCCGACAACGTTGCCTTGATCGACGTGATCAACAGCTCGTAGACGATGCCTCTCGATCCCGAGTCAAACTGGTGCCCTTCATCAAAGATGAGCAAACCGACGTCTGCGACGAAGCCTGGGTCTCCGCGAAGCAGGTAGACGAGTTTCTCAGGCGTCACTACAACTACTCGAGGCGCAACTTCGATGTCATCTAGAGCCACGTCCTCCGACAGATCATCCGGCGCCAAAACATCGCTCACGTAATTTATGTCGACGTTCTCTCCGAAAAATGCTGCGCGCAGTGTCTGGGCAATCTCCTCGCACAACGCGCGAAACGGGGCGACGACAACGGAAATATTCGACCTTCTGCTTAGCATTGCCGAACGGAGAACCAACTCAATTGCTTTGGTCTTGCCTGCGCTTGTTGGGAGCTGAACGACGCTGGAGGAACCCGCGAACACTCCCACGGAACCCAAGAGCCGTTGCGAAGGCCAAAACTCCTTAAGACCGGAGCTTTTGCCCAGATAGTCTTCCCACGAGCTAGCCGGTATCCCGCTAAACTGCGGAAGCAGCGTTCGCGCTGAATTCTGAATTCTCGTAATCGCGACCGCGCACAGAATGTCTGTAAAAAGCAGCTCGCGGTCATCGCCGCCTCTGTATGCTCGCTCGCGCAGTTCAGAGATACTTTGGCGTAGATCTGCCTCATCGCTGCTTGCGTAGTGCCGTTGTAGAGCGTTGCATACCAAGCTGATTTGCGTATCTAACGAATCAGGAACGGCCTGAACCCAGGGGGCGCCAAGAACCCACTCGAGCGCCACTAGCTCAACCGCCTGCACAGGTACTCCACGCTCAAAATTTCGACGTTCAACTGCGGAATTGCCCGGCATGTCGGCTAGGTAGTAGGCCGCGGAGCTGAGTAGCAATAGCTCCGGAGTCGGAGCTTCGTTGAGCCTTGAGTCCACATAGGCATTCAAAACGACGGCGGCAAAGCGAACATCCAGCTCGTCGCTCCGATACTCGTTCCTCCAGCCGATGTAGTCGCTTACGATCTGGGCCGAGTAGTCGCCTATCGAGCCAATTGCCAATGGAAAAAGCTTCTCGACAACCAGATCGTCCGGGATGCGGATGTGCAGATCATCCGGAACTCGATACTCATACATCTTTCCTCGCGCTTTGGTTATCGCCAGTGCGCGATCAGCCTTTGCATCATGCTTCATTGGCGGCTATCTCGTAGAGCCGATCTGCGATCTCCATGAAATCGTCGGCGTGAAGGACAATGAGCCGCAAATTCTTATTCTTGTGCGTCGAGCAGTCAGTTGCCTCGATCGTGGCAGGGTGAAAAACGTTCGAACTGAATAGCGCTGCAGCACCACTAACTTGCGTGTACGGATTCGAAACCGGATCCTGAAATCTCTCTACACGAGCAGCGACAGCCGAATCCCCGCGGACGATGAGCCGATGTTTCAGGGCGTTGAGCGTGGTTGCCAGTCGATACTCGTCCTTGATCGAGTCGTTGACCGCATCTTTCAGGCGGGCCGCCGGGCGCGCCCCAGTCAACTGCGCCTTCGATTCGCAGGCGATGAGTTCATCATCCGATGATGGCGTTCCATCTTGGTTGGCGAACTTGTAGCCGACGATGTCGGTTCCTTTTGGCGACTCATTGCGGGAACTCTTGTTCTCGTAGCGAGTGCGCGGAATCTCGTATCCGAGTCGAAATTCGAGCAAGTCGGAGATCAGAATCTCTGCGAAATCTCCCGATCTAACACTCGGGCCAGGCTTCACATTTCGGTCCGGAAAAATCGTGTTCTCTAGGAATTCGCGACGTGACCCCTCGTAGGGCGTGCCGGCCTTCAAGGCATCAAGAAGATGATCCTTGAGGTAATGCTCTCTAAAATGCTTCGCCCACGCACTCCATGTCGCTGCGTCCGCAAAGTCGCAAACCAGGTTCCATACCTCAACATCCCGGCCGTCCTGCGTCTTAAGGCGGTCGCCGGTGTCGTTTAACCAAAGCGAATGGCCAGCCACGTTTTTCCCCGGTTTCCACCTGCGCTATTGATCCCGCATGAGCGACTATCTCCCCGGTCGCTCTTAGACAGGCAACGTTACATGGAGATCAGCGAGACCGCGAGCGGCGTGACCAATACTCACTTCTTATACGGTTCAGAAATGCAAACCGTGCCTACCGTGGCAACGTCCGTCCGGTGACAGCCAAGTAATACCGCGCGCCTGGCTGCGTCGCAGGATCGAGCACTCCAAATTCATCGTCCGTCATCTTCACTAGGCTCGTTCCCTGCTTCGCCAAACACGCGTCGACGCGGGCGGCGAGCTCAGGCGCCGCACCGAAGACAGTGGCATTCAGGTCCGCCAAAAGCGCCCATTGCTCCGAGACGTCGAACATGACGAACTCCAGCGAGAAGTTATCGCTGTAACGAAGGCGTTGGCGGAGCTCCGCCCAATCGGGCGCCAGCGCCTCCAACTCCGGGTAGACCGGGGTGTAGCGAGCAATGCGCAATTCAGAGGGCGCGGCTGCGGCGACGATCGCGTCGAACAGCACCTGGGGCATCGTGAGCTCGTATGCGTCGCGATAGAGAATGCAGCCGCGCCATGTGGGATCGACGAATGGCGGGAGCATGTCGCCTTCTTCGTTGAAGAAGCGTTTTCGCGGGTCTGCCTGGGTCATGCGGCATGATGGGCGGGACCCGTAGTTGAGCGCAACGTCAGGAGACAGCTGGCTTCCTGAGATTTCGAGTACCACCCCGCGTGCGTAAGGTGCTCAGGGAGTTGCGGATGCGCTTCCCAGGTCCGCCAGATCTCAATCAACACTCCCGGGTGCTATTCGGTTTTGGCGCTTGAGATCTTGATACTGGTCTTCCTTGATTCTGCCTATTCGATAGGCGAGTACTCGCCAAGCGTCGGCCTGTTGATCCCTTACAACAATAGTAATTTCATCCTGATCTCCCGCTTCAAATCGCGTTCGACAAAGATAGATTGCGGCCGGCACGGCATCACGAGCATTTAAATCGTCTTCCCGTGGCTCACGGTGGTAATCGTTGAATAGATAGCAGTGCCTCTTTCGTACCTGTCCGGTGTCAGATCGCACGTTGGCAAGCATCCGACTGAAGATCCTTACAACCCGATCCTCTTCAACTGGAAAGCGCCGCTCATAGATCCACATGGGGTAGTCGGAAT
>NZ_JBFULG010000007.1:0-209869 GCF_056400425.1 Lysobacter sp. P5_B12
CGGCGGTTCCGGCCGACGCGACGCCGGCGGCTCCGGCCGACGCGACGCCCGCCCCGACGACGCCGGCGATCCCGCCCGCCAACGGCGGCTGACGTGGCGCTGCCGCGGCTGGCGCTGGTGCCGGGCGAACCGGCCGGCATCGGCCCCGAACTCTGCGTGCGTCTTGCGCAGGGGCCGCGGACGGATTGCACGCTCGCTGTCTTCGCCGATCCGGCCGCCTTGCAGGCGGCCGCCGATGCACTCGATCTGCCGCTGCGCGTGCTCGCCCCGGGCGGGCACGCGGAACAAGCGGGCGACATCGTCGTCCACCCCGTCCCCAACAAGGCGCCCGTCGCGTTCGGTCAAGCCGATCCGCGCAATGCGCGCGCCGTGATCGAAGCGCTACACCTGGGCGCGCAGCATTGCCTGGACGGCAGCTTCGACGGCCTGGTCACCGGGCCGGTGCACAAGGCGACGATCAACGCCGGCGGCATTCCCTACACCGGCACGACCGAATTGCTCGCGCAGCAAGCCGGTTGCGACGTGGTGATGATGTTGGCGAACGACACGGTGCGCGTCGCGCTCGCCACGACGCATCTGCCGCTGCGTGCGGTGCCCGATGCGATCACGCGCGATGGCCTGGAACGCACGCTGCGTACCCTGCACCGCGCGCTGCGCCGCGACTTCGGAATCGAACATCCCCGCATCGCCGTGCTCGGCCTGAATCCCCACGCGGGCGAAGACGGGCACCTGGGCCGCGAAGAAATCGACACGATCGCGCCGGTCCTGCACGCCCTACGCGCACAGGGCATGGTGATCGACGGCCCGCTGCCCGCCGACACCGCGTTCCTTCCCGCCAGGTTGCGCGAGTGCGACGCCGTGCTGGCGATGTACCACGACCAGGGATTGCCGGTGCTGAAATTCAGTGGTTTCGAAACCGCGGTGAACCTCACCCTCGGCCTGCCGTATCCGCGCGTCGCCGTCGATCACGGCACGGCGCTGGAACTTGCGGGGCGCGGCGTGGCCGATCCCTCGAGCCTGCTGGCCGCGGTCGAAACCTGCGCGCGCCTGGCGCGTGCGAAGGCGCACGCATGAGCGAGAAGCCGACCTTCCAGCGCGAAGCGAAGAAACACCTCGGGCAGCACTTCCTGCACGAGAAAGGGATCATTTCGAAGATCGTGCAGGCCGTGGATCCCAAGCCCGGCGATCGCCTCGTCGAAATCGGCCCGGGCCAGGGCGCGATCACCTTTCCGCTGCTCGATCGCCACGGCACGCTCACCGTCATCGAATTCGACCGCGACCTGATCGCACCGCTGACCGAAGCGGCGAAGCCGCATGGCGAATTGACCATCGTGCAGGGCGACGTGCTCACGGTGGATTTCACCGCGCTCGCGGGCGGCGAGCCGATCCGCCTGGTCGGCAACCTGCCCTACAACCTCTCTTCGCCGATCCTCTTCCACGCGCTCGACCACGCCCCGGTCATCCGCGACATGCATTTCATGCTGCAGAAGGAAGTGGTCGACCGCATGGCCGCCGGACCCGGCAGCAAGGTCTACGGCCGCCTCAGCGTGATGCTGCAGGCTTACTGCCGCGTCACGCCGCTGTTCAAGGTGCCGCCGGGCGCGTTCAAGCCGCCGCCGAAGGTGGACTCCGCCGTCGTGCGCATGGTGCCGCTGCCGCGTGAAGAGATCGCGGTGCGCGATCGCAAGCGCTTCGAACACGTGGTGCGCGCCGCCTTCGGCCAACGCCGCAAGACACTCCGCAACGCGCTGAACGGCGTGGCCGATACGACGATGATCGAAGCGGCGGGCCTGCGCCCGGATGCACGCGCCGAACAGATCGACGTGGCCGGGTTCATCCGCCTGGCGAACCTGCCTGCCGCCTAGCATTCAGCACCGCTCGGGCTAAACTGTCGGCATGACGAGTACCACCGATTACGCCTTCGACATCGATGTCGCCACCCGATTCCTCGACGAGGAATCCGCTCCCGACGAAGGCCGCTTCGTTTTCGCGTACACCATCCACATCCGCAATCGCGGCAAGGTGCCCGCGCGCTTGCTCGGTCGTCATTGGGTGATCACCGACGCGAACGGCAAGATCGAGGAAGTGACGGGCGAAGGCGTCGTGGGCGAACAACCCTGGCTGCGCCCCGGCGAAGATTTCGAATACACCTCCGGCGCGGTGCTGGAAACCAGCCTGGGCACGATGCGTGGAAGCTACGACATGCTCGCCGACGACGGGACGCGCTTCGCGGCGCCCATCCCCGCCTTCACGCTCACCACGCCGCGCACGCTGCACTGACGCGGCCGCACGGATGCGACGCCAATGACAACCTGGGCCATCGGCGACCTGCAGGGCTGCTACGACCCGCTGCAACGCCTGCTCGAGCGCATCCGGTTCGATCCGGCGGTCGATCGCCTGTGGTTCTGCGGCGACCTGGTGAACCGCGGCGGGCAATCGCTGGAAACGCTGCGCCTGGTGCATTCGCTGCGCGCGCAGAGCATCGTGGTGCTCGGCAACCACGATCTGTCGTTGCTCGCCATCGGTGAGCGACGTCCGGACGAACAGCGCAAGGTCAACGCCGACCTGCAGCGCGTGTTGTTCGCCGAAGACGCACGCGAGCTGCTCGACTGGCTGCGCCTGCAGCCGCTGGTGCACGCCGATCGTCAACTCGGTTGGATGATGGTGCACGCCGGCCTGGCGCCGAAGTGGACGACGCAACTGGCGCAGAAACACGCCAACGAAATCGAGCAGAAACTGCGCGGCAACGATTTCCGCAAACTGCTCAAGAACATGTACGGCGACCGCCCCGCGTGGTCGCCGCGCCTGACCGGCATGGAACGCGACCGCGCGATCATCAACGTCTTCACGCGCCTGCGCTATTGCTCGCCGCGCGGGCGCATCGCGTTCGAAGAGAAGGGCGCGCCGGGCACGCAGCAGCCGGGCCTGTACCCGTGGTACGAAGTGCCGGGCCGCGCCGAACGCGATCTGAAGATCGTGTGCGGCCACTGGTCGACGCTGGGCCTGTTCATCGGCCACGGCGTGCACGCGATCGATACCGGCGCGGTGTGGGGCGGCAAGCTCACCGCCTTGCAACTGGATACCGACGAACTGCGCCTGGCGCAGGTCGCGGGGCGCGACGTGCCGGCCTCACCGCCGAATGCGCGTCCGCCGTATCACAAGGACGACAGGGCGCGCTCGTAGTCGACGAATGCGAAGGCGAGCGCATGCTTGTCGTCGATCGCATGCGATTCACGAGACACCACGCGCCAGTCCTTCGAATCGAACTGCGGAAAGAAGGCATCCGCGCCTTCCACCACCGTGTCGACATGCGTCAGGTGCAGGTGCGTCGCCATCGGCAAGGCCAGCGCGTATACCTCTCCGCCGCCGATCACGCAAACCTCTTCGGCGGTTTCCATCGCGGCTTCGATCGATGCCACCGCTTCCATCCCGTCGAAGGGCACGCGCCCGCTGCGCGTGAGCACGAGGTTGCGCCGGCCCGGCAACGCGCGGCCGATCGACTCGGCCGTCTTGCGCCCCATCAACACGGGCTTGCCGAGGGTGAGCGACTTGAAGCGTTTGAGGTCCGCGGGCAGGTGCCACGGCAGGGCATTGCCCTTGCCGATCGCGCGGTGGTCGTCGAGGGCGGCGATGAGCGAAAGGATCATGTCGCGGAGTATGCCGTCAGAACGTCATTCCTCAGAACGTCCGTCCGATCTCCAGGAACAACACGCCGTCCCCGCCTTCGCGCCAGCCGTAGCCGAAGAGCATCGGCCCGAACCACGAATCGAAACCCAGGTACGCGCTGGCATTGAGGATGCCGTCGTTCCAGGCCATGTCCGATCGCTTCTCCCAGGCATTGCCGTATTCGATCGTCCCGCCGACCAGCGCCGAGCGCCCGAACACTTCCGCCAACTGATACGTGTAACCGACGAACACCAGGGCGTAGTCCTGCCCCGTGAGTTCGTTGGTGCGGAAGCCCGCGAGCTTGCCGCGCCCGCCGAGGCGATAGCGATCCTGGACCGGCAGTTCGCCATTGAGGGTCGCGTGGTACGACGCGCCGAATTGCATCGCGTTCCGGCCGCTCAGGGTCTTGGCCCCGATGATGTCGAAGTCGATCGAGTCGTAATCGGTGTCGCTGCCCAGGCCTTCGCGCGCGACCGTGTAGGACAGGTTCCCCCAGTAACCCTTGCGCGGGAAATACAGGCTGTCCGCACGATCGATGCTGACGAACGCGTAGGCGCGACCGCTGTCGAAATCGAAATCCGGTCGTTGCGGATCGCCCGTTTCCACTTCCGCGTGGCCCGTGCCGCGCTGGATGCCGAGGCCCGCCGCGCCGTAGTTGCCGAACTCGCGGCCGAACTGGAAGTCGACGAGGAAGGTACGCACGTCGTACTCGGCGACGTCGTTCCCTTCGTCGTCGAAGACGTGGTAGTTCGGGTTGAAGTAACCGGCACGCGTGTAGGTCATCCAGCGATTCGACTTGCCGAAGGGGTGGTAGTACTCGCCCGACAACGCCGGCTCGGTGCCCACCGTCGCGGTGACGCGCCCTTCCGCACCGTTCTCCGACAGGGGCGTGACCAGGATCGCGGCGCGCAGCGCGGTTTCGAACGTGCCCTTGAAATCACTGCTCAGGGTGAAACCGAGCTGGATGTAGTTCGGCCCCTGCGGCTTCTGGCGGGCGTGCACGCGCAAGCCGGTCTTGCCGTCTTCGCGCACGACGTCGTAGGTGATGCTCGCCAGCGTTCCCATGCTGTAGACGCGGATCAGCTTTTCTTCCATGCGTTGCGTGTCGAGCGGCTGGCCGATGTCGATGTCCATCTGCGAGAGCAGGAATTCGTTGGAATACGGCGTCTCGTTGTCGAGCTTCACGAAGGCGATCACGGGCGGCGCGCTCGCCGGCAGCGGACGGTGCTGTTGCCAGGCCAGGTAGACGTCGGGCGCGACGGACAGGCGCGCAAGTTGCGGGCGCGCGGCCGCGGCTGCGTCGTTGCCGATTTCGAGTGCACGCGCCGCCTTTTCGAAATCGCCGGTTTTCACGTCCGCGCCGAGCTTGGGCACGATCAGCACGTCGCCATCGCCCAGCGTCGCGAGCATGCGCTGCGTGTTGCCGACGGTAAGCATGCCGCTCATCTGCGACACGACCTGCAACAGGCTGGCGTTGCGATCGAGCGTTTCCAGCGGCGTGCCGACGTCCACGGCGATGACGATGTCCGCGCCCATGTCGCGCACGACATCGATGGGCACCTGGTTGGCGACGCCGCCGTCGATCAGCACGGTGCCGTCGATCTGCATCGGCTGGAAGATGCCCGGCAGCGACATGCTCGCGCGCATCGCCATCGGCAGGCTGCCCGCGCCGAGCACCACCGGCTGGCCGGTGTTGAGGTCGGTGCCGACGGCGCGGAAGGGAATCGGCAATTTGTCGAAGTCGTCGATTTCGCTCACGCCTAGCGTTTCGCGTTCGAACATCGACAGGATGCGCTCGCCCTGCAACAGGCCCGGCGAGACGCGCACGCGCCCGCCGCTGATGCCGACGCCGACCGTGGCCAGGCCATCGCGGTCGTCGTGCTTGCGGCGATACGAGCGTTCTTCGCGCGGAACGTTGTCGTCGAACAGTTGTTTCCAATCGGTGGAGAGGATCAGCTTCTCCATGTCCTGCGTCGACCGCCCCGAGGCGTACAGCCCGCCGACCAGCGCGCCCATGCTGGTGCCGGCGATGCAATCGACCGGGATGTGCAGCGCTTCGAGTTCCTTGAGGATGCTGATGTGCGCGACGCCGCGCGCGCCGCCGCCGCCGAGGGCCAAGCCGATGCGCGGGCGCGTGTCGCCCGGGCCGCGCGTGCCGCACGAGGCTTTCGCAGGCATCGCCGACGTCGCCACCGGTGCCGCCGGCTGCGCCGGCGTTTGTTGCGCGAGCACCGGACCTGCGGTCATCGACGCCAACAGCACTGCGATCCATTCCTTGCGCAGCATATGCATCCGGCCTCCTCCGCCTGGTTCGGCGAGGTTTGGGCGGATGGTATCGCCCGGCCCGGTCGGCTTGTCGAGCGTACTTTTACTGGAACCGGTACAGGCGTTGCCCCGACGGGCCGGGGTCAACTGACCGAATAGCCCTTGCCCGCCATGCACGCGCCCCAGGCGCTCCAGTACTTGGCGTGCGCATCGGACTGGGCCTGTTGCGATTGCTGCGTGCGCGCGGCCTGGTTGCGACGTGCCGCACGACCGCCCGCGACGACGCCCGCCGTCGCACCGATCTTCGCGCCGTCGGAGGAATCGCCGTTGTGCACTTCGCCGATCACCGCGCCGGCCGCGGCGCCGCGCACGGCGCCCCGGGCGCGTTCGCCCTGCGGGCCGGTGGGCGGCGGCGGCGCTGCGGCCGTCGCGGCCGGATCGATGCCGGTGTCCTGCTTGGCCCAGGTCGCGCAGGCCGCATCGTCCTGCGATTTCTGGTCGGCCGACTGGCCCTTGGCGGGATACGCGGAGGGCTTTTGCGCCGAAGCGGGAAGCACGGCGAAGGCGAGCAACACGACGGTGAAGGAAGTCAGGAACGTGCGCATGGGGAATTCCTCAGAAGCGGAAGGCGTAGCCGATCACGGGGCCGTCGAGCGTCACGCTCAGCGTGTCGCCCGCATCCTCGAGGTCGACATCGAGATAGCGGTAACCCAAGGCCCAACTGCCATGGTGGGTGTGGTACTGGCCGAGCACGCTCGCGTTCCAGGTGCCCTCGGTGTCGCCGAAGGAGCCATCGCCGCGCAATGTCAGCGACCAGCGGTCCGAGAAGGCCCACGTGTAGCGTGCGCCCGCCATGAAGTCGTAGAAGGTTTCGCCCTTGCGGATCGAACGCGGCGCGAAGGCGGGATTGTCGGGCAGGAAGTTCAGCGTGAAATCCAGGTCGATCACGCGCGCGCCGGCGAAGGCCTCGAACCCGGTGAAACGCGCGGGCCCGGGGCTCCACACGCCGGCCACTTCGATCAAGCGCATGTCGAGGTCCGACTCGGTGCGCTGGAAACGCCGCTGCGAATCATCGGCCAGGCCGAAGTACGTGAAGTCGGCGAACGCGCCGAATGCATCGCCCTGCCCTTCGCCGCGCACCTCGAACACGCCGTCGAGGATGTCGACGACATCGGGGAACGCGGTGTCCGTGCTGGCGTCGGTCGGCGGCGTGTTCGTGCGCATGTCGGTGCCGATGCTCGCCGCCCAGGCGTAGGGCGCCACGACCCAATCCCAGCTGCCGTCGGGCGCCGCCGCGCTGGCGGCGAAGGGCGACAAGCACAGCAAGAGACCTGCAACACCTGAGCGCAACCGATCCATGCCGTGATTCCTCTTCTGGTGGAAGAGGATTCTTTCGGACGCAGTCGACGCGCGACATTGGCCCAAAGGGCAACGAGCGGCCGAATCCGGCGCAATGGAGTGCGAGATTTCGCGCTTGTACTTTTCGCGCCACCTGCCCGATCCGGCGCGCCTATGCTCGGCCGATGCCGACCCTGCGCCATCGTCTCCGCCGCCAGCTCGACGCGGGCCTCGCCACGCCGCTGCTCATCTGCGCGATGGGCGCGGCGCTCTGGTTCGTTTCGCAGCACTGGCACGAGCGCGCGTTCATGCTGCTGGGCWTGGGCGCGATCGCCGTGCTGTCGATCCTCGACCTGCGGCGCCGGCGCCGCCACGATGCGAACGAACGCACGCTGCAATCCATCCTCGACGCCGTCCCCGACATCCTGTTCTTCAAGGACACCACGCTGCGCTATCGCCGCGTGAACCGTGCGTTCGCCACGACCTTCGCGCGCGAGGTCGAATCCATCACCGGCCGCAACGACCGCGAGTTGTTCGGCAAGCGCCTGCACGACCGCTTCGTCGTGCAGGACCGGCAGTTGCTGGTTTCCCGGGAAGCGCGCACCTTCGACGAGCGCATGCGCATCAACGGCGAATTGCGCGACGTGCGCGCGCGGAAGCAGGCGGTGTTCGATGCGCGGGGGCGCGCGATCGGCATCGTCGGCATCGCGATCGACCGCACCGAGGAGCGGCGCGTGCAGCAGCAACTCGCGCACGCCGTCGAACAAGCGCACGCCGCGGCGGCGGCGAAGAGCCGTTTCCTGGCGATGATGAGCCACGAGATCCGCACGCCGATGAACGGCGTGCTGGGCATGATCGATCTGCTCGGCGACACCCCGCTGCAACCCGCGCAGAAACGGCTGCTCGACAGTTGCCGCGCGTCGTCCATCGCGCTGCTCACCATCCTCGACGACATCCTGGACTTCTCGAAGATCGAGGCCGGCAAGCTGGAACTCGAACACGTGCCGGTGGCGCTGCGCCCCTTGATCGACGAGGTGTGCGCTTCGCTGGCGCCACAGGCGATGGCGCGCAACGTGCGCATCGGCGTGCAGGTTCGCGGCGACGTGCCGCCCTGGATCGTCGGAGATCCGGTGCGGCTGCGGCAGATCCTGCTCAACCTCGCTGGGAACGCGGTGAAGTTCACCGGCGACGGTCGCGTGGACGTCGAGGCGCGCGTGGACAGCAGCGCATTGCAACTGCGCGTGCGCGACACCGGCATCGGCATCGGCATGACCGCCGAAGCGATGGCGCAGTTGTTCCGGCCCTTCGAACAGGCCGACGCGGCCACCACGCGCCGCTTCGGCGGCACGGGCCTGGGCCTGAGCATCGTCAAGCGCCTGGCCGAATTGATGGGCGGCACCGTCGCCTGCGAGAGCACGCCCGGCGCGGGCAGTTGCTTCACGGTCGCCTTGCCGCTCGTGGCCGCGGCCATGCCGGCGCGCAGCGCACCCGCGGCCACGGCCGCTGTCCCGCCGCGCGGGCTGCGCGCGCTGCTGGCGGAGGATCATCCGGTCAATCGCGAAGTGATCGCCGGCCAACTCGCCAAGCTCGGCTGGGAGTGCGACATGGCCGAAGATGGCGAGGCCGCGTGGGCGGTGTTATCGGATGCGGCGCTGTCCACGCGCTATGCCGCGCTGATCACCGACTGTCACATGCCACGTCTGGATGGTTACGGACTGGTCGAACGCGTGCGTGCGCAGGAAGCGTCGCGGCAACGTGCGCGGCTTCCGATCCTCGCGCTCACCGCCAATGCGATGCAGGGCGAACGCGAGCGGTGCCTCGCCGCCGGCATGGATGCGTATCTCGCCAAGCCCTTCCAGGTCGACAAGCTGGCGGCGGCGCTCGCTGCGCTGGTGGTGCGCGCCGCCTGACTAGTCGTGCGTCACGTGGTTCAGGCGCGCGAATGCGATCAGCGCCGGCAGATTGTCCAGGGCCAGCTTGCGCATCAGTTTGTTGCGGCAGGCGCTGACGCTCTTCGGCGTCAACGCCAGGTCGAAGGCGATCTCGCCGTTGCTCCGGCCTTCGGCCAGGCCCTTGAGGACGCCGTACTCGCGATCGCTCAGGCTGCCGAGCAAGGTGTCGTCGTCCTGCACGCCCTGCCCCGCGCCGGCCGTGACCACGGGGCGGAAGAAACGCTTGCCGCGCGCGACCAGGTCGATGGCCAGCGAGAGATCGGCCAGCGAATCGGTCTTCGGAACATAGCCATCGGCGCCCGCGCGCAACGCACGCAGGCCGCCGGCGCGTTCCTCTTCACCCGACAGCACCAGCACGCGCGCGGGCACGTGCTGCGCGCGCAGGCGTCGCAACACGGCGACGCCGCTGCCGGGGAGTTCCAGGTCCAGGATCAGCGTGACGGGGTGCGTCGCGGTCGTATGCGCATGCACCGCCGCGATCGCGGTTGCCGCATCGGTGCACTCGGCGACGATGCGGAAACCGCCCGGCGGCAACGCGTCGCGCACCGCGCGGAAGACGATGGGATGGTCGTCGGCAACGACGAGTCGATGCATGGCCGTTGGAAGCAGCGCGCGCGATCTTGCGCGCGGACCCAGCGTGCCAGCGGCGCGGGATGCGGAACAACCGACAAGTGCGGCATCGCGTAACCGCGGCGAAACGAAAACGGCGCGCGTTCAGGCGGCGACTTCTGCGTCCGCTTCGATGTGGATGGCGATGCGCACCAGCTCGGCCACCGAATGCGCCTGCAGCTTGTGCATCATGTTGGCGCGATGCGCTTTCACGGTGCGCTCGCAGGTGCACAGGGCCGCCGCGATCTGCTTGTTGAGGCGCCCCGCGGTGACCTGTTCGAACACCGCCCGTTCGCGCACGGTGAGCGTCAGGAAACGCTCGCGCATCGCGCGGCGGCGGCAATCGAGTTCCCGCTGCGCCTGGCTCCGCTCCACCGCCTTCCCCACCGCGACGAGCAACGCCTCGCGCTGGATGGGTTCGGCGACGAAATGCACGGTGCCGCGCTTGAGCGCGAGCACGCTCATCGGCAAATCGCCGTAGGCCCCCATGAAGACGACCGGCAACGCGTCGTGGCGATACGCCAACGCCAGTTGCAGGTCGAAACCATCCGCCCCCGGCATGCGCACGTCGAGCAGCACGCAGCCCGGCGCCGACGGCCACGCCGCAAGAAATCCGCGCGCACTGGCATGGCAGCGCACCGCGAATCCATCGGCCTCCAACATCCGCCGCAAGGTTTCGCGCACCGATGCATCCTCGTCCACCACGTGGACCAGGCCCTCATCCATCACCACCGCGTTGACGCCTTTTTCGAAATCCGCGAGCCCATTCATTGCCCTGTCTCCCTGCCGATTCGTCCCAGAGGTGACGACAGTTCCAAACTACGCGCGATTAGGTGGAAACAGCTATTGGGAAACTTCCCCGAATTCCCTGAGGTTTTCCCCGATGCACGTTTTTGCCGCCTTGCATGGACGCAAATCCGCCACGATGCTGGGCTCGCTGACCAGCACCGGAGTTCGCATGCCGCATCGCATCCTCGTCGTCGACGCGCATCCGCTCAATCGCCTCGTCGTTGCCGAACAACTGACCACGCTCGGCCATGCGCCGCTGTGCGTCGACGATGCGGAACAGGCGCTCGCACTGCTCGATGCGTCGCGGTTCGACCTCGTCCTCACCGCATGCCGCATGCCGGGCAGCGATGGCTTCTCGCTCGCGGTGCGCATCAACGACCTGGCGATCGCGCGCGGCGTCGATGCGTGTCCGATCGTCGGCTACAGCAACGACGCCGCGCTCGATACGCCCCTGTCGATGCAGACCGGCATGCGCGCGTGCCTGCCGATGCCGATTCCGCTGGCCACGCTCGACACCCTGCTCGGCACCTTGTTGCGCACGCGTGCGCCGGAGCAGGCGCGTGCGCGCAACGTGGCGCAATGGGAGCTGTTCGTCGGCACCTCGCACCAGGACTTGCGCCAGGCGCGCGCGGCCTTGCGCAACGGCAACCTCGCGCAATTGCGCGCGCTGTTCCATCGCATCGGCGGCGCGGCGATGATGCTCGGCGAAAACGATGTCGCGGCCGCGTGCGCGCGCGGCGAAGCCGGTTGCGAAGAGTGGAGCAAGGCGGCGCTGGAAGCGGCGCTCGACCTGGTCCAGGCGCAGCTCGAGGCCGCGGCGTCGCTTCAGTGCGAACCGAGCAGGTAACCCAGTCCGATCTGCGAGAGGTAGTGCTTCAGGTCGGTCTTGGAATCCAGCTGCAATTTGCGCAGCGCGTTGTACTTGTGCGCGGTGACCGTCTTGTAGCTGCGTTCGCTGTCGAGCGCGATCCCGTGGAGGTGGTGCCCGCTCGCGAGCGCGACGATGACGCCGCGTTCGCCCGGCGTCAGCAGGTGCCAGGGATGTTTGCGCGCGACGTCCAGGTCGATGCGGGGATCGACGAACACCTGTCCACCGAGCACGACGCGGATCGCATCGAGCGCGACTTCCGGTCCGCTGGCCTTCGACACGAAGGCCCGCGCGCCGGCGGACAAGGCCTGCTGCGCCAGCATCGGCTGGTTGGCGCCGGTGTAGGTCACGACTTTCAGGCCGGGCCGCAGCGCGACGACGCGTTCGAGCAGCGGGATGCTGCCGACGGCGCCGGGCATGAACAGGTCGAGCACGAGCAACGCGCACGGCACGTCGGTGGCCAGATGCGCGAGCAGTGCGTCGCTGTCGACGACGATGTCCACGTCCTGCAGCGTCGATGGGAACGCAACGCGCAACATTTCGCCGAGTGCGACGCAGATGATGGGATGATCGTCCGCAACCAGAATGCGCATGTGCGAGCCCTGAAACCTCGGCGCCGGCGAGCATACGCCCGCAGGATGACGGGTCAAAGGCTCCCTTAAGGGCAAGGACGCTTCAGACCGCGATCGGGGCCTTGATCGCCGCGTGCGGGGTGTAGCCGCGAATCTCGAAATCTTCGAATCGATAGTCGAAGATCGATTCCGGTTTCCGCAGGATCGCCAGCTGCGGCAGCGGTCGGGGCTCGCGCGTGAGTTGCAGGCGCGCTTGCTCGAGGTGGTTGTTGTAAAGGTGGACGTCGCCGCCGACCCAGACGAATTCGCCGACGTCCAGGTCGCACTGCTGCGCCACCATGTGCACCAGCAGCGCGTAACTGGCGATGTTGAACGGCGTGCCGAGCAGGAAATCCTGGCTGCGCGCCATCAACATGCACGACAGGCGGCCGTTGGCGACGTAGAACTGGAACAGGGTGTGGCACGCGGCCAGCGCCATGCGGCCATCGCGGACGTTGTCCTGCGGGCTGCGGGATTCGTCGGGGAGATATTCGACGTTCCAGGCACTGACGATGTGGCGGCGCGAGTTGGGTTTCTTCCTGATCCCGTCGATCAGCGCGGTGATCTGGTCGATCGTCCCGCCATCGCGCGTGGGCCAGCTGCGCCACTGCGCGCCGTAGAGCGGGCCGAGGCTGCCCTCGTCGGTCGCCCATTCGTCCCAGATCGTGACGCCGCGCTCGCGCAGGTATCCGACGTTGGTGTCGCCCTGCAGGAACCACAGCAGCTCGTGGATCACCGACTTCAAGTGCAGCTTCTTGGTCGTCACCAGCGGGAAGCCTTCGCGCAGGTCGAACCGCATCATCCGTCCGAACACGCTCAGCGTGCCCGTGCCCGTGCGGTCGCCCTTGGGCGTGCCGTGCTCGAGGATTTCGCGCATCAGGTCGAGGTACTGGCGCATGGGACGCTCCGTGGAATCAGGCGACGCGGGGCTGCAGCGTCGGCGCGCGGCGCGACATCCACAACCAGACCAGGCCCAGGACGATCAGCGGCAGGCTCAACACCTGGCCCATCGTCACCCAACCGAACGCGAGGTATTGCAGTTGCGCATCGGGCACGCGCACGAACTCCACGAGGAAACGGAACACGCCGTAGAGCAACACGAACAGGCCCGCCACCGCATAGCGCGGCCGCGGCTTGCGCGAATACACCCACAACACGGTGAACAGCACCAGCCCTTCGAGGAAGGCCTGGTACAGCTGCGAGGGATGGCGCGCGAAGGCATTCAGCGCACCGCTGTCGAACAACTCGCGCAGCGCATCGGGCGGCAGCGCGCGGTACTTGGCATCGAGCGAAGAAGGAAACACCACGCCCCAACCCGCGCCGGTTTCCTTGCCCCACAACTCGCCGTTGATGAAGTTGCCCAAGCGCCCGAACCCCAGGCCCGGCGGCACCAGCGGCGCGATGAATTCCAGCGTGTCGACCACATGCAGCGCGTGCTTGCGCGACCACCACCACACGGCGGCGACCACGCCCAGCAAGCCGCCGTGGAAACTCATGCCGCCTTCCCACACCTTGAGCATCTGCAGCGGATGCGCGATGTAGGTGTGCAGGTCGTAGAACAGGATGTAGCCGAGGCGGCCGCCGAGCACGACGCCGACCATCGCGTAGAACATCAGGTCGCCGAAGCCCTGCGCATCCACGCCCGGCAGGCGACCGGCGCGCACGCGGCGATTGCCCAGCCACCAGGCGACGCCGAAACCGAGCAGGTACATCAAGCCATACCAGTGGATCTTGAGCGGGCCGATCGCGAAGGCGATGGGGTCGGCCTGGAGCAGGTACGTCAGGTCGTGCAAGGCGTCGAATCCGTCGGCGGGGACGCCCAATTGTGCAACATCGGGCGTCAGAGGAAGCGCGGTTTGTTCGGCAGCTCGTCGCGATCCTCGCGGCCGGCGATGCGCGGCGCATGTTCGGCCAGCAGGCCGGAGATCGCCTCGATGCCGCGCACGATCGCGCTGCCCGGATCGTCGGAGCGCAGCCCCGCTTCGATCGTCGTGCAGACCGCGCGCCAGGCCGCCGGATCCACGCCGCGCAGCCCGCGGTCGGCCACGATTTCCAGCCGGTGGTCGGCCAGCAGGACGTAGAGCAGTACGCCGGTGTTGCCTTCGGTGTCCCACACGCGCAGCTTGGCGAAGGCCTGCTCGGCGCGTTCGCGCGGATCGGTGCCGCGCAGGACATGGCGCCAGTGCAGCGCCGGTTCGACCGCGAAGCAGATTTCGCCCGAATGCTGCAGCTCGCTGGCGTCGATGGCCGCGGTGATGCGCGCCATCGCGTCGGCCGGCAGCCAGGCCTGGGCGGAGGGTGCGAACAAGTGACGGAGCAAGCGCATCACCAACTCCCGGAGGCGCCACCGCCCCCACTCATGCCGCCGCCGCCCGACCAACCGCCGCCACCGCCGAATCCGCCACCGCCGCCGCCGAATCCGCCGCCCATGCCGCCCCAACCGCCATGGCGCGCGAAGCGGCCGCCCGGTCCGTTGCCCGCCAGCCCGATGAACAGACCGATCACCCCACCGATGCCGCCCGCCAGCAGGCTCGCGGCGATCAACCAGGCGATGCCACCGGCGACGCCGCCGCCGACGATCCCGCGAACGCCCGCCGGCAGGAACCCGAAGATCCCGCGTGCCACTTGCGCGACGAGGAACGCGGCGAACAACGCGAACAGGAAGTTGTGTCCGCCGCCGCCCTCGCGCGAGGGAGCGTTGTCGGCCATCGGCGCGGGCAGGGGTTCGCCGTCGATCAGTTTCACCAGCGCGGCGCTGGCATCGATCAGGCCGCCGCCGTAGTCGTTGGCGCGGAATTTCGGCACGAGGTATTCCTGGATCACGCGGTTGGCGATCGCATCGGGAATCGCGCCTTCCAGCCCGTACCCCGGTTCGATGCGCACGCGGCGGTCCTCTTTCGCGACGACGATCAGCACGCCGTCGTCCACGCCCTTGCGCCCGAGCTTGAACTGCTCGAACGCGCGCACGGTGTACTGCTCGATGGTTTCCGGTTGCGTCGTCGGCACCACCAGGATCTGCAGTTGCGATCCCTTGCGTTTTTGCAGCGCGCGCGCCTGCGCATCGAGCACCGAGACCTGCGTGGCATCGAGCGTGCCCGTCGTGTCGATCACCGGCTTGTCGAGCGCGGGGATCGCGGCGAGTTGTTGCGCGAAGGCCGGCGCGCATGCGAGCAGCAGGCACGCCAGCCACGTGGCGATCGAACGGCGCATCAGCGCGATGGCGTCAATGCGTCGAAGCGGCCGGCGGCGCGGTGGCGCCGAAGTCCACGCTCGGTGCGTTGGAAATCGCGGCCTCGTTTTCGACCGTGAAGTTCGGCTTTTCCTTGTGCCCGAACATCTTCGCCGTGAAGTTCTGCGGGAACTGGCGGATGTACGTGTTGTAGTCCTGCACGGTCGTGATGTAGCGGCCGCGCGCGACCGTGATGCGGTTTTCCGTGCCTTCCAGTTGCGCCTGCAGGTCGCGGAAGGATTGGTCGGACTTGAGGTTCGGGTAGTTTTCGGTCACCACCATCAGCCGCGAGAGCGCCTGGGACAGATCGCCCTGCGCCTTCTGGAAGGCGGCCAGCGACGCCGCATCCTCGGCATTGACGTTGATCTGGCCGACTTTCGCGCGCGCTTCGGTCACGCGGATCAGGACTTCCTTCTCCTGCGCGGCATAGCCCTTCACGGTGTTGACCAGGTTGGGAATGAGGTCGGCGCGGCGCTTGTACTGGTTCAGCACTTCCGACCAGGCGGCCTTGGTCGCCTCGTCCTTCTGCTGGATCTGGTTGTAACCGCAGCCCGAGAGCAGGGTCAGCACGAAGACGAGCAGGAGGGCGCGCAGGCCCATCGAAACGTTCGACGTGGGGCGCAGGGACATCGATCGCATGGGGGTGGACTCCGCGTGGGGGACGCGGCATTCGAACACCGGCGGTGTGTCGTGGCAATCAAGACGTTTCGCCGCGCCCCGGCCGGGGCGCGGGCCGTCAGGGTGCGAGGCTCCGCCGCGCGGCGCGGTGCCGGGCCCAGAGGTTCAGGCATTCGACCAGGGCCGAGAAGCCCATGGCGCCGTAGAGGTAGCCCTTCGGGATGTGCATCTCGAAGCCGTCGAGCAGCAGGTAGGCACCCACCAGCACGATGAAGGCGAGCGCCAGCATCTTGATCGTCGGGTGGCGTTCGATGAAATGGCCCAGGGGCGTGGCGGCCATCAGCATCACGCCGACCGCGAGCAGGATCGCGCCGACCATGATCGTGGTGTGGTTGGCCATGCCGACCGCGGCGATGACCGAATCCAGCGAGAAGACGATGTCGATGATCGCGATCTGCGCGATCACCATGCCGAAGGACGCCAGCGGCTTGGTGTGGATGTCTTCCGATTCGTCCTGGCCCGCGACGAGGTCGCGGATTTCCATGATGCCCTTCACCACGAGGAACACGCCGCCGAGGATCAGCACCAGGTCGCGCATCGAGATGCCCTGGCCGAACAGCGTGAACAGATCGGCGGTGAGGCCCGCGAGCCACGCCAGGGTGAGCAGCAGCAGGATGCGGGTGATGCACGCGACCGCGATGCCGAACTTGCGCGCCTTCTCCCGCTTTTCGTGCGGCAGCTTGCTGACCGCGATCGAAATGAACACGAGATTGTCGATGCCGAGCACGATCTCGATCGCACTCAGGGTGAACAAGGTGAGCCAGGCCTGTGGGTCGGCCAACCAATCGAACATCGGATTCCTCTACGTATTCGGTTACAGCGTCTTCAGAAGTACCGCGCGCCCAGGATCAGGCCCCACACCAGCAGGAAATTGAGCATCAGCACGAACACCGCCGCCGAGCCCATGTCCTTCGCGCGCCCGGCCAGCTCATGGAATTCCGGGCCATACCGTTCGATCACCGCCTCGATGGCCGAGTTCAACAGTTCCACGCCGATCACCAGCAAACCGCTGCCGACCAGCAGCGCGCGTTCGACGCCCGACTGGCCGAGCCAGAGGCCCAGCGGGCCCAGCACGGCGAAGAGGTAGACCTCGAGCCGGAACGACGACTCGTGGAGCCACGCCGCCCGCAGGCCCTGCATCGACCACGTCGCGGCTTTCAGGATCCTTCCCGGACCGCGGGGCATATGCCCGAATTGGTCGGCCATGAACGATCTTCGGACGCGGCGAACCGCAAGAAGCCGGGATTCTGCCACGTCGGCCGGGGCGCGGCGACCGCGAAACGTCCCGGTCACCGACCCATAACGTTGGGCGGCGCACGGTGCCGGCTTGCCGAGCCGGAGGCGCCGCCATGGCCGTCAGCCCCATTCCCGAGGGGTATCACACCGTGAATGCCTACCTCATCGTCGACGATGCGGCCCGGGCCATCGATTTCTACACCGCTGCCTTCGGCGCGAAGGAGCTCTACCGCCTGCCCGTTCCCGGGCCCGACGGCGCCGAACGGGTGGGCCATGCCGAGATCCGCATCGGCGATACCAACCTGATGCTCTGCGACGAATGGCCCGACATGGGCGCGCTCGGCCCGAAACGCCGCGGCGGTGCGACGACGAGCTTCGTCATCTACGGACCCGACTGCGACGCGGCCTTCAACCAGGCCGTGAAGGCAGGGGCCTCCGTCGACAAGCCGATCGCCGACCAGTTCTGGGGCGACCGCATGGGCACGGTGATCGACCCCTTCGGCCACAAGTGGACGCTGGGCACGCACAAGGAAGACGTCTCGCCCGAAGACCTCGCCTCGCGCATGAAGGAATGGACGAAGGCGCAGTACGCGCAGGCCAACATCGCCTGAGGCGCGCGAGGCTTCGCCAATCTGCCGATTGCTGTTGACGCGTGTTGCGCGAGCGGCAGACTTGCGCGCATGGCGCGCCCGCTTCCGCAATTGCATTCGGTTCCCGTCGCGAACGTCTCGCTCGCGGGGCTGGCGGCATTCGGGTTCACCGCGCTTGCGGTCCAGTGGATGCGCGTCGACCTGGATTGGGTGTTCGCGCCCCTGAGCTTCTATCTGGTCGGTGCTTACGGTGCGTTGTTGAAGACCGCCTATGCCGGTCTCGCGCTGTCGCTGACGCTCATCGGCCTGCAGTTCTTCCGGGCGCTGCGGCCGGGCGCCCGCAGCGATCTGGCGCCCTGGTTGTTCGGTGCGGCGTCGGTCTCGATCCTGGTGACCGCCTTCGCCGACACGCACCTGCCGGGTGCGCCGCGAACGACGTCGGGATACGTGCATGCGATCGCGGCACCGATCGCGTTCCTGGCCGCCACCGTGGCGATGCTGCTGCAGTCCTGGCACTTGCGATACGACCCGGCGTGGCGGCACCGCTTCGCGCCCGCGTTCGCGCTGGCGCTGGCCTGTTTCGCGGGGCTGTGGATCCACGCACTGGTGCGCGAATGGCCCCGCGGGCTCACCCAGCGCTGCGTGATCGCATCGATCCTCGCGTGGTTGTGCATCGCCGCGGCCTGGTTACGGTCCGCGGCGCGCACTCAATCCTTGGCCGCTTCGTCGCGATAGATCGCCGTGCCGCGCGAGCCGTCGGGCTTGATCCAGGCGCGATACATGCCCGCGGTGTTGAACGGCATCGCGATGTTGCCCTGCGCGTCGAGTGCGATCGCACCGCCGTCGCCACCCATCGCCGGCACGATCTTGTCGACGACTTCCTCGGCCGCCACGGCCAGCGCATCGCCCCTGTAGGCCACGCGTGCGCAGATGTCGTGCGCGACCGCGGCGCGGATGTAGAACTCGCCCCAACCCGTGCCCGACACGCCGCAGCGCGCATCGGCCCAGGTGCCCGCGCCGATGATCGGCGAATCGCCCACGCGGCCGTAACGCTTGTTGGTCATGCCGCCGGTGCTCGTGCCCGCGGCGATGTGGCCCTGCGCATCCAGCGCGACGGCGCCGACGGTGCCGAAGTGCGTTCCGGGGAAATCGATGCCGGCCTGCTTGTTCGCCTTCTCCGCGGCCTGCGCGTCTTCGAGCTGCTTGCGACGGTTATCGGTGTCGAACCAGGAATTCGGCACGCGTTCGATGTCGGGCTGCGTATCGGCGAACTTCTCCGCGCCCGCGCCGGCGAGCATCACGTGCTTGGAATGTTCCATCACCGCGCGCGCGAGATTGATCGGGCTGCGCACCGTCGAAACACCGGCCACCGCACCGGCGCGTTGCGTGTGCCCTTCCATCAGCGAGGCGTCGAGTTCGTGGTGCCCGTCGGCGTTGAACACCGCGCCCTTGCCCGCGTTGAAGCGCGGGTCTTCCTCGAGTACGCGGATGGTGGCGACGACCGCGTCGAGCGCGGTCCCGCCCTTCGACAACACCGCGTTGCCCGCATCGAGCGCCTTGTCGAGCGCGGCGCGCACCTGCGCCTCTTCTTCCTTCGACATCGAACCGCGTTCGATCACGCCGGCGCCGCCGTGGATGACGAGCGCGGTCTTCGGTTTCGCGGTTTCTTCAGCGTGCAGGGGCATGGCGGCGGCGAAGCAGAGCAGCGTGGCGAACAGGAGGGACGTGCGCATGGCGGGCACCGGCTGGTTTGGCGCCGAGCATAGCCCGATCAGGGCGCAGGCTGCAGCGTGAAGACCTGCCGCTCTTCGAAGGGCGCGCCCCGTGCCTGCGCTTCGTATCCGTGGTCGGTCGCCAGGCGCTGCAATTCCGGCCACTGCGCATGCTGCGCGACGAAGACAGTGCCCGAGTCGGCGAAAGCCTCCACCACGCCGCCATCGAAGCGCCGGCCATGAACGGGTGCATCGGCATGCATCGCGCGCGTCCTGCGTTCGACGTGCACATCCAGGTGCAGATGGAGGCCCCAGCGTGGCGTGTCGTCGACGAACACCACCTTGCGCACGACGACATCGTCGACGCGTGCGTTCAACGCCTTCGCCCACGCCGACGCATCCTGCGAGGTGGGCCAATGGGCGGCGACCAACCGCACCGCCAACAACCCCGCGACCCAAAGTGCCAGCCATCTCCAGCGCGGCCATCGCCCATCGACGCGCGCGATGGCGACCGCGATCGGCACGAACAAGGGCAGCACGTACAAGGGAAGCCGCGACTGCGCGAAGCAGAACACGAGCAAGGGCAGCACCACCCACGCCAGCAGCAAGACATCCTTCGCGTCGGCGGCGCGCGTGGCCGCATCGCGCCATCCGCGCAGCCGACACGCGATGCGCCAACACCATCGGCCGAAGGCCAGCGTCCAGGGCAGTGTGCCGAGCACGAGCATCGGCCCGTACACGATCGCCCACCCGAACGCGCCGCCATTGCGCGCGAAACGGTCGGACGCCATGCGATCCACGACTTCGGCGCCGAGGAAATACGCGAGCAGCCCTTCGTGCCGGGCGACGACCACGACGTACCACGGCAATGCGATCCCAAGGAAAAGCGCGACGGCGCCCGCGTGCCAGCGCCACGACAATCGATGCCCCGACGGCGCCCACCACGCCAGCGCCGCCACCGCCAGCAACGGCAACAACGCCGGCGGCCCCTTGATCAGGAACCCGACGCCGAAACCCGCCCACGCGCCGAGCCACCCAACACCGCGCCATCGCGCGTCGCCGAACCGCGATTGCACGAAGGCCGCCATCGCCAGTGCTTCGGCCGCCGCGAGCGGGAAATCCGTCGTCACCAATTGCGCGGCGCTCGCGGGCGCGAGCATCGTCGCGAACACGAGACAAGCCTTCGCACCGCGGCCCGGCGCGCAATGCCGCGCGATCCAACCCACGCAGGCCACGCACGCCACGAACGCCAGCGCGATCGGCAACCGCGCCGCCCACGCGTGCTGGCCGAAGGCCGACACGCTCGCGGCGATCAACCAATACGTCATCGGCGGCTTGGTCCAGTGCCCGGTGATTTCGTTGCGCATCGGCACGAGCCAATCGCCGCGATCGAGCATCACCAGCGCGACGTTGACGTAGCGGCCTTCATCGGGCTCCCATAATCCGCGCGTGCCGAGAAAGGCGAACGCGAGCGCGAGCACGACGACGCCGAGCACACATGCGCGGCTGCGGGTCGTGGGAATCGGAGGCATGGCGCGACGCTACGGACGCGCGCTTGCCCGCACTACGTGGTTGCCGACGCGATTGCAGCGGAGAAACGTCTCCGCTGCGAACAGATCTACTGCTGCCGCAACGCCTCGATGGGGTCCAGCATCGACGCCTTGCGCGCCGGGTAGTACCCGAAGAACAGGCCGGTCGCGATCGAGAACGCCGCCGCCAGGCCCACCACGTTCGCGTTCACCTGCACCGGCAATTCGCTGAACTTGCCGACGAGCAGGGCCCCCGCGATCCCGATGACGATGCCGATGACGCCGCCGATCATCGAGATCAGCATCGCTTCGGCGAGGAACTGCCGCCGCACGTCGCGCGGTCCCGCGCCCACGGCCATGCGCAAGCCGATTTCGCGAATGCGCTCGGTCACCGACACCAGCATGATGTTCATGATCCCGATGCCGCCGATGATCAGGCAGATCGTCGCCACCGCGCCGAGCAGCTTGGACATCAGGTTGGTGGTCGCCGTGCGCGTGCTGATGATCTCGGCGATGTTGCGCACGTTGAAGTCGTCGTCGGCGCCGGGCTGGATCTTGTGGCGTTGGCGCAACAGTGCTTCCACTTCGCCCTGCACGTAGTCCAGGTCGTTCGCGTTGCCCACGCCCAGCGCGATCTGCATCACCGCGCCCGGCGGCAGGCCCATCGCGCCCATCAGGCGGCGGCGCGCGGTTTCCAGCGGCACCACGACGACATCGTCCTGGTCCTGGCCGAAGCCGCCCTGGCCTTTCGATTTGAGCGTGCCGACCACGGTGAACGGCACGCGCCCGATGCGGATCGTCTGCCCGAGCGGATCGTCTTCGCCGAACAACTCGCGCCGCACGGTTTCGCCGAGGATCACTTCCTTCGCCGCGCCCGTGTAGGCGCGTGCATCGAAGCCGCCGCCGGTGGCGATCTTCCAACCGTTGATGTCGAACCAATCGGCTTCCACGCCCTGCCAACTGCTCGACCAGTTGTTCTCCGCGTAAACCAGCTGGCTGCTGCCGCGCAGGCTGCCCGCGACGAATTGCACTTCCGGAATCTCGGTGCGGATCGCGTGCGCGTCGTCTTCGGTGAGCGTGAAGGTGTTGCCGCTGCCGATGCGCACGCCGCCGAAGCCGCGGCCCGAACCGGCGCTGATATCCAGGCGATTGGAACCCAGGCCGGCGACCATCTTGTCGATTTCCGCCTGCGTGCCCTGCCCCACCGACACCATCACGATCACCGCCGCGATGCCGATGATCACGCCGAGCGAAGTGAGGGCGCTGCGCATCCAGTTGCCGCGCAAGGCGTAGAACGCGGTGCGCAGGATCTCCATCGGATTCATGCGCGCACCTCTTCGGTCAGCAGGCCGTCGCGCATGGTGAAGATGCGGTCGCAATGGTGGGCGACGTCCGGATCGTGCGTGATCAGCACGACCGTGTGGTCTTCTTGCTGCAATTGCTTGAACAGGGCGAGGATTTCCTCGCCGGTCTTCGAATCCAGCGCGCCCGTGGGTTCGTCGGCGAGCAGGATCGGCGGGCGGTTGATCAGCGCGCGCGCGATCGCGACGCGCTGCTGTTGCCCGCCCGACATCTCGCTGGGCCGATGATGCTGCCGATTGCCCAGGCCCACCGCTTCCAGCGCCGCCTGCGCGCGTTGCAAGCGCTCGTCGCGATGCACGTTCGCATAGCCCATCGGCATCGCGACGTTTTCGAGTGCGTCCATCCGCGGCAACAGGTTGAAGCCCTGGAAGACGAAGCCGATCTTGTCCAGGCGCAGGCGCGCGCGGCCTTCGGCATCGAGCGAAGCGACATCCACGCCGGTGCACCAGTAGGTGCCGTTGCTCGGCGTATCCAGGCAACCGAGCAGGTTCATCAGCGTCGACTTGCCCGAACCCGACGGCCCCATGATCGCGACGAACTCGCCGCGCCCGATGCGCAGGTCGACATCGCGCAATGCGACCACTTCGGCCTCGCTGCCTACCGCGTAGACCTTGCCGAGTGCGCGGGTTTCGATCACCGCCCCGTCGCGGGCGGGGTCGCGGAGGAGGGCTTTCATTGCGTGGTCTTCTGCTCGGCGCGCTGCGCACCGACGATGACCGCATCGCCCGCGGCGATGTCGCCGGAGACTTCGGTGTTCGAACCATCCGACACGCCCACGCGCACCATCGCCATCTGCGGCTTGCCGTCGACGAGCTTGTAGATCGGTGCGCGCCGTGCGCCGACCAGGCCCGCGACGCCCGCATCCCACTGCGTGCGTTGCTTGTCGTCTAGCGTCGCGCGGAATGCGGCGAACTGCTGGTTGAAGCGCTCCAGCATCTTCTGGCGCATCGCGGGATTCGCTCCGCCACCACTGTTGTTGCCGCTGGACGGGCCGCCGCCCGGGCCGCGGCCGAACAACGCGCTGCCACCGCCCTGCTGCGACGCCGCCGGTGCCTGGCGCGCGGCCATCCGCTCGCGCATCTGCTTGAGCGCGTCGTCGAACGCCGCTTGCTGCGCGGGCTGCAGCTGCAACGTGGCCGCGAGATTCGGCAACTCGCCGGCGAGCGCACCACGCGATTGCGTCGGCGCGGCACCGGCGGACGACGAATTCTCGTCGGCGGGCTTGAAGCGCAACGCGGCATTCGGGAGTTTGAGCACGCCGTCGCGACGGCTCACTTCGATTTCGGCATTCGCGGTCATGCCGGGCAGCAGCACTTGATCGCGATTGTCGACCGACACAACCACCGGATAGGTGATCACGTTGTTGGTGTTGGTCGCCGACAGGCGCACCTGCTGCACGTTTCCGCGGAAGGAGCGATCGGGAAACGCATCGACGGTGAAGTTCACGCCCTGCCCCGACTTCACCTGGCCGATGTCGGCCTCGTCGATCTGCAGCACGATTTCCATCTTCGAGAGGTCTTCGGCGATCTGGAACAATACCGGCGCCTGCAGGCTCGCGGCGACGGTCTGCCCGGGTTCGATCGAACGCGTCAGCACCACGCCGTCCACCGGCGAGCGGATCACCGTGCGCTGCAGGTTGAGTTGCGAGGTCTGCGTCGAGGCTTGCTGCTGCGTGATCTGCGCCTGCGCGGCGGCGACCTGCGCCCGCGCCTGGTCGCGCGCGGACTTGGCGAGGTCCAGGTCGCTGCGCGCGATCAACTGGTCCTTCGACAGGCCGGCCTTGCGCTGGTAATCGGCTTCGGCGTTGGCGAGCGAAGCGCGCGCGGTTTCGAGGTTGGCCCGCGCGCTGGACACCGACGCCGCACCCTGCGCGATCTGCGCCTGGTACGTACTCGGATCGATGCGCGCGAGCACCTGGTCCTTCTTGACGCGATCGTTGAAGTCGACCAACACGTCGGTGACTTGCCCGGAGATCTGGCTGCCGACATCGACCGTGGAGATCGCGCTCAGCGTGCCGGTGGCCGAGATCGCCACGCGGATGTCGCCGCGTTCCACCGCTGCCGTGCGGAAGGCGCCCTGTGCGGCCTGTGCGTTGCGCTGGGTCCACCACCAACCGGCGGCGATGAGCGCGAGCAGGGCCAGGACCACCGCGACCGAACGCGGCGGGAGGGCGAAACGCTTCTTGCGGGCGGGCGCGGGACGGGAAGCAGCCATGCGGAAGGGTCGGGTCCGGGGAGAGGGGTGTCGACGGCGGGAACGCGCCGTCGCGCGGCGCGTTGACCACGCGCCCCGTCCGAGGTTCCGCGGTTCAGGGAACGAACTGGATCGTCGCCAACGTGCCGCTGCCGGGCACGCTCTCCAATACCACCGGCCAGCCGAAACGTTCACCCAGGCGCCGCACGACCGACAGGCCCAGGCCCATGCCGCCCGTGTCCTGGTCGGCCCGATAGAACGGATCGAAGGCCCGCTGCAGCGTTTCGCGCGTCATGCCGATGCCCGTGTCGCGCACGGTGACGCGGTCCTGCCCGATGCGCACTTCGATGTCGCCGCTGTCGGTGTACTGGCAGGCATTGCTGAGCAGGTTGCCCACCATCACCGCCAGCACGCGCGAGGGTGCGTGCAATTCCGGGCTGGCGTCCTTGATCACTTTCAGCGCCACCGGCTTGCCGTCCAGCAACGGCTGCACTTTCTCGACTTCCTCGTCGATGATGTCCGACACGACGAAGTGCTCGGATTGCGGTTCGATGTCCGCTTCGCGCGCGAGGATCAGGAAGGCGTCGATGACCGCTTCCATGTCGCGGCTCGCCCGCTGGATGCGACGGAGCGATCGCTCGCCGCGTGCGCTGAGATCGCGTTCGGCTTCGAGAAGATCCGCCGCGACGCGAATCACCGTCAGCGGCGTTCGCAGCTCATGACTGGCATCTCTCGTGAAGTTTCTTTCGCGCGCGACGAAGGATTCCACGCGCTCGCCGAGCGTATGCAGGGCCTTGGCGAGTTGTCGCGCCTCGCCGCTGCCGATGTCCGCCGGCAATCGGTGCGGTGCCAGCGCATCGATGTTGGGTTGTCGTGGATCCCAGGCCGCCACTTCGCGCGCAAGCCAATTGACCGGCGTGACCAGGCGTTTGGAAACGCGATAGGTGAGCAGCGACACCGCGAACACCGCCGCCAGCCCCAGCGCGACCGGCAACACCGCGTAGGCATACATCAGCCGGTCGATGCGGTCCTGGTCGTACACGATGTACAGCGTGCCGCCGCCGCCCTTCGCGACGCGGACCTGCATGTCCCGATCGCGCAGGTCGTGATGGCCGACGGGCAACTGCGCGATGCCGGGCGGCATGCCCACCGGCAGGTCGCCATCGGGCACGAACCAACTCTTGAAGTTGCGCCCGTGCGGCAGCGAGTACTCGGCGTTGACCGCTTTTTGCGCAAAGAAGTCCGCCGCCTCGGCTTCGGAGGCGGAGCGGACGAAACCGACCCGTATCACCAGCGACACCAGCCAGCCTGCGATCACGACCGCGAGGCTGACCAGCACCACCTGGAGGAGAAAGGCGATCCGGATCTTGCGTGGCAACCCTTGGGGCACTTCGATCCTCAGGCCGGCGGTTGTTCGATGTCCGCGATCCTGTAGCCGGCACTCTGCACGGTGTGCAGCAAGGGCTTCTCGAACGGCTTGTCGATCGTCTTCCGGAGATTGTAGAGATGACTGCGCAGCGTATCCGAATCCGGCAGGCCGTTGCCCCAGATCTCGCGCTCGATCTCCTGGCGGCTCACCACGCGCGGCGATTCGCGCATCAGGATGGTCAGCAGTTTCAGGCCGATGGGCGAGAGCTGCAGTTCGCTGCCGGCGCGGGTGGCGCGCAGGGAGGCCGGGTCGAGGACGAGGTCGGCGACCTTGAGGACCTCGGCACCCACCTGGCGGCGTTCGCGGCGGATCAGGGCGCGCAGTCGCGCTTCCAGTTCCTGGATCGCAAAGGGTTTGGTGAGGTAGTCGTCGGCGCCGGCGCCGAGGCCGGTGAGCTTTTCGTCGAGGGTGTCGCGGGCGGTCAGCATCAGGACCGGGGTCGACTTGCGGGCTTCCTCGCGGAGGCGCTTGCACACTTCCAGGCCGTCCAGGCGCGGGAGCATGAGGTCGAGGACGATGACGTCGTAGCTGTTTTCGGCCGCGAGTCGATAGCCGTCGAGCCCGTCGGAGGCGTAGTCGACTTCGAATCCCCGGCCTTCGAGGTATTCGCCGACCATTTCCGAAATGTTGCGGTTGTCTTCGACGATGAGGACGAGGCCAGCGGGTTCTTCACTGCTGCGCATGGGAGGGCTCCTGGGTGGGTCTTCAGGTTCGTGAAGGTGCCGATCCGGGGGTCGAGGCTCCGTGAAGAAGCTCATCCGCGTCAATATCCATGCCATTCCCCGCCCTTCGAGGACCCCCTTCCATGAGTTTCGACCGCCTGATCCCGATCCTGCTGCTCCTGGGGTCCAACGTTTTCATGACCTTCGCCTGGTACGGGCACCTGAAGTACAAGTCTGCGCCGCTGGCGCTGGCGATCTTCGCCAGTTGGGGGATCGCCTTGTTCGAGTATTCGCTGATGGTGCCGGCCAATCGCTGGGGGAGCGCGGTTTACTCGGCGCCGCAGTTGAAGGGGATGCAGGAGGTGATCACGCTGGTGGTGTTCGCGGGGTTCTCGGCGTGGTATCTCGGGCAGCCGTTGCGGTGGAATCACTGGGCCGGGTTTGCGTTGATTGCTGTGGCGGCGTGGTTGATTTTTCTGGAGCCCTGAGGGGTTGCTGCGATCATTGGCGCGTCGCCCGAACGTGGTGGGGCATCACCTTGCGGGTCGCTTCGGTCGGGGGCTTCCGCCTCTGTGATTCGTTGGGGGGTGCGAAGCAAGCTTCGCACTGGCCGATCATTTTTCTTGAAAGCGTGAACACTTCGAGCATGGGCCTCCTGATTTCTGGAAGTCACGGCGTTGCACTACAAGTTGCCGACACGGGGAACTTGGAGGTGGATGTTTATTCGGTCTCCCTCGAACGAAAAACCTCGCAGCTGATTACCCCCGCCAGGCGGCTGGTCTTGGACGAATGTGGGGAGGCCGTTGCGGCGTTCAACAGCGAGCATCAGATCGAGCGAGACCTTCCGGATGGGCCTTCGACGCTTCTCGTGAAGCACGTCGAACTGTTCAAGAACAACTTGTACAGGTTCCATTTGGTGCAGGCGCAGTCATCGGCAACGGGCGATATCGAAGCGTTTGCCGCGGCCTATTCCTTTCTATTTGCGATGGAGCTGTCGGCGGTCTTCGGCGGACTGAGTGACCTGCAACGTGCAAGTCTCGACCGAGCGCTGCCAGCACTCGAATGTTCGGGAGATAGCAGTGCCCAGGAATTGGGTTATTGGTTCAAGCGTTGGCGCGCGCTGACTTCGTGAGCGATGGCGGCATGACGACGCACATGCACGTTCGCATGATTCTCGCCGTGTTGCTTTGCGCAATTTCGATGTCGGGCTGCACGGAACGCAGCTCCACAAACGACATCGTCGGGCGCTGGTTCAACGAACAACCCGGTGCGAATCGCCGGGTCGTCGAACTTGGCAAGGACGGGCGGTTCGAGGCGCTGCGATTTCCAAGCGCGGTGGCATGCTCGGACGACAACGCGACCGGGGATGTCGACGGCCGGGGGACTTGGGAATACCTGCGCGAGGACAACAGGGTGTTTCTCAAGTTCTCGGAACTCTCGGACAAGCGATGCACGACGCCATACGGCACGGGAATTTTTTGGCAATCTGGCGATACGTTGTGGGCGTACCCCGACGTGGACCTTCCCTCAACCGCGATCGTCTACAAACGGGATGGCAATACCTGATTTGGTGATCGCCTGATTACGATGCCGAGGTGACCAGCGTGGAAGTGCTTGGGTATTTCATGATGGCCGGACTGTTTGCAACGCTGTTGATGGGCGTTCTGCAGCTGGCGTGGTTGCTCTTCTGCCGCAGAAAGCAGGGGCGGCGCCGCTGGGTCGTTGCCGGGAGCGCGGTGGCGCTTTTTCTCCTGCAACTGAACCTGGTTTGCGCGCAGTACACGTTCCTCAGCCGGGAAGGCGCGTGGACGGGCCTCGCGTTTCTCGTTGCATCTGCGACGATGGTCGCCTACATGTTGATCGATGCCGGAAGACCGGCGTTGCCCGTGCGCGAGCGTGGTGGCCGATGAAGAAGGAATCAGCGACCAATTTGTTCCAGGGCGTGTGGACAGGCTTGGTTGGTTTTGCGCTGGCCGGTTTTGGATTCGGTATCGCGGCCATTTTCAGCAAGCCAGTCGGCGTTGCAGTGTTTTGGCTGGGGTTCTCTGTAGCCTTCGTAGGGTTCTTGCTTCATCTGTCGATCGTGATCGACCGACTATTCAAGAGATTCGATCGCTGATGCATTTCCTTGCGTCGTGCGATCGAGTCGTACGACCGTGCGCACACGATTCGAGTTCGAATATTCTGGCCCGGGTCGTGATTCCTGCTCGGGCTGCGTCCACGAACCAGGAGGGGAGCAAGGTATGAGGCATGTTCCCTCCTCTTCGTTATGTTGTTCGCAGCGACGATCCCGTTCGGATTGCAGCCCTTGATCAACCATCAATTGGCTAACTGCCAGACCGATACGGGCCTCGCGTGTTCGCTGGGCGCGACCGTGTTGCGTTGGTGGTGGATGGCGCTGTTTCCGCTGTGCGCGCTCCTGGCGACAGGCGTCGCCTTGATTGCAGCCTCCCGTCGTCGCAACCGAGGCGAAAACGGACGTGATTCGAGCGGCGAGGAAAATCCGTGATTCGTGAAGGCGCGGCACAAGAAAAAGCGTGGAAGCCGGCACGCATGAACTTGCTTCGGGCCGTGCCTGCTTTTCTGATCGCCGGCCTCGTGCCCTTGGTCTATAGCGTGGTGGTCTCGCCGGATTCTTCGTGGGACCTGACCACGTTGCTTGTACTAGGCGGTATTGCGTACCTGTATTCGCTGTTTCCTATTTTCGTTGTCGGCTTCGTGGCGCTGTTTCTTTCGCTGAAGATCAAGTACGGCCCGTTTTTCATCCCGGTGCTCGTTGGAGGCGCGTCCGGTCTGCTGATCGGAAAATTGAGCTACAACGCAGGCACGCCGTTGAGCTTCATGACGCCGTTGATCCTAAAAGGGGCCCTGACCGCACTGGTGGCCTCCCTGATTTACTTCATCCCGGAGATCCGCCAGCGATTCCCGAGGGAGCGTTCGGCGTAAAAAAAGCCCCGCAAGTGCGGGGCTTTTTCATTCCGGCGTCGAGCGCGATTACTTCTTCAAGCGCTTCGCAATCGCCGCACCCAGATCACCCGGCGACTTCACCGTCGTGACCCCGGCCTTCTCCATCGCTTCGAACTTCCCTTCCGCCGTGCCCTTGCCGCCGGAGGCGATCGCGCCGGCGTGGCCCATGCGCTTGCCCTTCGGGGCGGAGGCGCCGGCGATGAAGCCGACGACGGGCTTGGTCACGTATTGCGAGATGAATTCGGCCGCTTCTTCTTCGGCGCTGCCGCCGATTTCGCCGACCATGATGATGCCCTGGGTCTGCGGGTCGTCCTGGAACCAGCGCAGCGCGTCGATGAAGTTCGTGCCGTTGATCGGGTCGCCGCCGATGCCGATGCAGGTCGACTGGCCGAGGCCGACGTCGGTGGTCTGCTTCACGGCTTCATAGGTCAGCGTGCCCGAGCGCGAGACGATGCCCACGACGCCGGGCAGGTGGATGTGGCCCGGCATGATGCCGATCTTGCACTCGCCGGGCGTGATCACGCCGGGGCAGTTCGGGCCGACGAGCACGACGTCTTCGTAGCCGTTGAGCGCGTTCTTGACGCGCAGCATGTCGAGCACCGGGATGCCTTCGGTGATGCACACGATGACCTTGATGCCCGCGTCGGCGGCTTCGAGGATCGCGTCGGCCGCGAACGGCGGCGGCACGTAGATGACGGAGGCGTCGGCGTCGGTGGCTTCCACCGCTTCTCGCACGGTGTTGAAGACCGGCAGGTTGAGGTGTTGCGTGCCGCCCTTGCCGGGCGTGACACCGCCGACCACCTTGGTGCCGTAGTCGATCATCTGTTCGGCGTGGAAGGTGCCCTGCGAGCCGGTGAAGCCCTGCACGATCACCTTCGTGTTCTTGTCGATCAAAACGCTCATGTGTCGGGTCCTTACTTGCCGGCGGCGGCGGCAACCGCCTTCTTCGCGCCGTCGTTGATGTCGTCGGCGGCGATGATCGCCAGGCCCGAATTCTTGAGGATCTGCTTGCCTTCTTCGACGTTCGTGCCTTCCAGGCGCACGATCACCGGCACCTTGACGTCGACTTCCTTGACCGCCGCGATGATGCCTTCGGCGATCATGTCGCAGCGGACGATGCCGCCGAAGATGTTCACGAAGATCGCCTTGATGTGCGCGTCGCGCAGGATCAGCTTGAAGGCTTCGGTGACGCGTTCCTTCGTCGCGCCGCCGCCCACGTCGAGGAAGTTCGCCGGCTCGCCGCCATTGAGCTTGATGACGTCCATCGTCGCCATGGCCAGGCCTGCGCCGTTGACCATGCAACCGATGTTGCCGTCCATCGTGACGTAGTTGAGGTCGTGCTGGCTGGCCAGCACTTCGGTCTCGTCTTCCTGGCGGATGTCGCGCATCGCGGCGAGTTCCGGATGGCGGAAGGTCGCGTTGTCGTCGGAGTTGATCTTGCCGTCGAGGACCGCGAGGTTGCCGTCGGTCATGATCGCCAGCGGATTGAGTTCGACGAGCGCCAGGTCCTTCTCGTTGAACAGCTTGGCCAGGCCCAGCATGATCTTCGTCAGCTGGTTCACCTGCCTGGCGTCCAGGCCCAGGCCGAAGCCCATGTCGCGGCACTGGTAGGGCTGCAGGCCCTGCACGTAGTTCACGTGCAGCGTCTTGATCGCGTCGGGGTTTTCCTCGGCGGTCTTTTCGATTTCGACGCCGCCTTCGGCCGAGGCGATGAAGGTGATCGCCTTGCTCGAACGGTCGACCAGCACCGAGAGGTACAGCTCCTTGGCGATGTCGGTGGCCTGGGTCACCAGCACGCAGTCGACGGGCAGGGCCACGCCGGCGGACTGGTAGGTCTCCATCTTCGTGCCGAGCATGCCCTTGGCGTATTCGCGCACCTGGTCGAAGGTCTTGGCGAGCTTGACGCCGCCGGCCTTGCCGCGGCCGCCCGCGTGGATCTGGGCCTTGACGACCCAGAAGTCGCCGCCGATGGCCTTGGCCGCGTCGACGGCCTCTTCTGGCGTTCGGGCGACGCGCCCTGCCGGGACCGCGATGCCGTAATCGGCAAACAACTGCTTCGCCTGGTATTCGTGGAAGTTCATGGGGGGTTACGCGCGAAAAGGGGCGGTATTGTCGCCGAAGCGGGACCCCCGGGGCAAAGCCGCCTCCCCCTATACTCCCGCCAACCTCATCGGGGACCCCCGCTTGCCGCGCACGCCCGCCCCCGCCACCACGCAGAGCGCGCTTCGCCGCGAGCTCTATCTGTTCACCCTCTATCGCGCGCTGGAGGCCGGGCTGCTCGCCCTGGTCGTCTTCAGCCCGTTCGGCAACTACTTCGCCGAGCCGGCCCTGCCGATGCTCGGCGGCATGGCCGCCACCGGTTACCTGGTCGCCGCGGTCGTGCTCCTCTATACGGGGCGCAGCGGCTCGCTGAAGGTGCAGGCGCTGGTCGGCGTGCTGGTCGACATCGCGGCGGCGACGCTGGCGATGCACGCACTGCCCACCGCCGCCTCGGGCGTCGCGCTGATGTTGTTGTTCAACGTGGGCGCGGCGGCGTTGTTCCTGTCGATGCGCACGGGCATCGCGATCGCGGCCTTCGCCGGCGTCGCGCTGATCCTCGAATACCTCTGGAGCGGCGCCGAAGGCGTGGCCTCGGCGCGGCAGCCGGCCGAACTGTTGATGTATGCGATCAGCTTCGTCGCCGTCGGCACGCTGACCAACCTGCTCGGGCGGCAGATGCGCGCCAGCCAGGCGCTCGCCGAACACCGCGGCGCGCAGGCCGCGAACATGGCCGAAGTCAGCGAACTGATCATCCGGCGCATGCGCACCGGCGTGTTGCTCGTCGATGGCAGCGGCGCCGTGCGCCTGGCGAACGAAGCGGCGCTGCTGGTGATTGCCGGATCGCAGGGCGATGCCCTGCATACGCTTTCGCCCGACCTGGATCGCCGCCTGCGTCGCTGGCGCCACGATGGCGTCGCGGATGAAACGCCGATGCAGTTCGGCCCCGACCTGCCCGAGATCGTGCCGCGCTTCACGCGCCTGCTCGCCGACAGCGACCAGTCGCTGGTCTTCCTCGACGACACCTCGCTGCTGTCGCGCCGCGCCGAATCCCTGACGCTCGCCACGCTGGGCCGCTTTTCCGCCAGCCTCGCGCACGAGATCCGGAATCCGCTCGCGGCGATCAGCTACGCGACGCAGTTGCTGGAAGAGTCGAAGGAGATCCTCGACGCGGACCGCCGATTGCTGGAGATCATCCACCAGCAGACGCAACGCATGAACGGGATCGTCGAAAACGTCCTCGGCCTCGCGCGCCGCGAGCGCGCGCAGCCCGAATACGTCGAACTGGTCGGCTTCGCGCGGCGCTTCATCGAGGAATACCGCACCAACCATCCGCTGGAAGGCGACACGCTGCAGGTCACCGCCGACCAGCCGGCCGTGCCCGCGCTGGCCGATCCGCGTCAGTTGCACCAGGTGCTCGTCGCGCTGATCCACAACGCGCTCACCTACGGCCGCATGCCGGGGGAACCGGCGCGCGTGCACCTGCACATTTCCAATGCGCACGGGCCGCAGCTCGACGTGCAGGACCGCGGGCCGGGCATTCCGGAGATGGTGGCCTCGCAGTTGTTCCGGCCGTTCTTCACCACCTCCGGCCACGGCACGGGCCTGGGGCTCTATATCGCCCGCGAGTTGTGCCGGGCGAACCAGGCCACGCTGGAATACGTGGCGATGCCGGGGGGCGGCTGTTGCTTCCGGATTCGCCTGGCCGGGCCGCATTCATTGTTGCCCGCGTGAAAAGCAGGGCCTTTGTTGTAATGTTTTGCGCGGGGGGAAAAGGGAACGCATGAACGACCAACGCAGCGCCTTGATCGTCGACGACGAGCGCGATATCCGAGAACTGCTCGTCCTCACGCTGGGCCGCATGGGCCTGCGGACGGAGACGGCGTCGAGCCTCAACGAAGCGCGCGCGCTGCTGGCGACGCACCGCTTCGACCTGTGCCTGACCGACATGCGCCTGCCCGACGGCTCGGGCATCGACCTCATCGCCGAGATTTCCGCGCAATATCCGCACACGCCGGTGGCGATGATCACCGCCTTCGGCAACATGGAAGCCGCGGTGGAAGCGCTGAAGGCCGGCGCCTTCGACTTCGTCGCCAAGCCTGTCGATCTCTCGGTGCTGCGCGGCCTGGTGAAGCACGCGCTGGACCTCCCGCAGAAGGGCGCGCGCCGCCCCGCGGGCAGCGCACCGGCGAGCGATGCGCTCGCCACGCGCCTTTACGGCGACTCGCCGGCGATCGTCGCGTTGAAGCAGACGCTGGGCAAAGTCGCGCGCAGCCAGGCGCCGGTGTACATCGCCGGCGAATCGGGCACGGGCAAGGAACTCGTCGCGCGCACGATCCACGAGCAGGGCGCGCGCGCGACCGGGCCGTTCGTGCCGGTGAACTGCGGCGCGATCCCCGCCGAGCTGATGGAAAGCGAATTCTTCGGCCACAAGAAGGGCAGCTTCACCGGCGCGCACGTCGACAAGCCCGGCCTGTTCCAGGCCGCCGACGGCGGCACGCTGTTCCTCGACGAAGTCGCCGAGTTGCCGCTGCCGATGCAGGTCAAGCTGCTGCGCGCGATCCAGGAAAAATCGATCCGCCCGGTCGGCGCGAACATCGAAGTGCCGGTCGACGTGCGCATCCTGTCGGCCACGCACAAGGATCTCGCCGGGCAGATCGAGGACGGGCGCTTCCGCCACGATCTGTACTACCGCATCAACGTCATCGAATTGCGCGTGCCGCCCCTGCGCGAACGCCTCGACGACCTGCCGGGCCTGTCGGCCGCGATCCTGCAACGCCTCTCCGGCCAGCAGGGCCGCCCGCTTCCCACGCTGACGCCCGAGGCGGTCGAAGCGCTGCGCGCCTACCCCTTCCCCGGCAACGTGCGCGAACTGGAAAACATCCTCGAGCGCGCGCTCGCGCTCGCCGAAGACGACCGCATCGAAGCCAGCGATCTGCGCCTGCCGGTCTATGGCCCGAATGCGCTGTCGCAATCGGCGCCGCGCCCGTCCACGCCGCCGCGCGAGCCCACCCAGCGCGACCCGCGCCACGTCGACCCGCGCGACAGCATGAGCAGTGCCCTGCCCAGCTACATCGAGGAAATCGAGCGCAACGCGATCCAGCAGGCGCTCGAAGACAACCGCTACAACAAGACCAAGGCCGCCGCGCAACTGGGCATCACCTTCCGGGCGCTGCGCTACAAGCTCAAGAAGCTCGGCATCGATTGATGCGCGCGGGCGCGTCGGGGGCGCGTTCGCAACGGGCGCCACGCTTCGGCGTGATGCTCGCGCTGCTTGCGCTGCTCGCCTTCGCCTTGCGCGAGCACTACGTCCTGTCGACGATCGTCGACTGGCCGATCCGCGGCGACATCCGCGAGTACGTCGCGTACGCATGGAATCTTGCCGAGCACGGCGTGTTCGGCAAGACGTTCCCGCCTCAGATGCCGGTGCCCGACGACTATCGCGCGCCGGGGTATCCGTGGGTCATCGCGTTGCTGATGAAGCTGTTCGGCCAGGCGCCGGCGTGGGATCAGGCCGGCCCCTGGTATCCGTGGATGTTGCAGTTGCAGGTGCTGCTCGGCACGGCGACCGTCGTGTGCACGACACTGCTCGCGCGTCATTGGTTGAGCGCCACGTGGGCGATCCTCGCGGGGCTGTTGCTCGCCTGCTGGCCGCATCACGTCGTGGCCACCAATACCTTGTTGTCCGAAGTCCTGTTCGGGTGCGTGCTCATGGCGGGCCTGATGGCGTTCGCGCGTGCGTGGGTTTCGCAGCGCGTCGGTTGGTACGTCGCGGCCGGTGTGCTGTTCGGATTCGCGACCCTCGTCAATCCGGTTGCGCTGTTGTTCGTCCCCTTCCTCGCGCTGCTCGTGGCGTGGCATGGCCAGCGACGTTCGGCGGGCGTGTTGCTCGCCGTCTTCCTGGTGCCGGTGATCGCGTTGGCGATCCGCAACACCAGCGTCGCGAGCCCCGAAGGCGGCGACCGCATGTCGCTGAATTTCGTGCAGGGCTCCTGGCCCGACTACCACGCCGCGGCCCAGCGCCTGCGCAGCGGCGATCCGCGCGCGATCGCCATCACCAACGAGATCGACGCCGAACAGCGCGCCTTGCGCCAGGACCCGGTCGCGGGCCTGGCACGCATCGGCGCACGCATGGCCGACGACCCGGCCTTCTACGCGAAGTGGTACGCCTCCAAGCCTTGGCGCCTGTGGGGATGGCGGATGCCCTTCGGCGGGAGCGACATCGCGTTCCTGGAAGTGCGGCGCTCGCCGTTCGAGCGCCCGGGCGTTTTGCGCGCAATGCGCACCACCTACGCGGCGGTCAATCCGCTGCTGACGACCCTAGCGCTGGCCGCCGCACTGGTCCTCGCGTGGCGCGGCGTGCGGAACCGCGAGGCGATGCCCGCCGCGGCGACGGGCGCGTTGGCCCTCTACCTCACCGCGGTGCACGTCGTCCTGCAGGCCGAGCCGCGTTATGCCATCGCCTATCGCGGCATCGAGTGCGTGCTGGCCATGACCGCGCTGGCCTGCGGCGCCGACTGGTTGCGCAAGCGGCGCTCGCCGGCGGCCGCAAGCTCGGCCGGCCGCGAAGTGGAGTGACAAGGCTTGTCACTTACTGACGCAATGGTTCCGACAAGTGGCAAAAACCCTCGCAAAATCAGTGAATTCGTGATGTTCGACACCCTTCATTCGGAACGCGTAGGCGTGTCCCCTTTGGCACACAACCTGCGTATCCTTACGAGCACGTGCACCGTTGCACGGCTGCCCGACGGATCCGGAAAAGCCGGGCCTGAACGAGGCACGTGACGTTCAAAACACTCCTAGGGGATACACAAATGAAGAAGCAACAGGGCTTTACGCTGATCGAACTGATGATCGTGGTCGCCATCATCGCGATCCTGGCCGCCATCGCCATCAGCCAGTACCAGGACTACGTGATCCGCTCGCAGGTGTCGGAAGGCTCGTCGCTCGCCGACGGCACGAAGACCGCGGTCGCCGAGTTCTACAACAACTACGGTCGCTTCCCGGCGGACAACCAGTCGTACGGCCTGACGCCTCCGGGCTCGATCTCCGGCAAGTACGTCTCGCAGGTCGATGCCGCTGGCGGCAAGATCGAAGTGACCTTCGCCAACCAGGCGCACACGGCCATCCAGGCCGCCGGCGCCAACACGCTGGTGTTCTCGCCGATCGTCCACGGCGGCTCGATCGAGTGGTCCTGCGACAACAGCGCCGGCACCTCGATCCTCAACAAGTACCGTCCGACCCCCTGCCGCGAATAATCGGCCCGGGTGCAGTCTCCGAAGGGCCGCGCAAGCGGCCCTTCTTATTTGTGAGGGAGGGCACACTCCCGAACACCGGCATGGCACGCTGCTTGCGTCATACCCGGTCAGATTCTTAACGCATTCATGCCCGGGGGGGCGCTGCATGAAATCCGACCAGTCCGGTTTCACCCTGATCGAGCTGATGATCGTGGTGGCGATCATCGCGATCCTCGCAGCCATCGCCATCGCGCAGTACAAGGACTACGCCATCCGCGCGCAGGTCTCCGAAGGCGCGTCCCTGGCCGACGGCGTCAAGTCCTCGGTCGCCGAGTTCTACCAGAACATGGGGCGCTTCGCGGGGGACAACGTCTCCTTCGGGCTTGCACCCCCGGCGTCGATCGCGGGCCGTTACGTGCAGCAGCTCGATACGGCGGGCGGCATCATCGACGTCACCTTCGGCAACACGTCCCACGCCGAGCTGCAGGGCCGGCACCTGACCTTCTCGCCGATCGTGCACGGGGGCAGCATCGAGTGGGTCTGCAATCGCTCCGCCACGCTCAACGAAAAGTACGTTCCGCCGGCTTGCCGCGACAACTGATTTCCTGATTTCCGCCCACCCCGTCGCCGACCGCGACGGGGTTTCGCTACGATGCGCCTGCGCCGAAAGCGGCGTTCCGCAGGCGCCGCATGACCCCTCGTTCGTTCCGACCGCAGGACCACCTGGCCCCGCTGGCTTTCGCTGGCGTCCTGCTTCTCGCCTTTCTCGCCTATCGGCCGGGGCTGTCGGGCGGGTTCCTGTTCGACGACCTGGTCAACCTGCCGGCGCTCGGTCGATACGGGCCGATCGATGATGCGCCCGCCTTCTGGCGTTACATCACCTCGGGCGTCGCCGACCCCACGGGGCGTCCGTTCTCGCTGCTGACCTTCCTGCTCGACGCGCGCACCTGGCCCGCCGACCCCGCGCCCTTCCTGCGCACCAACCTGATGCTGCACCTGTTGAACGGTGCGTTGCTGTTCGTGCTGTTGCGCGTCCTCGGCGCACGCCTGGGCGATGACCGGCGCGTGCGCGATGGCGCAGCGCTGATCGGCGCAGGCCTCTGGGTGCTGCATCCGCTGTTCGTGTCGACGACGCTGTACATCGTGCAGCGCGAAGCGATGTTGCCCGCGACGTTCACCCTGCTCGGGCTGCTGGCGTGGGTACACGGGCGCGCACGCCTGGCGAGATCGCCGCGCATCGCGGTGCTCTGGATGGTCGGCGTTTTCGGCGCATGCACGATCCTCGCCGTGGCCAGCAAGGCGAACGGGGCATTGCTGCCGGTGCTGGCCTGGGTGGTCGATGCGGTGGTGCTGCGCCGGAACGATGCGCCGCCGATGGATCGCCGACTGCGCCTCTTGCGTGGCGCGATGTTGATGCTTCCCAGTGCGCTGCTGTTCGCCTGGCTGCTGTCGAAGCTGCCGGCGATGCACGACACACTCGCTTCGCGCCCATGGACCGTCGCGCAACGCCTGCTCACCGAACCGCGCGTGCTCGTCGACTACCTGCAGTTGCTGGCGGTCCCGCGCGTGCTGTCGACCGGGTTGTACAACGATGCCTACATCGTATCCACCGGGCTCGCTTCGCCCGCTTCGACATGGCTGGCGATGCTCGTCGTGCTCGGACTCGTCGCTGCGGCATTCGCGCTGCGCCGCCGCGCGCCGGTCTTCGCATGCGCCGTGCTGTTCTTCTTCGCCGGCCACCTGCTCGAATCCACGGTGCTCGCGCTGGAGTTGTATTACGAGCATCGCAACTACCTGCCGGCCCTGCTGCTCGGCTGGCCCGTCGGCCGCGCGCTGATGCGGTGGTCGATTCCCGCACCCGCGCGCATTGCGCTGGTGGTGCTGCTCTTCGGCGGCCTGGCGACGATCACCTGGCAGCGCGCGTCCCTCTGGGCGCGACAGGACGAGATGGCGCAAATCTGGGCACGCACGAATCCCGCCTCGTCGCGCGCGCAGTCGACGGCAGCGATCTTCGAGCGGGAAAGTGGCCACCCTCTGCTTGCCGTCATCCGCCTGCAGCCCTTGTCCGAACGCGATCCCGCCGACCTGCAGCTCGCGGTGAACCTGGCCGACGCCCGTTGCGCGCTCCGCGGCGTGACGCATCGCAATGTCGCCGACGTCACGTACGCATTGCGCAACACGACCGAAAGCAACGCGTTGATGCACCGCTGGCTGACCGATGCGCTCCACACCGCGCGGTCCAACGGCTGCCGCGGCATGAACCTCGAGTCGATGGATGCGTGGATCGCCGCCGCGCGCGCCAATCCGCATTACGCCGCCCGCCCTCGCCGGCAGGAGCTGCATTCGATCGCCGGGGAGCTCGCGCTCACCCGCGGGCAAGTGGATGCGGCGCGCGCCGAATTCGACCAGGCCCTCGACGCCTGGCCGTCGACGCAGGCCGCGTTGCAGCAAGCATCCCTACTCGCCTCCGCCGGTTGTTACGCGCAAGCACGCGAGCACCTGGATCACTACGCATCGCTGGAACGCGGCGGCGCCTTGTCCGAAGTCGCCGACGCGCCGGGCACAATGGGCCGGCTGCATGCAGCGATTCTCCTCCGCCAGCATTACTGGACCAACGAACTCACCCGCATGCGCACCAACCTCGACGACGACTTCCGCCGCCACGGCGCAACGCAATGCCGATGACCCCACGACGCTTCCTCGCTTCGAATCGCCGATGGCTCGTGCTGATCGCACTGCCACTGCTGGTGCTCGCCATCTATTGGCCCGGTTTGAACGGGGGGTTCGCGTTCGACGACTATCCGAACATCGTCGACAACCAGGCGCTCAAGCTGGACACGCTGGACGGGCCCGCATGGCGCGCGGCGGCGTTCTCGTCGAACGCCGGCAGCCTGCAGCGGCCCATCGCGATGCTGAGCTTCGCGGTGAACACCTATTTCGCCGGCATGGATCCGGTCGCGATGAAGGCGACCAACCTCGCCATCCACGCGATCAATGCGCTGCTGGTCCTGGGCCTGGTGCGTCTGTTGTTCGCGCTCGGCGCGCCCAGTGTCGACGCACGTCGCCGCACGTGGGCCGCGGCCTTCGTCGCCGTCGCATGGGCGCTGCACCCGATCAACACGATGAGCGTGCTGTACATCGTGCAACGCATGGAAAGCCTGGCGCATACCTTCGTGTTCGCCGGGCTTTGGCTGTACCTGGTCGGGCGGCAGCGGCAACTGGCGGGCGAAAGTGGGCGCTGGTGGATCGCCGCCGGCCTGTTCGGCTGCACCGCGCTGGGGATCCTGTGCAAGGAGTCGGCGGTCCTGCTGGCGCTCTACGCATGGCTCGCCGAAGCGTGCATCCCCGCGCTGCGCAACTCGCCGCAAAAGGGCGACGTGCGCAAGTTGTTCGCGGCGGTGTTGTGGCTGCCACTGATCGCGGGGCTGTTCTGGCTGTATCCGCGGGTGACCGCGCCGCACGCGTTCATCACCCGCGACTTCGGCCTCGCCGAGCGGCTGCTGACCGAAGGGCGCGTGGTCGTCGACTACCTGCGCTGGACCTTGGCGCCGCCGCTTCGCGAGCTGACGCTATTCCACGACGACTACGTGGTCTCGCGCGGATGGATGTCGCCGCCATCGACGCTGTTCGCGATGCTGGGCCTGCTCGCACTCGCCGCATTCGCCTGGTGGGTGCGTGCGCGCCGGCCCCTGATGGCGCTCGGGATCCTTTGGTTCCTCGCCGCGCAGGCGCTCACCGCCACCGTCGTGCCGCTGGAACTGGTGTACGAACATCGCAACTACTTCGCGTCGATGGGCGTGCTGATCGCCCTGGCGGATCTGTTGCTGCTTGCGCCGCGCGGCGCGCTGCAGCGCATCGGCGCCCTCGTCGCGATCCTGGCGACCTTCGGCTATGCGGGCACCACGCACCTGCGTGCGCGCGAGTGGTCCAACCCGCTGCGCTTCGCCGACGTCGAAGCGCAGAAGCGCCCGCAGTCGCCGCGCGCGACCTATGCCTACGGCCGCATGCTGGTGATCGCTTCGAAATACGCGCCGGACTCTCCGTTCGTGCCCGTGGCGGTCAGGGAACTCGAGCGCGCGATCACCCTGCCGCAGAGCGGCATCCTCCCGCACAGCGCACTCCTGCTGCTGGCATCGCACACCAACCTGCCGCAGAAGGACGCCTGGTGGGCCGACGTCAACGCGCGCCTGCGCCGGGGCCCCATCGGCCCGCAGGAAATCAACGCGGTGGGCAGCATCATGCGCTGCGCGCGAAACCACGAATGCGTGTTTTCCGAGGAACACATGGTCGGGATGTTCGAGGCCGCGCTCGCGCGCCCCCATGCGGACATGCAGACGATGTACGGCGATTACACGCTCAACGTGCTGAAACAGCCCGATCGCGCGCAGGCCCTGTTCGAGGCCGCCGTGAAGCTGCACCCGGAGGTCTCGCAGTACCGCGTCAACCTGGCGAAGGTCTACATCTCGCTCGGGCAGGACGAAAAGGCGCGCGAACAGATCGCCCGCCTCCGGGAACTGGGGCGTTTCGGCGAAGAGGAGGCGGCGGCCGCGGAACTGGAAAGCCGCCTTGGACTTTCTCCGGGCGCCCCCGCAAACTCGTCCACGCACTGATGCAGGGGGCCCCATGCGTGCCGAATCGACCCAACCCATGAAGCGCATCGCCAGCCGCGCGGACCTCGCCGTCAACGGCGCGGCGCCGGCCTTCGCCGAGCCACTCCACGTCGGCCGCCCGAATGTCGGCGACCGGCAACACTTCCTGCGCCTGGCCGGCGAAATGTTCGACCGCGCCTGGCTGACCAACAACGGTCCGCTCGTGCAGGAACTGGAAGCGCGCATCGCGCAACGCCTCGGCGTCAAGCATTGCGTGGCGATGTGCAACGGCACCGTCGCGCTCGAAATCGCGATCCGTGCGCTGGACCTGCAAGGCGAAGTGATCGTGCCCTCGTGGACGTTCGTCGCCACGGCCCATGCGCTGCATTGGCAGGCGATCACGCCGGTGTTCGCCGATATCGACCCGGACACCCACAACCTCGATCCCGAGGCCGTGCGCCGCATGATCACGCCCCGCACCACCGGCATCATCGGCGTGCACCTGTGGGGGCGTCCCGCGCCTGTCCACGCGTTGCAGGATCTCGCCGACGAGCACGGCCTGCAGTTGATGTACGACACTGCGCACGGCTTCGATTGCAGCTTCGAGGGACGGCCGCTGGGCAACTTCGGTCGCTGCGAAGTCCTGAGCTTCCATGCCACCAAGGTGTTCAATACCTTCGAAGGCGGCGCGGTGGTCACCAACGACGATGCGCTGGCCGAAACGATGCAGCTGATGCGCAACTTCGGGTTCCGTGGCTACGACAATGTCGTCCATCCGGGCACGAACGGAAAAATGGTGGAAATCAATGCCGCGATGGGGCTGGTAAACCTCGACGCGGTCGAGGGCTTCGTCGAAGCCAATCGCGCCAACTACGAGCGTTACGCGACCGGCCTGGCCGGCGTCGACGGTGTCCGCCTGCTGCGCTACGACCCCGCGACCTCGCCGAACTACCACTACGTCGTCGTCGAAGTCGATCCGGGGTTTCCCGCCTCGCGCGACGAGATCGTCGCCGTGCTCCATGCCGAGAACGTGCTGGCGCGCAAGTATTTCTGGCCGGGCGCGCACGGGATGAAGCCCTACCGCGATTTGTTCCCGCACGCGCGCCTGGTGCTGCCCAACACCGAACTGGTCGCCAACCGGGTGATCGTGTTGCCGAACGGGCCGGCCACGTCCTTCGACGACATCGACCTGATCACTTCGGCGCTGCGCGTGCTGGGCACGCCATGATCGCCGTGCGCAAGCGATAGGGATCGCAGCGCCGCGTATGTTCCTGCACCTGTCGCACGACGAGAAGTTCATCGACGCCGCGCACGACGCGTTCGAGCGCGCCGCACCGGGCCGGCACGAATTCGTCGTGGTCGACGCGCCTGCGGCGTTGCAGTACATCAAGACTTTCGAACCGCGGCGCATGCCGCTGGAAACGCTCCTCCATCGCGACTTCACGACGCGCTTGCCGGCCTACGATGCGGTCTTCCTGCATTCGCTCAACAAGCCGAACCGGTTGATCGTCGACGCAGCTCCCGCCGATACGCGCTTCGTGTGGCTGGGCTGGGGGTTCGACTACTACGGACTGATCCGCGCGGCGGGCGAGCTCTGGCTGCCGAAGACGCGCGCCCTGATGCAGTCCATGCACGACGGGAAGAAGGCACGCTCGATCGCCGCCCTCGCGAAGGCGGCGGTCGCCTCGCCGCGGCGAATCCGGACGGCATTGCGGTCCAGGCGCCTGGGCCCGGGCGGGAGCGAGGAATATGCGCTCCTGCAGAAGATCCAGTTCTTTGCGCCCGTGTTGTCGACCGAAGACGCGCTGATCCGCGAGCGGCACCCGGACTTCAAGCCGCGGTTCGCATCGTGGAACTACGGCGCACACGATATCGTCGATCCGGTCGCCGCGCCGGCGAGCCGTCGCGCGCATCGCGTGATCGTCGGCAACAGTGCCACGCCGGAGTGCAACCACCTGGAAGCCTTCGACGCGCTTGCGGATTTCGATGGGGAGATCGTCGTGCCCCTCAGCTACGGCAATCCCGCGTATCGCGACGCGATCCTGCACGCCGGTCGTACACGGCTCGGGGAACGCTTCCGCCCGCTCACCGAGTACATGGCGGCGGAGGCCTACGCGCGATTGATCGCGGGTTCCAGCCACGTGGTGATGAATCATCTTCGGCAGCAAGGCTTCACCAATGTGTTGATCGCGCTGCAGGCCGGCACGCGCGTGGCCATGCAACGTGCGAATCCCTTGTTTCCGTATCTGGCCGGGATCGGCCTCCCGGTCGACGACATCGCGGATCCGCTGGCGTCCGCGACCTTGTCCGACGGCGACATCGCACGCCAGCGGAAAGCGGTTTCCGCTGTCTTCGGGGCGCAGAACCACCATCGGCGGACCAGCGCCTTGCTGGAGCAGGTCGATCGCAGCCGGGAGCCCGCATGTATCCCGTGAAGTGGTGGGCCCACAATCGCCTCGCCAAGACGCGCATGAACGCGCTCGTCCGCGAACGCCTGCCGGCGATCACGGGCACGGTCGTCGACCTCGGCTGTGGAACGGCACCCTTCCGCGACGACATCCTCGCGCATGCGCGCGAGTACATCGGCATCGACTGGACCAACACCCTGCACGACTCGCGTGCGGACATCGTGGCCGATCTCAACCAGGCCCTGCCCCTGCCCGATGCGATGGCCGACCACGTCGTGTCCTTCGAGGTGATCGAGCACCTGGCCGAACCGGCGACGATGCTGCGCGAGGCCGCGCGCATCCTGCGCGGCGGCGGACAACTCACGTTGTCCGCGCCGTTCCAGTGGTGGGAGCACGAAGCGCCCTGGGACTACCAGCGCTTCACGCGTCACGGCTTGCGTTACCAGCTGGAGAAGGCCGGCTTCGTCGACATCGTCGTGCGTAACACGACCGGCTTCTGGTTGATGTGGACCTTGAAGCTCAACTACCAGCTTGCGCGCTTGCCACGCGGTCCCCGTTGGCTGCGGGCCGCAATGCGCGCACCGCTGATCGCGTTCTGGTGGATGGCGCAGCCCATCGCCGCGCAGCTGGACCGCGTGTGGCACGAGGATCGCGAGGCGGCCGGCTATTTCGTCACGGCGCGAAAGCCATGAAGCTGCGGACGCGCGCCATTTCCGCGGGCCGTTGGACCACGGTGTCCGCGATCGGCCGCAGCGGCCTGCAGATGCTGCAGGTGGTCGTCGTCGCGCGTTTCCTGGCGCCGGCCGACTTCGGCCTGATGGCGATCACGATGGCGCTGCTCGGCGTGCTGAGCGTGATCGCGGACTTCGGCATCAGCCGCGGCATCATTCACTTCGATCACGTCGACCACCGCACGCGCTCTTCCCTGTATTGGTTGAACGTGCTGCTGGCGGCGGGGCTGTCCGCCATCGTCGTGGCTTGCGCACCGTTCATCGCGCGCTTCTACGTCAATCCCCCGCTGACGTGGGTGCTGACGTGGACCGCGCCGATCCTGTTCGTCACCAGTCTGGGGCAACAGTTCAACACCCTTGCGGAAAAGGAACTGGAGTTCGCCAAGCCGGCGCAGAACGAACTCGCCGCGGCGCTGGCCGGCTTCATCGCATGCGTGGTGTCCGCGGCATGGCTGGATGCCGGCGTATTCGCGTTGGTCGCCGCAGCGCTGACGACTGCGATCGTCGGCGCATCGCTCGCGTGGATCCGCCTGTCCGCCGGTCATCGCCCCGCGTGGCACATGGACCTGCACGAGGCCATGCCCTTCCTGCGCTTCGGTGGCTACATGGTGGGAGAGAACGCCGCGTCCACGCTCACGCGGCAATCCGACATCTTCCTGGGCGGCTGGTTCCTCGGCAGCGCGACGCTCGGCCTGTATTCGCTTGCGCGCGATCTCAACCTGCGCATTTCGATGATGATCAACCAGGTCGTGACGCGGGTGACATTCCCCGTGATGTCGCGCGTCAAGCACGACGCAGTCGCGCTCGCGGACATCTACGCGAAGACCCTGCGGATGACCGCGTCGGTGAATTTCCCGGTGTTCGTGTTCCTGGCGGTGTTCGCCGACGAAGTCGTGATGCTGCTGTACGGCCCCCGCTTCCGCGACGCGGCGGACCTGATGCGCGTGTTCGCGGTCTGGGGCCTGGTGCGATCGATCGGCAATCCGGCCGGCAGCGTGTTGTACGCAGTGGGCAAGGCGCGTCGCGCATTCGCATGGAACCTGGTGCAACTGGCGCTGATGCCGCTGGCGTACTGGATCGGCTTGCGCGTCGCCGGGCTCGACGGTCTGGTCGCGACCGTCGTCGGCATGCAGGCRCTGCTGGTGTGGCCGACCTGGCGCTGGCTCGTGCACCCCGCCTGCGCACTCGGGTTCGGTGCGTACCTGCGGGAAATCACCATCCCGCTCGTGGCGGCCCTCCTCGCCGGCGCGGGGGCCTGGACGGCGGCGCATGGACTGCCGCACGGCACGTTGCGCATGGCGGTCGGCGGCCTCGTCGGCGGCGTGATTTATCTCGGAATCAGCGCGCTGATCAATCGTCCCTGGCTCCTTGCCGTGCGCGAAATGGCACGGATGCCCATGGGTGCGCGCCGATGAACGTGCCGGGCTTCGTCAGCATCTATGTTCCGACGCACGAGCGGCGCGCGCTGCTCGAACGCGCGCTGGGATCGGTCCTCGCGCAGACCTGGCCGCATTTCGAAGTGATCGTCGTCGACGATGGCTCGCGTGATGGCACGCGCGAATGGTTGCAGGCCTTCGCAGCCGATCCGCGCGTCCGTGCCTTCCATTTCGATGCGCCGCGGGGTGCGCAGGCCGCGCGCAACTTCGCGCTCGCGCAGGCACGTTACGACCTGGTCACCGGCCTGGACGACGACGACACATGGTTGCCCGATCGCCTGCGACAGCTCGTCGAGGCATTGCGGCCGGGCGTCGGGTTCGTGGCCGCGTCGGACATCGTCGAACGCGACGACGGCACGCGCCACCTCGCGCGCCGGCCGGCCCGCATCACGCACGACGCGCTCCTGCGGCGCAATGTCGTCGGCAACCAGGTGCTGGCCCGCAAGGCCGACGTGCTGGCCTGCGGCGCCTTCGACGAAGCCCTGACCGCCTCGCAGGATTACGATCTCTGGATCCGCCTCTCGGCGCGGGCCGGCGACGGCATCGGGCTGGCCACGCCCCTGCAGGTGGTCCACGCGCAGGCCAGCCGCGCGCGCGTGAGCACCTCGCGCCGCCGCCGACAGGGCGTCTGGCGGGTCTGGCGCAAGTACCGCGGGCAGATGACCCCGGCCCAACGCAAATCCCACCTGTTCAACCTCTTGCGCACGACGGATCGGCGCATCACGCTGCGCACCGCGCGCGCGCTGTGGAGCCGGGAGGATGGTCCGCGGATCCTCGCGCACTGGCTGCGCGGGCATGGCCTGCTGTCGGATGCCTGGCTCGAACGCCTGGCGCACCTGCGCGATCGCGCGGAAATCGACCGGTCGCTCGCCGCCAGTCCCCATCGCATTCCGGAAGGCACCACCCCCTGATGTCCAGCGCTCCTGAAACCCTCATCGTCGGCGCCGGCTACGCCGGCAGCGTCGTCGCCCGCGAACTCGCCGATGCCGGCAAGCGCGTGCGGGTCATCGACAAGCGGCCGCACATCGCGGGCAATGCCTTCGACGAGCTCGACGCGCACGGCGTGCTGGTGCATCGCTACGGGCCGCACATCTTCCACACCAATGCCGAGCGCATCTGGGAGTGGTTGTCGCGCTTCACGCAATGGCGCGAGTACGAGCATCGCGTGCGCGGCGTCGTCGACGGGCGCGAGTATCCCTTCCCGATCAATCGCGACACGCTCAACGCGCTGTATGGGCTGGACCTCGACGAAGCGGGCGCCGAGGCCTTCTTCGAACGCGCGCGCGAGCCGCGCGATCCGGTGCGCACGAGCGAGGACGTCGTCCTCAACAGCGTCGGCCGCGATCTGTACGAGAAGTTCTTCCTGCACTACACGCGCAAGCAGTGGGGCCTGGATCCATCGGAGTTGAAGGCCGGCGTCGCCGCGCGCATCCCGGTGCGCACCAACACCGACGATCGTTATTTCACCGATACCTTCCAGGCGATGCCGAAGTTCGGGTACGCGAAGATGTTCGAGGCGATCCTCGACCATCCCAACATCCGCGTCGAACTGGATGTCGACTTCGAGGACGTGCGCCGGCGTGGCGGGTTCGCGCACACCGTGTACACCGGGCCGATCGACGCGTATTTCCACCATTGCCACGGGCGCCTGCCGTACCGTTCGCTGCGTTTCGCGCACGAACACCTGCCGGACGTCGCGCAGTATCAAACGGTCGGCACGGTCAATTATCCGAACGACCACGCCTACACGCGCATCACCGAGTTCAAGCACCTGACGGGCCAGCAGCATGCGGGTACGTCGATCGTGCGCGAGTATCCGCAGGCCGAGGGCGACCCGTACTACCCGATTCCGCGGACCGAGAACGAACTGCTGTTCAAGCGCTACGAGGCGATGGGCGCGGAAGAACGCGACGTCACCTTCGTCGGTCGCCTCGCGCAGTATCGCTACTACAACATGGACCAGGTGGTCGGCGCGGCGCTCGCCGCGGTCCGCCGCCTGCTGGACTGAGACGACGATGCGCATCGCGTACCTGTGCAAGCGCCGCTACATGAGCAAGGACGTGGTCCTGGACCGCTATGCGCGCGTGTACGAGATTCCCGCGAAACTCGCCGCGCACGGGCACGAAGTGGAAGCGTGGTGCCTGAGCTATCGCAAGGAACGCGAGGAAGGCACGTGGACGCATGACGCTGCGCCGGGCACGCTGACGTGGCATTCGGAGCCGGCGATGCCGGGCCTGCCGACGTATCCGTGGCGCCTGCTGCGCGCGCTGCGCAAGTTCAAACCCGATCTGATCATCGCGGGCACCGACATTCCGCACGTCGCGCTCGGCGCATGGTTGAAGGGCAAGTTGCGCGTACCGCTGGTCGTCGATCTGTACGACAACTTCGAAGGCTTCGGCCAGGCGAAGATCCCGGGCTTCGTATCGCTGCTGCGCTGGGCGACGCGTAAGGCCGATCTCGTACTGACGACGAGCGAGCCCTTGCGCGAACTGGTCGTCGACAACTATCGCGCGAAGGGCGAGGTAGTCGCGATGCCGAGCACCATCGACCGCGCCGTGTTCCATCCGCGCGATCGCGCCGCGTGCCGCTCGGCACTGGGCCTGCCGCAGGATGCGTTGCTGGTCGGAACGGCGGGCGGGCTCAATCGCGAGAAAGGCATCGAAGCCTTGTATGCGGCGTGGGCGATCCTCGAGCGTCGCATGCCGAACCTGCATCTGGTGCTCGCCGGGCCGCACGGCTTTCCGCCGCCGACGGGGGATCGCGTGCATTCGCTCGGTGCCTTGCCGCATGAGCGCGTCGCGCAGGTGTTCGGCGCATTGGACGTCGGCGCGATCTGCATCCTCGACACCGAGTTCGGGCGTTACTGCTTCCCGCAGAAGGCCTACGAGATGCTGGCGTGCGATTTGCCCGTCGTCGTGGGCGATGTCGGTGCGATGCACCACCTGTTCGCCGACATGCCGCAATTCCTCTACCAGGCGGGCAACGCCGAAGACCTCGCCGACAAGCTCGAAATGCAGCTGTGCAATCCGCGCAAGGCCGACGTGCCGATCCGCGACTGGAGCGAAGTGATCGGCGCAATCGAACCGACGATGCGGCGCCTGGTCAGCGGTTGAAACGATAGATCAGCGTCGGGATCCACGGCGACAGCGCGCGCCACACCCCATCGGGCACCACGGCGACGCACTTGCGCAACACACCGCGCGTGCCTTCGATCGCCAGCATCGCGCGCAAGGCTTCGACGCCGACGTTGCGCGCGTGCAGGTCCGCTTGCGCGAACAGCGCTTCGATGCCCGGCAGCGTGAGCAACTCGCAGTCGTAGCCCGCACCCTTCCCCATCGCGCGGACGTAAGGACTGCGCCACGCACGCGGAAGCCAGCTCAGGAAGGGCAAGTGGAAGTGCGGCTCGACCACGCCCCAGCGATTGGGCACCGCGAGATAGCCGCGCCCCTGCGGTGCGAGCACGCGACGGCATTCGCGCAGGTGGTGCAATTGTTCGGCGTGTTCGCCGACGTGTTCGATCACGTGGTTGGTGATGACGACATCGAATGCGTCGTCGGCGAACGGCAGAGTGGTGCCTTCGACGCGTTGCCATGTGTAACCCCCGCGCACCATGCGCAGGTCGACGACATCGACCGACGTGACATCGCAGGCGATGGTCGGATGCGTGCCGAGGAAATGCGCGATGCCGCCGCTGCCGGTGCCGACTTCCAGGACGCGCCAGGGCGTGGTGCGCGGCTGCAGGTCGAGCAGGCGCAGGATCTTCTCCGCCTTCGGCCTGCGCGAAGCGAGGTCGGGCGCGATGTGCGGTTGGCGAACGGCGGAGTTCACGCGCGGGGGTGTTCGATGCAATGCGCGATGAGGTGGCCGTAGGCGGTCGCGATGTGTTCCCAGTCCACGCGCGAAGCGGCGATCGCGCGGATCGCTTCGGCACGGCGCGCGAGCGCGTCCGGGTCGCCGAGTGCGGCGATGATGGCGTTCGCGAGTTGTTGGGTATTGCGCGGGTCGACGCAGACTTCGGACTTCATCTCCCCGAGCAGATCGTCGACGCCCGCCACATCGCCGACGACGACGGGGCAGCCGCAGCCGATCGCTTCCATCAACACGACGGGCAAGCCTTCCTGGTCGCCCGCGTCGTCGCGCACGAACGGCGCGACGAGGAGCGTGGAAGCGCGGTAGAGCGCCGGCAACTTGCCCTGCGGCATCGCGCCGAGGAAACGCACGTGGTGCTTCACGCCCAGGCGTTCGGCCTGCGCGCGCAACGCGGCTTCTTCGGGGCCGAAGCCGGCGATGTCCAGGCGCACGTTCGGGCGCGCGCGCACGATCGCGGGCATCGCGTCGAGGAGGAAATTGAAACCTTTCTTCGGCACGAGGCGCCCGACGGCGAGCAGCACGTCGGCTTCGCGCGGCACGCGGGCGTCGGGCACGAAACGCTCGCGCAGGTCCACGCCCATCGGCAGGATGTCCAGGCGCGGCGGCGTCAGGCCGATGCGGCGCGCTTCGTTCGCCATCGCCGAACTCACGACCGTCATCGCGGCGCTGCCGTTGGCGACGTCCCGCTTCATCGATTCCAGGAACTTGCCGCGCAGGCCGAACAGATCGCCGCCGTGCGAAGTCACCAGGTAGGGCACGTCGCGCGTGGCCTTGCGGGCGACCCAGCCTTGCGGGATCAGCCAGTGCGCGTGGATCGCATCGATGCGCCGCGTGCGCAACAGGCGCTTCACCGCGAGCCACTGCATGCCGACGAAGGACGGCAGCAGCAGGTGCTTCCACTTCGAACGCCGCAGGTTGGCCGCGATGCCGCCGCCGTAGACCAGCGTTTCCAATCGCGCGGGCGCGTAGCGATAGCGGACGACCTCGACGCCTTCGATGTCGCCCGACTGCGCGCCATCGGCATGCGGCACCAGCGCGATCACGTTGAAGCGCGTCGTCAGGCGCTTGCAGAGTTCGTGCACGAAACCTGGTTCGACGTCGCCCGCCCACCGCGGATAGGTGGACGCCAGGACGAGGACGGTCGGCTTCGAGGAGGTGCGGCGCGGATCAGTCATCGCGGCGATAGGTCAGCGCCGTGATCTGCTCCGACACCAGGCCGATCAGGAACACCACCACCGCCGCGCTGATCAGCAGCGCGCTCATGTTGGTGAAACGGCCGTACTTCGCGAAGCTCCAGGCGTAATACAGCACCCCGAGCACGCCGAAGCCCAGCGCCGTGGGCGCGAAGAGCTTGAGCGGCGAATACAGCGTGGCGATGCGGAAGATGATGATCAAAAAGCGCGCGCCATCGCGCAGCGGCCGGATGTGCGAGCGGCCGATCCGGCGGGCGACGTCGATCGGGACGTAGGCCACCGGATAGGCGCTGCGGAAGAAGGCCATCGTGCTGGTGGTCGGGTAGCTGAACCCGTTGGGCAGCAGGTGCAGGAATTCGCGGAAGCGCTCGGCGCGCACCGCGCGGAACCCCGAGGTGAGGTCGGCGATGCGGTGGCCGGTCATCCAGCTCGCCAGCCGGTTGTACAGGGCGTTGGCCGCCCCCCGCCCCACGTTGGCCTGCCCACCGGCGTTGCGTGCGCCCACGGCCATGTCGTAGCCGGCATCCAGGCACTCCAGCAGCTTGGCGATGTCCCCGGCGTTGTGCTGGCCGTCGGCATCCATGAACACGAGGATCTCGCCCGAGGCCGCCCTGGCCCCGCGCTTGATCGCCGCGCCGTTGCCCATCGAATAGGGCGAGGACAGCACCCGCACGCCGTTTTCGACGGCCACGGCCGCCGTTTCGTCGGTCGAACCGTCGTCCACGACGATGACTTCGGCTTCCGGATAGGCCGCCTTGAGGCCGGGCAGGGTCTGCCGCAGCCCGTTGGCTTCGTTCTTGGCCGGAAGGATGATCGAGATGCGCATGGCCACTCCACTGACCTGTACAGGTTAACAAGTCCGCGAACGACCGGAATAGCGACGGGCATCCGTTGTGTGACGTGGGGTTTGCGGTATCTTCGGCACAAGTATTGGGGGATAGATCAAATGGCGACCGTTGCGACCGCCAATCTGGTGGGCATCACGGGCATTGCCCGGCGACTGGTCATGGACGGCGTGCTGGACGAGGCCCGCGCCCGCGAGGCGATGGACCAGGCCACCCGCGAGCGCAAGCCGCTCGCCTTGTTCATGGCCGAAAAGAAGCTGGTCACCTCCGGCCAGCTGGCCGCGGCCAACTCGGCCGAATTCGGCATGCCCATCTTCGACGTGAGCGCGCTGGACCCCAACCAGTCCGCCATCAAGCTGGTGAGCGAGGAACTGGTCCGCAAGCACGGCGTGTTGCCGCTGTTCAAGCGCGGCGGCCGCCTCTTCGTGGGCCTGTCCGATCCCACCAACAGCCATGCGCTGGACGAGATCAAGTTCCACACCAACCTGGCGGTGGAGCCCATCCTCGTCGACGACGACAAGATCCGTCGCACGATCGACCAGTGGCTCGAGAACGCCGACGCCCTGGCCAACGAGATGGGCGACGGCGAAGGCCTCGACACCCTCGAGACCACCGGCGGGGACGAAGACCTCTCCAACGATTCGGGCGTCGACGCCAAGGGCGACGACACGCCGGTCGTGAAGTTCATCAACAAGGTGCTGGTGGATGCGATCCGCCGCGGCGCGTCGGACATCCACTTCGAGCCCTACGAAACCGAATACCGCGTGCGCCTGCGCATCGACGGCCTGCTCAAGCAGGTCGCCCGCGTGCCGGTGAAGCTGCACTCGCGCATCGCCGCGCGCCTGAAGGTCATGTCGCAGCTGGACATCGCCGAGAAGCGCGTGCCGCAGGACGGCCGCATCAAGCTCAACCTGTCCAAGTCCAAGCAGATCGACTTCCGCGTCAGCACCCTGCCCTCGCTGTTCGGCGAGAAGGTCGTGCTGCGTATCCTCGACGGCGGCGCCGCCAAGCTCGGCATCGACAAGCTGGGCTACGAGGAAGACCAGAAGGAATTGTTCGTCAACGCGGTGCTCAAGCCCTACGGCATGGTGCTGGTCACCGGGCCGACCGGTTCGGGCAAGACGGTCTCGCTGTACACCGCGCTCAACATCCTCAACGACGAAACGCGCAACATCTCCACCGTCGAGGACCCGGTCGAAATCCGCGTGCCCGGCATCAACCAGGTGCAGATGAACGTCAAGCGCGGCATGACCTTCGCCGCGGCGCTGCGCTCCTTCCTGCGCCAGGACCCGGACGTGATCATGGTCGGCGAAATCCGCGACCTGGAGACCGCCGAGATCGGCATCAAGGCCGCGCAGACCGGCCACATGGTGCTCTCCACGCTGCACACCAACGATGCGCCGCAGACCATCGCGCGCCTGATGAACATGGGCGTTGCGCCCTACAACATCACCTCGTCGGTGACGCTCGTCATCGCCCAGCGCCTGGCGCGCCGGCTGCACGAGTGCAAGCGCGAAGTGCACCTGCCCGACCACGCGCTGCTGGCCGAAGGCTTCACCGCCGACGAGATCCACGCCGGCTTCAAGATGTACGAGGCGGTGGGCTGCCAGGATTGCACCGAGGGCTACAAGGGCCGGACGGGCATCTACCAGGTCATGCCCATGACCGAAGAGATCCAGGAAATCATCCTCTCGGGCGGCAACGTCATGCAGATCGGTGAAGCCGCGCAACGTTCCAACGTGCGGGACCTGCGTCAATCCGCCCTGATGAAAGTGCGCAACGGCGTGACCAGCCTCGCGGAAATCAACCGCGTGACGAAAGACTAACGAGACAGGGATTGGGGGAACGCCGCATGGCCGTGACCAAGAACGCAGCACGTACCGCCGCCAAGCAACCCGCCGTCAGGCGCCAGGAGGCCATGCCCATCTTCGTGTGGGAAGGCAACGACAAGCGCGGCGTGAAGATGAAGGGCGAGTCGGCCGCGCGCAACGCCAACCTGGTGCGCGCCGAGTTGCGCAAGCAGGGCATCACCCCGACGGTGGTGAAGGTGAAGACCAAGCCGCTCTTCGGCGGCAGCGGCAAGCGCATCACGCCGAAGGACATCGCGGTGTTCTCGCGCCAGATCGCGACCATGCTCAAGTCGGGCGTGCCGATCGTGACCTCGATGGAAATCATCTCGGGCGGCCAGAAGAACCCGAAGATGCGCGACCTGGTCAACAGCATCCGCACCGACATCGAAAGCGGTTCGTCGCTGTCGGAGTCGCTGAGCAAGCACCCGGTGCAGTTCGACGAGCTCTATCGCAACCTGGTCAAGGCCGGCGAATCGGCGGGCGTGCTCGACACCGTGCTCGACACGGTCGCCACGTACAAGGAAAACATCGAAGCGCTGAAGGGCAAGATCAAGAAGGCGATGTTCTACCCGGCGATGGTCGTCGCGGTGGCCTTGCTGGTCAGCGCGATCCTGCTGGTGTTCGTGGTCCCGCAGTTCAAGGAAGTCTTCGCCAACTTCGGCGCCGAGCTCCCGGCCTTCACCATGCTGGTGATCAACCTCTCGGAGTTCATGGTGAAGTGGTGGTGGGCGATCTTCGGCGTGATCGCCGGCACCATCGTCGCCTTCGTCATGATCAAGAAACGCTCGACGGCCTTCGCGCACTTCCTCGACCGGGTGATCCTCAAGCTGCCGGTCATCGGCAAGATCATGCACGAGGCGGCGCTGGCGCGATTCGCACGCACCCTCGCGGTGACCTTCGCCGCCGGCGTGCCGCTGGTCGAAGCGCTCGACACCGTCGCCGGCGCCACCGGCAACACGGTGTACGAGCATGCGGTCAATCGCGTGCGCGACGACGTGGCCGTGGGCTACCAGGTCAACCTGGCGATGAAGCAGACCAACCTGTTCCCGCACATGGTGGTGCAGATGACCGCGATCGGCGAAGAAGCCGGCGCGCTCGACACCATGCTGTACAAGGTGGCCGAGTTCTACGAGATGGAGGTCAACAACGCGGTCGACGCGCTGGCCTCGCTGCTCGAACCGATCATCGTCGTCATGCTCGGCGTGATCGTGGGCTCCATGGTGGTCGCCATGTACCTGCCGATCTTCAAGCTCGCCTCGGTCGTCTGACCTGAATGGCGTTCCTTGACCAGAACCCCGGCCTCGGCTTCCCCGCCGCGGCCGCCTTCGGGCTTGCGCTCGGCAGCTTCCTCAACGTCGTCATCCTGCGCCTGCCGCGCCGGCTGGAATGGCAGTGGCGGCGCGACAGCCGCGAAGTGCTCGGCGAGCCGGAGGAATACGATCCGCCGCCGCCGGGGATCGTCGTCGAGCCCTCGCACTGTCCGCACTGCAAGCACCGGCTGAGTTGGTACGAGAACATCCCGCTCGTCAGCTGGTTGATCCAGGGCGGCAAGTGCCGCCATTGCCGCGCGCCGATCTCGGTGCAATACCCCTTCGTCGAAGCGCTGACGATGCTGCTCGTGCTCACGTGCGTGTGGCAGTTCGGCTTCGGCTGGCGCGGGTTCGGCGCGGTGCTGTTCTCCTGTTTCCTGGTGTCGCTGGCGGGCATCGACCTGCGAACCCGCCTGTTGCCCGACCAGCTCACGCTGCCGCTGCTGTGGCTGGGCCTGATCGCGAGCGTGGAAAACCTCTACATCGGGCAGAAGGCCGCGCTGCTGGGCGTGATGGCCGGCTACTTCTCGCTGTGGTCGGTGTACTGGGTGTTCAAGCAGCTCACCGGCAAGGAAGGCATGGGCCACGGCGACTTCAAGTTGCTGGCGGCCATCGGCGCCTGGGTGGGGCTCAAGGGCATCCTGCCGACGATCCTGCTGTCCTCGATCGTCGGGGCCATCATCGGCTCGGCGTGGTTGGCCATGAAGGGCCGCGATCGCGCGACGCCGATTCCCTTCGGCCCCTATCTCGCCATCGCCGGCTGGATCGCGTTCTTCTGGAGCGATCGCATGGTCGATGCCTACCTGTCCCTCTTCGGCCTGAAATAAGGCGATGGCCGCGGCCGGCCCGGTGTTCGCGATCGGCCTGACCGGCGGGGTCGCTTCGGGCAAGAGCGCGGTGGCCGCGGCGTTTGCCGAACGCGGCGTGGCCATCGTCGATGCGGACATCGCCGCGCGCGAAGTCGTGGCGCCGGGGCAACCGGCGCTGGCCGAAATCGCGGAAACCTTCGGCGCGGATGTCCTGCAGGCCGATGGAGAACTGGATCGTGCGGCCTTGCGTCGCCACGTGTTCGGCGACGACGCCGCGCGTCGACGCCTCGAAGCGATCCTGCATCCGCGCATCCGCGTGATGCTGCACGACGATGCGCAACGCGCGTCGGGGCCCTACTGCATCGTCGCGATTCCGCTGCTCGCCGAAGGGGGTGGGCGCGTGGCGTATCCGTGGCTCGCGCGCATCCTGGTGGTCGACGTGCCGCGCGCCCTCCAGGTCGAACGCGTCATGCGCCGCGATGGCATCGATGCGGTGCTCGCCGAACGTATGTTGGCGGCGCAGGCGAGCCGGCAGGCGCGCCTTGCGATCGCCGACGACGTGGTGGTGAACGATGGTTCCATCGACGCGCTCGATGCGCACGTCGCGGCATTGGATGCGCGCTACCGGGCGCTCGCTGCGATCAACCGCTGACCCGCAAGCCGCGGATCGCCGCGATGCCCTGCGCGCCATGTGCGCGCGCGAGGGCGATGTCTTCGATGCGCATGCCGCCGATCGCGTAGATCGGGAGTGCGACTTCTTCGCGCATCGCCGCGAACCCATCCCATCCCAGTGGCATCGCCTCCGGGTGCGTCGGCGTCGCCGCGATCGGGCCCAGCACCGCGAAGTCGCAACCGATCGCTTCGGCGCGCCGCAGGTCTTCGAGGGTGTGGCATGAGGCGCCGACGCGCTGTTCTTTCGGCAAGGGCCGCGCATCCAGTGCAGCCAACTGCGCCGAACGCAGGTGCACGCCGATGTCCAGCGCCTGTGCGAGCGCGACATCGCCGTTCACCAGGACCTCCGCGCCATGCCGGCGGCACGCATCGACGGCAGCTTCGACCAGCGAGGTCCAGCGCGTCGGCGGGCAATGCGGCGCGCGCAATTGCACGCGCCGGATGCCGGCGGTGAGCGCGGCTTCGAGATCCTCGAGCCACGCCGCATCCGAACCATTGGGCGCCGGCGTGACGAGATAGCGATCCGGTTGCAGCAGCGCGGCGACGACGGGGATGTCCGCCGACGGCATCGCATACGCGCCGAGTGTGTGCGGCGGCGCCCAGGCGAGCGCCTGCCCTTCGTGCCCTTTCACCGTGCCGCGCCAACTGGCGACGTGGCGCACGTCCAGGCGCAGGCGCTTGTGCGGATAACGCTGCGGCACGGCGATCACCGGCGCGCCGCAGGTGATGTCGATGCCGAGTTCTTCGTGGAGTTCGCGGGCGAGCGCCACTTCGGGCGACTCGCCGGGTTCGCGCTTCCCGCCGGGGAATTCCCAGAGGCCGGCGAGATCGCGGCCTTCGGTGCGGCGGGCGAGCAGGATGCGGCCGGCCTTGTCGCGGATGACCCCCGCGACCACCTCGACCGGCCCACCCATGTCAGGCCAGCTGGCCGTGGCAGTGCTTGTACTTCTTGCCGCTGCCGCAGGGGCAGGGATCGTTGCGGCCGACGCGGTCGGTGCGGCCGGGCGGCAGCATCTCGAGCGTGGTCTGCGTGCCGGCGGCCAGCTGCGCGGCTTCCTCGTCGGCGCCCAGCCCGCCCATGTCGGGGTGCTGGAACTGCATCTGGCGGGCCATCGCTTCGGCGCGCGCGCGTTCGGCGGCTTCGGCCTGCGCGATTTCCGCCTCGTCGCGGATGCGCACGCGGGCGAGCAGCGAAACCACTTCGCGCTTCACCTTCTCGAGCATCTCGCCGAACAGCTCGAACGCTTCCTTCTTGTATTCCTGCTTGGGCTGCTTCTGCGCGTAGCCGCGCAGGTGGATGCCCTGGCGCAGGTAATCCATGCGACCGAGGTGTTCCTTCCAGTTCTGGTCGAGCACGTTGAGCATGATGTGCTTTTCCAGCATGCGCATGTTCTCGGGGCCGATCTGCGACTGCTTGTCGGCGAACATCTGCTCCAGGCGGCGCTGCACTTCGGCGGCGATGCCCTCGGCGTCGATTTCCTTGCGCGAGGAGACGAAGGTCGCGATGCCGGGTTCGACGTTGAACTCGTTCTGCAGTTCGGCGTCCAGGCCCTGCAGGTCCCACTGCTCGTCGATGGAGTTGATCGGCACGAAGCGCGCGACCAGGTCGGCGACCACGTCCTCGCGGATGCCGGCCACGTTCTCCTCGACGCTTTCGGCGTCGAGCAATTCGTCGCGCTGTTGGTAGATGACCTTGCGCTGATCGTTGTTGACGTCGTCGAAGTCGAGCAGGTTCTTGCGGATGTCGAAGTTGTGGGCCTCGACCTTGCGCTGCGCGTTGGCGATCTGCTTGGTCACCAGCGGGCTTTCGATGATGTCGTCTTCCTTCAGGCCCATGCGCGCCATGACGCGCTGCACCCAGTCGGCCGCGAAGATGCGCATCAGGTTGTCTTCGAGCGACAGATAGAAGCGCGAGGAACCCGGGTCGCCCTGGCGGCCCGAACGGCCGCGCAGCTGGTTGTCGATGCGGCGCGATTCGTGGCGTTCGGTGCCGACGATGTGCAGGCCGCCGGCCGCCTTCACCGCTTCGTGGCGCTGCTGCCAGGCTTCGCGCACGCGCGCCTTGTCGGCGTCGGATGCGTCTTCGCCCAGCGCGGTGAGTTCGGCTTCCAGCGAACCGCCGAGCACGATGTCGGTACCGCGGCCGGCCATGTTGGTCGCGATCGTCACCGCGCCCGGACGACCGGCGTTGGCGACGATGTGCGCTTCGCGCTCATGCTGCTTGGCGTTGAGCACTTCGTGCGCGACGCCGGCTTCCTGCAGCTGCTCGGACAACAGTTCGGACACTTCGATCGAGGTCGTGCCGACCAGCACCGGCTGTCCCTTCGCGTGGCATTCCTGGATCTCCTTGACCACCGCGCGGTACTTGCCGGGGCGATTGAGGAACACCAGGTCGGATTGATCCTTGCGGACCATCGGGCGGTGCGTGGGAATGACGATGACTTCCAGGCCGTAGATGTTCTGGAATTCGTAGGCTTCGGTGTCCGCCGTGCCGGTCATGCCCGAGAGCTTGCCGTACATGCGGAACAGGTTCTGGAAGGTGATCGAAGCGAGCGTCTGGTTCTCGCGCTGCACCGGCACGCGTTCCTTCGCTTCCACCGCCTGGTGCAGGCCGTCGGACCAGCGGCGGCCCGGCAGCGTGCGGCCGGTGAATTCGTCGACGATGACCACTTCGCCGTCGCGCACGATGTAGTCGACGTCGCGCTGGTAGATCGCATGCGCGCGCAGCGCGGCATTGAGGTGGTGCACGACGTGGATGTTCTGCGCGCCGTACAGCGCGTCGTCGTCGCCCTTCAGCACGCCGGCCTGGCGCAGCAGGTCTTCGACGTGCTCCATGCCCGCTTCGGACAGGTGGACCTGCTTGCCCTTCTCGTCGACGAAGTAATCGCCTGCGCCTTCCTCTTCCTTCTGGCGCGAGAGTGCGGGGACGATGGCGTCGACGGCGGCGTACAGATCCTGCGATTCGTCGGCGGGGCCGGAGATGATCAGCGGGGTGCGCGCTTCGTCGATGAGGATCGAGTCGACTTCGTCGACGATCGCGTAATGCAGGCCGCGCTGGTAGCGGTCTTCCTTCGCCAGCGCCATGTTGTCGCGCAGGTAGTCGAAGCCGAATTCGTTGTTGGTGCCGTAGGTGATGTCGGCGCCGTAGGCACCGTGCTTGTCCGAGTGCGGCATGCCCGGATACACCACGCCGACGGTGAGGCCGAGCCAGTTGTACAACTTGCCCATCCACGCCGAGTCGCGGCGCGCGAGGTAGTCGTTGACCGTCACCACGTGCACGCCCTTGCCTTCGAGCGCGTTGAGGTAGGTCGGCAGCGTGGCGACGAGCGTCTTGCCTTCGCCGGTGCGCATTTCCGCGATCTTGCCCAGGTGCAGCACCATGCCGCCGATCAGCTGCACGTCGTAATGGCGCATGCCCATGACGCGGCGCGAGGCTTCGCGGCAGACGGCGAAGGCTTCGGGCAGGACCTTGTCGAGCGACTCGCCTTTCGCGATGCGTTCCTTGAACTCCGGCGTCTTCGCCTGGAGGTCGGCGTCGGACAGCGCCTGCATCTGCGGTTCGAGCGCGTTGATCTTCTTGACGATGCCCCCGAGCTGGCCGAGCAGGCGTTCGTTACGGCTGCCGAAAACACGGGTAAGCAAGCTGTTGAGCATCGTGGGACACCAATTCCGGGAAGTGGGCCGGGCCTGCCAGGGGAGGCGTCCGGCAACAAAAAAGGGCGCGGGGCGCCCTTTGTACGGCAACGCGGCATTGTAGCTGGGGTCCGTCGCTGCGCCTATCAAGCCCGCATGTGACCGGGCGCAGCGTTCGGAGTTCCCCGCCCCGGATCAGCCCCGCGTGGCGGAGCGGTTGCCGTTCTGGCCCAGGAACTTGCGCGGATTCACGACGCGGCCGTTGTCCCACACTTCGAAGTGCACGTGGGCGCCGGTGGAACGGCCGGTGGAGCCGGCCTTCGCGATCTGCTGCCCGGCGCGGACGAGGTCGCCGACGCGGCCCAGCAGGCGCGAGTTGTGCGCGTAACGGGTGACGTAACCGTTGCCGTGGTCGATCTCCACGACGTTGCCGTAGCCCGAGCGCACGCCCGAGAAGGAGACCACGCCGTTGGCGACGGCGAGCACGGGATCGCCCACCTTCGCCTTGAAGTCGATGCCCTTGTGGAACTGGTGGCCGCCGACGATGGGATCGGCGCGGCCGCCGAAGCCGGAGGTGATGTAGCTGTTGGCGATCGGATCGCGCGAGGGGACCGCGTTGCGGTCGAGCTCGCGGTTGAACAGCAGCGATTCCATCACGGAGAGCTGCTGGCCCGACGCCGCATATTCGTGTTCGAGCGAGGCCAGCTCGCGCTGGAGCTCGTCGCGGGGCATGTCGCGGACCGCGTCCGCACCACCGGTCGGGACCGGCTGTTCGAAATCGAACTCGCCGTCGTCGAGCTGGCCGGCGCGCGTGAGGCGCTCGCCGAGTGCGTTGAGGCGGTTGGCCTGGGCCTGGAGTTCACCCAGGCGCGCGGCAAGCGCATTGATTTCGCGTTGCGAGTTCGCGCGCGTCGCGGCGAGCTCGGTTTCCTGCTTGTGGACCTTGGCCGACAAGTGGGCGTTGTACGCGCCGGCAACGCCGACGCTGGCGCCGAGCCCCAACACGAGGCCCGAAGCGAGGAGAATGCCGGCGGCGACACCAGGACGGCGCTGTGCGCTGTCGGAAAGGCGGCCCACCAGGCCGGTCGGCTGTCGGTGGCGATTGTTCAGTACGATCTTGAAGCTCATGTCGATATCGGATCCCAAGTCCAGCAAGCCGAAGCCTGCACGCGCAAATCGAAACGCGGGTCCGCAAGCGCCCATGGAGGCGTTGCTCGCGGACGTCGCCTTCGATCCCCTGCGCCGTGCCTTATGGCTTGACGCGCTGGATCAGCGGTTGCGCCCTTCCCTGCCCCCCGGGCTCGCTCCGCATGCGCGGGTGGCGAACGTCGACGGCGGCAGGCTCGTCTACGTCGTGGATGCGCCGGTGTGGCGGGCCAAACTGCGGCTCGTCGCACTGCAACTCCTCGACGCGGCCCGATCCCTCGGGCTCGAAGTGACTGAGCTGGTCGTCAAAACGACGACCCACCCGTTCCAACCGCCTGAGCGACCGGAACGGAAAGTCACAACGATGTCGGCGGCTGCGAAAGAAGCGTTGCAGTCCGCGCTGGCGTCCCTCGTGGATCCCAAAGACACGGGTTCCAAAGACTCCTGACTCTGGCCGATCGCCCTCTCCGAATACGTTTGCGCGGGAGGTCGGTTTCGGCTTGGAGGGGATGCTACCCCGCCCCTTGCCCCTCATTCGCTAACGAATCATTCAGAATTCGTTAAGACCGCGTTAAACCGAACAATCCGGTTCACAGATCGATCACCGAGGTGACTGCGCTGTCGGATCGGGCTGAGGATGGGCGTGAGGGTTCACGCCGGGGGCGACCGCCGGTCAGGCGATGGCGGGGTTGCCGTAGACCACGGGCGCTGCGGCCGGGTCGTCGAAGGTCACTTCGTCCCATGCCGAGGCATCGGCCAGGAGCGCGCGGACCAGCTTGTTGTTGAGCGCGTGGCCGGATTTGAAGCCTTCGAACGCCCCGATGATCGGCCGGCCGGCCAGGTACAGGTCGCCGACGGCGTCGAGGATCTTGTGGCGCACGAATTCGTCGGCGTAGCGCAGCCCGTCGTCGTTGAGGACGCGGAACTCGTCGAGCACGATCGCGTTGTCCATCGAGCCGCCGAGGCCCAGGTTGCGCTCGCGCATGAACTCCAGGTCGCGCATGAACCCGAAGGTGCGCGCGCGGCTCACTTCCTTGACGTAGGACGTGGTGGAGAAATCGACCTCCGCGCGCGACTGCGCGGCGGGAATGGCCGGATGGTCGAAGACCACGGTAAATCCGATGCGGAAGCCGTCGTAGGGTTCGAAGCGGGCGACCTTGTCGCCGTCGCGCACTTCGACCGTCTTGCGGATGCGCATGAAACGCTTGGGCGCCGACTGTTCCGAGATCCCGGCCGACTGCAGCAGGAACACGAAGGGGCCGGCCGAGCCGTCCATGATCGGCACTTCCGGCGCCGAGAGGTCGACGTACGCGTTGTCGATGCCCAGGCCGGCGAAGGCCGACATCAGGTGTTCGATCGTCATGACCTTGCCGCCGTTGGACGACAGGCCGGTGCACAACATCGTCTCGGTGACGAGGCCGGCGTCGGCCGGAATCTCGACGACCGGATCCAGGTCCACGCGCCGGAAACGGATGCCCGTATCGACGGCGGCCGGGCGCAGCGTGAGATAGACCTTCTCTCCGCTGTGCAGGCCCACGCCGGTCGCGCGGATCACGTTCTTGAGGGTGCGTTGGGGCAGCATCGTGTGCGTGCGGTCTGGACTCTTCGCACCTCGGACCGAGGCGGGGGGATTCATACGGGCTGCGCCGGTGGCGCAGCGGCCGCAAAGGGTACCACGCTGACTGCTGAACGCTTTGGCAAACGGGGATGGACCGTCCCGTGGACGTGCCTTGTGGGTGCGTCCCTAGGGTGCGCCGGGTTCGGCGAAGACGTGCCCGAAAGGGGTCGGCCGGTAGGGTCCGGCCGACCGAAGGACACGGCGCGGGGCCTGGCGCAGCCCCGCGCTTCTCAGCCGTTTTGCTGCTCAGTCCGCCTGGCGGCGCAGGAACGCCGGGATGTCCAGGTAGCTGCTGTCGCCACCGAAGTCCGCCGCGGCCGGCTCGCTGCGATTGCCGCGCAGGTTGCCCGAGGTCGCATTGGAGAAGTTCGGCACGACCGGTTCGTTGAGGTTGGCCATCGCGTCGAAGTCCGGCTGGCCCGTCGTCGCGTTGCGCACCAGCTTGATCGGCGAACGCACCATCGACTCGCGGCCCTGGTAGGCCGTGCCGTGTTCGCGCGTCGGCAGGGCCTGGCGCGAAACCGCACGATTCAGGCCGGTGGCGACGACGGTGACGCGCACTTCGTCCTGCATTTCCGGATCGAGCACGGTGCCGATGACGACGGTCGCGTCTTCCGAAGCGAAGTTCTCGATCGTGCGACCGACTTCGTCGAACTCCGCCATCGTGAAGTCCGGACCGGCGGTGATGTTGACCAGGATGCCGTTGGCGCCGGAGAGATTGACGTCGTCGAGCAGCGGGTTCTGGATCGCCGATTCGGCCGCGGCCTGCGCGCGATCGTCGCCGCGCGCCGCACCCGTGCCCATCATCGCCAGGCCCATTTCGGACATGACGGTGCGCACGTCGGCGAAGTCGACGTTGATCAGGCCCGGACGCACGATCAGGTCGGCGATGCCCTGCACGGCGCCGAGCAGCACGTCGTTGGCGGCACGGAAGGCCTGGATCATCGTGGCGTTGCGGCCCAGGACGGTGATCAGCTTTTCGTTCGGGATGGTGATCAGCGAATCGCAATGCTGGCCGAGTTCGTCGATGCCCTTGAGCGCCACCTGCATGCGGCGGCGGCCTTCGAACGGGAAGGGCTTGGTCACCACCGCGACGGTGAGGATGCCCATTTCCTTGGCGAGCTGCGCGACCACGGGCGCCGCGCCCGTGCCGGTGCCGCCGCCCATGCCGGCGGTGATGAACACCATGTCCGAGCCCTGCAGCGCGTCCATGATGCGTTCGCGATCTTCCAGCGCCGCCTGGCGGCCGACTTCCGGATTCGCGCCGGCGCCCAGGCCCTTGGTGACGTTGGAGCCCAGTTGCAGCTGCAGCTTCGCGCCGCAGTTCTTGATGGCCTGCGAGTCGGTGTTCGCCGTGATGAATTCCACGCCGTCCACGCTGCTGTTGACCATGTGGGCGACCGCGTTGCCGCCGCCACCGCCGACGCCGACGACCTTGATCACCGCGTTCGGGGCCATCTTTTCAACGAGTTCGAAATGCGCCATGTCCGTGTCCTCTTATAAGTGTTTTATGAACTACGTAATGCTTGTTGCAAAAATTATCTTCGCCGTCCCTTCCGCCTTGCCCGCCTTCCTCAGAATTCGCCGCGATACCAGTTCTTCAACTTGTTGAAGAACGAGCCTGCGCGGCCCGCCGAGATCGACGGCCTGCGCGGGTTTTCGATCTGGCTGCCCATCAGCAGCAGCCCGACGCCCGTGGCGTGCACGGGATTGCCGACGACTTCGCCCAGGCCGGTGACGTGCTGCGGAATGCCCACGCGCACCGGCATCTGCAACATTTCCTCGGCGAGTTCGACGACGCCTTCCATCTTCGAAGCACCGCCCGTGAGCACCATCCCGGCGCGCACGTGCTGCTCGAATCCACTGCGGCGCAGTTCGGCCTGCACCATTTCGAAGATTTCCTCGTAACGCGCCTGCACCGCCTGCGCGAGCGAATGGCGCGGCAGGCGGCGCGGCGGACGATCGCCGACGCTCGGCACCTGGATGCTTTCTTCCGCGGTGGCCAGCTGCGCGAGCGCGCAGGCGTAACGCACCTTGATCTGCTCGGCTTCCGGCGTGGGCGTGCGCAGCATGTGTGCGATGTCTTCGGTGACCTTGTCGCCGGCGATCGGCAACGAGGCCGAATGGGCGATCGCGCCCTGCACGTGGACCGCGATGTCGGTGGTGCCGGCGCCGAGATCGACGAGCACGACGCCGAGCTCACGCTCATCGGGCGTGAGCACCGCGGTGCTCGAAGCGAGCGAAGCCAGGATCAGGTCGTCGACCTGCAACCCGCAGCGCTGCACGCACTTGCTGATGTTGGCCGCCGCCGATTGCGCGCACACGACCAGGTGCGCGTGCACTTCCAGGCGCACGCCGGTCATGCCGACGGGATTGCGGATGCCTTCCTGCGAATCGTCGAGCACGTAGTCGCGCGGGATCGCATGCAGGATGCGCTGGTCGGCGGGGATCGCGACGGCCTTCGCCGCCTCGAGCACGCGGTCCAGGTCGGCGTAGGTGACTTCGCCGTCGCGGATCGGCGCGATGCCCTGCGAGTTGCGGCACTGCACGTGGTTGCCGGAGATCGAGGCGTAGACCGAGCGCACTTCGCAGCCGGCCATCAGTTCGGCTTCCTCGACCGCGCGCTGGATCGACTGCACGGTCGACTCGATGTCCACGACCACGCCGCGCTTGAGCCCGCGCGATTCGTGCGAGCCGATGCCGATCACCTCGATCGGGCTGCCCGGCGAGTATTCGCCCACCAGCGCCGTGACCTTCGACGTGCCGATGTCGAGGCCCACGATCAAGGATTTGTCGCCTTTGCGGTTCATGTGTTTCCCTGCGAATTCGTGACGGGTGCGGCCGCGGCGGCGGCCGGTGCATCGGCCCACTGCAATGCGAACCCGTTGGTGTAGCGGAGGTCGGCGCGACGCAACAGCCGTTGCGGTTGCGCCGTCAGTTGCGGAAGCATCCGTGCGAAGCGGTCCAGGCGCGGGCGCGCATCGCTGCGGCCGACGACCACTTCGGTGCCATCGTTCAACACCAGCGACCAGCTGCCGCGCGCATCGAGCGCGAGCGAACGCACGTCGTGGCCGGTGCTGGCGAACAGCGCGCGCGATTCGTTGTAGAGCGCGACTACATCCTGGACGCGCGCGTCGGGGCCGGCGAGTTCCGGAAGGCTGGCCGGCACGCGAATGCCCTTCACCGGGAACAGGCGGCCGTGTTCGCTGAGCAATCGATCGGCGCCCCAGCGCGCGAACGGGCGATGTTCGATCACCTGCACTTCCAGCACGTCGGGCCAGTGCTTGCGCACTTCGGCGCGCTCGACCCACGGCAGGCGCGCGACGGCGTTCTGCGCCGCTTCCAGGTCGACGGCGAAGAACCCGCGCTGCGCATACGGCAGCACCGTGGCGCGCAACTGCGATTCGTCGACGTTGTGCAGCGTGCCCTGCACGCGCAGCGTGCGCAGCGGCCAGCGCTCGGACGCGACCCAGCCGTTGAGCAACGCAACGACCGGCAGCACGACCAGTGCCACCGCCAGGGTCCACGCCAGGATGCGCAGCAGTGCGTTCACTTGCGCGCACCCCCGTCGCGGTCGAGCGAGGTTTCGAGGATCCGCCAGCACAATTCTTCGAAATCGATGCCGACCTGGCGCGCGGCCTTGGGCACCAGCGAGTGCGAGGTCATGCCGGGCGCGGTGTTCACTTCGAGCAGAAAGAACTTGCCGCTCGTGCGATCGCGCATCACGTCCACGCGCGACCAGCCGCTGCAATCCACCGCCTTGAACGCGGCGACCGCGAGGCGGCGGATCTCGTCTTCGGCGTCGCCATCCAGGCCCGGGCACAGATACTGCGTGTCTTCGGCGACGTACTTGGCGTGGTAGTCGTACCACTGGCCCTTGGGCACGATGCGGATCGAGGGCAGCGCGGTTTCTCCGAGCACGGCGACCGTCAGCTCGTCGCCTTCGATCAGCTGCTCCATCAGCAACTCGCCGCGCGCTTCTTCGTCGATGTAGCGCTTGGCGAGTTCGACGGCGGCGTCGAGGTCCTTCTCTTCGTAGACGCGCGAAACGCCGACGCTCGAACCTTCCGCGGCGGGCTTCACGATGACCGGCAGGCCGAGCAACATCGCCGCGGCATGGATGTCGGCGCCCTTGCCGAGCTGCACGTACTTCGGCGTGGGCAAGCCGAGCGACAGCCACACCTGCTTGGTGCGGATCTTGTCCATGCTCAGCGCCGAACCCAGGACACCCGAACCGGTGTACGGCACGTTCATCGCATCCAGCAGGCCCTGCAGCACGCCGTCTTCGCCACCGCCGGCATGGCCATGGAGGATGTTGAACACGCGCGTGAAATGCTTGTCCTGCAATTCGCGGATCAGATTCGGAATGCCGTCGACCGCATCGGCGGCGACGCCGCGCGCGCGCAGGGCCTCCAGCACGTTGCGGCCGGAGTCGAGCGAAACCTCGCGCTCGGAACTGGTGCCACCCATCAACACGGCGACGCGGCCGAACACGGCCGGGTCGGTCACGCGCAGCGGTGGGAATTTCTCGTTGCCGCTCACTTCATTGCTCCTTCGAAACCTTGCGTCGCGATCTGTTGCGCCGCCGCGCCGATGTCGCCGGCGCCCATCAGCAACAGCAGATCGCCGTCCTGCAACACATCCGGCAACACGGTCGACAACTCGCCCGCGCCACCGACGACGATCGGATCGACGCGACCGCGCGTGCGGATCGCGCGTGCCAGCGCCTTGGCGTCGGCGCCCGCGATCGGCGCTTCACCCGCCGGATAGACCTCGGTCAGCACCAGCGCATCGACCGTCGACAACACCGCCGCGAACTCGTCGAACAGATCGCGCGTGCGGCTGTAGCGATGCGGCTGGAACGCGACGACCAGGCGCTTGTCCGGCCAACCGCCGCGCGCGGCGGCGAACACCGCTTCGAGTTCCTTCGGGTGATGGCCGTAGTCGTCGACCAGCTGCACGGTCGCGCCCTTCCCGGTGCGCAGCTCGCCCAGCAGATTGAACCGGCGGCCGATGCCTTCGAACTTCTTCAGCGCGAAGGCGATCGCGTCCGGCGCGACGCCCAGTTGCCAACCGATCGCGGCCGCGGCCAGCGCGTTCTGCACGTTGTGCCGGCCCGGGAGCGCGAGCTCGACCGGCGTGCGCGACCCATCCGGCAGGTGCAGCGTGAAATGCATGTTCGGTCCGATCTGGCTGACGTCTTCGGCGCGCACGTCGGCCTGCGCATCGAAGCCGTAGGTCATCACGTGGCGCGGCGTGTTCTTCGCCAGCGTCGCGACTTCCGGATCGTCGATGCACAGCACTGCCAGGCCGTAGAACGGCAGGCGATGCAGGAATTCGGCGAAGGCTTCCTGCACCTTGGCGAAGTCGCCGCCGTAATTTTCGAGATGGTCGGCGTCGATGTTGGTGATCACCGCGACCGCGGGATTCAGGCGCAGGAAGGAGCCGTCGCTTTCGTCGGCTTCGGCCACCAGCCATTGGCCGCCGCCCAGGCGCGCGTTCGCGCCGGCGGCGAGCAACTTGCCGCCGATGACGAAGGTCGGGTCCAGCCCGCCTTCGCCCAGCACGCTCGCGGCCAGCGAAGTCGTGGTCGTCTTGCCGTGCGTGCCCGCCACCGCGATGCCGCGGCGGAAGCGCATGAGTTCGGCGAGCATTTCGGCGCGCGGCACGATCGGAATGCGCTGCGCGCGCGCTTCCATCAATTCGGGATTGTCCTTGCGGATCGCGCTGGACACCACGACGCAATCGGTGTCGAGCACGTTGGCCGCGCTGTGGCCGCGGTGCACCTTCGCGCCGAGCTGCGACAAGCGACGCGTGACGGCGTTGTCCGCGTTGTCGGAGCCCGACACCTGGTAACCCAGCGTGCACAGCACTTCGGCGATACCGCTCATGCCGACGCCGCCGATGCCGATGAAATGCACGCGCGGATAGGCCTTGGCGAGATCGCCGGTGGCCTGCAGGCGGCGGTGGACGTTGGCCATCATGCCGCCTCCCTGTGCGTCTGGTCGAAGCGCGCGATTTCCTCGAGCACGATCTGCGCCACGCGCGCCGCCGCATCGGGGCGCGCGATGGAACGCGCGGCTTCGGCCATCGCGCTGCGCTTGACCGGGTTGCCGCGCAGGTCGATCAACACGTTGCGCAATTGATCGGCGAGTGCGTCGTTCTGCGGCAACAACACGGCCGCATTGCGCTCGACGAGATACTCGGCGTTGCGCGTCTGGTGGTCGTCGACGGCCTGCGGGAAGGGCACCAGCACGCTGCCCACGCCCGCGGCGCAAAGTTCGGCGAGCGTCAGGGCACCGGCGCGGCACACGACGACGTCGGCCCATGCATAGGCATCGGCCATGTCGGCGATGAAGGGCTCCACGCGCGCCACGATGCCGGCGTTGGCGTACGCGGTGTCGGCATCGGCCCGCAGCTTTTCGCCGCACTGGTGGCGTACTTCGATCGTCGGATCGTTCAGCGCCTGCAGCGCCTTGGGCACCGCCATGTTCAGCGCACGCGCGCCCTGGCTGCCGCCGAGGACGAGCAGGCGCATGCGGTCGTTGCCGCGCGCCATGCGCATCTGCGGCGGCTGCACGGCGGCGATTTCCTCGCGCACCGGATTGCCGACGACTTCGGCGATCACGCTGCTGGCGAAGGTCTGCGGGAACCCGGTCAGCACGCGACGCGCCATGCGCGCGAGCACGCGATTGGTGAAGCCGGGCGCGCGGTTCTGTTCGTGCACGATTAACGGGATGCCCGCCAGCCGCGCGGCGACGCCGCCGGGGCCTGCGGCGTAACCACCGAAGCTGATCACCGCGCGCGGACGCCGCTTCGAAATCACGCGCGCCGCCGCGCGAACGGCATTGAGCACGCGCACCGGTGCGCCGAGGAGCGTGAGGATGCCCTTCCCGCGCAAGCCCTTCACCGCGATGGTGTCGATCGGCACGTCGTGCTGCGGCACCAGGCGCGTTTCCATCTGGCCGTCGGCGCCGAGCCACGTCACTTCCGCGCCGCGCGCACGCAAGGCACGTGCGACCGCGAGGCCCGGGAAAATGTGGCCGCCCGTACCGCCGGCGAGGATCATCACGCGTGCGGGGGCCGTCATGCGGTCCTCCCGAGCGTGGGTTCGACGCGCTGGCGCAGGCGGCTGGTGCCGCGCACGCTCGCGGTGGCGGCGGTCGTCACCGGCGGCTGCGTCGTCGCCGGCACGTTGCCCGGCGCCGGTTGCAGCGCTTCGCCGCGCAGGCGCGCGACCTGGCGTTCGGCGCGTTCCAGTTCATAGGACACGCGCAACAACAGGCCGATCGCCATGCTGGTCATCAGCACGCTCGAACCACCCGAGGAAATCAACGGCAGCGTGAGGCCCTTGGTCGGCAGCAGGCCGAGGTTCACGCCGATCGACACGAAGCTTTGCAGGCTCATCCACAGCGCGACGCCGAACGCGCAATAGCCGGCGAAATGGCGCCGCATCTCCACGCACTTCAGCCCGATCCAGAACGCGCGACCGGCGAGCAACGCATACAGGCCGATCACCAGTGCGACGCCGACCAGGCCCAGTTCCTCGGCGATCACCGCGAGGATGAAGTCGGTGTGCGCTTCGGGCAGGTACGACAACTTCTGCACCGACGCGCCCAGGCCCACGCCGAAGATCTCGCCGCGACCCACGGCCATCAACGCATTCGTGAGCTGGTAGCCGCTGTCGAACGGATCGGCCCACGGATCCATGAACGAGGTGAAGCGGCGCACGCGATAGGGTTCGGCGATGGCGATCGCCGCGAGGATCGGCAGGCCGACCAGCACCGGGCCGAACATGCGCGGCATGTTCACGCCACCGAGCACCAGCATGCCGGCGGTGATCGCCAGGATCAGCGAGAGCGAACCGAAGTCCGGCTGCAGGATCAGCAGGCCCACCAGCAGCGCGGCGACGCCGAGCGGCTTGAGCATCGCCATCCACGTCGCGTTGACTTCATCGCGGAAGCGCACGAGATAGCTGGCGAGCCACACGATATAGAGCAGCTTCACCGCTTCGACGGCCTGGAAGTTCGACACGCCGAAGTTCAGCCAGCGGCGCGCGCCGTTCACCGTGCGGCCGATGCCGGGCACGAACACCGCGAGCAGCAGCGCGAAACACGCCAGCAACAGCAGGTGGTTCTTCGCTTCGATGGTCTTGAGCTCGGTGCGCATCATCCAGAACGCGAGCGCACAACCGCCGGCGAGGAACACCAGGTGGCGGATCAGGAAATAGAACGGCCCCACGTGCATCCCTTCGCCGATGGCGATGGAGCTCGAGGCGACCATGACCACGCCCAGCGAGGCCAGCGCGATCGCCGCGCCCATCAGCCACGGATCGAAGCGGCCTTCGATCGCGTCGAGCCGTGTCGCCTGGTGCCGGCCGTTGTTGCCGTCGCTCATCAGCGCACCTTCAACGTGGCGAGGCCGACCAAAACGAGGATCACGGAGATGATCCAGAAGCGCACGATCACGCGCGGCTCCGGCCAACCCTTGAGCTCGAAATGGTGGTGGATGGGGGCCATGCGGAACACGCGCTTGCCCGTGAGCTTGAACGAAGCGACCTGGATCATCACCGAGAGCGTCTCGACGACGAAGATGCCGCCCATGATCACCAGCACCAGTTCCTGGCGCACGATGACCGCGATCGTGCCGAGCACCGCACCCAGCGCGAGCGCGCCGATGTCGCCCATGAACACCATCGCCGGATAGGTGTTGAACCACAAAAATCCGAGCCCTGCCCCGGCGATCGCCGCGCAGATGATCACCAGCTCGCCCGCCCCGGGCACTTGCGGGATCTGCAGGTATTCGGAGAACACCGCGTTGCCCGATGCATACGCGAACACGCCGAGCGCGCACGCGACCAGCACGCTGGGCATGATCGCCAGGCCGTCGAGGCCGTCGGTCAGGTTCACTGCGTTGGAGAAGCCGACGATCCAGAAATACGCGAGCGCGACGAAGGTGATCGACGCCAGCGGCAAGGCGACGGTCTTGAAGAACGGGATGTAGAACGTGGTGGCCGCCGGCGTATCGGCGGTGTACCAGAGGAACAGGCCGGCACCCAGGCCGAACAGCGACTGCAGCAAATACTTCCAGCGCGACTTCATCCCGTTGGGATCGCGCTTGACGATCTTGATCCAGTCGTCCCACCAGCCGATCGCGCCGAAGGCGATCATCACGCCGAGCACCAGCCACACGTAACGGTTGCGCAGGTCGCCCCACAACAGGACCGACGCGGCGATCGTGAGCAGGATCAGCGCGCCGCCCATCGTCGGCGTGCCCGCCTTGGAGAAGTGCGATTGCGGGCCGTCCTTGCGGATCGGCTGGCCGCCCTTCAGCAGCGCCAGGCGGCGGATGATCGCTGGCCCCCACCAGAGCGACAGCGCCAGCGCGGTGAGCGCGCTGAGGATGCCGCGGAACGTGAGGTATCCGAAGAGCCCGAACAGGCTCTGGAGTTGTTCCAGCCAGCGGAAGAGTTCAAGCAGCATGCGGATCGTTCCCCTCGTCGCGCAGCAGCGCCGACACGATCTTGTCCATCGCGCTTCCGCGCGAGCCCTTGACCAGGATGCGGACGCCTTCCTGCACGTCCTGCGCTTGCAGGTCGCGCTCCAGCGCCTGCGCCAATGCAGCGTGCGTCTCGAAATGTTTGCCGCCATCGCCGAATGCGTCGACGGCGTGCTTGCTCAACGCGCCCAGCGCGTAGAGGCGCGCGATGCCCGCGCTCTTCGCGCGACGGCCGGCTTCGGCGTGCAGCACTTCTGCATCCGCGCCCAGTTCGCGCATGTCGCCGAGCACGAGCCATGCGCGATCGCCGCTGGAAGCGAGCGTATCGATGGCGGCGTTGAGCGAACCGGGATTGGCGTTGTAACTGTCGTCGATCAGCACCGCGCCGTCGTGCAGGCGATGCGTGACCAGCCGGCCGGCGACGGAACGCGCACGGGCCAGGCCATCGGCGATCACTTCCGGATCGATGCCCGCGCCGAGCGCGATCGCCGCGGCCGCGAGTGCATTCAACACGTTGTGGCGGCCGGGCAGCGACAGGCCGACTTCGACTTCGCCGATCGGCGTGACCAGCGTGAAGTGCGCGCTGTCGGGCAGCAGGTCGATCGCGTGCGCGGTGACGTCGGCGCTCGCTTCCAGGCCATAGCGGATGAGCCGGCGGCCGTGCGCGCGCTCGGCGAAATACGGTGCGAAGGCATCGTCGGCATTGATCACGGCCACGCCGTCGGCCGGCAGCGCGTCGTAGATCGCGCCCTTCGTGTCGGCCACGCCGAGCAGGCTGCCCATGCGTTCCAGGTGCGCGGGCGCGATGTTGTTGACCACGCTGATGTCCGGACGCGCGATCGCGGTGAGATACGCGATGTCGCCCGGCTTGCCGGCGCCCATTTCGTACACGGCGATCTGCGCCTGCTCCGGTGCGTCGAGCACCGCGAGCGGCAGGCCGATCTCGTTGTTGCGATTGCCCGGATTGGCGTAGACCGCGCCTTCTTCCGGGAATGCCGCGCGCAGGATCGCGAGGACCAGCGTCTTCACGCTGGTCTTGCCGTTGCTGCCGGTGATCGCGATGACTTTCGTCTTGCGCTCGCGTTGCACGCCGGCGGCGAATGCGGCGAGCGCACGTTCGGTGTCGGCGACGATCAATTGCGGCAGCGGCGAATCGATTTGGTGAGAAACGAGCGCGGCGATCGCGCCGTTGCGCGCCGCCATCGACAGGTGGTCGTGGCCGTCGAAGCGCTCGCCCTTGAGCGCGATGAACAGCGGATGCCCCTTCGGCATCGCGCGCGTGTCGGTGGCGAGGACGTCGACCAGGACGTCATCGCCCACGACACGGCCCCCGACGAGGTTCGCGATGCGGGAAAGCGGCATGGGGTTCATGGGCGCGCCTCCGATGCTCGCCGTTGCAGTGCACGGCTCGCGACGTCCGTGTCGTCGAAGGGATGCCGGATGCCGTCGATTTCCTGGTACGGCTCGTGCCCCTTGCCGGCGATGAGCACGATGTCGTCCGGACCGGCTTCGCCGACTGCGCGCGCGATGGCTTTCGCGCGGTCGCGTTCGATGGTCAGGCGCGGGTCGACGCGCATCGCGTCGCTGAAGCCCGCGACGATGTCGTCGACGATGCGGTCGCCGTTCTCGCCGCGCGGGTTGTCGTCGGTGACGATCACGCGGTCGGCCAGCCGTTCGGCGATCGCGGCCATCTGCGGACGCTTGCCGGTATCGCGTTCGCCGCCGCAACCGAAGACGCAGGCCAGCTGTGCAGCGGCGTGCGCGCGCAGCGAGGTCAGCGCTTGTTCGAGCGCATCGGGCGTGTGCGCGTAATCGACGACGACCAGCGGCGCATCGCCCTGCCCGCCGAGGCGGTTCATGCGGCCGTGGATCGGCTGCAGGCGCGACAACACGTCGGCGACCTGCGCAGTGTCGTGATCGAGCGCCACCAGCGTGCCGGCGACGGCAAGCAGGTTGTCGACGTTGAAGCGACCGAGCAACGGCGAGCGCACCGGATGGCGTTCGTCGCCGACCACCAGGTCGAAGGAGACGCCGCGATTGTCGAGCGTGATGTTCTCCGCGCGCACCGTCGCATTGCGATCGCCGCGCGCGCTCGCGCCCACGTGGCGCACGGTCTTGGGCAGCGCATCGAACATCGCGCGCCCGTAATCGTCGTCGAGGTTGATCACCGCCGCGCGCAGGCCGGGCCAGCCGAACAGCTTGGCCTTCGCGGCGCCGTAGCTGGCCATGTCGCCGTGGTAGTCCAGATGGTCGCGCGTGAGATTGGTGAACACGCCGACGTCGAAATGCACGCCGGCCACGCGGCCCTGGTCGAGCGCGTGCGAGCTGACTTCCATCGACAGCGCCTGCGCGCCCTGGTCGCGCAACTCCGCGATCAGCTGGTGCACCTGCAGGACGAGCGGCGTGGTGAAGCCGGTGGGCACGACCTGTCCATACAGCCCCGCACCGAGCGTGCCGATCGACGCCGCGCGCGTGCCGAGCAGCGTCCATGCCTGCGCGAGCAACTGCACGGTGGAGGTCTTGCCGTTGGTGCCGGTGACGCCGACCGTGGTCAGCGCATGCGACGGGAAATCGTGGAAGCGATCGGCCAGTTCGCCCAGGCGCGCGCGCAAACCGGGAACCGGAATCGCATCGGCGGGCGCAGGCGCGTTTTCGGGCGCCGGTGGTTCGAACAGGACCGCGCGTGCGCCGCTGGCTTTCGCCTGTTCGGCGAACAGCAAGCCATGCGCACCGAAGCCCGCGATCGCGACGAACGCATCGCCCGGCTTCACCGCGCGGCTGTCCATCACCAACCCGGTGATTTCCAGGTCGGCGGGCACCGCCGCAACATCCGGCAGCAAGTCGGCCAGGCGCATCGCGCGGGTCATTGGCGTGCTCCCGGCGTCGGCGCGACCGGCAGTGCAACCGGTGCTGCCGGCGCGGGCGTCGCAACGGCGGCGCCCTGCTTGTTCTTCGGCGCGCGCTTGGCTTCCGCGGCGGCCTGCACGGCGAGCCACGCATCCAGATCGTCCGGCGCGACATCCATCAGGCGCAGCGCACCATCCATCACGTGCTGGAAGACCGGCGCCGAAACCAGGCCACCGACATACGCGAGTTCGGGCGCGGGATCGTTGATCACCACCACCATCGAGAAACGCGGATTGCTCGCCGGCACCAGGCCCGCGAAGAAGGCGACGTAACGGCGCGAGTAGCCGCCTGCGCTGGCCTTGCGCGCGGTGCCGGTCTTGCCGGCGACGCGATAACCGAGCACGCGCGCCTGCGTCGCGGTGCCGCCGGGCATCGTCACCGTCTCCATCATCCGCAAGACTTCGTTGGCGACCACCGGATCCATCACCTGGTGGGCCTCGTTGCGCTGGCCTTTCACGAACGTCGGCGCGACCAACTTGCCGCCGTTGCCGATCGCAGCGTACGCCTGCGCGATCTGCAGCGGCGTCACGCTCAGGCCGTAACCGTAGGCCATCGTCTGCTTGCTCGTGCCGCTCCAACGGTCCGGCGCCGGCAGCAGGCCGGCCGCTTCGCCCGGGAATCCGCTTTCGGTCGTGCGCCCGTAGCCGAGCTTGCGCATGTAGTCGTAGAACGTGCGGTCCGCCAGGCGGTGCACGATCAGCGCCGCGCCGACGTTGGAGCTCTTGGTGATCACGCCGGTGGTATCGAGCACGCCGTAGTTGTGCGTGTCGGTCGTGCGGAAGCGGCCGTTCGGGATCCAGCCCGGATTGGTGTCGAAACGCGTGGACGGCGTGATGACGTGGTTTTCCAGCGCCGCGGCGACGGTGATCGGCTTCATCGTCGAGCCCGGCTCGATGAGGTCGGTCACGGCGCGGTTGCGGTGGGCTTCGCGATTGGCGCTTTCCACCGCATTGGGATTGAACGAGGGCAGGTTGGCCATCGCCAGCACTTCGCCGGTGGTGACGTCGAGCACGACGGCCGAACCGCTGCTCGCGCCCTTCTCCAACAGCGCATTGCGCAGTTCGCGATAGGCGAGGAACTGGATGCGGCGGTCGATCGACAGCGTGAGGTCCTTGCCCGGCAATGCGGCGCGGACCAGGTCGACGTTCTCGACGATGCGGCCGCGGCGATCGCGGATCACCTTCTCCGCGCCGGGCGTGCCGCGCAGCCATTCGTCGAAGGCCAGCTCGAGGCCTTCCTGGCCGCTGTCGTCGATGTCGGTGAAGCCCAGCACGTGCGCGACGGCATCGCCCTGCGGGTAGAAACGGCGGTATTCGCGCTGCGAGAACACGCCGGGAATGCCGAGCTTGATGATGGCCTGCGCCGTTTCCGGGCGCATGCGGCGCTGCAGGTAGACGAATTCCTTCGACGCGCGCTGCGAGAGCTTGCGCGCGAGGTGGTCGGCCGGCACGCCGAGCGCCTTGGCGAGTTCCGGAATGCGCTCGGGCGACTTGAGCAGCAGTTGCGGATTGGCCCAGATCGATTCGACCGGCGTGGACACCGCGAGCGGTTCGCCGTTGCGATCGGTGATCATGCCGCGCGAGGTGGCGATCGGCATTTCGCGCAGGAAGCGCGCGTCGCCCTGCGCCTGGTAGAACTTCTGGTGCACGACCTGCAGGTCGAAGGCGCGGCCGAGCAGCGCGGTCGAACACAGGGCCAGCGTGCCGGCGACGATCGCCAGGCGCCCGCGCAGATTGAACTGCGCGCGGCCGCGCGGTTTCTGCCGCCCCGCACCGAACAACGCGCGCAGGCGGCCGACACCGTTCGGGCCGCGTTTTTCGTTCGGCGGCATCGGCCTCATGGGCGCACCACCACGGTTTCTTCGGCCGACGGGAAGGCCATGCCCAATTTGTTGCGGGCGACCTGGTCGATGCGATTGGCTTCGGCCCACGTCGCCTGTTCCAGCTGCAGGCGGCCGAAATCGATGTTGAGCTCGTCGCGCTGGCGCTCCAGGCGCTTGAAGGCGACGAACAACTGGCGGTGTTCGTGGCGTGCGTACACCACGCCGATGGCGGAGGCCACGTTCGCCGCGACGAGGAGGAACATCAGGCTGCGCAGGAACATCACGCGGCCTCCCCGAGCTTTTCGGCGACGCGCAACACGGCGCTGCGCGCACGCGGATTGGCCGCGAGCTCGGCGGCGTCGGCCTTGGTCGCATCGCCGATCATGCGCAGCGTGGGCACGAAATCGGGCACCACCGGCATGCGGCGATTGGTCGGCGGCGCTTTCGCGTGGCGCGCGATGAATTGCTTGACGATGCGGTCTTCGAGCGAATGGAAGGAGATCACCGCGAGGCGACCGCCGGGATTGAGGCAGGCCAGCGCCGCGTCGAGGCCGGTTTCCAGATCGGCCAGTTCGCGGTTGATGAAGATGCGGATGGCCTGGAAGGAACGCGTGGCCGGATGGATCTTGGAGTCGCCGCGCGGCATGACCGAAGCGATGAGCTCGGCCAGTTGCGCGGTGCGCTCCAGCGGTTGCGTTGCGCGGCGCGCGACGATCGCGCGTGCGATGCGGCGCGACTGGCGTTCTTCGCCGTAGGTGAACAGCACGTCGGCGATTTCGCGGTCGTCGGCGCGCGCGAGCCACTGCGCGGCGCTTTCGCCCGAATCCGGATCCATGCGCATGTCGAGCGGGCCGTCCTTCGCGAAGGAGAAGCCGCGTTCGGCGACATCCAGCTGCGGCGAGGAAACGCCGAGGTCGAGCAACACGCCGTCGAGGCCTTCGCGGACGAGATCCCAGTGCGCGAGGTCGGCGAAGCTGCCGCGGCGGATCGCGACGCGCGCATCCGTGCCGAACTTGCGGCCGGCCTCGGCGATCGCCTCGGGATCCTTGTCCATCAGCAGCAAGCGCCCTCCTGCGCCCAACCGTTCCAACACGCCGGCGGCGTGGCCGCCGCGGCCGAAAGTCCCATCGAAGTAACGTCCGTCGCTGCGCACACGCAGGCCTTCCATGACCTGCGCGAACAAGACCGGAAGGTGGGCGGACCGGGCATCCGCGCCACCGCCGGTCACAACTGCAATTCCAGCAACCCGTCGCCCAGGTCGTCGTCCGACAAGGTCTGCCGGATCTGCGCGAGGTGCGACTGCTCGCTCCACAGTTCGAATTTGTCGCCCATGCCCAACAGCACGGCCTTCTTTTCCAGGCCGGTAGCGTTGCGATGGCTCGCGGGCAGCGAGATGCGGCCGCTGGCGTCGGGTTCGACGAAGGTGGCCGCGCCGACCAGCTTCAGCTGCAGGTTGCGGCTGACGCTCTTCGTGCGCGGCAAGGCATTGACCTGGTCGCGGACGCGTTCCCAGGCCGGCATCGGGTAGATGTAAAGGCAACCCGCATCGAAGGGGCTGTAGGTGACGACCAGGCGGTTACCGCATTCGCGCGCGACGACATCCCGGTAGCTGGTCGGAATGGCCAGCCGGCCCTTGTCGTCGATTGTGATGGCGGTCTCACCCTGGAACATCGCCCTGCCCGGTTTTGCCCGTCTGCCGCGGGCTCGTTAGGATGGGTCTCCACGGATTTCCCGGAATCCCCACGAGTCGCCACGTTAGGCCCCGCCCACAGGGTTGTCAACAGGCTTGGGGACAAGATTTCGCTTTTGCCATCAATGGCTTGCAGCGAACTTCAGAGACTGGATCAAGAGTTATCCACTAAGCGCTGATCCGTCTCAAATTTTGAGATTTGGCCCCTCCCGCCCCCGGACCCGCCCCCACCCGCCGGGCGCCGCTTCTGACACAATCCCCGGCGGCGGAGTCGGCCAGGCAACCGCGTCGCGCGCAAGCGCGCCGAGGAAAGTCCGGGCTCCACAGGGCACGGTGCCAGGTAACGCCTGGGCGGCGCGAGCCGACGGAAAGTGCAGCAGAAAGAAACCGCCGATGGCCCCTCGGGGATCAGGCAAGGGTGAAATGGTGCGGTAAGAGCGCACCGCGAGTCCGGTAACGGACCGGCACGGCAAACCCCACCGGGAGCAAGGCCAAATAGGGACCCCATGACGTTGCCCGCGTCGGGTCCGGGTAGGCTGCTTGAGGCGCATCGGCGACGATGCGTCCAGAGGAATGGTTGTCCACGACAGAACCCGGCTTATCGGCCGGCTCCGCCACCAAAAAGCCCGCTTGCGCGGGCTTTTTGGTGGGCGATCAACTGCCGTACAAGGCCTTGCGGGGGGCGCCGCTCAATTCGGCTGCGAGTTTCGCGGCGGTGGAGGGCGGCAGATGCTCGCCCAGTTTCGCGTACAGGCGGCGGCCTTCGGCGAGGCGCGCATCCTCGTCCTCCCCCGCACCTTCCACCAGGACCACGAACTCGCCCTTGCGCTGGTTCGCATCGGCGGCCACGCGCGCCTGCAGGTCTTCCAGCGTGCCGTCCAGGACGGTTTCGAACAGCTTGGTGAGCTCGCGCGCGATGACCGCGCGGCGTTGCGCGCCGAAGATCGCCGCCATGTCGGCCAGCGCTTCCTCGATGCGGTGCGCCGACTCGTAGAACGCGAGCGTGCGCGTTTCCGACGCGAGCGGCGCGAGGCGTTCGCGGCGCGCGTTGCCCTTCGCCGGCAGGAAGCCTTCGAACACGAGGCGATCGCTCGGCAAGCCGGCCACGCTCAGCGCGGCGACGAAGGCGCACGCACCGGGCACCGGGCTCACCGCGATGCCCGCCGCGCGCGCCGCGCGCACGAGGCGAAAGCCCGGGTCGCTGACCAGCGGCGTGCCTGCGTCCGACACCAGTCCCAGCGATTCCCCGGCCTGCAACCGCGCGACGAGCTTGTCGGCCAGTTGTTCCTCGTTGTGTTCGTGCAGCGCCACCAACGGCCGTTCGAGCCCGTAGTGCGCGAGCAATTGGCGCGTGTGGCGTGTGTCCTCGGCGCAGATCGCCGAGACGTTGCGCAGGGTATCGAGCGCGCGCGGCGAGAGATCGCGCAGATTCCCGATGGGCGTCGCGATCACGTGGAGCGTGCCGGGTCGAACTGGGGAGGACATCGGGAACCCTTCGGCGAAATGCGCACGTCGACGATGGCATCGACGGGCGGGCGGGTAGAATCCTAGCCGCTTCCCCCCACGCCGCGCCCGCGGCCGAGGTATCGATGCGTTGGAACAGGATGTTGACCCGGGCCCATTGGCTGCGTGCCGTGGTGCTGGGTGTGCTCGCGATCGGCATGGCCGGTTGCGCGACCGTGAAGGTCTCCGGGCCCGAAACCGCCGGCCATGTGTTTTCGCCGGCCTTCGCGCAGGCGCGCGAGATGGCGCGCAACGCCGCCACGCTTCCCGCGGCGCAGCGCACCGAGAACGACCGCGCGATCGAGAAGCTGCTCGCCGGCCTCGACGATGCCGCGCTGTCCGCCGACGCCGCGGCCTTGCCCGCCGGCGACCCGCTGTATCCCCAGGCCGGCCACGCCTTGCAGCGTCGCGGGCTGCCGCTGCCGCGTCCCTTCGATCGCGGTGCGTGGAAATTCGACGCGGGCGCCCGCCCGCCCGCCGAACGCGATGGCTATCGCCCGCCCGTGAAACTCGCCGTGCTGCTGCCACTGTCGGGCAGCCTGGCACCGGCCGCGGCGCCGGTGCGCGATGGCTTCCTCACCGGTTACTACAGTGAATCGCGGCGTCGCCCGGAAGTCGCGTTCTACGACACCGCCGGCACGCCGGGCGGCGCGGTGGCCGCGTACCAGAAGGCGGTCGCCGAAGGGAACGACTTCGTGGTCGGTCCGCTCGGTCGCGACGAGGTCAACGCGGTGTTCCGCGATGCCGGCGCAAGCGTGCCGATGCTCGCGCTCAACCGCGCGTCGATCCCGCCGCCGGCCGGCAACGCGAGTTTCTCGCTGTCGCCGGAAGACGACGGCATCGCCGCCGCCGAATTCCTGCGTGCGCACAACGCCAAGCGCGTGCTCGTGGTCGCCGGCGTCGACGAAGGCATGCACCGTGCGGTGTCCGCGATGCGCGACGCATTGGCCGAGCGCGGCGGCACCGTGGTCGAAACGCTCGACATGGGCGGCGATGCCGCATCGCTACTCGCGCGCCTGCAAGCGTCCGTGCAGAAGGCCGGGCAGGTCGACGCGGTGTTCCTCGCCACGCGCGCATCGGAAGCGCGCGCGGTCGCGCCCTTGCTGCGCTCGACCGGCCTCGGCGGAAAACCGCTGGTGGCGACGTCCGCATTGGCATCGGGAACGGGCAAGCCCGCCGATGACCTGGTACTCGACGGCATCGCCTATCCCACCGAACCGTGGACGGTGCGCGGCATTTCCGGCCTGCCCTCCGCGGCGGGCGTCGCTTCGCAACTGAAGACCGCGCGCGGTCCCGCGGCGCGCTTGTTCGCCTTCGGTTACGACGCGTGGCTGATCACGGCGTACCTGGAAAAGCTCGCGCTGGATCCCAACGGCGTCGTGCAGGGCGCGACCGGCACGCTGCGCCTGGATCCGGTCGGCAACATCCTGCATACGCCCACGTGGTCGACGTTCCGCGGCGGTTCGCAGGTTCCGCTCGCGGATGCGCCCGCGCCCTGAGGCGACCCTCGATCGCCGCGCGCGCGGTGCCGCCGTCGAGGCCGCCGCGCTCGCGTATCTCCAGGACCGGGGCTTGCGCTTGGTCACGCGCAACGCCGCGAGCAAGGTCGGCGAAATCGACCTCGTGCTGCGCGATGGCGCGACCGTCGTGTTCGTCGAAGTGCGCTATCGCGCGCACGTCGGTTACGGCGGCGGTGCGGCGTCCGTGGACGCGGGCAAGCGGCGCAAACTGGTGCGCGCCTCGCAGGTCTTCCTGATGCGAAACCCGGCGCTGTCGCAATCGCCGTGTCGCTTCGACGTCGTGGACGCGAGCGGCGACCCCGACGCGCCCGACCTGCGCTGGATCCGCGCCGCCTTCACGGCCTGAGGCCATCGACCTGCCGAAGCGCACTTGACGCTGGCCGCCCCCGGGCGTGCGATGCACGCATCCTGCCCCGCGAGGTGGCCATGTCGTTCGTTGCCCGCCGCACCGTCCTTGCGCTCGTGTTGCTGGCGCTGTCTGGCGTCGGAAACGCGCAGGCGACTGCTCCGCGCACCCTGCGCGTGATGTTCATCGGCAACAGCCTGACCTACGTCAACGATCTGCCGTCGACCCTGCGCGCGATCGCCGCAACGCAGCCCACGCCGGTGACGATCGAAACGCAGACCTTCGTGGCGCCCGGCGGTTCGCTCGCCGATCGCTGGAACGACGGCAAGGCCGCCGCCGCGCTCGGCGCCGGGCATTGGGATGCATTGGTCCTGCAGGAACGCGGCGGCGTGCTCGCGTGCGTGGTCGACAGCGAGCAACGCAGTTCCGCCGCGTGCCGCGCGAGCGAACGCGCGCATCGCGAATTCGCCGCGCGCGCCAAGGCGGCGGGCACGAAGGTCTACGTGCTCGCGACCTGGGGACCCGACGATGCGTGGCAAGCGAAACTCGATCGCGGGGCGAAGCAGATCGCGGCGCGTATCGATGCAAACGTGGTCCCGGCGGGAACGGCGTTGCGCGCATTGGCGCATCGCAACGGAACGCAATCGACCTTCCCCGACGGCCTGCATCCCAGCCTGATCGCCACGCTCGTGATGGCGACGCAACTCCACCACGCCATCGTCGGTACGTGGCCGGTGCCGACAGATGTCACGCTGGCGTTCGCGCTGTTGCCGGCGAATGCCGCGGTCACGCCGGACGCGCCGATGGAATCGCAGGCGCAATTGAAGGGCGCGCCGAAGAAGACCGTGGTGAAAGCCGACGCGATGTCGGTGGTGATCGCCGCTGCGAAATAGTCAGGCGAAGTGGCGCCAGCCCGTGGTCCCGGGCATCCACTCCGCGCCGTGCGCATCGCGCGCCATCACCGGGCCCGCCGTCCGCGGCACGATGCGCCCGATCGGAGTGATGCAGACGTCCGCGTTGCGCGCCGCCGTTTCCACCGCCTCGCGCGCTGCCGCCGGCGCGGTGAAACACAACTCGTAATCGTCGCCGCCCGCCGATTGCAGATGGCGCCGCGCGTCGCCGCCGAACTCCGCGCACAGCACGTCCGACGCAGGCAAGGCATCGACATCGATCTGCGCACTCACGCCACTCGCCGCGCACACGTGCGCCAGATCCGCGAGCAATCCGTCCGACACGTCGATGCAAGCGCGCGCGATCCCGCCCAGGGCGCGTCCCAACGCAACGCGCGGCGTCGGGCGATCCAGGCGTTCGCGCAGGCCCGGATCGATCAATGCACCTGCGCGCCACTGTTCCAGCGCGGCGGCAGCGTCGCCGAGCGTGCCGCTCACCCACACCAGGTCGCCTTCGCGCGCCGCGGCGCGACGCAATGCGCGCGCGGGGTCGACGAAACCGTGCACCGTCGCGGAAATCGACAAGGGCCCGCGCGTCGTATCGCCGCCGACCAACGCGACGTCATGCAGGACCGCAAGGCGCATGAAGCCTTCGAGGAACGCGTCGATCCACTCCGCGTCGGCGTCGGGCAATGACACCGACAACGTGCACCACGCGGGCGTGGCGCCCATCGCGGCGAGATCGGACAGGTTCACCGCCAGCGCCTTCCAGCCGATGTCGGCGGGCGGCGTTTCGACGGGGAAATGCACGCCCGCATTGAGCGTGTCGGTGGCCACCACCAGGGCGTGGCCGGCGGGAACTTCGAGCAGCGCGGCATCGTCGCCGATGCCCAGGAGCACGTCCTCGCGCGTCGTCGTCGCGCGGCGGCGGATGCGTTCGATCAGGTCGAACTCGTTGGTGCTCACTTGCGCGTGGCGTCGAACTCCGCCGTGCGCCACGCGGCGGCTGCATGGTCGAGCACACCGTTGACGAAGGTGTGGCCGTGCTCGGAGCCGAAGCGCTTGGTGATGTCGATGGCTTCGTTGAGCACCACGCGATACGGCACGTCGACGCGATGGCGCAGTTCGTACGCGGCGATGCGCAGCGCGGCGCGTTCGATGGGGTCGACTTCCTCGACCGTGCGATCCAGGAACGGCTGCAAGGCCGCATCGAGTTCGCGCACGTTCTTCATCACGCCGGTGACGAGGTCTTCGAAATACACCAGGTCGGCGATCTCGTGCGCCTGCTCGTGCGCGAACTGCGCGATGATCTGCTGCGCCGTGCCGCCCGACATCTGCCAGGCATACAACGCCTGCAGCGCGCGGCGTCGCGCGCGCGAACGGTGGACCGGGTCGATGCCGTCGCGGCGTCGGTTCAAGGCAGCTTCTCCAGCAGGTTGTGCATTTCGATGGCGGCCAGCGCCGCTTCTTCGCCCTTGTTGCCGTGGCTGCCGCCGGCGCGCGCTTCGGCGTCCTGGAACATTTCCACCGCGAGCACACCGTTGAGCACCGGCACGCGATAGTCGATCGACACGCGCATCAGGCCTTCGGCGCAACCATCGGCAACATGTTCGTAATGCCGCGTGTCGCCGCGCACGACGCAACCCAGCGCGACGATCGCGACATGCTTGCCGGCGGCGCCCAGGCGCGCGGCGGCGACCGGCAGTTCCCACGCACCGGGCACGCGCACGAAGTCGAGCGACTCGGCCGGCACGCCGTTGTCGAGGAACGCCTTGCGCGCGCCTTCGACCAGCGCATCGGTGATGCGCGGGTTCCAGCGGGCGGCGAGGATGGCGAAGCGGGCGCCGGGTGCGGCGCGCAGGTCGCCTTCGATGAACTTCATGAGGGGGGCGTCGGTGGCGGGGCCGCGGGGGGCGCGCAGTTTAGCGCGCGGGCCATTCGACATGCGCCACGACCTCCAGGCCGAAGCCCGCCAGGCCCACCTGCTTGCGCGGCGTGCCCAGGACGCGGAGCTTGCCCAGGCCCAGGTCGGCGAGGATCTGCGAACCGGCGCCGGTGCGGCGCCACTCGGCCAGCGCGCCAGCGCGATCCTGCGGCGCAGGGGGCTGCTCGCGGATGCGGGCCAGCACCGCCTCGGCGTCCGGGGCCTCGCCCAGCAGGACGAGCGCACCGCGGCCTTCGGCGGCGATGGCCTGCAGCACGTCGCCCACGGCCGGACCGAAATCCGGGCGGCGCCAATGCACCGCGTCGGCGAGCGGATTGAGCGCATGCACGCGCACCAGCGTGGGCACGCTTGCGTCCGCATCGCCGCGCAACAGCGCGAAGTGCAGCGCGCGACTCACGCGATCGCGATAGGTGTGGAGCGTGAAGGGACCATGCTCGGTGTCGATCTCGCGCCGGTCGACGCGCTCGATGGTGTGCTCGGTGGTGAGCCGATAACGGATGAGGTCTTCGATCGAGCCGATCTTCAAACCATGCTCGCGCGCGAAAACTTCCAGCTCCGGGCGACGCGCCATGCTGCCGTCGGGATTGAGGATTTCCGCCAGCACGCCCGCCGGTTCGAATCCGGCCAACTGCGCAAGATCGCTCGCCGCCTCGGTGTGCCCCGCGCGGCTGAGCACGCCGCCGGGCTGCGCCTGCAGCGGGAAGATGTGGCCGGGCTGCGAGAGATCGTCCTGCTTCGCGTCGGGCTGCACCGCCGTGCGGATCGTGTGCGCGCGGTCGTACGCGGAAATGCCCGTCGTGACGCCTTCGGCCGCTTCGATCGACACGGTGAAGTTGGTCCCGTGCGGCGAAGTGTTGTCGCGCACCATCGGCGGCAGGCCGAGTTGGCGGCAGCGCTCGCGCGTGAGCGACAGGCACACCAGGCCGCGCGCATGCGTGACCATGAAGTTGATGTCGCCGGGCCGCACGACTTCTGCGGCCATGATCAGGTCGCCTTCGTTCTCGCGGTCTTCGTCGTCGACGATGACGACCATGCGGCCGGCGCGCAGTTCGTCCAGCAGTTCGGGGATGGTGGCGAAGCTCATGCGTGCAGGTCTCGTTCTTTCATCAAGCGCTCGACGTAACGCGCGAGCATGTCCACTTCCAGGTTCACCGCATCGCCGGCTTTCGTCTCGCTGAAGGCCGTGTGCGCGATGGTGTGCGGCACCAATGCGACTTCGAAACCCGCATCGTCGACGGCATTGACCGTGAGGCTCACGCCGTCGACGCAGATCGACCCCTTCGCCGCGATGTAACGCCGCAACGTCGCAGGCGCCGCGAACACCCAGCGTTGCGCGCGCCCGTCGTCCCACGTGTGGGCGACCGTGCCCACGCCGTCCACGTGCCCGCTGACGAGATGGCCGCCGAGGCGATCGGTCGGCAACATCGCGCGTTCGAGGTTCAACGCGCGGCCGACGGGCAAATCGCCCAGCGTCGTCAGCGCGAGCGTTTCGTTCGACGCATCGGCTTCGAAACCTGCTTCGTCGAACGCCACGACCGTCAGGCACGTGCCGTTGACGGAAATGCTTTCGCCCATGCGCACATCGGCGCCCTTGCCCCACGGCAGGGTGCCGACTTCGATGCGCAAGCGCGCGTCGCCGCCACGCATCTCGCGCGCCGCCAGCCGGCCCACGCCGGCGATCAATCCGGTGAACATCAGTCCTCCAACTTCCTGCGCGCGTGCACGAACATCGGCCAGCGCAGCAGGCGAATCTGTTCGGGGTCGCCCCACGTCTTCGCGATCGCCGTGGCGTGCGCCGCAACCGGGTCGCTTCCGTTCGCATCGATGAAACGCTTGGTCGCCGAATAACTGGAGAAGTACCCCAGCATGCGCGCGAGGTTCCACTGTGCGCGCAGTTCGAACACGGGCGGTTCGATCCAGTCGAACGGGAACGCGAAATCGCGGTAGGCCTCGTCGATCAGTCGCCGTTCCGGCGGCCAATACGGTTCGATGGCGTCGCGGAAGGGCTGCAAGGCCGCGTCCAATTCGGACGGCGCGATCATGTCCTGGTAGCCCCACGCGAGCAGCACGCCGCCGGGCTTGAGTACGCGCGCGCATTCGGCGAAGAATTTCGACTGGTCGAACCAGTGCAACGCCTGCGCGACGCACACTGCATCGACCGTACCGTCGCCGAGCGTCGTCGCCTCGCCGGGCTCGACGCGAAAGGTGACATTCGAAGGCCCATGCGCCTGCGCGATCTGCGCGGCGCTCGGATCGGTCGCATGCACGCGGTCGAAAATCGGCGCGAGATCGCGCGTCGCCTGCCCGCTGCCGCACCCCGGTTCCCACGCCAGGCCATGGACCATCACGATCGATTCGATCCAGCCGTACAGCTCGGGCGGATAGTCCGGCCGCGCCTGCGCGTACTGCGCGGCGACGGCGGAAAAGTGATCCTTGAAACTGTCGTTCATTGCGGCGCGCGGCCCGGATGGACGAAGACGCGGATGTCCTCGCCGATGCGGCGCGTTTCGGCGACATGCATGTTCAGGCGCTCGGTCATTTCGTCGATGTGCAGGTTGTCGAACAGTGGCCGCGCGCGTTCGCCCAGCATCACCGGCGCGACATACAACAGCAATTCGTCCACCAGGCCCGAGGTCAGGAAGGCGCCGGCGAGCGTGGCGCCCGCTTCGACCTGCACTTCGTTGATCCCGCGCTCGGCGAGCAGCTTGAGGACGGCGGCGAGGTCCATCCGCCCCGCTTCGACGGGCACGCCGACGTGATCGGCTTCCACGCCGCGCGGCATGCGCGCATCGGCGGCGTGGATGTACAAGGTCGGCGCACCGCCCTCGCGCACATGGCCGCGTTGCACGGTCGCCAGGCCCGGATCGAGTACGACGCGCAGCGGCGGCACGAAGGGCGTGTCGTCGCCCAGGCGCACGGTGAGATGCGGATCGTCGATCAGCACGGTGCCTGCGCCGGTGAGGATCGCGCCGGCGCGTGCGCGCCACTTCTGTACGTCGCGTCGCGCGGCTTCGCCGGAAATCCACTTCGAGTCGCCGGAGGCCAGCGCACTGCGGCCATCCAGGCTCGTCGCGAGCTTCACGCGCACCCACGGACGCCCGCGTTCGATGCGCGAGAGGAATCCCTTGTTGAGCTGGCGCGCCTGCGCTTCCATCAGGCCGATGTCGACCTGGATGCCGGCGGCGCGCAGCTTTTCGAAACCGCTGCCATCCACTTCCGGGAACGGATCGCGCATCGCACCCACCACGCGCGTCACGCCCGCCGCGATCAGCGCATCGGCGCACGGGCCGGTGCTGCCGACGTGCGAACACGGTTCGAGCGTGACGTAGGCCGTCGCGCCACGCGCGCGTTCGCCCGCGGCCTGCAACGCGAAGACTTCCGCGTGCGGCCCGCCCTTGCGCTCATGCCAGCCGGTGCCGACGACTTCTTCGCCCTGCGCGATCACGCAGCCCACCATCGGATTGGGCCGGGTCGTGTACGCGCCCTTCTCGGCCAGGCGCAGCGCGCGCGCCATCATCGCGTGGTCGGTGGCGGTGTAGGCCTGTTGCGGTTGCGACATCATTCTTCGCGCACGTAAGCGCCGCGTTCCTGGTTCTTGCGGAAATCATCCATGTCCCACGGCCACGCCGGCACGAGCTCGCCGTCGTCGATACGCAGGTGCATGCGGTCGAATTTCGTTTCGGGCATTTGCGGCGGGAAACCCATTTCGGCAACGACCAGGTCGATGCCGTCGCCCGCGCGCGACCACTTGCCGCGTGCGGCCAGGTCGAGCGCGCCGTAGGTGAAGAACCATTCGAACGTGCCGTCGGCTTTCAACCGCAGGCCCGAACCGGTCTCCATCACGCCGTCGAGATGGTAATCGCCCGCGAGCGCGGCTTGCGTCGCAGGCGCGGCATGCTGCGTTGCATCCTGCGCGATTGCCCCCGGCGCCCAGGCCAGCGCGACGGCGATGAGCAAGGCGCGCAGCGCGTTCACCGGCGCCGCGCCTTCTCGCTCGGCTCGCCTTCGAGCAGGGGCAGTTGCCCCTCGCCCGGCGGCAACTCGCGTTCGAGGCGGTCGAGCTCCTCGCGGAAATCGGCCACGTCCTCGAAGGAGCGATAGACCGACGCGAAGCGCACGTAACCGACGTGGTCGAGCTTGCGCAGTTCGGCCATGACGAATTCGCCGACGCGGCGCGATGCGAGTTCGCGCTCGGTCGTCATGCGCAGTTGATGCACCACCGCGCGCACCGAGGCTTCGATCTGTTCTTCCGACACCGGGCGCTTCTGCAGCGCGCGATCGAAGCCGAGGCGCAACTTGCGCGCATCGAACGCTTCCCGCCGGCCATCGCCCTTGATGATCAGCGGCAACTTCAGTTCGATCGTTTCCAGCGTCGAAAACCGCTCCCCGCACGCCTCGCACTCACGGCGCCGCCGGATGGTGGCGCCGTCTTCGGACACGCGCGAATCGATGACGCGGGTGTCGACGTGCTGGCAGAAGGGGCAATGCATCGGTCAGCCGTACACCGGGAATGCCTTGCACTGCTTCGTCACTTCCCCGCGCACGCGCTTGATCACGTCCGCATCGTTGGGCGCATCGAGCACGTCGCAGATCCAGTTGGCCAGCGCGACGCACTCGGCTTCGCCGTAGCCGCGCGTGGTGACCGCCGGCGTGCCCAGGCGCAGGCCCGAGGTCACGAAGGGCTTTTCCGGATCGTTGGGCACCGCGTTCTTGTTCACGGTGATGTGCGCCTTGCCGAGCGCGGCTTCGGCGTCCTTGCCGGTGATGCCCTTGCCGATCATGTCGACGAGCATCAAATGGTTTTCCGTGCCGCCCGAGACGATCTTGTAGCCGCGCTTGATGATGGTCTTCGCCATCGCCTGCGCGTTCTTCACGACCTGCTGCTGGTAGGCCTTGAATTCCGGTTCCAGCGCTTCCTTGAAGGCCACGGCCTTCGCCGCGATCACGTGCATCAGCGGGCCGCCCTGGATGCCGGGGAACACGATGGATTGCAGCTTCTTTTCGAGTTCCTCGTTCGCCTTCGCCACGATGATGCCGCCGCGCGGGCCGCGCAGCGTCTTGTGCGTGGTCGAGGTGACCACGTGCGCGTGCGGCACGGGGTTGGGATACACGCCGGCGGCGACGAGGCCGGCGACGTGCGCCATGTCGACGAACAGGAACGCGCCGACCTTGTCGGCGATGGCGCGGAACTTCGCCCAGTCCACGACCTGCGAGTAGGCGCTGAAGCCGGCGACGATCATCTTCGGCTTGTGTTCCAGCGCCAGGCGTTCGACTTCGGCGTAATCGATCAGGCCCTTCTCGTCCACGCCGTACTGCACGGCGTTGAAGAGCTTGCCGCTGATGTTGACCTTCGCACCGTGCGTGAGGTGCCCGCCGTGGGCGAGCGACATGCCGAGGATCGTGTCGCCCGGATTCAGCAACGCCAGGTACACGGCCTGGTTGGCCTGCGAACCCGAATGCGGTTGCACGTTCGCATAGTCGGCGCCGAACAGCTGCTTGCAGCGTTCGATCGCCAGGCGCTCGGCGACGTCGACGTATTCGCAGCCGCCGTAATAGCGCTTGCCGGGATAGCCCTCGGCGTATTTGTTGGTCAGCTGGCTGCCCTGCGCTTCCATCACGCGCGGGCTGGCGTAGTTTTCCGACGCGATCAGCTCGACGTGGTCTTCCTGGCGGCGGTTCTCGCCGGCGATGGCAGCTGCGAGTTCGGGGTCGAAACCTTCGATGCGGGCGTCGCGAGGGAACATTCGGCGGTCCGGAGGCGTGGGGAAAGGCGGCAAGTTTAGCGTTTCGGGGCGCCCCGGCGGCCGGCGTCCCCTATAATCCCGCGATCCCGAATACCCCTCGCGGCCCTGCTCCCTGGCAGCTCGCCCGCGCCCGCCTGCGGAGCATCGATGCAATACATCTACACCATGAACGGCGTCTCCAAGACGGTGCCGCCGAAGCGCCAGATCATCAAGGACATCTCGCTGTCCTTCTTCCCGGGCGCCAAGATCGGCCTGCTGGGCCTCAACGGCGCCGGCAAGTCGACGGTCCTGAAGATCATGGCCGGCGCGGACACCGATTTCAGCGGCGAAGCCCGCCCGCAGCCGGGCATCAAGGTCGGCTACCTGGCGCAGGAACCGCAGCTGGACCCGGCCATGACCGTGCGCGAGGCCGTGGAAGAAGGCGTCGGCGAGGTGCTGCAGGCCCAGGCCGCGCTCGACCGCATCTACGAGGCCTACGCCGAGGAAGGCGCGGACTTCGACAAGCTCGCCGCCGAGCAGCAGCGCCTGGAGTCGATCCTGGCCGCCGGCGATGCCCACACCCTGGAAAACCAGCTCGAAGTCGCCGCCGACGCGCTGCGCCTGCCGCCGTGGGAAGCCATCGTCGGCAAACTCTCCGGTGGCGAGAAGCGCCGCGTCGCGCTGTGCCGCCTGCTCCTGCAGAAGCCGGACATGCTGCTCCTCGACGAGCCGACCAACCACCTGGACGCCGAATCGGTCGAGTGGCTCGAGCAATTCCTCGCCCGCTTCCCGGGCACCGTGGTGGCCGTCACCCACGACCGCTACTTCCTCGACAACGCCGCCGAGTGGATCCTCGAACTCGATCGCGGCCGCGGCATTCCGTGGAAGGGCAACTACACGCAGTGGCTCATCCAGAAGGACGAGCGCCTGAAGCAGGAAGAGTCCGGCGAAAAGGCGCGCCAGAAGGCGATCCAGAAGGAACTCGAATGGGCCCGCCAGAACGCCAAGGGCGGCCGGTCGAAGGGCAAGGCGCGCTTGCAGCGCATCGAGGAACTGCAGTCGGTCGACTACCAGCGCCGCCAGGAAACCAATGAAATCTTCATCCCGCCGGGCGAACGCCTCGGCGCGAAGGTGCTGGAGTTCAAGAACGTCTCCAAGCGTTTCGGCGAACGCCTGCTGATCGACGACCTCAGCTTCATGGTCCCCGCGGGCGCGATCGTCGGCATCATCGGCCCCAACGGCGCCGGCAAGTCGACGCTGTTCCGCATGATCATCGGCCAGGAAACGCCGGACAGCGGTTCGATCGAGATGGGTTCGACGGTCAAGCTCGCCTACGTCGACCAGAGCCGCGACAAGCTGGAAGGCAACCACAACGTCTTCCAGGAAGTCTCCGGCGGCGCGGACATCCTCAACATCAACGGCATCGAGATCCAGTCGCGCGCCTACATCGGCCGCTTCAACTTCAAGGGCCAGGACCAGCAGAAGATGGTCGGCGCCTTGTCGGGTGGTGAACGCGGCCGCCTGCACCTGGCCAAGACGCTGCTGCAGGGCGGCAACGTGCTGCTGCTCGACGAACCGTCCAACGACCTCGACGTCGAAACGCTGCGCGCGCTCGAAGACGCGCTGCTCGAATTCCCCGGCAACACCTTCGTCATCTCGCACGACCGCTGGTTCCTGGACCGCATCGCCACGCACATCCTCGCCTTCGAAGGCGACTCGCACGTGGAGTTCTTCCAGGGCAACTACCGCGAGTACGAAGAAGACAAGCGCCGTCGCCTGGGCGAAGAAGGCGCCAAGCCGCACCGCCTGCGTTTCAAGGCCCTCAAGTAAAGGAGCGATCGATGCAGTTCATGCAGGCGCTGAAGGATCGTTGGTCGTCCAGCAATTCCCTCGTCTGCGTGGGGCTCGATCCGGAGCCGGCGAAGTTCCCCGCGTCGTTCGCGCAAGACGACGACGCGGTCTTCGCCTTCTGCCGCGACATCGTCGATGCGACCGCGCAGTTCGCCTGCGCGTTCAAGCCGCAGATCGCGCACTTCGCGGCGCTGCGCGCCGAAGACGCGCTGACCCGCCTCATCGCGCACATCCATGCCAGGCATCCCGGCATTCCGGTGATCCTCGACGCCAAGCGCGGCGACATCGGCAGCACGGCGCAGCAATACGCGCGCGAAGCGTTCGATCGCTACGCCGCCGATGCGGTCACCGCCAATCCGTATCTCGGCCGCGATTCGGTGCAGCCTTTCCTCGATCGCGCCGACCGCGGCGTGGTCATCCTGTGCCGCACCTCGAATCCCGGCGCGGGCGATCTGCAGGATTTGCTCGTCGATGGGCGTCCGCTCTACCAGCGCGTCGCGGAAAAAGTCGCGAACGAATGGAACACGCACGGCAACTGCGCGCTCGTCGTCGGCGCGACGTGGCCGGAACAACTGCGCGAAGTACGCGCCATCATCGGTGAAATGCCGATCCTCGTGCCGGGCGTCGGTGCGCAGGGTGGCGATGCCGAAGCGGTCGTGCGCAATGCATCGACTAAAGACGGCACCGGCCTGCTGGTGAGTTCCTCGCGCGCGATCCTCTACGCCTCGTCCGGCGCCGATTTCGCCGACGCCGCAGGGCGCGCTGCACGCGAGCTGCGGGACACAATCAACGCCGCACGCGGCTGATTCCGACTTGTCGGGCGAATCGGCGCGCGAATGTCGCGCCGTGCGCTGAGCGACGCAACGCAGGTCGGTGCGCGACGCTGGACTTCCTTCAGGAGAGGAGGTTCCGATGTTGCATTCACTGCGAACGATGCTTGCGCTGTCCCTGTGTTGCGCCGCCCTGCCCGCCTTCGCCGATGCGCCGCCCGCCAACGTGCCGGTGCAGTTGGCGATGTTCGACGGGCCCGCCGCGAATGCCTGCCTGCACATCCCCGACCCGCCCGACTACGGCTTCAAGGTGATGCAGGCCCAATGCCTGACAGTGGGCCACGGGCAGATGTTCCAGTTCGAACCCGCCGTGCAGGGCGGTTACCAGATCCGCAACGTGAAATCGCAGGGCTGCCTGAATGCCGAATCCGGTTCGGCGCCCGGCGACATGGTTGAAGCCTTCACCTGCGACGGCGCGCTGTCGCAACGCTGGGACGTGAATCACTCGGAAGGCAACCCGGGCAACGCGATGATCCGCAGCCAGCAGACCGGCATGTGCCTGGACTTCTCATTGGGTGTCGCGGCGCAGACGACGTGCAGCTTCGGCTTGGGCCAGGGCCCGACGTGGATGGTCGGTCGCCAGGGCGCGCGCGTTCCGAGCGGTGCGCTCGCATTGCGTTCGGACATCGACGGTCAATGCATGAGCCTCGACGAGTTTCCCGTCTCGGTGGCGTGCTCCAACAACGGTCGCAGCAACCTGCGCTTCGTTCCGGTCGATGCGGCCGCCACGACCTTCCGCTTCGACGGCCCCGTCGACGGCACGTGCCTGATGGACGGTGGCAGCGCGGTTGTTTACGACACCTGCATCGCCGGCTTGAACAGCCAATGGCGCATGGTCGAAGCGGGCTTCGAATCGCCGGCGCCGATCGGCGAGATGCGGGCGTTCTGGCAGGTGCAGAACGTCGGCACCGGGCAATGCCTCCACGCGCGTCGCGGCAGCGCCGTTCCGGAAGGCGAAACGATCACGGCCTGGGCGTGCGACGCCTCCGACAACGTGAAGTGGCAGTTCGTGAAGTACTAAAGGCGTCAACCGGCGAGCGCGCGCCACAGCGCGCGCGCCGTCGCGAACGGGAAGCGCGCCCAGATGAGCGCGAACACCCCGAGGCGTTGCAACGTCGATCGCTGCAGCGCTTCGAACTTGCGGAAATAGCGCCACAGCCCACGATGCTTGTGCCATTCGACGAACACGGGCCGCGCGCGCGACGACACGCCGCGCACATGCACGACCTGCACGTCGTTGGCGACCGCCACCGTGGCGCCGAGCGCACGCGCGCGACGGCACAGGTCGAGGTCTTCGGCATGCAGTCGATACTGCGTATCGAAGCCCTGCAGGCGTTCGAACAGGGCGCGCGGCAGCAACATCAACGCACCGGAGAGGGCATCGACGCGTTGCAGGGGTTCGTCGGGGTCCATCGGCACGCCGAGGTTCGCGTTCGACGGCGAATGCAGCATCGCCGCGAAGTCCGGGTCGCGTCGGCGCGCCGCGGCGTCGCGCACGCCATTGGCGTCGACCTGGTCGGCGCCGACGATGGCTGCGCCGCCGAGGTCTTCGGCAGCCTCGCGCAGACGCTGCAGCGTGTCGGGTTCGACCAGGCAATCCGGATTGACGAAGGCGAGCCATGGCGCGTCGCATTCGGAAGCGCCCTGGTTGCAGGCGGTCGCGAAGCCGGGGTTGTCGGGGTTGGCGACGAAACGCACGCGCGGATCCGCGGCGGCGTGGCGTTGCATGATCTGCAGCGTGCCGTCGCCCGAACCGTTGTCGATGATGCGGACCTGCCCGACCTCCCGCGCCTGGCGCAGCCGCACGAGGCAATCCTCGAGCGTGTCCGCGCTTTCGTGCGCGACGACGACCACGGCGATGGGGCCGTCGGTCATGCGAACAACTCCCGCTGCGGCGCCGGCGGCCCGACTGTGGAGAGCGTCGCGGTAAGTTCCTCGCGCACGTGGCGCAAGGGATCGTTCATCAGGAATTGCGCGAGGCGCGAGTGCCACGCCGGCCAGCGCGCCGCGAGCGCATCCATGTCGCCGTCGAACGGAAAGCCTTCGCCCGGGCGTGCGACGAACGCGGTTTCGCACAGTGCGTTGCGCCAGCCCAACCCGGAGAGGCGCAGCGACAGATCGATCAGGGCCGCCATCCACGACGCGTAACTCGCGGCGTCGAGCCCGCCCGCGCGTTGCCGCGCGCGACCGCGCAACAACACGGCGTGTCCGACGGCGGCCGGCAATTCCGGATGCGTGGGCGCCATCGCGGCGCAGGCGCGCGCGATGCGTTCGAGGTCGGCGGGCAGCGGGGCGATCTCGCCGACGCGGGGCCATGCGGCCACTTCGCCGGCGTTGCTCCATGGGGTGGCCGTCGCGATCGCCGCATCGCGCGCCAGGCACGCGGTGAGTTGCGTGAGCCAACCGGGCGCGGGTTGCGCATCGGGCGCGAGGACGACGACATCGGCATCGCCGCAAGCGTTGAGCACTTCGTCGAGATGCGCGACGTCGCCGGCCATGCGCTGCCGGCGCGTGTAGTGGGCTTCCATCGGCGTCCGCGCGAGCCAGGCCTGGATGATGGCGTGTTCGCGCGGACCGGCGCGTGCGTCGTCGGCGAGCCACACCCGCGTCCCCGGCTGCGTGCCGGCGTCGATGGCGGCCAGGCACGCATCGAGCGCGCCATCGTCGACCGATACGGGCAGGACGACGATGGGCGCCAAGTTCAGGAAAGGCGCAGCCTCGCGGCTGCGCCCCTTGCGTCATTGGATGCGGATGTTGTCCACATAGACTGGCGACGGCTCTCCGAAGACCTGGGACGTCGACGTATTCTGCCCCGATGTGGCGCCCCTGAAGATCAATCTTACGTGTTTGCCCCAGTAAGGGGCCAAGTCCACGGTGCGCGTCGTGTAAACGGGGCACGGCACGGACCACCCGTCGCACACGCGCGAGGCTCCGGAGAACGCGTAGAGGTTTGTCGTCGTCGTCCCGTCGTCGACCAGGACGGCAAAACCTGCGCTCTGGATGAAAGGTGGATTGGCGCTCAGCCTGTCGCCGATGCGCGCCGCGAAGGTCAACTTCGCGCCGTGCGGAACGTAGACGTGCTGCTCCATCAACCTGCACATGCCCCAAGTCCCCACGGCGTAGGGCTTGGGCGGGATCAGGTAGCCGACAGGCCCCGCAGCGGGCGCGGCCCCCTTGTTGGTGACCTTGGTGCTGTTGGCGGTCGCCGGCACGTACGGGACGTTCGAGCAATCCGTGCCAGCGGCCAGGACATACGTGGAATCGCTCCACGTCCAGTTCGCGACACCTTGGTCGAAGTGGCCGTTGACGACCTGCGCAAGCGCCGGCACCGGCATCGCCGCCAACCCAGCCAGGATCAGGATCCGTAAGTTCATCGTTCCTCCGAGGTGAGACGTGGATTCGTCTCCTGCCCGGAGGATTCGCTTTCAACCTGTCCTGCGCCTATCAGGCGGCGACGTGTCGTCGCCGCCCTGCTTCTGCGAACGCCAGTGGAAGAGCGCTCCGCTTACTTGCGATACAGCGGCTCCAGCGCGCGGAATTTCTGACCGTATTCGTCGGTCAGGTCGCGTGCTTCCTGCGGATTGCGGATGATCGTCGGGGTGAGCAACACGATCACCTCGGTTCGCGTCGTCGCGTTGGTCTGCGTGCCGAACAGACCACCGATCCACGGAATGCGAGCCAGGCCGGGGACGCCCGAGGATCCCTTCTCGCGCTGATCCTGGATCAACCCGGCGAGCATCACGGTTTCACCGCTCTGGATCGCCGCTTCGGTCTTCAGCCGTCGCGTGTCGATGCGCACGTTGCCCTGCGCGTCGGCGGCGATTGCGCCCGGCGTGCTGACTTCCTGCACGATGTCGAGGAACACCATGCCGTCCTTGGTGATGCGCGGGCGCACCTTGAGGATCGTGCCGGTGTCGAGGTATTGCACCTGGCTGATGGTGTTCGTGGGATCGGACGTACCGGTGTTCACGCTCACCGACTGGATCGGAATGCGGCTGCCCACGTTGAACGTCGCTTCGGCGTTATTGCGCACGACGACCGACGGAGTCTGCAACAGATTGACGTCCGAAACCCGATCCAGCGCGTTGATCACCGCCATCGCGTTCGGGCCGAGGAAGGTGAAGGACAAGCCGCCACTGATCGAGTTGTCGGCGCCGATCGACACGCCGCCCGCGGAACCGGCTGTCGACCCCCAGATCGAACGTCCCAAGGCGAGCGCGCGCAGGGTCGGATCCGGAATCGCATTTTCGAAATACCAATTCACGCCATAACGCAGGTCGCCGGAGAGCTTCACCTCCGCCACCTGCGCCTCGATATGCACCTGCAGCGGCATCGTGTCCAAGCGTTCGATCACGTCGCGGATCGAGGCCCACGCACCGGCGTTCGCACGCACCAGCAGCGTGTTGGTTTCATCGACCGCCGCAACGCCGACGGTCCCGCCGTCGACCTGCAACGTGACGTTGCCGTTGCCGCCGCCGTTGCGCGGATTGAGCGACATGCCTTCACCCAGCCCACCACCGGAGCTGTCCGAGGAATCGCCGCCGAGCGAGGCATTGCTCGTGCCGTTGCTGTCGACGCCGGCGTCCTTGATTTCGGTGGACTCCAGCCCCGGCATCAGCGAAGGCGACCCCGTGCCCTGGTCCGAGCTGCCGCGACTGCTGCCGCCGAACACCTGCGCGAGGCGATCGGCGAGGTCCTTGGCCTTGACGTACTTCAGCTCGTAGGAGAACAGCTGCACTTCGCCGCCCGCGCCTTCGATGCGATCGAGCCACGACTGGATTTCGTCGAGGTAACGCGGCTGCGAGGTGATCACCAGCACCGCGTTCGCGCCGTCGAGCGGCATGAAGCGGAACATGCCGGCCACCGGCGACTTGCTCGTTTCGCCGAACACCTTTTCCAGATCCCCGACGACCTTGCTGGCCTTGCCGGACTTCAGCGGGAACACGCCCACCGACATGCCCTTGAGCCAGTCGACGTCGAAGATCTCGATCGTCCGCATGTAGTTTTCGAGTTCGGCGCGCGTGCCGCCGATGGTGATGACGTTACGGGCGTTGTCGGTGGTGATGATCGCGTTCGGGCGCGCGTAGGGCGTCAGCACCTTTTTCATCTCCTCGGCGGAGATGAAGCGCAGCGGCACCACGCGCGCCTCGTAACCGCGCGCGAGCGCGGGCGAACCGGTGCGCGGCGCGACGGTGCCGGCGAGCGCGGCATCGGCGGCGACGATGTTGTAGCGGCCGTCGGCGTACACCATGCGCGCGTTGTTCCAGCCCAGCACCTGTTCGAGCAGCGACATCGCCTGCGCCGGGCTCACCGGGCGCGGGGTGGCCAGCGTCACGGTGCCCTGCACGCCCGGCGCGATCACGTAGTTCTGGCCGAGCATGTCGCCGAGGATCGCCTTGACCACCGCGTGCAGCGATTCGCCTTCGAAGTTGAACGTCGCCGCGCCCGAGCTGCCGCCGAGGTTCGGTGGCGGCGCACTCGCCGCGCTGCGGTTGATGACTTCGCCGGTGCCGCGCTTGAGCTGCGCCGTCGGCGCGCCTTCGGCCGGTGGCGTCTCGCCGACGGGCGTGGTCGTCGTGCCCGTGGTCGTGTCCATCTGCGGGCGCGGCAGGTTGGACTGGATGACCGGTACGCCGCGATCGCCTTCCTTCTTGATCGTGGCCACCGGTTGCGAGGTGCAACCGGCGAGTGCCACGAGACAGGCGGTGATCGCGAGCGTCGCGAGTCTGGATCGGAAATTCGTCATGGCTCGCTCTCTGCTCATTGCGCCGGAGTCTTCTGGTTGTTTTGTTGCTGCGCTTCCTGGCGCAGCTGCGCGCGACGTTGCTCGATGCGTTTGCGGATCGCGTCCATCTGTTGCTCGGGCGTCATCGGGGCTTCCTCGAGGGTCGAACCCGTTTGTTGCGGTGCAGCCGCGTTGGCGGCGGCCGGCGGCGGAACCGGCGGGGGCGCGGCGACGGACGTCGCGTCGGCCGGCGCATCCATGGTGATGTCGGGTGCGGCCGTCGTGGTCGGCGCAGTGCCGCCCTTGCCGTCGAAGGTGCGCAACTCCATGCGCTTCTCGCCCTGCGGGCCGATGAAGGTGGCCGCGCGTGGTTCGAGCGACACCAGGCGCCAACCCTGCGCTTCGGCCGGCGCTTCGTCCTGCTTCATGCGGATCGGCTGGCCGCCGTTGGTGGGCGTGATGATCGCCATCTGCAGTTTCGGCGTGATCAACACGCTGGTGAGCACGAATTCGAACTGCTGCGCTGCATTCTCATCGCCTTGCGGTTGCAACGAGAACGGCTGCGGGCGGCGATCTTCGGAAAACAGCGGACGCTGCGCCGTTTCGGCGTACTGCGCGATCGGGCCGATGCGTTCGGGCTGCACCTTCGGCACGTCCGGCAAGGCGCGCGAGAGCGAGGGATCGTCGGGCAAGGTGCCGATGCGCCCGCCCATGCCCACGAGTGCGAGCACCCAGGCGAGCAAGGCCCAGCCGGCGACGGTCGCAAGCAGCCAGGTGCGCGGGCCAGCGTCACTCAGTCTCATTGAGACCTCCCGGCTCCGACATTTGCATGTCTTCCGGCGCCGGTGCCTGCGTCGGCGCCGACGCGCGCGCCGTCTTCCCGGCCGGGCGCGGGGCGATGTAACCGTACAGGTCGAAGCTCACGTCCAGGCCGCCGCTCTGCGCCTTGCCCTGCCCCGGCATGTAGAAGTAACGCTGCGCGAGGATGTTGAGGTTTTCGATGAACACACGCGGGCTGCCGCTCTCCAGCGAATGCAGCACGCTCGCGAGTTCACCCGCGCCGCAACGCAGGCGCACTTGCACGGTGACGCGCGGGAAGCGTTCGGCGGGGCGCTGTTCGGACAGCGGCGAGCGATTGGTGATCGCGCAACTGCGATTGCCGGGGCTCGCCTGCACGACGACGGTTTCCAGGCGTTTCACCAGGCCCGCCGTCGCGAGTTCCGGCGTGGCCTCCGGCAGGAAACCGGGGCGGCCGCGCAGCGCTTCGCGCACTTGCACCAGGCGACGTTCGACGGCGGGCGCCTGCGCCAGTTGCGTGCGCACGCGCAATTCGCGCGCCTGCAGCGTCGCGATGCGGTCTTCGGTGTCCATCATCGGCACCGTCCACCACGGATGCAGCAGCACGAAGTACGCGAGCGCGAGCGCGGCCACGAGCAGGCCGAGCGCGAGCCAGCGATCGCGGTCAGTCGTTGCCGGGGCCACTGGGCGCGGTCTCCTGGCGGTTCTGCACGGTGGGTTGCACGACCGCGATGTCGGCCGTCAGCGTGAAGCGGTCGCGGCCCGAACGCGGATCGGGTTGCAGCGCGCCGGTCAGCGCCGGCGCGCGCCACAGGGGCGATCCTTCGAGGCGCTGCACGAGCGAGGAGGCTTCGCTGCTCAATCCGATCAGCGTGAGCTTGTCGTTTTCGATGGCGACCTTTTCCATGTAGGTCGAGTCGGGCAGGCGTCGCGTGAGTTCATCGATCACTTCGATCGCGCTCGGCCGGCCGCGGCGCATCTGGTCGAGATAAGCCTGACCTTCGACCATGTCGACCAGTTCCTGGCGACGCTGCGAGGCGGTGCGCGCCTTCGCGCTCTGCGCGGAGACCTGCGTTTCGAAGGCATCGGCGGCTGCGCGGCGGTTCTCGAGGATCTGCCAGAGCGCGAGGCCGAGGGCGAGCAACGCGACCACGCCGAACACCCAGTTCCATCGCGCCAGCGGATCGGCGCGATGGCGGCGTTGCGCCGGCGGCAACAGGTTGACGCCGAGCGGGACGCCGTTGCTGTCGGACAGGTCGATGCCCGAGAGCGTCGACTGGATCCCGCCCAGCGCGGCCATGCGCGGCTGGATCGCGGTGAGCGGAACGGCGACGAGTTCGACATCCAGCTGGCCGTCGCTCGCGCGACGGCCGAGGATGCGCGCGTCGAAGGCCGCCGTCTCCGCGGTGAAGGGCGTCTGCCGATCGATTTCGAAGGACACCACGTCGCGCAGGCGTTCGGCGGCGGCGGCGGGCAAGGTCAGGCGTCGGCGCAAACCCGTCGATGCGGGCATGACGAGCCAACGCGGCAGGTCGGCGATCGAAGGGGTGAGCACGGTGGCGAGGGGATCGGCGTCGATGCCGAGGTCTTCGCCGGCGGGCAGCCGGCCGATGTCGCGGATCGCGGCGGCGTCGATGTCGCCGGCCTGCAGGCGAACCTGCAACGCATCTTCGCCCGTGCCGGCGTCCTGCGAGAGCAGGAGGCGATCGCGGCCGAGGCCCAGCGCGGTGCGCCAGCGCATCGGCAACCACGCCGCGAGCGCGCGCGACCACCACGACAGCCATCCGCCCGCGCCCGGAAGGACACGAGTCTGGATGCGGCCGATACGGTCGCGCAGTGCATTCATCGCGGCGATGCTCCCTCCTCCCAGCGCAGCGGCGTGTACGCGGAGCCCGGCAGGCCGTTGCCCCCCGCACGCACCACGACGCGCAGCCTCGCTTCGCGTCCATCGCGAAGCCGTGCACGGCTGTCGATACTATACGTGCCGCTGCCGCTGCTCACTAAAGGTTCGCCGCCTTCCAGGACCGGCGCGGGTTGCCCGGAAGACGGATCCCATGCGCGGCGGCGCTTGATCGTGGCTTCGGGGTCCAGGCCCATCGCCTGCAGCACCGGCGCCGAGGCGAAGGCCGGGTCCGGGCGCGTGCGGCCACTGAAGACGGTCAGGTCCGGCGCGACCTTCGCGTACAACGCGGGCGTCATGCCCAGCACCTGTTCGAGTTCGGCGACGCTTTCGAAGGGCGCGTCCTTCGCGCCGTAGGGGCGTTCGGCCGACGCGTAATCGGGGTCTTCGGCGCCGCCTTCGGGCTGCGTGAGCACGTCCGGGTCGCGCCAGTCCATCACCGCGGCCGCGATCTTGCGCGCGTCCTCCATCGACATCCCGCCCTGCTGTTGGAACAAGGCCGCCAGCAAGGGCATGTCCGCCTGGTTGAGGTCGATCTTCCCGTTCTCGTCGGTCAGCGAAACCTTGACGTCGGCGTCGGCGAACTTCCAGTCGTAGTCGCGGCCGTCGGGGCGCCACTGGCGGCGCGGGTCGGGTTCGACGACGCGCGTGAGTGCATATTCGAAACCGGCGCGCGCCACTTCGTCGGCGATCACGCCGCGATGCAACACGCGCCCCTGCAGGCCTTCGATCTTCGCCGTCAGCGCGAACGCACCCACCAGCGCGGTGAGCAAGGCGATCATCCACAGCACGAGCAGCAGCGCGATGCCGCGTTGCGTGCGATGCGTACGATGCGCGCTCACAACGCCGACCCCACGTAACCCGCCGCGAGCGGCAGCGCCATCACCATCGGCGGCCACGCGCGCCCATCGGCGTCGCGCAGCGTGACTTCGACCTGCAAGGGCAGGCGATCGCCCGCCGTCCACTGGTCCTGCCAATCGCCCAGCGTGTTGTCCGCCTTCATCGCGCGATAGCGGAACGTCGCCTCGCGCAACGGGCCTGCGAGGATTTCCGGTGCGCGCGGCGGCGTCTCGGCCTTGGTTTCGCCCGCGAGCACCAGGGTGAAGGTGACTTCGAGGCGTTGCCCGTCGTCGCCATCGACGAGCGTGAGTTCGTGCAGGTAGGGGCCACCGCGCCCGAGGTAATCGGGCAGGTCGGCGACGAAGCGCATGTGCGTGGCGTCGCCTTCGAAGCGCCGCGGCATGCCGGTGTCCTGGTTGAGGCCGAACTGCACGGGGCGCGCGCCGCCGATGCGCCTGCGCAGGAACAGTTCGACCGCGCGCATGTGTTCGTTGCGCTGCGCGATGTTTTCGCCGCGCGTGGCGGTGGCCGTCGCCGCGCGCAGGGATGCGAACGCGAGCGCGAGGCCCGCGGCGAGCAGCATCGTCGCCAGCAGGACTTCGATCAGCGAGAAGCCGCGCTCTGCCCTCATCGCATGCCTCCCTGCAGGGTCGGCGCGACGAGGCGCAAGGACTGCACGTGCAAGCGATTGCGCGGCGAGCCATCGCCCCACTGCATCTGCAGGTCGATCGCATACATCTTCGCCGCGCTCGGATCCTGCGGCTGCGGATTCTCAGAAACGATGCTCGGGTCGCGCCAGGGTTCGACGTCGATCGTCCAGCGGTAACGGCCCTGCTCGAAATCGCCTTCCTTGTGCCCCTGTTCGAGCGGCTCGCCGACGCCCTGCTGCGCGAGCAGTGTCTGCGCGTGCATCGCCGCGCGCCCGGCGTCGTCGGCCCAGCGCACCTGCTTGGTCGCGCCGGACAGGATACCCAACAGGATCGTCAGCCCGAGCGCGAGCAACGCGAAGGCGAGGATCACTTCGATCAACGTGAAACCGGTTGCGCGGCGACGCAGGTTCATCGCGCCACCTCCCCGCGACGGACTTTCACTTCGCCGGTGAGCCACGCGACATCGATATTCCACGCCGCGTTCTTTTCGCTGAGCTGCACGCGCCCGCCCGTGGAAGCGCCGTCGGAGAAGAACACGATGCCGCCGATGCCGTTGGCCGGCTTCACTTCGCGCGCGCCGGTGAAGGTGATGCCGAATTTCTTGTCGACGGTGCCGCCGCGATCGTTCGGCGCCGCCCAGGTGTGCGCGGCCGGATCGATGATGAAGCGTTGCGATTCACCGGTCGAAATCGCCTGCGCGCGCGTGTAGCGCAACTGCGCGGCGATCTGTTTGGCGTCGGCGCGCAGGCGCATGCCGGAGAAGCCACCGGTGATCGCCGCGGCCGCGATGCCGCTGGCCACTGCGATCAGCAGCAGCACCATCAGCACTTCGAGCAGCGTGAAGCCGCGCGGTAACGCGACCGGGCGCATGCGCTTATTCGAACGCGATGTCGCCGTCGACGCTCGTGCCGCCCGGCTTGCCATCCTTGCCCAGGCTCATCAGGTCGAACGGCTTGCCCTCGCCCGGCGTCTTGTAGGCGAAGGGATGGTTCCAGGGATCGTTGAGCTCGGCGGGCTTGGCGTAGGGACCGAGCCAGCCGCTCGCATCGCTTTGCACGAGCGCGTTGAGCGTCGGCGGCAGCGTGCCGGTGTCCTGTTCGTACTGCTGCACTTTCTCGGCGATGGTCTGCACCTGCGCCTTGGCGAGGTTGACCTTGGCGCGATCGCTGCCGCCGAGGATGCGCGTGGCGGCGAAGGCGACGATGCCGCCGATGAGCACGACGACGATGATGATTTCGATCAGGCTGAAGCCCGACTGTGCTGCGCGGGCGACGGGGGCCCTGGCGTTTCGGTTCATGGCGGTCATCCGATGGCGTTGGTGAGGTCGTAGATGGGCATCAGCACCGCCATGATCACGACGCCGACGACGGCGGTGAGCACCAGCGTGATGACGGGGACGAGCGCGGCCAGCATGCGGTCCAGCGCTTGTCCGGTTTCGGCTTCGAACGTGTCGGCGGTTTTCAGCAGCATGGTGTCGAGCGCGCCGGATTCCTCGCCCACCTGGATCATCTGCAGGGCCAGGCGGGGAAAACGCTTGCCCTTGCCGAGTGCCGTCGACAGGCCGACGCCGCTCTTCACGTCGTTGGCGGCGGATTCGACATCCGCTTGCAGCATGAGGTTCCCCATCACGTTGCGCGCGATGCCCAGCGCGGTCAGCAAGGGGACGCCATTGCGCAGCAGCGTGCCCAGCGTTCGCGCCAGCCGCGCGGTTTCCAGCCGCGCGATCAGCGGGCCGACGATCTTCTTGCCGAGCAGCCATTCGTCGAACCGGGCGCGGAACGCCGGATCCCGCCGCTTGCGATCGAACCACCACAGCGCCAGCGCCGGCAGCACGACGATGACGATCCACCAGTCGCGCACGAACAGGCCCAAGCCCAGCACCATCCGCGAAAACCACGGCAGCTGCGCATCGAGGCTGGCGTACATCGCCGAGAACTGCGGCACGACGTAGCCCAGCAGGAACAACAGTGCGCCGCCGACGACGAGCAGCAGGATCGCCGGATAGATCAGCGCGTTGACCACGCGACCGCGCAGCGCGCGGCTGCGTTCGAGATATTCGCCCAGGCGCTGCAGGGTTTCGTGCAGCGTGCCGCCGGCTTCGCCCGCGCGCACCATGTTGACGTACAGCCGCGAGAACGTGCCGTGCTGGCGCTCCAGCGCGGTGGACAACGCGCTGCCGCCGCGCACCGCATCGCGGATGTCGGCGATGGTGCGCTTGGCCGCTTCGTCTTCCGGCAGTTCCAGCAGGATGGTCAGCGCGCGATCGAGCGGTTGCCCCGCGCCGAGCAAGGTCGCCAGTTGTTGCGTGAATTGCACCAGGCGTTCGCCGGCGAACGGCTTGGGCTTGAACAAGGCGCGCCATGCCGATTCGCCGCCGCCTTCGGAGGCCAGCCGCGTCTCGACCGGCAGATGCCCCTGTTCCTGCAGGCGCAAGGCCACTTCGCCCGCGCTGCCGGCTTCCATCTGGCCGTCGAGCATTTCGCCGCGGTTGTTGAGCGCCTTGTAGCGGAATAAGGGCATGGGTTTAGGCGTCTTCGGTGACGCGCAGGACTTCTTCGATGGTGGTGACGCCCGCGAGCGCCTTGACGATGCCGTCCTCGTACATCGTGCGCATGCCGCCGGAGGTGCGCGCCAGTTGTTCGAGTTCGCCCATGCCTGCGTGGCGCATGACGGCGCGACGGAGTTCGTCGTTCATCACGAGGAACTCCATGATCGTCGTGCGCCCGAGGTAACCGGAGGGCGAAAACTCCGAAGGACGTGGGCGATACAGGTGGATGTCGCCTTCAGGCTGGTACTTGCGCAGGCCGAACTTCTCGATTTCCTCGGGCGAAGCGCGATAGCGCTCCGCGCTTTCGGTATGCAGGCGGCGCACCAGGCGCTGGGCGAGGATGCCGTTGACCGTCGAGGTGAGCAGGTAGTCCTCCACGCCCATGTCCAGCAGGCGCGTGATGCCGCCGGCCGCGTTGTTGGTGTGCAGCGTGGACAGCACCAGGTGGCCGGTGAGCGCGGATTGGATCGCGATGCGCGCGGTTTCCAGGTCGCGCATTTCGCCGATCATGATGATGTCCGGGTCCTGTCGCACGATCGAGCGCAACGCGTTGGCGAAGTCCAGCCCGATCTGCGGCTTGGCCTGGATCTGGTTGATGCCTTCGATCTGGTATTCGACCGGATCCTCGACGGTGATGATCTTGACGTCGCTGGTGTTGAGCTTGCTCAGCGCGGTGTACAGCGTGGTGGTCTTGCCCGAACCGGTCGGGCCCGTCACCAGCAGGATGCCGTGCGGTTGTTCGAGCACGTGCCGGAACTGCGGCAGGAATTCCTCGGTGAAGCCCAGGCGCTCGAAATCGAACACGACCGTCTCGCGATCGAGCAAACGCATCACCACGCTCTCGCCGTGCGAGGTCGGCATCGTGCTCACGCGCAGGTCCAGTTCCTTGCCCTGCACGCGCAGCATGATGCGGCCGTCCTGCGGCAGGCGGCGTTCGGCGATGTTGAGCTTCGCCATGATCTTGATGCGGCTGATGATCGCGGCGGTGAGGTTGGCCGGCGGGCTTTCCGATTCCTCCAGCACGCCGTCGACGCGATAGCGCACCTTCAGGCGGTTTTCGAAGGGTTCGATGTGGATGTCCGACGCGCGCAATTCGACGGCGCGCTGGATGATCAGGTTCACCAGGCGGATGACGGGCGCCTCGGACGCGAGGTCGCGCAGGTGCTCGACATCGTCCATGTCGCCGGTTTCGCCCTCGGCCGTTTCGATGATCGCGCCCATCGCGCTGCGGCCCTGGCCGTGCCAGCGTTCGATGAGGTCGTCGATCTCCGAACGCAGCGCGATGTTCGGGCGCACGTCGCGGCCGGTGGCCAGGCGGACGGCGTCGAGCGCGTACAGATCCTGCGGATCGGCGATCAGCACGTCGACCACGTTGTCGCGCTCGGCGACGGGCACGACGTGGAATTGCTTCATGAACTTCACCGAGAGCACCACCGATTCGGGCGGCAACTCGGGCGCGTCCTTCGAACTGACCAGCGGCAGGCCGAGGACGGCGGACGCGGTTTCGGCATGGTCGCGTTCGGACACCAGGCCCAGGCGCGCGAGCAGGCCGAGCAGGCTCCCGCCGGTTTCTTCCTGCAGGCGGCGGGCGCGGGCGAGGTCGGCGTCCTTCAGGCGGCCGCGTTCGACGAGGGCGGCGACGATGCGGTCGTCGGCCGCAACCTCGGTGCCGCCCGGTTGTTCCGTGGTGTCGACGATGGCGTTCATGCGTACTCGGTGCGGTGCGACGGCGGGCCTTCACATCCCGGGTCGCGACTGTAGCAGAGGGTCCGTGGCGGCCGATTCGACGGCCTTTCCCGCCCAGTCGCACGAAAACTGTGACCGGTTCCCCGAATTTGCACCGTTGGCGCTGAACACAGGGATCAACAGGGGACCGTCGGATGCACACGCACCTCGCCAATGGCCGGGGATGGGGGTTATTGACCCTCGCACTCCTCGCTTCATCCATCACAGCACCGGCCTGGGCCGCCTGCAACGCCACGCCCCACGCCCGCATCGACCCCGGCACCCAGACCGTGCCCGAGCGCACCGGGGGCGTGCCCACGGTGGTCACGCTCAACGGCAGCGGTTCGACCCCCAACAACAACGACGTCGTGGTCGGCTGGCAATACCTGGGGAGCACCCCGGCCGGGCTGTCGGTCACGCTGAACAACCCCGCCTCGCGGACCCCGACCTTCTCCGCGCCCGACGTCGGCGTCGGCGGCGCGGCCCTGCGGTTCAAGTTGAACGTGACCTGCAACGGCACCGATTCGCTCGAGACCGTCGTCAACGTCACCGACGTCTTCACCAACTCGCCGCCCACCGCGTCGGCCTTCATCTCGCCGGTCAACCCGACCGAAGGCCAGCTCGTCACGCTCGATGGGTCGGCCTCGTTCGACCCCGATCCGGGCCAGACCCTCAGCTACGCGTGGACGCAGATCTCCGGCACGCCGACGGTCACGCTCACCAACGCCAGCGGCAACGGTTCGATCAAGACCTTCATCGCGCCCAACGTGCCGACCACGCGCACGCTCGGCTTCCGCCTCACGGTGTCGGACGGAACGTTGTCCGGCATCGCCGATCGCACCGTCAGCATCGTCTGGACGAACGATCCCCCGCTCGCGGCGCTCACCTGCCCCGCCGGCGGCGTGCGCGTGGTGGACGAAGGCCAGTCGGTCACCTTCGACGCCAGCGGATCGAGCGATTCCGAAGGCGCGATCGCCGCGTATGCGTGGGCGCAGAACATCGGCCTGCCGAACCTCGGCATCGGTTCCCTCACCACACCCTCGATCACGTTCACCGCGCCGCAGCTGGGCCTCAATCAACTCGGCGCCATGACCATCACCGCGACGGTGACGGACAACAGCGGCGTCTCGGCATCGGCGGCGTGCGGTTTGTTCATCAACGACAAGACCGCGCCCGTGCTCATGGTGCCGAACGACAAGGTCGAAGAAGCGACTTCGTCGGCCGGCGCCCAGGTGTTCTACACGGCGACGAAACAGGATGCGGTCGAAGACGCGCTGCCCGTGCCGATCGGATGCGCGCCGCCGTCCGGCAACGTCTTCGCGCTGGATGCGAGCACGACCGTCGCATGCGATGCCGTCGACGCCGCGGGCAACGCGTCGCACGCGAGCTTCAAGATCTCGGTGGTCGACACGACCGCACCGACGCTCACCGTGCCCGGCGACACGATGGTCGAAGCCACCGGTCCGGACGGTGCGATCGGCACCTACGTCGCCACCACGTCCGACAGCGTCGACGGTCCGGACAATGCGACGTGCATACCGCCGTCCGGCAGCGTCTTCCCGCTGGGCGACACGCTGGTGACCTGTTCGGCGAGCGATGCGCACCACAACGCCGCGGTCGACAAAACGTTCACCTTCAGCGTCGAAGACACGACGGCGCCGAACGTCGTCGTGCCCGACACGATCACCCGCGAAGCGACGTCGCCGCAGGGCGCGGCCGCGACATTCGCGGTGTCGGCGAGCGATCTCGTCGACGGCGACCTGACGCCCGTCTGCAAACTCGGCGGCAACGTGGTTGCCTCCGGCGGGATCTTCCCGCTGGGCACGAACCATGTGTCGTGCGCCGCCACCGACACCGCCGGCAACACCGGCAGTGCCGCCTTCGACATCGTGGTGCGCGACACCACGCCGCCGGTGCTCACGCTTCCCGATGACCGCATCGAAGAAGCGACCACGGCCGCGGGCGCACACGTGACATTCACCGCGACGGCGAGCGACATCGTCAGCGGGAATGTCCCGGTCGTGTGCACGCCGGCGTCGGGCGCACAGTTCGCGCTGGGCGACACGACGGTGCATTGCACCGCCACCGATGGCGCGAGCAACACCGCGAGCGGCGACTTCAACGTTCGCGTGCAGGACACCACGCCGCCGGCGCTTACGTTGCCGGATGCCTTCGACGTCGAAGCGACCGCGCCGACCGGCGCAGCCGTGAACTTCCTCGCCTCCGCCAGCGACCTGGTGAGCGGCAACGTGCCGGTGACGTGCACGCCAACCTCGGGCACGACGCTCGCACTCGGCCCGCATACCGTCTCGTGCAGCGCAACGGACGACGCAGGCAACACGGGCAGCGGCAGCTTCGTCGCCACGGTGGTCGATACGACGCCGCCGACCGTCGACGTTCCCGACGACATCGTCAGTGAAGCCACCTCCGCCGCGGGGGCGTCGGTGACCTTCGCGACCAGCGCGAGCGACCTGGTCAGCGGCAATCTGCCGACCACATGCGTGCCGGCCTCGGGGACGACGTTCGCACTGGGCGCCAAGACGGTGTCCTGCAGCGCCACCGATGGCGCGGGCAACACCGGGACCGCGACGTTCCAGGTCACGGTCGTCGACACGACGCCGCCGCAGTTGACCGTGCCGGCGAACATCGTCGCCGAAGCGACCTCGCCCTCCGGTGCCACCGTGCACTTCACGCCGAGCGCGACCGACCTGGTCGATGCGAGCGTCGCGATCGCCTGCACGCCGGCCTCCGGCGCCACGTTCGGACTGGGTATCACCACCGTGTCGTGCAGCGCGACGGACGATGCCGGCAACAGCAGCGGCGGATCGTTCACGGTCACCGTGCGCGACACGACGGCGCCGAACCTCCACCTGCCAGTCGACTTCACGCGCGAAGCGACCTCCGCCGCCGGCGCGGTCGCGACATATGTCGCAACTGCCGATGACATCGTCGACACGAGCGTCGCCGCCGCGTGTCTGCCGGTGTCGGGCAGCACGTTCGCGCTGGGTTGGAACACGGTGTCGTGCAGCGCGACCGACGATGCAGGCAATACGTCCACCGGGTCGTTCAAGATCCGCATCGTCGATACCACCGCGCCGACGATCGCCGCGCACGCCGACGTCGACGCCACCGCGCAGTCGCATTCGACGGCGGCGGTGACGTATGTGAACCCGAGCGCCACCGACCTGGTCGATGGCAACGTCGCAACCACATGCGTGCTGGCGTCGGGTTCGAGCTTCGCGGCCGGCACGACCACCGTGACCTGCACCGCGACCGATGCCGCCGGCAACAGCCGACAGAGCACCTTCAAGGTCAACGTGCGCTACGCCTTCAACGGCTTCTTCCGGCCGATCGACAACCTGCCCATCGTCAACAGCGTCAATGCAGGCCAGGCGATCCCGGTGAAGTTCTCGCTGGGCGGCGACCAGGGCCTGTCGATCTTCACGGCCGGTTGGCCGAAGGTCGCGGTCATGAGCTGCCAGGCCAACAGCGTGCAGGATGTCGTGGAGGAAACGGTGACCGCGGGCAACAGCAGCCTGTCGTATTCGTCGGACGGCCAGTACAACTACGTCTGGAAAACCGACAAGGCGTGGGCGAACTCGTGCCGGCAGTTGCAGTTGAAGTTCTCCGACGGCACCACGCAGGTGGCGAACTTCATCTTCAAGAAGTAACGCGCCTTCGCCGCAATGCAGAAGGGCCCGCGTTTCGCGGGCCCTTCTCGTTTCAGCCGACCCACTTCCGCGCGTTGCGGAAGATCCGCATCCACGGGCTGTCGTCGGGCCAGTCGCGCGGCGCCCAGCTGTAGTTCGCGCTGCGCAGCGTGCGTTCCGGATGCGGCATCAGGATGGTCACGCGGCCGTCGGCGGTCGTCAGGCCCGCGATGGCATCCGGAGAACCGTTCGGATTCGCGGGATACAGCGTCGCCGGCTTGCCGTCGCCATGCACGTAGCGCAGGGCGACGAGCGCTCGCTTCGCATCCGCCTCGTCGACGAAGGCCGCGCGGCCTTCGCCGTGCGCCACCGCCACCGGGATGCGCGCGCCCGCCATGTCGTGCAGGAAGACCGACGGCGAGTCGAACACTTCGAGCAAGGCCAGGCGCGCTTCGTACTGCTCGCTGCGATTGCGCAGGAAGCGCGGCCAATGTTCGGCGCCGGGGATGATCGGCTTGAGCTGCGCGAGCATCTGGCACCCGTTGCACACGCCGAGCGCGAAGCTGTCCGCGCGTTCGAAGAAGCGCGCGAACTGCTCGCGCATCTCCGGACGTTCGAGCACCGAGGTCGCCCAGCCGCGGCCCGCGCCGAGCACGTCGCCGTAGCTGAAGCCGCCGCAGGCCACGAAGCCCTTGAAGTCCGCCAGCGTCGCGCGGCCGGCGATGAGGTCGCTCATGTGCACGTCGACGGCGGTGAAGCCGGCGCGGTCGAAACCGTAGGCCGTTTCGATCTGGCTGTTGACGCCCTGCTCGCGCAGGATCGCCACGCGCGGGCGCGCACCGGTGTTGATGTAGGGCGCGGCGATGTCGTCGGACGCATCGAAGCTCAGGCGCGGCTGCAGGCCGGGCGCGTCGAAACGGCGCGCGGTCGCCTGCTCTTCATCGGCGCATTCGGGGTTGTCGCGCAGGCGCTGCATCGCGTGCGTCACCGACCACCATGCGTCGAACAAGGCCTCCCAGCGCCATTCGGTCAGCACCGCGCCTTCGCGCAGCACGCGGATCGCGGGCGCCGTGGTCGGGCGCGCGATGCGTTGCGCGCAATCGATCAGGCCATGGCGCGCGACGAGGTCGGCGAACTCCGCGCGATCCTCCGCGCGAATCTGCACCAGCGCGCCGAGTTCTTCGTTGAACAGCGTGCGAAACGGATCCTCGCCCCAGTTGTCGAGCGAGATGTCCAGGCCCAGGTGCGAAGCGAACGCCATTTCGCACAGCGCCGCGAACGCGCCGCCGTCGGAACGATCGTGGTACGCCTGCGCAAGACCGGCCTGGCGCGCATCGCGGATCAATTCGAAGAACGCGCGCAAACGCTGCGGATCATCGAGGTCTGGCACGGGGCCGGCGAATGCAGGCAAGGCCGCGGCCGCGCCGACACCGGAGGCCGGATGCGTTTGCGCGAGGATCGAACCGCCCAGGCGCTGCTTACCGCCGCCCAGGCCGATCAGCCACACCTCGGTGTCGGCTTCGCGCACGAGCAGCGGCGTGAGCTGCTGGCGCACGTCGTCGACGGGCGCGAACGCGGAGATGATCAGCGAAACGGGCGACACCGACTTCTGCGCAATGCCGTCGGCCGTCCACTGCGCTTGCATCGACAGCGAGTCCTTGCCGACCGGGATGCTCAGGTCGAGCTCGGGCGCCAGTTCCATGCCGACCGCGCGCACGGCGTCGAACAACTTCGCGTCCTCGCCCGGGTGGCCGGCGGCGGCCATCCAGTTGGCGGAAAGTTTGATGCGATCCAGCGACGCAACGGGCGCCGCGCACAGGTTGGTGATCGCCTCGCCCACGGCCATGCGCGCGGCGGCAGCGGCATCGAGCAGGGCCAGCGGCGTGCGTTCGCCGACGGCCATCGCTTCGCCGCCGAAGCCGGCGTAATCGGCGAGCGTGATCGCGCAATCGGCCACCGGCATCTGCCACGGGCCGACCATCTGGTCGCGCGCGGTGAGCCCGCCGACGGTGCGATCGCCGATGGTGATCAGGAATTGCTTGGACGCCACCGTCGGATGCGCGAGCACGCGCAGGCCGGCGTCGTTGAGGTCCAGGGCTTGCGTCGAAAGTTCCGGCCAGCGCGGTGCGGGCGGCGTCGCGGTGTTGCGATGCATCTTCGGCGCCTTGCCGAACAGCACGTCCATCGGCAGGTCGATCGCGCGATCGTCGGGCAGGTGTTCCGGCGTGGCGCCGTGCGCGACAACGAGGCGTTCTTCGGCCGTCGCGAAACCCACGACCGCGAACGGGCACCGCTCGCGCAGGCACAGCGCGGCGAATTCCGCGATGCGATCGGGCGCGATGCCGAGCACGTAACGTTCCTGCGATTCGTTGCACCACAACTGCATCGGCGACAGCGTCGGATCGTCGGTGGGGATGCGATCCAGGTCGATCACGCCGCCCACGCCCGAGTCGTGCAGCAGTTCGGGGATCGCGTTGGACAGACCGCCCGCGCCCACGTCGTGCACCGACTGGATCGGATTGTCGTCACCGAGTGCGACGCAACGATCGAGCACTTCCTGCGCGCGACGTTCCATCTCCGGGTTATCGCGCTGCACGGAAGCGAAATCGAGTTCTTCGGCGCTTTCGCCCGAGGCCACCGAACTCGCGGCGCCGCCACCCAGGCCGATCAACATCGCCGGACCGCCGAGCACGATCACCGCATCGCCCGGCGAGAGCAGGCGCTTGGCGACCATGTCGCGATCCATCGCACCCAGGCCACCGGCCAGCATGATCGGCTTGTCGTAGGCGCGGACCAGGCCGTCGCCTTCGCTCAGTTCGAAGCTGCGGAAATAACCGTTGAGGTTCGGACGGCCGAACTCATTGTTGAACGCCGCCGCGCCCAGCGGGCCGTCGGTCATGATTTCCAGCGCCGGCGCCATGCGCGGGTTCAGCGCGCGCGGCGCTTCCCACGGTTGCGGCAGCGTCGGGATGCGCAAATGCGAGACCGAGAAACCGGCGAGGCCCGCCTTCGGGCGGCCGCCGCGGCCGGTGGCGCCTTCGTCGCGGATTTCACCGCCCGCGCCGGTGGAGGCGCCGGGGAAGGGCGAGATCGCGGTGGGGTGGTTGTGCGTTTCGACCTTGATGCAGAACGCGCCGGGCTGCCCGGGTTCGCTGCGGTATTCGTGCGTCTGCGGGTCGGGGCGGAAGCGCGAAACAGACTCGGCGCCTTCCATCACCGCCGCGTTGTCGCTGTACGCCGACAGCGTGTGCTTCGGCGTGCGCGCGTGCGTGTTCTTGATCATCTTGAACAACGAGGCGGCCTGCCCGTTGATCGCCATCTCGCGCCCGTCGATGGTCCACGTGGCGTTGAAGATCTTGTGGCGGCAGTGCTCGGAGTTGGCCTGCGCGAACATCATCAGCTCGACGTCGTGCGGGTCGCGCGCCAGTTCGCCGTAACGATCGCGCAGGTAGTCGATCTCGTCCTGCGCCAGCGCCAGGCCGAGGCGCGCGTTCGCGGCATCGAGCGTCGAGACGGGCACCACTTCCAGTGCCGCGCGCTCGGGCGTTGCGAACATCGCCGCGCCCGCGTTGCGGTCGGCGACGAGCGATTGCGTCATCGGATCGTGCAGCAGGCGCGCGAGCGCCGATTGCGTGGCGGCATCGTCGGGCCAGCCGGTGATGTCCAGGCGCAGGCCGCGTTCGACGCGCTTGATCGGCAGGTTGGCGCCGTGCAGCAACTCGGTCGCCTTGCTCGCCCAGGGCGAGATCGTGCCCAGGCGCGGCAGCACGTAGCGCGACACCGCACCGTCGGCGCTTGGCGCCTGCGTGTCGCCGGCTTCGAGGATGCGATGCAGGGCGTCGCGGTCGACGCGGGCCTCCGCGTTCGCCGGCTCGACCCAATACGTGAACCAGGCGCCGGCGATGCGCAGCGCGGGAGCAAGCGCCTGCAGGCGCGCTTGGAGCCGTTCGGTTCGGAACGGCGAAAGGGCCGGCAGGCCCTCGAGGACGATCATCTGGGACGGGACCGTGGGAACGGGCCCGGCATTCTAACCGGTCAGCGGCTCCCGGCCCCGCCCCGGCCGCTCGCCGGCTCGGTCGCGGTCGACTTCCCGACCGGCTTGCCGGCCGCCAGCTGGTCGAGCGCGGCGCGCAGCTTTTCCGGCGGGAGGTAGCCGCCGAGCGCCGTACCGTCGGCCGCGAGGATCATCGGCGTGCCGGTCAGCCCCGCGCGGCGGCCCAGGTCGTACTCCATCGTCACCGGGTTCTTGCAGTCCACGGCCTTGATCGGACGGTCGTTCTTGGCGTCGGTCAGGGCCCGGCGCCGGTCGGGCGCGCACCAGACCGAGACCATCTTGCGGAAGTCGGCGCTGCCCAGGCCCATGCGCGGGAAGGCCAGGTACTCCACCGCGATGCCCTGGCGGTTGATTTCGGCGATCTCGCTGTGGAACTTGCGGCAGAACCCGCATTCGACGTCGGTGAAGACGCTCACCGTGTACTTGGGGTTGGGCGGGGAGAAGACGATGCGGTCGGCCCGTGGGACGGTGGCCATCAGCTTGCGGCGCACGGCGTTGAGCGGGGCGTCGCCCACGTTGGTGTCGGTCTGGGTGTCGAACACCTGCCCCTGCATGAAGTACTTGCCGTCGTCGCTGACGTAGACGACCTGGCCGCCGACCACCAACTGGCGGAAGCCGGGGAAAGGCGCGGCGCCGATCCATTCGATCGTCACCTGGTCGTTGATGCGGCGGATCGCGTCGCGCGCCCGCGCTTCGGGCGTGCCCGCACGGATGAAGGGTTCGATGGCGTTGGGCGCCTTGGTCGCCTTGGCGCCCGGCTTGGCGGCCACGGCCGGCGGGCCGTCCTGCGCACAGGCGGACAGGCTGAGGGCGACGCAAAGCAGGCCGGCGGCGAAACGCATCATCGAACGATCCAGAGGGGAGGCGGCCGGATCATGGCACGGCCACGCTGAAGGTCGCGTACCACTGGTCACGGATCGGCCCACGCCGGGCGCATTCACCCGCGCGGATGGTGTTTGGCGTGCAGTTTCTGCAAATGTTCGCGCGCCACCAGGGTGTAGATCTGTGTCGTGGAGAGCGAGCTGTGGCCGAGCAGGAGCTGCAGCGCGCGCAGGTCCGCGCCCCGGTTGAGCAGGTGCGTGGCGAAACTGTGGCGCAGCCCGTGGGGGCTGATGCGGCGCGGGTCGATGCCCGCGGCGGCGGCGTAGTGCTTCACCAGCACCCAGAATTTCTGGCGGGTCGGGGCTTCGCCGCTGTGTTCGAGGAACAGGGACGCGAGCGAGCGCTTGCCCGCGATCTTCGGCCGCGCATCGGTGAGATAGCGCTGCAACCAGTGCTGCGCTTCTTCGCCCAGCGGCACCATGCGTTCCTTGCTGCCCTTGCCCATCACGCGCAGCACGCCCTGCCGGAGGTTGAGCGCGGTCGAAGGCAGGTTGCACAATTCGCTCACGCGCAGACCGCAGGCGTACATCAATTCGAACATCGCGCGATCGCGCAGGCCAATCGGGTCGTCGATGTCCGGCGCATCGAGCAGGGCGTCGATGTCGGTTTCCGACAGGGCTTTCGGTAGCGAGCGCGGCAGCCGCGGCGGATCGATCAGCGCGGTGGGATCGTCCTCGCGCACTTGCCTGCGCACGCAGTGGTTGTAGAACGCGCGCAGTGTGGACAGCAGGCGCGAATTGCTGCGCGGCGAGTAGCCGGCGTGGGTGCGCAGCGCGAAGTAATCGAACAGGTCCGCGCGATCGGCGCCTGCAAGTCCGCCGCCCTGCCCTTCTCGCCAGCGTGCGTAGCCTTCCAGGTCGCGGCGATACGTCTCCAGCGTGGCCTGCGCCACGCCCGATTCGGCCCACAGCGCATCGAGGAATTCGGCGATCGCGCGTTCGTCCGCATCGGGCACGGGGCCACGGTGCATGGCGAGTGTGCGGCGTTCGGAAGGGGAGGAGGGCATGGGTTTGAGCTTAGCCGACTTACTCTGAGAGCGAGGAATCATTGGCGCGCCGCCCGAACGTTGTGCGTTCCAAATTTTTTTGGGAAAAAAATTTGAAACGCACAACGCTGGGGCATCACCTTGCGGGTCGCTTCGATCAGGGGCTTTTCGCCCGAGCATTTGCTTGGGGGTGCGAAGCAAGCTTCGCACTCGCCGATCATTGAGAGCGCCGCGCACCTGCTTCACCCATCAGATCGCCGCGAAGGCGCCGAAGCCCGAGAGAGGACATCGCGGTTGCGAGGACCAGCACCCACGCGACTCGCGATGTCCTCGACGGGCGAGGCGCCGGCCCGTCTGGTGTGCTGGCTGTAGGCGCGCAGCAACCAGACCGCGACGCCCCCATTCCCCACAGTGGTGTCGCGCAACCCGACGCCGGGTGCGCGGTGGTCGTCGCGTTGGAGGGCCTCATTGCGGAGCGTGAGCTCTTGCGGAGCAATGAGGCCCTCCAATGCGGCGGCGCGCCGCGCCAATCTGGTGGAGCCGACCCCACAGCCACCGGTATCCTTCAACGAATGCAAACATCAACAAACCCAGCCGACAAACCCAAAGCCCTGGTCTTCTGGCGCCTGTTCGCCCTGCTGTACGACGCATTCCCCGTGATCGCGGTCTGGTTCATCGCGTCGCTGTGCTTCACCCTCGCCTACACCTACCTGGGCCACCACGACACCCACCAGAACATCGCCCCCTTCAGCCCCCTGCAATGGCTGCTGTGGCTCGTGTGCTGGACGATCGCCGGCCTCTACGCCGTCCTGAGCTGGCGACGCGGCGGACAGACACTCGGCATGCGCCCCTGGCGCCTGCGCGTCGTCGCGGCCGACGGCGGCAAACCCACGTGGCGCGCACTGTGGGTGCGTTACGCGGTGGGCTCGGCGTCCCTGCTCCTCGCCGGAATCGGATTCTGGTGGGCGTGGATCGACCGCGACCGCCTCACCTGGCACGACCGCGCGAGCGATACGCGCATGCGGCGCGAAGCCAAACGTGCCGGTTGATCAACCGCTGCGACGGCGGAACAACACCATCGACACCCCGAACATCACCGCCAACGGCAGGAACATCGCGACACGCACATCGAAATGGAACGCCTGGGCGAGATTGCCGAACAGCGTCTGCAACATCCAGAAGCCCAGCGCGAACACGATGCCGATGAACAAGCGCTTGCCCATGCCGCCGCTGCGCAGCGAACCGAACGCGAACGGCACCGCCGCCAGGCACAAGGCCAGCACGTTGATCGGATAGAACCAGCGGCCCCAGTAGATTTCTTCGAACTCGCCGGCCGCCAGCCCGTTCCGCTTGAAGTAATCGATGCTCTGCGCGAGTTCGCGCGAGGGCAGGAAGCGCGGGCGCGTGACGCTGGCGGCCAACGCGGCGTCGTCGAGCTGCGTCTTCCAACGCTCGATGGGGATGGTCTTCTGCTCCACCGAACGCGCGTTGAAGGTCGTGCGCGTGACATTGCGCAGGATCCAGCCACTCGGGCGATGCTCGGCGATCGCAGCCTGCGCGATGGAGGCCAGGCGGCCTTCGTCGTCGAACTGATAGAGATTGACGTTGTTCAACTCGAGCCACTGGTCGCCCTTGGCGCTGCGCTGCTGGCCCGTGAGCGCGTTGAAGAACACGTCGCCCTCGCGTGCCCACACACCGGCATATTGGGCGAGGATCGCGTTGTTCGAACGCGCCTGCGCCTTGAGCTGGTCGGCCTTGCGCTGGCTCCAGGGCGTGAGCGTTTCGCCGTTCACCACCATCAGCAGCGTGAGCACGGCCAGTGCGAGCGCGACCGCGCCACTCAAACGACGGCGCGACAGGCCCAGCGCGCGCAGCGCGGTGAGCTCGGAACTCGCGGCGAGTTGCCCCAGGCCCATCAGCGTGCCGACGACCGCCGCGGTCGGGAACAGCGTGTACGCACGGCGCGGCGCGGTATAGGCGACGTAGGTCAGCGCTTCGACGAAGCCGTACTGGCCCTGGCCGATGTCCTTGACCTCGCTGAGCAGCAGCGACTGCACGAGGTCCAGCCCCGTCACGATCGCCCAGGTCATGAGCACCGAGCCCAGGACGACGCGGCCGATGTAGACGTCGTGCACCTTCGGGAACGGCTTCATGCGCCGCTCCCCGCGCGCGGACGGCGCATGCGGCCATCGCGCAGATACAGCCACGTCGCGAACGCGAGCAGCGGCAACAACAACCACCACAGGCCCAGCGGCACGGGCACGCGGCCATCGGCGATCCACTGCTGGCCCAGCACGATGCTGAACATGCCGACCAGGTAACCGAGGAAGGCGATCATGATGCTGCCGTAGCGCGCCTGGCGCGGGGCGCTGCGCGCGAGCGGCACGGCGATCAGCGCGAAGGCGAGCGTGAGCAGCGGCGGCGCGATGCGCCAATGCAACTGCGCGGCGGCGCCGGGGCGCGGATCGGTCAGCAGCTCGGTGGTCGGCGCCAGTTCCGGATCGTCCTTCGCGCGCCGGGCTTCGGTGTCGGGCAGGCGCAGTTCGTTGCTGGCGTAGCGCATCAGGCGATAGTCGCGGCCGATGGCGGAGGGGCCTTCGACGCGGAAGCCGTCGTCGAGCTTGAGATAACGCGTGCCGTCGGCATCGACCGTGAGCGTGCCGGTCATCGAGGTGCTGACGTCGATCCGGTCGCCCGAGATCCGGTGCACGAACATGCGCGAGAAGCGCCGCCCGTCCGGCGACATGCCACCCACATAGATGACGCCGCCATTGTTGGGCAGCGCGATGAAGCGGCCCGGCTCCAGGCCCGTGAGCACCAGGTTGCGGTTGGCGTCCCAGATCATCTGCTCGCCCAGGCGCAGCGCCGCGGGCCCGAGCCACAGCGAACACAGGCCCACGATCGCCACCGCGGGGCCGACGACCAGCAACAGGGGCTTGAGGAGCCGCCTGGGGCCCACGCCCACCGAGGCCAGCACCGGCATTTCCGAATCCCGGTACAGCCGGCCCATCGCCAGCAGGATGCCCAGCATCAGCGCCAGGGGCAGCAGGATCGGCAGGAACGTGATGATGCGCAGGCCCAGCTGCGAGAGCATCAGGCCGGCGGGAACGCGCCCGCGGGCGATCTCGCTGAGCAGGTCGGCGAACACGCCCCCGAGGCTGATCAGGCCCAGGACCACGAAAGCCGCCATGACGGACTGGGCCAATTCGCGCGAGAGATAGCGGTCCAGCTTCGGCATCGGGCCTCGTTGCTCTAGAATTCCGCCTTCGTTCGCCGGAAGTCCGGCCGCGCGGCATGAAACGCCGGGCGATTGTACGGAAACCGACGCGACCCCGAAGTCGCGGGCGACCTTCTCACCCCCCGGAACGTTGCGATGTCCCTCGAATTCACCCTCAATTCCGCGGCCGTTGCCGGCGTCGCGACCGATTGCGTCGTCGTCGGCGCATTTGCCGACGGCAGCCTCTCGCCCGCCGCGCAGGCCATCGATGCCGCCAGCGGCGGCCGAATCGCCGCGCTCATCACCCGTGGCGACGCGAGCGGCAAGACCGGCCGCACCGCGCTGCTGCACGACCTGTCGGGCGTGGCCGCGCCGCGCGTGCTCGTCATCGGCCTGGGCGAACGCGACAAGTTCGGCACCGCCCAATACCTCAAGGCCGTCGGCGACGCCGCGCGAGCGCTGCGCACCGGCCCGGCCGCCTCGGCCTTGTTCACGCTGACCGAAATCGCCGTGAAGGACCGCGACGCTGCCTGGAACATCCGCCAGGCCGTCGTCGCCGCCGCGCACGCCTGCTATCGCTACACCGCCACGCTCGGCGCGAAGAACAAGAAGCGCGAAGAGACGGGCCTGAAGGCGATGGCCATTGCAGGCGACGACGCGCAGGCGCTCGCGCAGGGCAAGGCGATCGCCGCGGGCGTCGCGTTCTCGCGCGAACTGGGCAACCTGCCGCCCAACATCTGCAACCCGGCCTACCTTGCGCAGCAGGCGCAGGAATTCACCGCGCGCTTCCCGCAGGCCGAGTGCGACGTGCTCGACCGCGATGCGATGGATGCGCTCGGCATGGGCTCGCTGCTCGCGGTGGCGCGCGGTTCGGCCAACCCGCCGCGCATGGTCGTCATGAAGTGGAACAACGGCGGTGCCGCCAAACCTTATGTGCTCGTGGGCAAGGGCATCACCTTCGATACCGGCGGCATCAACCTGAAGGTCCAGGGCGGCATCGAGGAAATGAAGTACGACATGTGCGGCGCCGCGACGGTGATGGGCACCTTCGTCGCCGCGGTCGGCATGCAGTTGCCGATCAACCTGGTCGTCATCGTGCCGGCGGTGGAAAACATGCCCGACGGCGACAGCTATCGCCCGTCGGATGTCATCACCTCGATGTCGGGCAAGACCATCGAAGTCGGCAACACCGACGCCGAAGGCCGCCTGATCCTGTGCGACGCGCTCACCTACGCGCAACGCTTCGAACCGCAGGCGCTCGTCGACGTGGCCACGCTCACCGGCGCGTGCGTCGTGGCGCTGGGCAAGTACGCCAGCGGCCTGATGAGCAAGCACGACGATCTTTCGAACGAACTGCTCGCCGCCGGCGAAACCACCTTCGACCGCGCATGGCGCCTGCCGCTGTGGGACGAATACCAGTCGCTGCTCGAGTCCAGCTTCGCCGACGTCTACAACATCGGCGGCCGCTGGGCCGGCGCGATCACCGCCGGTTGCTTCCTCGCGCGCTTCGCCGAAGGCCAGCGCTGGGCGCACCTGGACATCGCGGGCGTGGCGAACGACGAAGGCAAGCGCGGCATGGCCACGGGTCGTCCGGTCGGCCTGCTGTCGCAGTGGTTGCTGGACCGCGCGGCCTGACGTGCCACGCGCCGATTTCTACCTGATCGCGAAGCCGCGGTTCCGCGATGAACCGCTGCGGCTGGTATGCGAGCTCGCACGCAAGGCGCACGATGCGGGGATCTGGACCCTGATCCTCGCACGCGATGCCGAGCAGGCCGAGACGCTCGATGATCTGTTGTGGGACATGGGCGACGATGCCTACATCCCGCACCAGATCGCAGGCCAGGACGACGACGAGGACGAAGCCGCGGTGTTGATCGCGCCGCCCGACGTCGACGCGGGCCTGCGGCCGATCGTGATCAACCTGCGCGACGGCGCGGTGGACGGCGCCGTCGAACGCGTCCTGGAAGTGGTGCCCGCCGACGAAAGCGCACGCGGCCCGTTGCGCGAACGCTGGAAGCAGTACGCCGCGCGCGGCTTCGATGTAACCAAGCACGACATGTGACCCGATGAGCGACGCCCTCGCCCCCAGCTACGACCCGTCTTCCTTCGAATCCCGCCTGTACACGGCGTGGGAAAGCGCCGGCACGTTCAAGCCGCGCGGCACCGGGGAGCCCTACGTGGTCCTGTTGCCGCCGCCGAACGTCACCGGCACGCTGCACATGGGCCACGCGTTCCAGCACACGCTGCAGGACGCGCTGGTGCGCTATCACCGCATGCGCGGGTTCGACACGCTGTGGCAGATGGGCACCGACCACGCCGGCATCGCGACCGAAATGGTGGTCGCGCGCAACCTCGCGCGCGATGGCCTGACGCGCGACGGCCTCGGCCGCGCGGGTTTCATCGACAAGGTATGGGAGTGGCGCGAACAAAGCGGCCACACGATCGAACGCCAGATGCGCCGCCTGGGCACCTCGGGCGATTGGTCGCGCAGCGTGTTCACGATGGATCCGATGAATGCCGAAGCGGTCATCGAATCCTTCGTGCGCTTGCATGAAGACCGTTTGATCTATCGCGGCCAGCGCCTGGTCAACTGGGATCCGGTGCTGAAGACCGCGATCTCCGACCTGGAGGTCGTCAACGAAGAAGAAGACGGCCACCTGTGGTCGATCGCCTATCCGTTGAGCGACGGCAGCGGCATCCTCACCGTTGCCACGACGCGCCCCGAAACGATGCTGGGCGATACCGCGGTGATGGTGCATCCCGACGACGAGCGCTACGCGCCGCTGATCGGCAAGACGGTGAAGCTGCCGCTGACCGATCGCGAGATCCCGATCATCGCCGACGCGTATGTCGATCGCGAATTCGGCACGGGCGTGGTCAAGGTCACGCCGGCGCACGACTTCAACGATTACCTGGTCGGCCAGCGCCATGCGCTGCCGCTGATCAACATCTTCACCCCGGACGCGGTCACCAACGGCAACGTGCCGGAGAAGTATCGCGACCTGGATCGTTACATCGCGCGCAAGCAGGTGCTCGCCGATCTGGAAGCGCTCGGCCTGCTCGTCGAAACCAAGCCGCACAAGCTGCAGGTGCCGCGCGGCGACCGCACCGGCCAGGTGATCGAGCCGTATCTCACGGACCAGTGGTTCGTGAAGATGGATGGGCTCGCCAAGCGCGGCCTCGAGCTGTGCGAAAGCGGCGAAGTGAAGTTCGTCCCGCCGAACTGGATCAACACCTATCGCCACTGGATGGAGAACATCCAGGACTGGTGCATCAGCCGCCAGCTCTGGTGGGGCCATCGCATTCCGGCGTGGTACGACGCAAACGGCAAGATCTACGTCGGCCGCAACGAAGACGAAGTGCGCGCGAAGCATGCGCTGGGCGCCGATGTCGCGTTGTCGCAGGACAACGACGTCCTGGAAACCTGGTTCTCCTCGCAGTTGTGGCCGATCAGCACGATGGGCTGGCCCGACGAAGCGAAGATGGGCGAGCTCGGGTTCGATCGCTACGTGCCGTCGTCGGTGCTCGTCACCGGTTTCGACATCATCTTCTTCTGGGTCGCGCGCATGATCATGGCGACCGATCACCTGACGGGGCGCGTGCCCTTCCGCGACGTCTACATCACCGGCCTGGTCCGCGATAAAGATGGCCAGAAGATGTCGAAGTCGAAGGGCAACATCCTCGACCCGCTCGACATCATCGACGGCATCGCGCTCGATGCGCTGATCGCCAAGCGCACGACCGGCCTGATGCAACCGAAGATGGCCGAGAAGATCGAGAAGGTCACGCGCAAGGAATTCCCCGACGGCATCGCCGCGCATGGCGCGGATCCGTTGCGCTTCACCATGTGCGCCCTCGCCGGTCCCGGCCGCGACATCAAGTTCGACCTCGGCCGCGCCGAGGGCTACAAGAATTTCTGCAACAAGTTGTGGAATGTCACGCGGCTGACGCTGATGAAGACCGAGGGCAAGGTGTTCGCCGGCAAGCCGACGCCTGCGACGGACGCCGAGAAGTGGATCCTCGCGCGTCTGGAAAACGCATCGACGAATGCGGCGGCGCACTTCGCCGCGTATCGCTTCGACTTGCTGGCGCAGGCGCTGTACGAATTCACCTGGAACGAGTTCTGCGACTGGTTCGCCGAACTCGCCAAGCCGGCACTCGAAGGCACGGACGAAGGCGTCGCCGATAGCACGCGCCACACGATGCTGTACGTCCTCGAGTCGCTGCTGCGGCTGTTGCATCCGCTGGTGCCCTTCGTGACCGAGGCGCTGTGGCGCACCGTCGCACCGCGCCTGTCGATCGACGCACCGACGATTTCGTTGCAGCCCTACCCGCAGCCCGGCGAAAACGCCGGGGATTTCACCGCCGCCGAAGCCGACATCGAATGGCTCCAGGCGATGGTCAGCGCATTGCGCCGCATCCGCAGCGAGCTCGGCGTTTCTCCGACCAGGCAAATCTCGTTGCTCGTGCAGGGCGGCGGCGAAGCCGAGTGCAAGCGATTGGGCCGCTTCGATTCGCAGTTGCGCTTCCTCAACCGAATCGAATCCATCGACGTGCTGCAAGGCGAGCCGCCGGCCGCGGCCGCGGGCCTGGTCGGCGAGATGCGCCTGTTCGTCCCGCTCGAAGGACTCGTCGACCTTTCGGCAGAACGCACGCGGCTGGACAAGGAACTCAAGCGTGTCGAAGCTGAGTTGGTGAAGTCGACCAACAAGCTCGCCAGCGAAACCTTCGTGCAGAACGCGCCGGCGGCGGTCGTCGAACAGGAGCGCCAGCGCCTGGCCGACTGGACCGCGCAACGCGATGCGCTGGCCGCGCAACGGGCGCGATTGGGTTGACGATGCGGCTATCGCAGTACGCGACCAGTCGCGACAACAACTTCAACCTGGTCCGCTTCATCGCGGCCTTCGCCGTGCTGTGGAGCCACAGCTACGCGATCGTGATCAGCCCGGCCTTCGAGCCGTGGGTGCAGTGGCTCGGCTACACGCCGGGCGGTGTCGCGGTCGACGTGTTCTTCGTCACCAGCGGCTTCCTCGTCACCGCGAGCCTGCTGCGCCTGGACAACTTCAAGGCCTTCGTGCGCGCGCGTGCGCTGCGCATCTTCCCCGCGCTGCTGGTGATGTCGGTGCTGCTCGCGCTGGTGATGGGGCCGTTCATCACCACGTTGCCGCTGGGCGAGTACTTCAGCGATTCGACCGTGTGGAAATTCATCTGGAAGAACACGACGGTCCTCACCGGCCTGAAGTTCAGCCTGCCGGGCGTGTTCGAATCCAACCAGATGCGGGTCGTCAACGGTTCGTTGTGGACCCTGCCCTTCGAACTACGCTGCTACCTCACGCTCGCCCTGGTGTGGTGGGTGGCGGGCTGGTTCAAATCGGACAAGGTGCGCACCTTCACGCGCATCGTGGTCGTGGGCACGGCGTTGATGCTGGTCGCGTTCTGGATCGCGCACGCGCACGCCTACAAGCACTGGCACACCTTCCGCCTGTTCTTCTTTTTCTTCTGCGGCGCGGGCATGTGGATCTTCCGCGACCGCATTCCGATGACCTGGAAGCTGTTCGTGCCCGCTTGCGTGCTGCTGGTCGCGGGCATCGTGCAGCCGAAGGCGTTCTTCTGGCTCTATCCGCTCACCGCGCCCTACATCGTGATGTGGGTGGCCTACGTGCCGGGCGGTTGGTTGCGCCACTTCAACAAGCTCGGCGACTACTCCTACGGCATCTACATCTACGCCTTCCCGATGCAGCAGTTGCTGGTGTCGACCGTGCCGGGCATCACGCCCGTGCAGATGATCCTGGCCTCGGGCGCGATCACGATCACGCTGGCCGTGCTGTCGTGGCACCTCGTCGAAAAGCCGGCGCTGGCGCGGAAGAAACTCAGCGCTTGACCGGCTTGACCGGCTTGACCGGCGCCGGATGCGCCATGTCGTACTTCTGCCCTTCCACCAGCGTCCAGCCGACCAGGTCCTGCACGGTGGCCGTCAGCGCGGCTTCGAATGCGCGCGAGACATCGCCGATCTTCGTCGATGCCGCCGGCACGTGTTGCTTGAGCATGCGCGTGGCGATGACGGTGTTGCTGCGATTGGCGATGAGCTTGGCGACGATTTCCACTTCCGCGCTCGGCGTCGCGCCGCCCGCGTAGTCGGACTGGAAGTTGCGGATGTCGAGCAACAGTTCGTAGTCGCCGGTGACGCCGCTGCCGCGGCGCGCGACGCTCCCGATGCGTCCGCTGTCTTCGAAAGCACGCAGCACCGCGTCCTGCACGAGGTCGGGTGCGGGCTCGGCCCAGATCGCGCCGTGGTAGACCTGCAGTTCGCCATCGGCCGGACGCACCACGATGCGCGGGGAATCCAGCAGTTCCGACGCGTGCGGACGCGGGATCTGCAGCGCCCACTGTACCTGCGGCCACGACGCGTCCGGCTGCACCGTCGCCTCGGGCGCGTAGAGCGCGATGGATTCCTTTTTCCCAACGATGGTGCTGCAGCCGGCGAGCGTGGCCAGCACGGCGGTGGCGACCACCAGGCGAATGCGCGTACTCATTCGGGCACGAACTCCTTGGGTTGCTGGCGGCCGAGCACGTAGCCCGCCGGGTTGGCGTCGAGGCGGCTGGCGACGCGGCGCAGGTCGCGCACCAGGCCGCGCAATTCGGTCATGGCCGGCCCGAGTTGCTGGAGGCCATTGGCGAGCGGCGCGCGGTTGTCGGCAATCACGCCGTTGGCATTGGTCGCCACGGATTCGAATTGCGCGAGCGTGCGATCGAGTTTGTCGATGATCGGGGGCAACTGGCGAACCACGTCGCGATCCAGGCGTTCGACCGCGCCGTTGGTGGTGTTCAAGGTCACCTTCAACTGCTCGCTGGCCTGGCGTGCATTGACGATCAGCGCGCCGATGTCCTGGCGCTGCGCGGCGACCGAATCGGTGAGCGCTTCGATGTTAGCGAGTGAATCGGAAATGCGGCGCACGTTCTCGTCGCTGAGCAACACGTCCATGCGCGCGACCAGGCGGTTCGCGGTATCGGCGATGTTCTGCAGCGCGGAAGGCTCGGTGGCGATGGTCGGCAGCACGTCGCTGTCGTTGGACACCAGCAGCGGTGCGTTGGGGCTGCCGCCGCTGAGCTGGATGAAGGTCGGGCCGGTGAGGCCGTCCTGCGAGATCTTGGCGTGCGTGTCGGTCTTGATCGGCGTGTTGGTGTTGATGCGCACCGTGGCGATCACCTTGCGCGGATCGTTGGGCGCCAGGCGCAGCGCGTCGATCGTGCCGACGGTGATGCCGTTGTAGCGCACGCTGCCGCCTTCGAACAAACCGGTGACCGCCTCGTTGAAGACGATGCTGTATTTGTTCCATTCGCGTTCGGAGGACCAGTTGGCGGCCCACAGGGCGAACAGCAGGCCGAAGATGCTGACCGCCAGCGTGAAGGCGCCGATCAGGACGTAGTTGGCCTTGGTTTCCATGGTTCCTCCCTTCAGGCCATTGTGCCAGCGCCCGCCGTGCGGGCGGCGCGGGCGCGTGGGCCGTGGAAATATTCCTGCACCCACGGGTGGTCGAACTGCTCGACCTCCTCGATGGGGGCGTTCACCACCACGCGCTTGTCGGCCAGCACCGCGACGCGATCGCAGATCGCGTACAGCGTGTCGAGGTCGTGCGTGATCAGGAACACCGTCAGGCCCAGGGCCTGCTGCAGGGTGAGAATGAGTTGGTCGAACGCGGCCGCGCCGATGGGGTCCAGGCCCGCGGTGGGTTCGTCGAGGAACAGCAATGGCGGATCGAGCGCGAGTGCGCGCGCCAGGCCCGCGCGCTTGCGCATGCCGCCGGACAGTTGCGAAGGCAGCTTGTTCACCGCGTCGGCCGGCAGGCCGGCGAGCTTCACCTTCAGCAACGCGAGTTCGTAGCGCAGCGAATCGGGCAGGTCCGGATGCTCTTCCTTCAGCGGCACCTGCACGTTCTCGCCCACGCTGAGCGAGGAGAACAGCGCGCCGTCCTGGAACAGCACCCCGGTGTTGCGCTGGATATGGTTGCGCACGTCCTCGTCTTCGCTGCGCGCGTCGACGCCGAGCACTTCGATCGTGCCCGCATCGGGCCGGCGCAGGCCGATGATCGAACGCATCAGCACCGACTTGCCCGCGCCCGAGCCGCCCACCACGCCGATGATCTCGCCGCGGCGCACGTCCAGGTCGAGGTTCTCGTGCACGATCTGCTCGCCGAAGGTGTTGGTCAGGCCCCGGATGCGGATGACGATGTCGTTTTCGTCGATGGCCATGGGTCAGATGTCCATCTGCAGGAACCACAGCGCCATGATCGCGTCGATCACGATCACCAGCGAGATGGTCTGCACCACGCTCGAGGTGGTGCGTTCGCCCACCGACTGCGCGGTGCCTTCGACTTGCAGGCCTTCCAGGCAACCGATCAGCCCGATCACCAGCGCAAACAACGGCGCCTTCGACAGACCCACGAGGAAATGCCGGACTTCGATCGTCGCTTCCATGCGCGACAGGTACGCCTGCGGTGGAATGTCGAGACTGAAGGCGCCGACCGACAGGCCGCCGAGCAAACCCGCGATCATCGCGATGAAGGTGAGCAGCGGCAGCATCACCAACAGTGCGATCACGCGCGGCAACACGAGCAGGTCGATGGGGTCCATGCCGAGCGTGCGGATCGCATCGACTTCCTCGCGGCTCTGCATCGCGCCGATCTGCGCGGTGAACGCGCTCGCGGTGCGGCCGGCGAGGATGATGGCGGTGAGCAGTACGCCGAATTCGCGCAGGAAGGCCACGTTGACCAGTTCGACGACGTAGATCTCCGCGCCGAAGTCGCGGAGGATGTTCGCGCCGAGGAAGGCGATCACCGCGCCGACCAGGTAGGACAGCAGGAACACCAGCGGCACCGCGTCCAGGCCCACCTGTTCCATGTGGAAGACGGTGGCCGTCAGGCGGAAGCGCCTGGGCTGGGCGAGCATGCGGCCGAACTTCATCAGGTTCTCGCCGAGGAAGCCGACCAGCGCGAGGATCTCGCGCCAGTTGTCGTGCACCGCGTAACCCAGTCGCGCGAGGGCGGCGCTGACGCCGTATTCGCGCTTCTTCTTGGGGCGGTCGTCGGCGACGTCCTCGATGGCCGACACCAGCGAAACGTGGTCGTCCCGGAAGTGGAAGCTGTCGACGTCCAGGTTGCGGCGCCGCGCGTAGCGCAGCAGCAGGAGCACGCCGGCCGAGTCGAGGTGTTCGATGTCGTGGGCGTCGACGGCTTCGATGGTGTCCGGCGCCGTGCGCAGTTGCTCGGCCATGCCGGCGGCATGCACGAGCGTCCAGCTCCCGAGCAGGCGCAAGCGGCCTTCGGCATCGGTTTCAACACTGGGCGGGCGGCTCTCGTCGCGCATCGGGTCCCCTTTGCGCGGAGCATACAGAGTCCGGCTTGGACCCGGCGTCGACGGCGCCTAGAGCAAGCGGGCGTCCGACTTGCGGTACCACGCGGCGATGCGCTCGCCGTTCCAGCACAGGGCGACGTGTTCGGCCTGCTGCGCGGGCGGCACCGTCGCCTTCGGGGTGAACAGCGCGACGCATTGCCCGGCGCGGCGGCGCACGCTGTCGTGGACCAGGCCGGGCTCGCGCGCATCGCGCTGCGCACGCGCGAACGGCTGCGAGATGGCATAGCTGGCGGGATCGAGGATGCCCGCGGGCGCGCGGCGGCCGCGCAGGTCGAGCAAGCGCGCGCGCACCGGCACGCGATAGCAGCGCAGGTCGATTTCGATCGCCGGCTCGCGGGTGCGTGCGAGGAAACGGGCGCGGTGGTGGCTTACTTCGGCGACGGCCGTGTCGAGATCGTTCGCCGCGTAGTACACGCCCCAGGTGCCGTCGGAAAACCGCGACCCCTCGGGGTTGAGGTGGGTGAATGCCGACATCACCGGCGTCGTGCCCGGGCCGCTGATGCGCTGGTCCTGCGGCAGGAGCGAAAGCGCGCCGTGTTCCTGCCGCAGGCGCGGGTTGCCGAGCGCTTCGACGGCGAACACGACCTCCAGGTCGATCGGATCGGCGACGGCATCGAACAGGCCCACCGCGGGATACCGGCTTGCGACGAGCCGGCACGAGGTGTCCCACGCGAGCTGGACATGCGCCAACCGCACGCGACTCAGGACCACCCGCCGCGTTGCGCGTCGAGGTATTGGCGCACGACGAACAGATCCGACACCTGCCCGGCGAGCATGCGATCGAGCGCGGACTTTCCGCCGAACAGCGGCGCTGCGTTGTCGCGCTTGATCCAGTCGTGCGCGCGTTGGGGAATGGGCAGCAGCAACTGCAGTGCCGAATAGATGCCGAAGACGTGCGAAAGGCGCTCGAGCGTGGCGTTGTCCAGCCCGCGCTTCACCCGACCGCTCTTCCATTCGTAGAACGTGCTGCGGCCGCAGTCGAGCAACTGGCGTTGCTGGTCGTTGGACAGACCCCAAGCATCGGCGATGCGGAAGAAGGTGCGCAACGCTGCAGCGGCGGACTGCGCCGAAGACAGGTCCGGCGCATGCGCTTGCGGTGTTTCGAGCGGTTGGGCCATGGCGGACCCCAGGCGGGAGGCAAACCCTTTGTAATCCATCAAGGGACGGATTGCAATGATCCGTCCATTGACGGACACCGCACTTCCCCCATCGCCCTCTTGGCGAATCCAAGCCTCGTGCGATGCTTCGAACATGAGCGCCCCTCCTTCGTTGGTTCCGACACCGGCGCCGGCAACGGCCGACGCGGCGAGCGCCGGCTACGCCGAGCGCATCGAATTCGTGCTCGAAGTCGCCGAGCACCTGCATGCCTACGGCACCACCGCGCAACGCCTGGAGGGCGCGGTGGTGGCGGTGGCGCAACGCCTTGGACTGGACTGCGAACCGTGGTCGAACCCCACGGGCATGATCCTGTCCTTCAGCGATCCGCGTCGACCCGCCGGCGTCTCGGATACGACGCGCGTGATCCGTTTGGCGCCCGGAGATACGGACCTCTACAAGTTGTGCGAGGCCGATCGCATCGCCGAAGACGTGATGGCCGGCCGCGTCGGAATCGCGCAAGGACATGCGCAACTTCGCGCACTCTCCAAACCGCCGACGCGTCGACAGCGCGCGATCCAGATCTTCGGTTTCGGCCTGGCCTCCGCCGCGGTCGCGGGGCTGCTGCGCCTGCCCTGGCTCGACATCGGCACCGCCGGTTTGATCGGCCTGCTGATCGGCATGGTCGAACTCGCATCGCAGGGCCGCGCGCGTTTGAACGAAGCCAGCGATGCGATCGCCGGCGTCGTCGCGGGCCTGGTCGCGATCGCCGTGGCGAGCCTGGTCGGGCCGCTGAACCTCAACACGGTGACGATCGCTTCGCTCATCGTGCTGCTGCCCGGCATGACGCTCACCAACGCGGTGAACGAACTCACCAGCCGCCACCTGGTGTCGGGCACCGCGCGCTTCGCCGGTGCGCTCACGACGATCCTCAAGCTCACCATCGGGACGGTCATCGCGTTCAAGCTCGCGCATTACATCGGCCTGGAACCGCACGTCCGCGCGTCGCGGCCGCAACCGGACTGGGTGGAAGGCGTGGCGCTGATCAGCGGCGCGTTCGCATTCGCCGTGTTGTTCCGCGCGGCGCTGCGCGACTACTGGGTGGTGATGTTGTCGGCGGCGATGGGCTATCTCATCGCGCGCTTCGGCGGGCAGATGTTCGACAGCCCGGCCGGCGTCTTCCTCGCCGCGCTGTTCACCTCCGCATTCGGCAACGCCTACGCGCGCGTGACGCAACGGCCGGGCGCGCTGGTGCGCGTGCCCGGCATCATCATGCTGGTGCCGGGCAGCGTGGCGCTGCGCGGCGTGATCAACCTGGTGCAGCAGCAGAACGTCGATGCCGGCAGCGTCGCGGCGATCGCGGTGCTCAATTCGCTGATGGCGCTGGTCGCGGGGCTGTTGTTCGGAAACCTGCTGGTCTCCGCCCGCCGCAACCTCTGAGGGTCAGCGGATCAGGAAGTCTTCGAGCTTCCGGCCCGCGGCGATCTGCGAGGCCATCCACTTCGGTTGCTGGCCGCGGCCGGCCCAGGTTTCCGCCGAGTTCTGCGGATTGCGGTACTTCGGCGCGACCTTGCCGAGTTTGTAACCCTTGGTCGACTTGCGCGCCGTCGCGGCACCCGTCGTCGCGGCCTTCTTCGCCGGCGCGGCGCCCGCGCTCCCGCCGAACAGCTCGCCGATGGTGTAGCCCTCGGCGCGCGCGAGCGCGGTGAGCTTCTTGCGGACCAGCGCGATCGGCTTGCGCTTGCTGATCGTGGTGCGACGCTTCTTCGCTTGCGCGATCAGCGCGTCGAGTTCCTTGGCCGACAGGCCGTTGAGATCGATGGACATCGGGGCGTTCCTCGGCAAGGTGAAGGGAAGACTCAGGCGCGCAAACGTTCGAAGAGCGCCTGCCGATCGAGTTGTTCGGCATCCGCCGCGGTCCGCGCACGATACTCGAACGTGCCCGCGGCCAGGCCGCGCTCGGACACGACGACACGGTGCGGCACGCCGATCAGCTCGATGTCCGCGAACATCTGGCCGGGGCGCAGGCCGCGGTCGTCGAGCACCGCCTCGATGCCCGCCGCGTTGAGCTCGCGGTGCAGCGTTTCGGCGGCGGCGGCGACGTTCGCATCGTTCTTCGGGTTGATGATGCACACGGCCACTTGCCACGGCGCCATCGCTTCGGGCCACAGGATGCCGTTGGCGTCGTGGTTCTGTTCGATCGCGGCGGCAACGATGCGCGAAACACCGATGCCGTAGCAACCCATCATCGGCACGACGGCCTTGCCCGCCATGTCGAGCACGGTGCACTGCATCGCTTCGGCATATTTGCGGCCGAGCTGGAACACGTGCCCCACTTCGATGCCGCGCGCGATGCCCAGCGTGCCCTTGCCGTCGGGCGAGGCATCGCCGGCGACGACGTTGCGCACGTCGGCCACGATGTCGGCTTCGGGCAGGTCGCGCACCCAGTTCACGCCGGCGACGTGCCAGCCGTTTTCGTTGGCACCGACGACGAAATCGTGCATCGCATCGACGCTGCGATCGGCCACGATGGTGATGTCGGCGCGCGGCTTGAGCGGACCGAGGAAGCCCGGATCCGCGCCCAGATGCGTCGCGATTTCCGCTTCGGTCGCGAGGCGATAGTCCGACAGCCCCGCGAGCTTGCGCAGCTTGACCTCGTTGACGACGTGGTCGCCGCGGACGAGCACCAGAACGAAGCCGTCGTCGCCCATCACGGCGACCGACTTCACGGTGCGATCCAGAGCGATGCCCATCAACGCAGCGACGTCTTCGCATGTCTTCTGCGTCGGCGTCTCCACCTTGCGCAGGGATTCCGCCCCCGATTGCCGCGGGCCGGGCGCAAGCGCTTCGGCCAGTTCGATGTTGGCCGTGTAGTCCGACCCATCGGAGAACGCGATCGCGTCCTCGCCCGAATCGGCGAGCACCTGGAATTCGTGCGAGGCATTGCCGCCGATCGCGCCGGTGTCGGCGAACACCGCGCGGAACTTCAGCCCCAGGCGCGTGAAGATGCGCGTGTAGGTGTCGTACATGTTGCGGTACTCGTCGGCGAGCGAGGCTTCGTCGACGTGGAAGGAGTACGCGTCCTTCATCAGGAACTCGCGCGCGCGCATCACGCCGAAGCGCGGGCGGATCTCGTCGCGGAACTTGGTCTGGATCTGGTAGAAATTGACCGGCAACTGCTTGTAGCTGGACAGCTCGTTGCGCGCGAAGTCGGTGATCACCTCTTCATGCGTCGGGCCGTAGCAGTACTCGGCTTCCTTGCGATCCCTGATCTTCAGCAGCTGGCCGCCGAACTTCTGCCAGCGGCCCGTCTCTTCCCACAGTTCCTTCGGCTGGATCGACGGCATCAGCAGTTCGATCGCGCCGGCGCGGTTCATTTCCTCGCGCACGATGCCTTCGACCTTGCGCAGCACGCGCAGGCCGAGCGGCGACCACGTGTACAGGCCGGCGGCGAGCTTGCGGATCATGCCCGCGCGGAGCATCAGCTGGTGGCTGACGACTTCGGCGTCGGCGGGCGTTTCCTTGACGGTGCGGAGATGGAATTGCGACAGGCGCATCGGGGGACTTCGGAGCGGCGGAAAGAGCCGCATTCTGCCACGGGACCCCGCAGGGCCCCTGCCCGCGCCCCCGATGGCGTCAGTTGCAGTTGGCCGTGGCGACCGATTGCATGGCCTGCACTTCCTGCTGGCGCTGCTTGTCGTCCAGCACGGCGTCGGCCTTGCCGTCGCCATCGCGGTCGACCGACACGCCGGCCTGGCTGTTCAACACCGCGAGGTTGGCCTGGGCCTGCTTGCAGGCCTGGTCGCGCTGCTTGGCCTGCTTTTCGGCGTTGGCCTGTTGCGCGGCTTGCTGGGCGGCCTGGTCGGCGGCGTTGTCCGGCTTGGCCGCGGCATCGGCCGCATCGGCGGGCTTCACGGCGGCGACGGGCGTGGACGAAGGCACGGGGTCGGCGGCGGTGCGCACGTTCTTTTTCTTCGCGCCGGCCGGCGGCGGGGAATCGGAATAGTGGGTGACGCCCTTGTCGTCCTTCCACGTATAGACGGCCTGCGCGAAGGCGGGCGCGAACGACAACAGGACGCAGGCACCCAAGAGCAGGCGGATCGAACGGTTCATGGCGCTTCCCCCGGAGGACATCGCCGATTGGCGTGGGGCGATTGCAGCACTGCGACGGGGAGCGCGCAAGCGACCTGCGTCGCAGGCGCTACACTTCGGCCATGGAGCCCATCGAACCGGCGCGGCCACGTCCGCGCGGCATCTACCTGCTGCCCAACCTGTTCACCACCGGCGGCCTGTTCGGGGGGTTCTTCGCGATCATCGCGGCCGCCCAGGGCAAATACGAGGCGGCGTGCCTGGCGATCTTCATCGCCGCGATCCTCGACGGCATCGACGGCCGCGTGGCCCGCATGACCAACACGCAGACCGAGTTCGGCGTGCAGTACGACTCCCTCGCCGACCTGGTCAGCTTCGGCATGGCGCCCGCGCTGGTGATGTACCACTGGGCGCTGTCGTCGATGAAGCTCGACGGCGCGGTCTTCGGCAAGGTCGGCTGGCTGGTGTCCTTCCTCTATGCCGCGTGCGCCGCGTTGCGCCTGGCGCGGTTCAACAGCCAGGTCGGCACGGTCGACAAGCGGTGGTTCATCGGGCTGGCCAGTCCCGCGGCCGCCGGATTGATGGCGAGCTTCGTGTGGACCTGCGACGAGATCGGTTTTTCGGGCACCGAACTGCGCTATCCGGCCGCCGCGGTGGCGATCGTCGCCGGCCTGCTGATGGTCAGCCGCGTGCGCTACAACAGCTTCAAGGGCAGCGGCCAGGGCGCGCGCGCCGAGCGCGTGCCGTTCACCACGATCGTGATCGCGGTGGCCGCGCTCATCGCGCTGTGGATCGATCCGCCGCGCGTGCTGCTCGCGGTGACCGCGCTGTATGCCTTGTCGGGGCCGCTGATGTGGTTCCGTCGCCGCAAGCTCGTGGGCGAAGCCACATGAGCGATGCAGCGCCGCCGTGGGACGACTTCCAACGCGAGGTGCTCGATGCACTCGGGCATGTCGTGTTCCGCGTGCAGCATCCCGATGCGATCGAAGACACGCCGCTGACGCAGGCCATCGCGCGCGCGGCGAAAACCGACCTCTCCTCGCTCCCGAAACTCCCTTCGCCCGCGCAACTGCGCACGCCCGCCGCCAAGCGCGCGCTGTGGCCGCAGCTGCGCGCGTTGCGCAAGGCCGCACCCCGATGAGCGCCCTCGCCGCCGACAGCCTGCCCATCGCCTCGCTGCGTCCGATGCGCGAAGCCGATCTCCCCGAGATCATGGCGATCGAACAACGCGCCTACGCGTTTCCGTGGACGCAGGGCGTGTTCCGCGATTGCCTGCTCGCCAACCATCCGGCATGGGTGCTGGTGCAGGACGGCGACATCCTCGGTTACGCGGTGTTGAGCGTCGCCGCCGGCGAAGCGCACGTGCTCAACGTGTGCACCGCGCCGGAAGTCCAGGGCCGCGGCCATGGCCGCCGGTTGCTGCGCGCGATCCTGCAACTGGCGCGCGGTCGCGGCGCGCAGCGCGTGTTCCTCGAAGTGCGTCCGTCCAACGCGGCGGCCATCGCGCTCTACCACGACGAAGGCTTCAACGAGATCGGCCGGCGCCCGCGTTATTACCCGGCGAAGGACGGGCGCGAAGATGCGCTGGTCATGGCGCTCGAGTTGCTCGTCGACGAAGACTGAGCCTCATCGCGGCGCGACATGCCGGAAGGTCAGGTTGATGCGCGGCCCCACCGCGCGCGCGGTCGGCGGCACCGCATGTAGCCAATTGCGTTGCGTCGCGCCCGCCATCACGAGCAGGCTGCCGTGCGTGAGGTCGAGCCCGAGCGATCCCTTCCCGTCGCGCGCACGGAAGCGGAAACGCCGCGTCGCCCCCAGGCTCACCGATGCGATCAGCGGTTCGGGGCCGAGTTCGGGTTCGCTGTCGCGATGGAAGCCCAGTCGGTCGGCGCCGTCGCGGTAGAGGTTGGCGAGCACGCTGTTGAATTCGCCCTGCAGTTCGCGCGCCAGTCGCGCGCGCACCGGCGCCAGCGCCAAGGGCCAGGGATGCGGTTCGAACACGGTCCCCGAATACGTGTAGGCCGCATCGCCGATCCAGCAACTGAGCCGCGGGGCATCGAGCGTGCGCCCGTAGACCGTGATCCGGTGGCGCTCCCACGGCAGGCCCGCGCGCAGCGCCTCGAACAGCGCCCACGCCGCCTTTTCCCCCAGCCAGTCCGGATGCAACACCACGTCCGCACCCGGCAGATGAATCGCCTGCGCCGCCATGCGCTTTAGAATGGCGCGATCCAATGGAGGGCGCCATGACCGAAACCGAACGCGACGTGATGGAGTACGACGTCGTCGTCGTGGGCGCCGGCCCCGCCGGCCTGGCCTGTGCGATCCGCGTCAAGCAGCACAACGCGCACATGACCGTCTGCGTGATCGAGAAGGCCTCGACCATCGGCGCGCACATCCTGTCCGGCGCGGTGATCGAGCCCGGCCCGCTCGACGAAATGCTGCCCGGCTGGCGCGACAACCCGCCGCCGATCTGCGTTCCCGCGGCGAAGGACGAATTCTGGTTCCTGACCAAGACCGGCGGGTTCCGGACGATCACGCCGCCGCAGATGCACAACAAGGGCAACTTCATCGTCAGCCTCGGCGCGCTGTGCGCATGGCTCGCACCGCAGGCCGAAGCACTGGGCGTGGATGTCTTCCCGGGCTTCGCCGCGTCGGAAACGCTGCACGACGAAAGCGGCCGCGTGATCGGCGTGCGCATCGGCGACATGGGCGTGGCGAAGGACGGCACGCACAAGGCCGCCTACACCCAGGGCATCGACATCCATGCGCGCGTCACCGTGCTCGCCGAAGGCGCGCGCGGCCATCTCACCAAGCGGCTCATCAAGCGCTTCGGGCTCGATGCCGGCTGCGATCCGCAGGGCTACTCGATCGGCATCAAGGAACTCTGGCAGGTGCCCGAAGACCGCGTCACGCCAGGCAAGATCGTGCATTCGGTCGGCTGGCCCGCGGACAACCACACCTACGGCGGGAGCTTCCTCTACCACCTGGACAAGGGCCGCATCGCCCTGGGCTACATCAGCGGCCTGGATTACCACGATCCGCAATACAAGCCGTGGGAAGCCTTCCAGCAGTGGAAGAACCATCCTTCCGTGAAGTCGCTGCTCGAAGGCGGCACCATCGTGTCGGCGGGCGCGCGCGCGATCGTGACCGGCGGCTACCAATCGCTGCCGAAACTCGAGATGCCCGGCGCGATCCTCATCGGCGATGCCGCCGGCACGCTCAACGTGCCGAAGATCAAGGGGACGCACCAGGCCATCGAAACGGCATTGCTCGCGGCCGAGCACATCGTGGAGTTCGACACGAACACGACCGGCTTCGACCGCAAGGTGCGCAAGTCCAAGGTCTTCCGCGAGCTCAAGCGCGTGCGCAACATCAAGCCGGGCTTCAAGCGCGGTCTCTGGTTCGGGTTGGCCAACGCTGCATGGGAAACCGTGACGTTCGGCCTCTCGCCCTGGACGCTGAAGAACAAGCCCGACTGGAACGCGCTGGAAAAAGTCGCCGAACGCGAGCAGGCCACGCGCGATTACGTGCAGCGCGACCTCGCGCCGCGCGACCGCCTGGCCGGCGTGTATTTCGCCGCGACCGAACACGACGAGGACCAGCCCGTGCACCTGGTGGTGCACGATCCGAGCGTGTGCGTCACGCGGTGCGCCGCCGAATACGACAACCCGTGCACGCGCTTCTGCCCTGCCGGCGTGTACGAGATCGTCGACGATCCCGACGGCCCCGCGGGCACCGGCAAGCGGCTGCAGATCAACGCCGCCAACTGCGTGCACTGCAAGACCTGCGACATCAAGGATCCGTACGAGATCATCACCTGGGTCACGCCCGAAGGCGGCTCGGGCCCGAACTACCAGAATCTCTGACCCAAAAAAAACCGGGCGCACGAGGCGCCCGGTGTCTTTCCGCACTACGTCGGCGCTGGCATCAGCCGGCTTGCAACCAGGCCGGCGGCGGCGCGGTGGTGAGGTTCATCACCGTGCCCGCGTTGCCCGACAACCAGAGCAGGTTCTGTCCGGTGGTCACGTTGCGCCACAGGATGTCGTCCTTGCCATCGTTGTTGAAGTCGCCGACGGCGACGGGGACCATGTCCATGTTCGGCTGGGCCGACATGCCCTGCGGCGTCGTCGAGTTGCCCGAACGCCAGATGACGTTCGCACCCGTCATGAAGTTGCGCAGGAAGATGTCTTCCTTGCCGTCGCCGTTGAAATCGCCGGCACCCACCACGTTCCATTGCGCAGCCCAGGACGTGACGGCCTGCGTGGTCGCCGAGTTGGCGGACAACCAGATGACCGTCGCGCGCGTGGTGCTGTGGCGCCAGAGGATGTCGTCCTTGTGGTCGCCGTTGAAGTCGGCGATCGCGGCGACCACCCAATCCAGGTCCGGCGCGCTGGTGATCGGGGTCGGCTGCGTGTTGACGGCGCCGCGCCAATAAACGTTCTGGCCCGTGCCGCCATTGCGCCACAACAGATCGGCCTTGCCGTCGCCGTTGAAGTCGCCGCTCCCGACGATGCCCCACGGCGCCACCGGCGAACCGAGCGGGCCGGCCTGGGTGTTCAGCCCATCGCGCCAGATCAGGTTCTGGCCCGTGTTGCGGTTGCGCCAGACGATGTCGGACTTGCCGTTGCCGTCGAAGTCGGCGGTGGCGGCGATCTGCCAGACCTGGTTCGCCACCGGCTTGAGCGCCAGCGACTGCTGCGAAATCGCACCGCGCCACACGATGTTCGCGCCGAAGGACAGGTTGCGCCACAACAGGTCGCTCTTGCCATCGCCGTCGAAGTCGCCGCGGTAACCCGTGGCGACGACCGGCACGATGTTGTTGCGGAAGGCCGCGACCTGCGGAATCGTCAGGCTCAGCGTGCGCGCCGCGTTCGCCTGGTTCGTCACGCCGCAGGCGAAGCCGTTGCACGTGCCGACGCTCGGGTTGGAGTACACCAGGATGCCGTCCTTCCCCGAGCGACGCACCGCCATCGTGTCGAAGAAATCGCCGGCCTCGGGCGCGGCGAAATAGCCGAAGGAATCGGCGAAGCGACCGAACTCCTCGGGGTCGAGCAGGTTGCCGTCGCCGTTGGTGTCGTCGGCACCCGCCGCGATCGCGACGTCGTGCTGCAGGCCGAAGTTGTGGCCGACCTCGTGCGCGAGGTTGTCGTCGCGGCAGTTCGCGCCGCCGTCGGTGAAGATCGAGCCGCTGGAGTCGCTCACCACCGAATAGGCGAACGCCGCGCTCGCCGCGGTGATCGGCGTCTGCCCGCCACCGAGCTTCCAGCCGATGCCGCAGCTGCCGTTGGTGTCGTTGTCGAACGCGCGCACCAGCGTGACCAGGTCGGCGCCGAACTGTTCGCGGCGCTGCGAGAGCACTTCGAGCGCAGCCGGGCGCGTGGCCAGGGAGCAGCTCACGCCGCCGTCGGGAAGTTCACCGGTGTTGGCGACGGGCGAGCACGCCACGCCGGTCAACTGGAAGAGCGTTTCGCGGTTGTTCGTCTCGTCCGGGAAGTCCACCTGGACGAACTGCGCCGCGCGCAGCGTGCCGCCGACGCGGCTGTTGACGAAGGCCTGGTTCGTCGTGTCCAGGAGGAAGCGCAGGCGCGTGATCGCTTGCGACGTGCCGCCAAGACGCGTGGCGAAGCCGACGGTGTAACCGATGATGATGTCCACGGTGCTCGTGGTCACCGGCGCCTGCGAGGCGACGAGCGACTGCGCACGCGAAGCACCCGCGACGCGCGAAGCCATCGTCGCGGAGGCGCGCGGACCCATGTCCTTCGCGAACGACGCCGCTTCGGCGGGCAGGTTGAGCATGTCCTGGCCGGTCGGATCCTTGATGCCCAGCGCCATCGCCTTCTTCGGATCGTTTTCGACCATGAAGGTGCGGTTGCCGACCGTCGTGATCTGCAGCGGCGCGCCCTTCTTGTAGGGGATCGTGCCGAAGACCGCCTTGTCGCCGAAGGTCAGGATGGTTTCCTTGCCGACGGGCGCGCCTTCCGCGCGACCGACGTAGGACCAGTTGCCGTCCGGCGATTCGACGCGGCGGACGAAGCCGATCTTCATCGTCGAACCGTCGGGCGTCGGCAGCGTCAACGCACCGCCGTCGACGGCAGCGCGCAGCGCGTGCGCTTCGCTGATCTGCACGTCGCGCCAGGTGGTGGCGCCGCGCTGGACCGGCGCACCTTCGTACGCGACGAGCGCGCCGTGGTCGGGCAGCGACGCGATGCCGGAGGCCATGTGCGCGGCGGTCTGGGATTGCGGATGGGCCACGGCGTGGCGCGTGTCGGCGCCCGCGGTGGAAGTACTGGTGCCGCTGCAGGCCGAAAGCAGCCCGCAGGCGATCGAGATCGCGAGCAGATTACGCATGGTGGGGTTCCCCCGTGGAAGGTCTGCAGGTGATACGGCAGGGTTCATGGAGGCGATGTGATGAAAACGCACCGATCGTCGGCGGCTTTTTTACGCTCCGCAAACAAACACGCCCCGCGCACGGGGCGCGGGGCGTGAGGGTCTTGCGAAGCCTGTTGAAGTAACGCGTTACATGCTGGGCTGGAACGACGTGGCCACCGAGGCCTTGGTCGCGATCTGCGCCTGCGTGCCCGACTTCCAGATCTGGTTGGAACCGTTGGTGTGCCGCCAGAAAATATCCGCGCGGCCGTCGCCGTCGACATCGCCGACGCCCGCGACACGCCAGCTCAGGTTGGCGACGGTCGCCACCGCGGTCTTGGTCGCCGACAACGCCGAGCGCCAGATTTCGTTCGCGCCGGTGGTGTTGTTGCGGAACAGGATGTCGGCCTTGCCGTCGTTGTCGAAATCGCCCACGCCCGCGACGATCCACTGCGTCGGCATGTTGTTGACCGACTGCGTCGTTGCACCGTTGCCCGCGCGCCAGATCAGGTTCGCGCCGGTGGTGGTGTTGCGCCACAGCACGTCGGCCTTGCCGTCGCCGTTGAAGTCGTCCGCCGCGACGAACTGCCACACCGTCGCCGCGTTCGCGACAGTCACCTTGGTCGCCGGATTCGCCGAGCGCCACAACACGTTCGCACCGGTCGCCGGGTGGCGCCACCAGACGTCGGCCTTGCCGTCGCCGTCGAAGTCGGCCACCGCCGCGATGGTCCAGGCGGTCGCGACCGAAGCCATCGTCGCGCGCGTCTGGTTGTTGCCCGACAGCCAGATCGAGTTGCCGCCGGTCGAGGTGTTGCGCCAGACGATGTCGCCGCGCCCGTCGCCGTTGATGTCGCCGATGCCGCCCAGCGTCCACGGCGCGGCCGTGCTCGCGAGGGGGAGCGTCGACGTGCCGGTGGGGTTGTACCAGAGCACGTTCGTGCCGTTGGTGTCGTGCCACAGGATGTCGGCCCTGCCGTCGCCGTTGAAATCCGAACGCGGGAGGCGCGTGCGCGGCGCGAGCGACGCATAGAACGAGGCGATGACCGGGATCGTGTTGGACAGGCTTTGCGCGTTGTCCGCATCCGCCGTGCCGCACGCCATCGTGCCGCAGTAGTTGATGCGCGGGTTGGAGAAGACGCGGTAGGCCACCTGGCCATCGTCTTCGTAGGCCATGATCGTGAAGAAATTGCCCGCGCTGGTCTTGTAACCGAACGAGTACGGATAACGCCCGTGTTCGTCGATCGTCAGCACGCCATCGTCGCCCGCGGAGGTCGTCGCGTCGTGCGCCGACCCCATGTTGTGGCCGAGTTCGTGCGCCAGGGTTTCGTTGCGGCAGACCCACCCGTTGTCGGGGAACGGACTGCCGCTGCTGTCGTCGTTACCATTGCCGTTGGAATCGCTGACGATCGAGACGGCCGCGTAGGAATCGTTCTGCGTGATCGCCGTTTCGCCGCCGCCGACGAGCCAGGCGATGCCGCAACTGTTGTTCGACTCGCTGAAGTTGCGCACCAGCGACACCAGGTCGGCATGCAGCGATTCGCGCGCGTTGGTCAGCGGTTGCAGCGCGGCCGGGATCGGCGCGTCGTTGCAGTCCAGGCTGCCGTCCGACAGCTCGGTGCACGTCACGCCGGTGAGTTCGCGCAGTGCGACTTCATTGTCGGTCGCGTCCGGATAGTCCACCGGCACGGTGCCGACCAGGCGCAGCCGGCCATTGATCTGGCTGTTGACGAAGGCCTGGTTCGCGACCGCGACGAGGAAGGTCAGGCGCGTGTTCGCCTGCGAGGTGCCGCCCAGGCGCGCGGCGAAGGCGTTGGTGTAACCGAGCACGACATCCACGGTGCTCGACTCCGGCACCAGGCGTGAGGCGACCAGCGCCTGCGCCTTCGGCGCCGCGGCGGCGCGCTCGAGCACCTTGGCGCGCGCGCCGGCGAGGATCGACGGCGGCAGCACGGCATCGGGGCCCTTGGGCCGGCGCGGATCGTTGTGCATGCCCGCCAGCTTCAACGGGTCGGTTTCCATCAGGAACGTGCGGCCCTGCGCCGAGGAAATGCGCAGCGACGGCTTGCGGCCGTAAGGCACGGTGCCGAACACCGCCTTCGGACCGAAGGTGATGATCGCTTCGGTGCCGGGCTTCGCACCCGCGGGGCGACCGACCCAGGTCCAGTTGCCGTCGCCGTGGTCGACCACGTGGTCGTACTTCAGCACGATCGTCGAACCATCGGGCGCCGGCACGTCGAGCGTGCCCGTCGCGATGGCGTTCATCGCGTGCGCTTCGCTCAGCGCGATGTCGTGCCAGGTGTATGCGCTGCGGGTGACCGGCGCGCCGGCGGTGTAGGCGAGCAATTGCCCGCGGTCCGGCAGGCCGGCGATGGCGCGCGCGCGATGGTCGCGCAGGCCCGCGGGCGCATGCGAGGCGGAGGCCTTGGCGGTGCCTTGCGCGGCCGCCGATCCGTTGGCGCCGGAAGGCGTGTCGTGTGCTGTGCAGGCCGCCAGGGCAAGCGCGCTGGCGAGGAGCAGAGGAAGGCGCATTCGAATAGGTTCCCTGTGATGTGGTGTACCGCCGCGAACCGTGGGAGACGGCCCCCTGATGCAGCGTGCGCGGGACGTCCCAGTCCCGCTCGCTCAACAATTATCCCGATGCGATGGCCGACGCAAGCCCCGTGCCGTCACAAATGACGGAAGGCGTTTTGCTGCGGTTACCGTGAAGTGACCCGATTGGTTCAGCAATGACCGGCCAGGTCACTCCCGGACCTGTTCAGGCGCAGGCGATCACGGCCAGGCCGGCCGGCGGATCGAAACCGACCAAGGTACAGGCGCCGAAACCCGCTTCGAGCACCATGGCCCACGCATCGGCCCCGAATTCGGTGTGCACGCGCAAGTCTTGGGTGGCCGTCGTCGGATCGCCGTGAAAACTCGGCGGAAGTCCGCGGCGGTCGCGCGTCAGGCGGCCCGGGAGGATCGGTACGGTGAACACCGCCGCGCCGCCGGGTTTGAGCACGCGTCGCATTTCCACGAGCGCGGCCTTCGGATCGGGCACGTGCTCGAGCGTGTCGGAATGGACGATGCGGTCGAACGACGCATCCGGATACGCCATCGCCTGCAAGTCCAATTGCGGCCATGCGCCGTAGACGTGCCCGGGCAGGCGTTGCAGGCGCGCATGCAGCGTGCCGGCTTCGTTCACTTCCAACAGCGACATGGCCGGCACCGATGCGATCCACGCATCGAGCGTTCCGGCGAAACCCGCGCTGCGGCACAGCGCGGCGGCGAGCGCGATCGAACGCAGGTTGGCGCCGCACTGCGTGCACACCGTGCCCTGCTGCCGATCGATGAAGGCGGCCTCGTGGGGTTGCAGTTCCCATTCGGCGACGAGCGCGGGCCAGAGCACCGCGCGGTCGAGATAGTCCCGCGCGCCGCACACGGCGCACGCTGGAAGCTGCGCGGACGCCGCGTCGGTCGCGCCCGTCATTCGACGAGCGGGACGCCGGTCTTTTCGCGCACTTCGTCCAGCGCGACGCCCGGCGCGAGTTCCGCCATGCGCAGGCCCCCGGGCGTCACGTCGAACACGCCCAGTTCGGTGATCACGCGATTGACCACGCCCACGCCGGTCAGCGGGAGCGTGCACTGCGACAGCAACTTGTGTTCGCCGTTCTTCGCGGTGTGCTCCATCAGCACGACCACGCGCTTGACGCCGGCGACCAGGTCCATCGCGCCGCCCATGCCCTTGACCATCTTGCCGGGCACCATCCAGTTCGCGAGATCGCCCTGGTCGGTGACCTGCATCGCGCCGAGGATGGCCAGGTCGATGTGCCCGCCGCGGATCATCGCGAAGGAATCGTGGCTGCCGAAGTAACTCGCGCCCTCGCGCGCGGTGACCGTCTGCTTGCCGGCGTTGATCAGGTCGGCGTCGACTTCGGCTTCCGTCGGGAACGGACCGATGCCGAGCAATCCATTCTCCGACTGCAGCCACACGTCCATGCCGTCGGGAATGTAGTTGGCAACGAGCGTCGGCAAGCCGATGCCGAGGTTGACGTACGCGCCGTCGGTGAGTTCCTGTGCGGCGCGTTGCGCCATCTCATCGCGGGTCCAGGCCATTACACGCCTCCCTGGCGGACGGTGCGCTGTTCGATGCGCTTTTCGGGCGTCGCATTGACGACGATGCGGTCGACGTAGATGCCGGGCAGGTGGACCTGGTCGGGATCGATCTGCCCGACCTCGACCAGTTGTTCCACTTCGACGACCGTCGTCTTGCCGGCCATCGCGCACGCCGGATTGAAATTGCGCGCGGTCTTGCGGAATACCAGGTTCCCGGCCTTGTCGGCCTTCCACGCCTTCACCAGCGAGACGTCGGCGTGCAGCGCGGTTTCCAGCACATAGCTGTGGCCGTCGAACTCACGCGTCTCCTTGCCGTCGGCGACGATCGTGCCGAAGCCGGTGCGCGTGAAGAACGCCGGGATGCCGGCGCCGCCCGCGCGCAGGCGCTCGGCGAGCGTGCCCTGCGGGTTGAATTCCAGTTCCAGTTCGCCGGCGAGGTACTGGCGTTCGAATTCCTTGTTCTCGCCCACGTACGAGGAAATCATCTTGCGGATCTGCCGGGTCGCAAGCAGCTGGCCGAGGCCGAAGCCGTCGACGCCGGCATTGTTGGAAATGACCGTGAGGCCCTTCACGCCGGTGTCGCGCAGCGCGGCGATGAGCGCCTCGGGGATGCCGCACAGGCCGAAACCACCGACCGCGAGCGTCTGTCCGTCCGCCACGAGGCCGGCCAGGGCCGTGGCCGCGTCCGGGAATAGCTTGTTGCCGGCCATGGAACCTCCGATGCAAAGAGCATGGATTCTAGCGCCGGCCGGGCTAAAATCGCGGTCCGCTTCGTTCACCGGATTGCCCGCCCCCCATGAAGATCCTCGTCGGCTACAAGCGCGTGGTGGACTACAACGTCCGCATCCAGGTCAAACCCGACGGCTCGGGCGTGGTCACCGACGGCGTCAAGCTCTCGGCCAACCCCTTCGATGAAATCGCGCTCGAGGAAGCCCTGCGGTTGCGCGACAAGGGCATCGCGACCGAAGTGATCGTGGCCACCATCGCCCCCGCCCATGCCCAGGCCCACCTGCGCAACGGCCTGGCCATGGGCGCCAACCGCGCGATCCACGTGGTCGCCGACGGCGCCATCGCCCCGCTCACCGCGGCGCGCGTGCTGCTGAAGCTGGTCGAGAAGGAACAGCCCGACCTGGTCATCCTCGGCAAGCAGGCCATCGACGACGACGCCAACCAGACCGGCCAGATGCTCGCCACCCTGTGGGGCCGCCCGCAGGCGACCTTCGCTTCCAAGCTCGACGTCGCCGGCGGCAAGGCCACGGTCGTGCGCGAAGTCGACGCCGGTCTGGAAACGCTTGAGGTCGACCTGCCCGCGGTGGTCACCACCGACCTGCGCCTCAACGAGCCGCGCTTCATCAAGCTGCCCGACATCATGAAGGCCAAGAGCAAGCCGATGGAATCGATCCCGTTGGCAGATCTCGGCGTCGATGCCGGCGACGAACTCAAGACCACGCACTACGCGCCGCCTGCCAAGCGCAGCAAGGGCGTGATGGTGAAGGACGCGGCCGAACTGGTCGCCGCACTGAAAGCGAAGGGGTTGCTCTGATGTCCAAGGTCCTGATCGTTGCCGAACATCTCGACGGCAAGCTCAATGCGTCGACCGCCAAGTGCGTGTCCGCGGCGAAGGCGCTGAATCCCGACTCCATCGACGTGCTCGTGCTCGCCGCCGATCCGGCCGCGGTCGCCGGCGAAGCGGCGAAGCTGCAGGGCGTCGCGCGCGTGCTCGGCGTTGCCAACGCCGCGAACGCGAATGCGATCGCGCAGGTGCAGGCACCGCAGATCGCGAAGCTCGCCGACGGCTACACCCATGTGTTCGGCCCGAGCACCACCTTCGGTAAAGACCTGATGCCGTGCGTCGCCGCGCTGCTCGGCGTCTCGCAGGTGTCCGACGTCATGGCCGTCGAAGGCGCATACACGTTCAAGCGCCCGATCTACGCGGGCAACGCCATCGTGACCGTCGAAGCGCCGCAAGGTCGCCCCGTCGTCGCGACCGTGCGCACGGCCTCGTGGCCGGAAGTGGCGCGCGATGGCAACGCCGCCGTCGAATCGGCGAGCGCCGATGCGACGCTGCCGACGCACACGCGTTTCCAGGGTCTGGCCGCCGGCAAGTCCGATCGCCCCGACCTGCAGAGCGCGCGCCGCGTCGTCTCCGGCGGCCGCGGCGTGGGTTCGGCCGAGAACTTCAAGATCGTGTACGAGCTCGCCGACAAGCTCGGCGCCGCGGTCGGCGCCTCGCGCGCAGCCGTCGACGCCGGCTACGTGCCCAACGAAATGCAGGTCGGCCAGACCGGCAAGATCATCTCGCCCGAGTTGTACGTCGCCGTCGGCATCAGCGGCGCGATCCAGCACCTGACCGGCATCAAGGACGCGGGCACGATCGTGGCGATCAACAAGGATCCCGAAGCGCCGATCTTCGAGATCGCCGACATCGGCCTGGTCGGCGATCTGTTCAAGCTGCTGCCGGAATTGCAGCAGGCGCTGTAAGCGCCCATGGAGCAGCCACCCGAATTCGACCGTTACGCGCGCGATTACGCGCGCCTGCACGGCGAAAGCATCCGCGCCAGCGGCGAGGAGCCGGCGTACTTCGCCGCCTCCAAGGCCGCCTACGTGGCGCGCGCCGTTGCCGATCGGCCGCCGGCGCAATTGCTCGACTTCGGCTGCGGCATCGGCGGAACGCTCGGCTTCCTGCGCGAGGCGCTGCCGAACACGACGCTGCACGGCATGGACGTCTCGCGCGAAAGCCTCGCGATGGCGGGCCAGGCGCACCCGGACGTCGCGCTGTCGGTGATCGAAGGCGAGCGCCTGGCGATGGAGGACGACGCGATGGACGTGGCGGTGGCCGCGTGCGTCTTCCACCACATCCCGCCGGTCGAACGCGCGCACTGGCTGCGCGAATTGCGCCGCGTGCTCAAGCCCGGCGGCCGCCTGTTCGTGTTCGAACACAATCCCTGGAATCCGCTGACGCGCAAGGTCGTGCGCGATTGCGAATTCGACGAGGACGCCATCCTGCTCAGCAGCATCGAAACCCGCGGGCTGCTGCGCGATGCGGGCTTCGACGGCACGCGCGTGGACTACACGATCTTCTTCCCGCACGCGCTCGCCGCGTTGCGCCCCCTCGAACGCCTGCTCACGCGCGTGCCGATGGGCGCGCAGTACGTCGCGAGCGGACGTGCCTGACCCCATGACGCAACGCGCACACGCACACGCGCCCGCCATCGTGGGCCACGGGATGTTGGCGCGCGCGATGGCGCCCGTCGTGCAGGCGCGCCACGGCTGCGTGGTGTTCGCCTCGGGCGTTTCCAATTCGACGGAAACCGACCCGACCGCCTTCGCACGCGAAGAAGCGCTGCTGCGCGAACACCTCCAGGACCCGCGCACGCTGCTGTACTTCAGCAGTTGCGGCGTCGCCGATGCCTTCGAAGCGCGCCGTCCCTACATCCGCCACAAGCAGGCGATGGAAGACCTGGTGCGTGCGCACGGCGGCCGCATCATCCGCTTGCCGCAAGTCGTCGGGCACACCGACAACCCGCACACGCTGACCAACTACCTGCGCGATCGCATCCTGCGCGGCGAACACTTCGACCTGTGGGCGAAGGCCGAACGCAACCTCGTCGATGTCGACGACGTCGCGCGCATCCTCGGCGCGCTGCTGGACGACTGGCCGCGCGACATGCAGACCATCGCCGTCGCCTGCCCGGTTTCCACGCCGATGCCGCGCCTGGTGCCGGTGTTCGAACAGGTGCTCGGCCGCAAGGCGAACTTCACCTCCCTGGATCTCGGACGCCCGATGCCGATCGATGCCGCGCTCGCGCACGACATCGCACGGCGCCTGCGTATCGACTTCGGCGACGGTTACCTCGAACGCGTCATCGGGAAATACTATGGTTGAGCCAGGCATCGCCCTGTCGGTCGTGATTCCCGTCTACGGCAGCGCGCGCATCCTCCCGGAGCTCGCGCGGCAGCTCGAAGCCGCGCTCGCGCCGCGTTACGGGCTCGTGGGTTTCGAAGCCGTGCTCGTACACGATTGCGGTCCCGACGACGCGTGGCCGGTGATCGAATCGCTCGCCGCGCAACATCCGTGGCTCGGCGGCGTCGACCTGCGCATGAACGCCGGCCAGCACAACGCGGTGATGGCGGGCCTGGCGCATGCGCGCGGCGCGATCGTCGTCACCATGGACGACGATCTGCAGCATTCGCCCGCCGATATCGCTTCGCTCGTGGCGCCCATCGAAGCCGGCGCGGACGTGACCTACGCGCACTTCGCCAGCCGCGAGCACGCGGCGTGGAAGGTGCTCGGCAGCCGTTTTAACGATTGGGTCGCGCAGCGTTTGCTGAAGAAGCCCAAGGGTCTGTACCTCTCGCCCTTCCGCGCGATGCGGCGCGAGATCCGCGATGAAGTGCTGCGCTACGACGGGCCCTTCGTCTACGTCGACGGCTTGATCCTGCAGGCCACGCGCAACATCGCGACGGTCGAGGTGGCGCACCACGCGCGCAGCGACGGGCGTTCGGGTTACAGCTTCGGCAAGCTCGTCTCGCTTTGGTCGCAGATGGCGACCAGTTTCTCGGTCGTGCCGCTGCGCTTCGTTTCGCTGATCGGTGCGCTTTCGTCGATCGTCGGGTTCGTGATGGCGGGCGTGGTCGTCGCGTTGAAGTTGCTGCATCCCGAGTGGGTCGTCGGCTGGGCCTCGATGATCGTCACCGTGCTGATCCTCGGCGGCATCCAGCTGCTGTCGCTCGGCGCGATCGGCGAATACGTCGGGCGCGTGCTGCTCACGCTCAACGGCAAGCCGCAGTACGTCGTGCGCAAGACGATCGGCCGCCTGACGGCGCGCGAATGACACGGGATCTGAACGCGGTCGCGGCGCGGTTCGTCCGCTTCGCGATGGTCGGCGGCGTGAGCACGCTGTTCTACGGCGTGGTGGCGTGGGCGCTCGTCGAGCATGCGCACGTGGCGCCGGTGCCGGCTTCGGTGTTGGCGTACCTTGCGGCCGCACCGCTCAACTTCCTGCTGCAACGCGGCTTCGCCTTCCGTTCGGAAAACCGGCTGCACCGCGACTTGCCACGCTACCTGCTGGTGCATGTGGGCAACATCGTCGCGTCCGCGGCGCTGATGCATTTCATCGTCGCGATCCTGCACGCCGATTACCTGTACGGCGTCGTCGCGACGATGACCTTCGTCCCCGTGGTCGTGTTCCTGCTGCTGGACCGCTGGGTCTTCAAGCGCTGGCCGGGCTGACGCACCGCTAGTCGCACTGCGCGCGCAGCACGCCGAGCACCCTGCCCTCGCGCCCTGCGCGCAGGATGAACGCCGCATCCGGTTTGACCCAGGGCCCCGTCTTCGCGCGGCCGCGGTTCGCGCCCTGCGCGAACAGCACGGATTTGTTCGCATTCGGTGCGCGGACTTCGATCGCGACGTTCGGCACCGCGCCATGCCAGGCCACGGTCGCCACCTGCGCTGCCCCGCTCTCGCACAGCGCGGATGCGTCATACGCGAGACTCGCTTCGCCGCCGCCGGCGAGCGCAACGGTCGCGATCGGCGATGCGTCGAGCGACCACACCACGTAGTGCGCGTCGCGATAGACCTCGCGCGCGACGCCGTCCGCGGCGAGCGCCGCGAGCGACGCACGCACGCGCGCGTCGAGCACCTCGCGCGGGTTCGCCGCGTCGATCACGTCGGTCGATCGCGCCGGCAGGACGACGTAGGCGATGCGCGTCGTGCGCAGGAATCGCGTGAGCGCGCGCAGGTCGCGCACGAGCTCGGGACGGAAGCCTGCGATCGAATCCAGCGGTTCGTAGCGCACGCCCAGGAACCATTCCACCGGCATGAGCGCCTTCACGCCGGGATCGGGCATGCCGACCACGCGCGTTCCCGCCGGCATGCCGTCGAAGAAACGCGCCACGCCCGCCAGGTTCGCGCGCGGAATTTCGGCGGCGCCGCGCGTGCGCAATTCCGTCGGCGTGCGCGTGTACACCACATCGATGCCACGGGTTCCGCCGCTCCACGACCCGGTCACGAACGCGATCGATGCTTGCGCGAGCACGAAGGCGAACAGCACGGCCGGCACGAAGTTCGGCGAGCGCACCGATGCCACGCGCACGATGCCCCACGCGAGCAGGGCGAGGATCGGCACGATGAAATAGTTGCCGTCGCCCCCGGGCACCAGGAAGTGATAGGAGAACAGGATCGCGAAGAACAGCAGGCCGATCGCGAGCAGCGGCCAGTCGCGCGATGTCGGGCGCACGCGTCCGCCCAGCAGCAACGCGGCAAACGGCAGCAGCGCCCAGGCGTTGCCCGTCCACGTGATCAGGATGTGCGGCAACGCGGCAGGCGCGAACAGGAACTGCCAGAGGCCGGACAACACGGGAAGCCGCGGCAGCGCGCCGCCACCCGGCAACAAGGACACCGGATACGCGAGTGCGAAGCCCATCTGCTGTTCGAGCGAAACGATCGCATTGGGTGCGATCAACGGCACGCCGGCCACCAGCCAGGTGCGCCACGTGACGATGGCGGCGAGCGCGACCGCACCGGCGAACACCGCGAGGCCACGATCGCGCCATGCATCGCGCCAGCGATCGGCACGCACGAGCGCGAAAGCGAGCAGCACGACGAGCAAGGCCGCATAGGGCAGGTTCGACAAGCGGCAGATCACCGACAGCCCGGCCGCCGAAAGACCCACCCAGAGCCAACGCGGTGCACGCGAACGGCGCAGGCGTAACAGCGCGAACACGCCGACCAGCAACAACCAGGCGGACATCGCATCGCCCTTCGCCGACACCGCCATGTTCGCGAGCGCCGGCAAGGTCATCGCGAGCAAGCCCGCCAACAGGCGCAGCGGCCCGCGCACGCCGAGCGTGGACACGATCGCGACCACCATGGCGGATGCGAGCAGCGATGCCACGATGCCCACGCCGAACACCAGGGACGTGCTGTCCAGGCCGACGAAGGGCAGCAGCAACACTTCGTAGAGTTTCGGGTAGTAGTGGACGACCGCCACCAGCCCCTGGTTTTCGAACAGGCCGTGCTCGCCCAGCAACACCGATTCGCCGCGCAGCCCGTACCACATCGAGTCGTAGTCGATCGCCACCGACGCCTTGGCGAAGAGGACGACGAAGAACGCGATGGCGAATGCAGCCGCGACGCGCGACCAACCCTGTGCGCGATGCGCCGCGCGCCACGCGAGCGCCGACAGTGTCGGACCGCGATGCAACAGCAGCGCGACCCCGAGGACGCCGATCGCCGCGAAACGGAACGCCGTCGGCGTGGCAGCGCCCACGAGCGCGAGCGTCCACGCGATCAGCGACCACGCCACGACACCGAGCAAACCGGCGACGGGCAACACGTCCACGCGCGTGCGCTGCGTGAACCCCGCGAACGGCAACAGGCGCCAGCCGAGCGCGAACAGGCCTTCGGCATACAACGCGACGAGAAGGATCGAGACATCCACGCCGTGGCGTCGCGCGACCCACCAGGTCGCGAGCGCCACGATGCAGCCCCCCACGCGACGCGCCGGCAACGCAAGGCCGAGCAGCACGCAAAGGAACAAGCCGATCGCTTCCAGCCCGCCTTCGATGGCCGCCGGCTGCGCGAGATGCCAGTCGAACGGACCTTCGACGATGAGCGATCGGATCGGCAGGACGAGCAACGCGATCGCCGGCACCAGCAACGCGGCGCGACGCAGCGCGGGGCTCATCGTGTTTCCGATCGCGATCGGTTCGGTGGTCTTACTTCGTGCAGGCCGCGCCGGCCATGCGGGCGCGTGCGAGTTCGTTGCCGTTGTCGGCATCGCGCAGCACCATCACGCGGTTGGCGGTCATCCATGCGCCGGTTTCGCGCTCGCCGCGCGGGCCGCCGCGGGTGAACAGCGATTCCTTGCCGCCCGGGCCGATGCCCTTGACTTCGACGGTCTTCACGCCGGCGATGGTGCGGGCGTTCCAATGGACGGTCACCGCGACGCCCTTGGTGTCGCAGGTCTCGATCGCAGCCGGCTCGAACCACAACACCTGCGCGGCGGCGGGCGCTGCCGCGGGCGCGCCGGCAACGGTGGCGGGCGCTGCGATCGTGGCGGCCGGGGCGACGGTGGCGTTGGAAGCCGGCGCCGGCGTTTCGCGCTGGCAGGCGGCGACCGCGGCGACGGACAGGACAAGGACAGCGAGCTTCGAGTGGAGGCGCATGGGCGACGACCTGGGAAGGGAATGGGTTTGCAGCAGGCGGAAAGCGTAACCGATCAGACCAGCCGGGCTTCGCGGACGAGCACGCTGATCTCGCGCAGGTCCGGGCCGGCGCCCGCCACGGAGATGGGCACGTACCAGGCCGAGGCGCGCACGATGATGCGCGCGCCGAAGAAGGCGCCGATCGCGTGGTGCGCCTCGTCGGTGGGCAACGGCAACTCCACGACGAACCACGGGGTTTGCGCCGGCACGCGTTCGACGTGCATCACCACGCCGTCGACTTCGAACTCGACGGCGACGTCGTAGACGCTCAGCGCCGGCGGCAGGTTGACGCCGAGGTTGAAGTACAGCGACTTGCGATGGCCCTGGTACAGCACGTACAGATCGGCGCGACGGCCGATCCACACTTCGTTGATCGGTGCGCCGCGCGGTGCGTGGAAGCCCGACAACGGGATGATCCCTTCCTCGAAGCCTGCCGCATCCACCAGCGGCGGTGCGTTGTCCTCGTAACCGAAGGCACGCAGCATCGGCCCGCAGATCATTTCGACCAGGCGATGCTCGGCCGGCGTCACGCCCTCGTCGGTGAGGAAACGTTCGGGCGTGGGCAAGGACATCTGCGGCAACATGCGGCGCGTGACCTTCGGCGTCTCGAGCCCGAGTTGCGCGAACGCAAGCTCCATCTCGGCGGCCGGGTCGCGCAGCAGGTCTTCGTAGCGATGCACGTGGAAGACGCCGGGCGGGGCTTCGAGCGAGAACTCGTAGGCCGGACGCAGGTGGTGGTAGTAGTCGGCGATCGCGCCGCGCACTTCCGCCGCGAAGGCGCTGTCGCCGAAACCGCGGTTGCGCAGCGCGCGACGCTTCATCGATTCGATCGTCGCGTGCGGCTCGCGCACGGCGGCGAAGACTTTCAGGTTCGGATCCGCGGCGTGCAGCGCATCCAGGTGGAACAGATTGTCGGGTGTCTTCTCGCCGAGCACCGGACGCGCGGTGACCTGGCGGAACTGCCGCGCGAGCAGGCGCGCGCCTTCGGCGAACAATTCCGGTCCGTACAGGCCGTTGCGGAACAGCGCGAGCAAGGCCTCCAGGAAGGTTTCGAAACGCGCGGCATCCCACACGCGCAGGCCCGGGCCCGAGGGCTCGGCCAGGCCATGCAACAACATCAGGTTGCGGTACTTCGGCAGGCGGGGGAACGTCGCCAGGCGGCTTTCCTCGGTGCCGTCGACCACCGTCATGCGCAGGTCGGCGCGCAGGTAGGCTTCGAGCACCGGCATGTTTTCCGGCGGCAACGGGCGATCGGCGGCGAAGATCGACAGCTCGCGGAACAGCGCCGTCTCCATGACGTAGCAGAAGACGTCCGGATGCAGGTTGAACAACTGGCCCAAGTAGGTCGTGCCGCCGCGCGGCATGCCGCCGACGACGAAGTTCAGCGTCGCATCCTGGTCGTGCATTCCATCCATCACGAGTGTTCGATCTCTCCGGTTTCGGTTTGGCCGGCCACCACGCGCGCCAGCACTTCGTTGGTACCCGGTGCGACGAGATGGAAGGCCATGCCCGGCCGCACCCATGCCTCGGTCACCTGGCGGCCGATGCGGCCGCCGCGCGTCCAGTTGACTTCGCTGCCGTCCGGGCGCGTCACCACGACTTGCACGTCTTCGGCGCCGCTGTCGCGCAGGTCCCACGACACTTCGACGGTGCGCGGCGCGACGTTGCGCAGTTGGAAGTCGATGCGCGAGAGATCGACGGCGCGACCCACGATCGGTTCGACGGGCGAAGGATGCACCGCCCCGCCCGACTCCGCTTCGCCCGCGACGATGGTGGCGAGCACTTCGTCGGTGCCCATGGCGACCAACTGGAATTCCATGCCCGGCTGCACCCAGGGGCCGGTTTTCTGCTTGCCGGCGTGACCGCCCCGCATCCAGTGGACTTCCCGGCCGTCGAGACGGCGCACCACGATCTCGATGTGGCGGGCGCCGCTCTCGCGCACGTCCCAGGCGATTTCCGCGGTGCCCGGCGCGATGTTGCGCGCGCTGAAGTCGATCAGCGACTTGTCGATCGGCGGCGTGGAGCGACGCAATTCGTCCTTCGCCTCTTCTTCGTATTCTTCGATCAGGTCGGTCGGTGCGCCGACGGCGCGGATGCGCCCGCCTTCCATCCAGATCGCCTTCGTGGCGATGCGCTTGAGCAGCGCGGCGCTGTGCGAGGCCACCACCAGGATGTGCGCGGCTTCGACGAAGGAGTTCATGCGCGCGACGACTTTTTCGCGGAACGCCGCATCGCCCGCGCCGATCCATTCGTCCATCACGAGGATGTCGCTGGAGAACGCGGTGGCGATGGCGAAGGCCAGGCGCATCGACATGCCCTGCGAGTACGTGCGCAGCGGCATGTCGAGGTAGGGGCCGAGCCCGGTGAACTCGACGATCTCCGGAAGCGCGCGATCGATTTCGGCGCGTGTCTTCCCGGCGATCAGGCCCTTGAGGACGATGTTGCGATAGCCCGTCGCTTCCTGGCGGAAGCCGAAGGAAATGTTGAACAGCCCCGACACCGGATGGCTCGCATCCACGTAGCCGCGCTGCGGATGGTAGATGCCCGCGAGCACGCGCAGCAGCGTCGACTTGCCCGCGCCGTTGTGGCCGATGATCGCCAGGCGTTCGCCCTGGCGCAGGTCGAGGTTCACGCCGTCGAGCGCGAGCACGCGCCGATGGCCCTCGCCTCCTTCCACGCGTCCGCCCAGCTTGCCGCGCAGGCCGGCGAATTCGGCATGCCCGCCGCGGCGTGCGCGGAGGGGAAAGCTCAGCGATAGATCGTGGGCACGCAGGTGCATGTCAGAGCCAGAACGCGATGCGGTTGCGGGTGGTCGCATACGCCACCGCGCCCAGGGCCAGGCCGCCGACGGTGGTCGCCAGGACGACCGTCCAGCTGGTCCACGGCACGGTGTCGTAGACCAGCGGTTGGCGCACGATCTCGATGAAATGCGTCGCCGGGTTGTACGCCGCGATCTTCTCCAGCGCCGGGGTCTGCCCGGGCATCCAGATGATCGGCGTGACGAAGAACAGCAGGCGCATGATGGTCTGCATCGCGTGGTACGCATCGCGCCAGCGCAGGCACACCGGCGCCAGGATCGCGCACAGCCACATCGGCGTGATCACGTAGACCAGCAATCCCGGCAAGGCCCAGAGCATCGTCGGCGTCCAGTGCGCCTTCTGCCACACCACCGCGGCGAACATCACCACCAGCGTCAGCGCGAAGACGATCCAGTTGCGATAGATCGATTGCAGGAAATACACCGGATACGGGATCGACGTGCCCATCAGCCAGTTCGCCGAACCGGCGTAGGCGATGCACGCGTCGATCACCATGCTGTTGATGAAGGTCCACAGGCCGAAGCCCACGGTCACGAACATCGCGAACTCGGCGAAGGACACCTTCGACATCTGGCCGAAGATGACCACTTTCACGAACACGAACACCGCGAAGGACGTGATCACCCACGAGATGCCGAACAGCGTGCGGCGATAGCGGTCGGAGAGGTCTTCCATCCCCAACGCCGTCCACAGGCGCCACATCCTGAAGCTGCGCGACCAGTCGCGCCACGCGGACACCGCGAGCGAAGGAGCGGGCGCGGCGGCCGGCAGGGAGACGTCCATCGGCTCGATCAGGACAGCGGGGGCCAGCGGTAGACCGGGTGCGGGTACATCTGCTCGGCGAACAGGCGGTCTTCGTGCAGCAGCGTTTCCTCGATGGCCTGCATCGCGCCCAGGCACGAACCGAACAACGGATCGTCGAACACGAAGTAGCCGTCGCGCACCATGTGCGGCTTGCTGGCGAGGATGGCGTACTTCACGCCTTCATAGATGTCGCAGTCCACGTGCGCGATGGCGACCTTGCGCCCTTCGGCCACGATGCCCGGGAAGGTTTCGTCGAACAGGCCCTTCACCGGGATCAGCCACGCATCCAGGCCGGCGCGCGCGATGGCGTCGCGGAAGTCCTCGAAGCTGGTGTCGCGGAAGTCGCCTTCCGAATGCAGGTCGCGCACGGCGTCGGTCTTCGGCATGCCGCCGTAGGTATCCAGCGCGTACACACGCGCCTTCGACCCGTTGGCGCGCAGCAGGGAGGCCATGAAGATCGCCGAGCCGCCCTTGTAACTGCCGAACTCGACGATGTCGCCCTGTTCGAGCTCGGGCAGGCCGAGCTTGATGAGCAGGTACAGGTTCATCAACTTGTGCGGGGTGAGCAGCGAACCGCGCCCATGCGCGAGGGCCAGCGCTTCCTGGAAATCCGGCTGCGCGGCGATTTCCTGCTGGAGGGTGCCGAACTCCAGCCCCCAGCCCCGCAGATGGCCGAGTTGGATGGCGCGACCGCGATCCAGTTGCCAGGGCCGCGGCGCGAGGCCGACGAGGCGGTTCAGGAGGGAATGTTCGTCCGTGCCGGGCGCGGCGGCCACGGCTTGGTTGATGACTTGGCGCATGCGTGCAAAAAGACCTTTCAATTTCGGACCCCAGTGTATCAGCGTGCCTGCCCGGCCCAGGCTGTGGCTTGCTTCAGTTCCGTGAAATCCGGCGCCACGGCGCCCTCTCCCACGAGGCGCCGCCACTCACCGAGGCCCGCGGCGCGCGCGGCATCCAGGTCGGCCTGCGTATCGCCGAGCAGGCGCGAGCCGGCCAGGTCGATCGCGAAATCGCGCGATGCCTGCAGCAACATGCCCGGCTTCGGCTTGCGGCACAGGCAGTCCTGCAACAAGGGGCCGAGCCCGGCGGTGGGATGGTGCGGACAGAAATACGTTGCGAGGAGCGGCGCGCCTTCGGCGTCGAACCTGCGATGCACCCACGCGGTGTAATCGCGGAACGTGGCCTCGTCGTAGTAACCGCGCGCGATGCCGGCCTGGTTGGTGACGACGATCGGCAGGTATCCGGCCGCGCGCGCGGCGCGCACGAGATCGAAGATGCCCGGCACGAAGTCGGTGTTCGCGGCGGCGTGCACGTAACCGTGGTCGACATTGATCACGCCGTCGCGATCCAGGAACAGCGCGCGGCGCGGCCCCTGCCAGGCGGCCAGTTGCGCGTCGGCGCCGATATCGCGATGGCTGCGGATCGGATCGCTCACGTGCGTGCGAACCACGATTGCGCGCGCGCGTAATCCTCGGGCACGCCGATGTCGATGAAGTCGCGGGTGTCGTCGAACGCCACGAGCTCGCCGGCGGCCGCGAGGCCCGGCAGGACGTCGCGCTCCAGCGAGAACGCATCGCGCTCCGGGAATGCCGCGAGCGCAGCGCGCGACAGGCAATAGCAACCGGCGTTGATCGCACCGCCGCCCTGCCCGCTCTTTTCGCGGAATGCGACGACGCGCCCGCCATCGACATCGACCGCGCCATAGCGGCCGGCGTCGTCGACGTGCGCGAGTGCGATCGCCGCCCGCGTTCCGGCCGCGCGCATGGCGGCTTCGAGCGCATGCGGGTCATACGCGAGCCACGTATCGCCGTTGAGCACGTGCACGCCATCGCCCTGCAACGCGCGTGCGGCGAGCGCAACGGCACCACCGGTGCCGAGCGCCTGGGTTTCCACCGAATGCACGATGTCCATGCCTTGCCACGCGTCGCCGACCGTGTCGCGGATCGTCGCGGCGCCGTAACCGGTCGCGAGGATCGTGCGGCGGATGCCGGCGCTTGCGAGCCGATCGAGCACCCAGGCCAGGAACGGACGCCCGGCCACCGGCGCGAGCGGCTTGGGCAAATCCTGTACGACAGTGCGCAAGCGCGTGCCGAGACCGCCCGCCAGCACGATCGCTTCGTCGATGCGCGCTGTCACCCGGGGTGCCGCACGCAACGCTCGGGCGAGAGCCCGCGCGAATACTGCCGCGCCGGCGGCTCGCCGACGGTCAGCACCGCGATCATGTGCGCGGGCGTGAGCGTGCCGTCGCGGAAGCCCGCTTCGTCGGCCGCATGCACGCGATCGATGAAGTCGCGGTCCCACTGCCCCTTCGCGTCGAAGTTGTGGCCGAAACCTCGGTCGATCAACACGTCGACGAGATTGCCGAAGGCGATGTTGCGGTAGAACTCGAAGCGCGCGTCGAGCAGCGGCACGATGTCCTGCGCGCGGATGCCCTCGAAGCCTTCGGTCGAGCAATCCCAGTTTTCGTACAGGTCTTCCTGGCGATTGAGCACGCGGTTGAACCGATACGCCGACGGCAGTTCCTGCCAGAACGCATGCAACTTCTCCAGCGCCTCGGGCCAACGCTGGTGCCCGTTGCGCCCGATGATGTCGCTGATCACGAAGTAGGCCTTCGGATGCATCGAAGCGCGGATCGCGTCGAACAAGCCTTCCAGGTTCACGACGTGGTGCAGCGACTGGTTCGCCATCACGCCGTCGTAGGTGCCCGTCGGTCGCCAGCGGTTGAAGTCGGCCTCGACGAAACGCAGGTGTTGCGCCACGCCGGCGGCCTGCGCGAGTTCGCGTCCGCGCGCGAGCATCGCCGGGTTGATCTCCAGGCATTCGATCGTGAAATCCTTCAGCCCGCGCTCGCGCAGCAGTTGCGCGATGCGCACCTCGGTGTCGCAGTTGCCCGCGCCGATGCTGACGAATACCGGCGAGGCGGTACCGGTGCGCTGCGCACTCTCCAGCAGGTGCGCGACGAACCAGTCGTCCATGCCGTGGATGCCGAATTCCTCCAGCATCGGCCGCAGGTGGGTATGCGACCAGTAATGGAAGATGTCCGGCAGCGCGTGCACGTCGGCGACTTCGCGGTAGTAATCCTGTTCCTTCGCCAGGCGCGCGGCGTAGGCCGCGTCTTCGCCGGGCGCGGCCGCCGCGGCGGGCTTGGCTTCCGGCGCCGCTTCGCGCGGATGCATGCGCGCTTCGATCAGCGCGCACAGCATGTGGCCGAGGAATTCGTGGCCTTCCTGGATGCGGGGCGTTTCGTTGGACGGCACCTGGAAGCAGACGTCGCAATCGGGCGCCATCGCGCCACCGGATTTGCCGGTGTAACCGATCACGCGCATCCCGCGCTCCTTCGCCGCCTTGATCGCGCGCAGGATGTTGGGGGAATTGCCCGAGGTGGAAATCGCGACGAACACATCGCCGGCCTTGCCGAGCGCCTCGACCTGGCGCGCGAAGACGTAGTCGTACCCGTAGTCGTTGCCGATCGCGGTGAGGATGCTGCTGTCGGTGGTCAGCGCGATGCCCGGCAGGCCGGGGCGGTCGTAATAGAACCGGCTGACCAGCTCGCCGGCCCAGTGCTGCGCGTCGGCCGCGCTGCCGCCGTTGCCGGCGAAGAGGATCTTGCCGCCTTCGCGCAGTGATTTGATGCAGAGCTCGACCGCGTCTTCGATGCGCTTCGAAAGCGCCGCATCGCCGGCCATCGCCGAGAAATTGGCGAGCGCCTTCGAGAACTCGCTTGCAATGACGTCCTTCATGGGGTTCTCCATGCGACCGCGCCGCCGGGATTGAAGTGGAAATCCAGCAACGTGCCGCCTTGCGACAACAACGCGCGCGACAGGCCGACCCGGTCGGCCGGATCGCACGCGAACATCATGAAACCGCCGCCACCCGCGCCGCTCACCTTGGTGGCGGTTGCGCCGTGGGCGCGCGCGACGGCTTCGACGGCATCGATCATCGGGTTGGTGATGCAGGCCGCCATCTGTTTCTTCGCTTCCCAGCCGGCCTGCATCGTGCGCGCGAACGCCGCCAGGTCGCCGCGCAGCAGCGATTCCTTCATCGCCACGGCCTCGGCCTTGAGCTGGTGCATCGCTTCGAGCGGCGCCGCGGTACCGGCCTTCGCGTTGCGCGCCTGCTCGTCGATGATGCGCGCCGACTCGCGCGAGACGCCGGTGAAATACAACACCAGCGAGGCCTCCAGTTCGGCGACCACCCAGTCCTTCACGCGGAGCGGATTCACGATGACGCGGTCGTCGGCGTGGAATTCCATGAAATTGAAACCGCCGAACGCCGCCGCGTACTGGTCCTGCTTGCCGCCGGCGAGCGCGAGGTCCTGGCGTTCGATCTCGTAGGCCAGGCGCGCGATTTCGTACTCGCCCAGCGCCAGGCCGAAGTATTCGGCGAGCGCGGCGACCAGCGCGACGACCATCGTCGACGAAGAGCCCAGGCCCGAGCCCGGCGGCGCATCGGAAAAACTGCGCAGGCGGATCGCGGGGCGCGTGTCGTCGAGGAAATCGCGGCAGATGCGCAGGTAGGTGCCGAGCAGCAACTGCAGGTCGCGGTCGCTCGTGGCGACGGCATCGGGTTTGCAGCGCACCGCGCATTCGCGGTCCAGCGCGTGCAGTTCGACGTGTCCATCGGGCGAGGGATCGACGATCGCGTAGGCGTACTTGTCGATGGCCGCGTTCATCACGAAGCCGCCGTGCAAGTCGCAATACGGCGCGACGTCGGTGCCGCCGCCGGCCAGGCCCAGGCGCAGGGGCGCGCGTGCGCGGACGATCATCGCGTGGCTCCCGCGGGAAGGCCGAGTGCATCGAGCAGCGTGGCCGCCATCGCCTCGCGCGAGAAACGCTGCGCGACGTAATCGGTGGCGGCGTGCGAACGCTGCGTCCAGAGCGCATCGTCGTCGAGCAGCGCGACGATCGCGTCGGCGATGACCTGCGGATCGTCGGCGACGGCACAAACCGCCTCGGCACCGGGCAGGCCCTGCACGCCGACCGGCGTGGTCACCAGCGGCGTGCCCTGCTGGAAGGCTTCGACGACCTTGCTCTTGACGCCCGCGCCGAAGCGCAGCGGCACGACGCATGCGCGCGCCATTGCATAACGACGGAACAAAGCCTCATCGCTGACGAAACCCGTCACCTCGACGCGTTCTTCCGCCAACTCCTGCACGCGCGGCGTGGGATTCGCGCCGACGAGCGACAGGCGCGCCTCGGGGCGCTTGGCCCACACGCGCGGCATGATGTCGTAGACCAGCCATTCGGCGGCATCGACGTTCGGCGGATGCGCGAAACCGGCGACGAACAGCAGGCCGATGCGCTCGGCCGGACCGTCCATGCGCGGGAACGCGTCGTAGGCGTAGGGCAGGATCGCGCGTGCGTCGACCTTGCCTTCGAGCGAATGCACGGCGTCGGCTTCATCCTGCGAGGGATAGAGCACGACGTCGACGCCACGCCACACTTCGCGTTCGAGTTCTTCGAGCTTGTCGGCATGCGCGAGCAAGGCCGGCTGGCCGAGCACGTCCGCTTCCTGCCGCACGCGACGGAAATGCAGGTCGTGCCCGTAGTACGCGATGCGCGCACGCGGGAACGCTTCGCGCGCCTGCGCCAGGAATTTATCGGCGACGTCGGGGCGCGAGAGCAGGATGGCGTCGACTTCCTCGCCGATCGCCTCGCGCAACGCGGGCAGACCGCGCACCCAGTTGCCGCCGCTGTACACCTCGACGCCCAGCGCCTGCAGTGCGGGCGTGTACGCGGGATCGAAGTACAGGTTGTCCGGCCAGAACTTCACGACGCAGCCGGCTTCGACCAGGCGACGCAGGAAGGCCACCATCGTGCGCGACCCCGCATCGCGGTCGGGCTGCGGCACGTAATGGTCGATGACGAGCACGACCGGGCGATCCCAGGCGCGATCGCGCGCACGCGCCACGCAATGCGCGTTCGGGTAGTGCGCAGCGAGCGTGTCGTTCCAGCGCTCCAGGAACTTGCGCTGGTTCTCGACCTGGTAGGCCTTGATGCCCGAACCGGTGTCGGTGCCGTGCGAGATGCCTTCGTGGTGGACGACGACCGAGAACGGCGTGTAGTACGCCTGCAGGCCCTGTTCGCGAATGCGGAAGGCCAGGTCGGAGTCTTCGTTGTAGGCCGGCACGTAACGTTCGTCGAAACCGCCCAGTCGTTCGAACAGCGCGCGCGGCACCATCAGCGCGGCGCCGGAGCAGTAATCCACGCGGCGCACGTAGTTGAACTCGCCGGCGTTCGGATCGCCCAGGCGCCCGTAATTCCAGGCCGAACCATCGCGCCAGACGATGCCGCCGGCTTCCTGCAGGCGCCCGTCGGGATAGATCAGTTTCGAGCCGGCCAGGCCCGCATCGGCGTTGTTGGCGAACACAGCCAGCAACGCGTCGAGCCAGCCCGGCCGCACTTCGGTGTCGTTGTTGAGGAACACCAGGTAATCGCCGCGCGCGAGCGCGATGGCCTGGTTGCACGAACGGATGAAGCCGAGATTGGTTTCATTGACGTGGTAACGCAGGCCCGGCACCTCGGCGAAGGCCGCCATCGCCGCATCGCCCGAGGCGTCTTCGAGCACGAGCACTTCGTAGGGCACCGACGCGCCGGCGATCATCAGCGCGCGCAGGCACGCCGCGGTGTAGGCGGCATTGCCGTAGGTCGGCACGACGACGGTGACGCGCGGTGCGTCCACGGGCTCGAAGCGCAGGTCGGCGAAGCGCACCGACCGCGGGCCCGCCGGCGCCGGTGGCGCGGGCAGCGCCACTTCGGGCGCGGTGCCGCGCAGTTTCGACAACGCGCGACGCAAGGGACCGGTGATGCGCCATGCGGCCGAGCCGCGGATTTGTTCGATGGCCCCGCGCAGTTGCAACGCATAACGATCGCGCGCGTCGATTTCCGCGGCGAGTTCGCGATGCGTATCGGCGAGCATCTGCAGCATGTTGCGCACTTCGTCGGTCGCCTGCACGACACGCTCGCGCAATGCGTGGACGTCGCGATCCAGCGATTGCGCCCAGGCGACGGTACGGCCGTGCTCACCGACCAGGGCCGCGTGCTGGCGGCGCAGGTCTTCGAGTTCGGTCTCGAGGCTTTTCGCCCAGGCCACGGCCTGCCCGTGTTCGGCCGTCAGCGCCTGGACGCGCGCCGCTTCCGACTGCGCCCACTGCACCGCCTGGCCATGCTCCTGCGTGAGCGCACCGACGCGCGCGCGCAGCGTGTCGGCTTCGGTGGCCTGCGATTGCGCCCAGCGCACCGCACCGGCGTGTTCCTCGGTCAGCGTGCCCACGCGTTCGCGCAGGGCCTGCACCGTCGTGTCCTGCTGGCGCGCCCAATCGGCGACCTGGCGCGTGCGTGCGTACAAATCTTCCTCGTCGGAGAACAACACCGAGCCATCGCGCGCGGGCAGCAAGGCTTCGTCGGCCGCGGCAAGCGCGATGAAATACACCGGGTCGGGCATCTTCGGTGCGCGCGCGACGACGCCGGCCGGCGCATCGGCCAGCGGCGCGATCGTCGTGCCGTCGCCGGCGCCGATCGGCACCACGAGCGAACCGGCGGACATGCGCTGGCCGTAATAGCGCACCGCGGGGAAATGCCGGCGCAGCAGCGCATCGAGTTCCGCGAAATCGAGCTCGCGGACGTGGAATTCGTTGTGGTGCCCGGCGAGTTCGGAATACACGACGCGATTGGGCGAAGACAGCACGAGCACGCCATCGGGCCGCAGCACGCGGCGCAGTTCGCGCAGCATTTCTTCGTGGCGGTCGTGGTGTTCGATCGTTTCGAAGGAGACCGCCAGGTCGATGCTCGCGTCGGCCAGCGGGATCTGCGCGGCGCTGCCTTCGATGAAGCGCAGGTTGGCCGCGGCATAACGCGCGGTGGCATGGCGCACGGCGTCGGGATCGATGTCCACGCCCGTGACGCTCCGCGCCGATTGCGCGAGCATCGCCGAGCCGTAGCCTTCGCCGCTGGCGATGTCGAGCACTTCGCGCCCCCGCGCGAGCGGTTGCGCCCACGCGTAGCGGTGCAGGTGTTCCTGGCGGATTTCGCCCTGCTCCGTGGGCACGTAACGCTCGCCGGTGAATTCCATCGCGTCCTGCATCCGTCAGCCCAGGGCGTGCGCCAGGTCGGCCTGCAGATCCGCGAGGTCTTCCACGCCGACGCTCAGGCGCACGAGGTTGTCGAACAGGCCCAGTTGCGCGCGGCGCTCGGGCGGGATCGACGCGTGCGTCATGATCGCCGGATGGTTGACGAGGCTTTCCACGCCGCCGAGCGATTCGGCCAGCGTGAACAACTCCGTGCGTTCGCAGAACCGCTTGGAGGCCTCGAGCCCGCCCTTGACGAAGATCGTGACGATGCCGCCGAAGCCGTCCATCTGGCGCTTGGCCAGCGCGTGGTGCGGATGCGAGGCCAGGCCCGGGTAGACGACGCGTTCGACGGCAGGCTGCGTTTCCAGCCACTGCGCGAGCGCGAGCGCGTTCTCGCAATGCGCGCGCATGCGCAGGTGCAGTGTCTTCAGGCCGCGCAGCGCGAGGAAGCTGTCGAACGGCCCCTGCACGGCGCCGATGGAGTTCTGCAGGAACGCGAGTTGTTCGCCGAGCGCCTTGTCGTCGCCGACGACGAGGATGCCGCCGACCATGTCGCTGTGGCCGTTGAGGTACTTGGTCGCCGAATGCATGACGATGTCGGCGCCGTGTTCCAGCGGACGCTGCACCATCGGCGAGGAGAAGGTGTTGTCGACCACGACCAGCAGGCCGTGCTTCTTCGCGATCTTCGCGATCGCGCCGATGTCGACGATCTTCAGCAAGGGGTTGGTGGGCGTTTCGATCCACACCATCTTGGTGTTCGGGCGAATCGACGCTTCGAACTGCGCCGGATCGGTGAGGTCGACCCAGCTGAAGTCCAGGCCCGCCGAACGGCGGCGCACGCGTTCGAACAGACGGAAGGTGCCGCCGTACACATCGTCCATCGCCACCACGTGGTCGCCGGTGTCGAGCAACTCGAGCAAGGTGGACGTGGCCGCCAGGCCCGAGGCGAAGGCGAACCCGCGCGTGCCGCCTTCCAGGCCGGCGATGCAGCGCTCGTACGCGAAGCGCGTCGGGTTGTGCGTGCGCGAGTATTCGAAGCCCTGGTGTTCGCCGGGGCTGGACTGCGCATACGTGGAGGTGGCGTAGATCGGCGGCATGACCGCGCCGGTCGACGGATCGGGAGACTGTCCAGCGTGGATGGCCAGGGTGCCCCGCCCGTGGTTTTTCGCGTCCTTCATGCCTGCCCGCCTCGTGGAATCAAGGCGGGAAGTCTAGCCCATACCCGCTTTACTGGACCCGGCGCCGCAGCCAGTTGAGCAGGTCGATGCGCGTGATGAGGCCGAGGAAACGTGTGCCCTCCGTCGTCCCCTCCGTGACGATCGCCACATGCCCCCGGTCGAAAACGGGCAACAGGGCTTCCACCGGCGAGCGCACGTCGAGGATGTCGAGCTTGGAAACCATCGCGGTGGACACCGGGTCGCGGAAGCGGTCTTCGTTGCCGTAGACGTGCAGCAGGACGTCGGATTCATCGACGATGCCGACGATCTTCTCGCCGTCCATCACGGGCAGCTGCGAGACATCGTAGAGCTTCATGCGCTGGTAGGCGGTGATGAGCAGGTCGGTCGGGGCGACCACGACCGTGTCCTTGCGCGAGTACGGGCGCAGGATGAGATCGCGCAGGTCGCCGTGGGTTTCGCGCTCCAAAAAGCCGTTGTCGAGCATCCAGTAATCGTTGTACATCTTCGACAGGTACTTGTTGCCCGTGTCGCAGACGAAGACGAGCACGCGCTTGGGGCTCGTCTGCTCGCGGCAGTAACGCAACGCGGCCGCGAGCAAGGTGCCGGTCGACGAACCGCCGAGGATGCCTTCCTTCGAGAGCAGTTCGCGCGCGGTGAGGAAGCTTTCCTTGTCGGAAATCGCGTAAGCCTTCTTCACGCRCGAGAAATCGGAGATCGGCGGCAGGAAATCCTCGCCGATGCCTTCGACCATCCAGCTCGCCGATTTGTCGGACAGCGTGCCTCGGTTGATGTATTCCTCGAGGATCGAGCCGACGGGGTCGGCGAGAATCAACTCGGTCTTCGGCGAGTGCTGCGAAAAGCAACGCGACAGGCCCGTCATCGTGCCCGAGCTGCCGCAACCGAAGACGATCGCGTCGAGGTCGCCATCAAGTTGCTGCAGGATTTCAGGGCCCGTGCCGAACTCGTGCGCGGCGGGGTTGTCGGGATTGCCGAACTGGTTGATGAAATACGCGCCGGGGGTTTCGCGCGCGATGCGTTCGGCCATGTCCTGGTAGTAATCCGGATGGCCCTTGGCGACGTCGCTGCGCGTGAGCACGACCTGCGCGCCCATCGCCTTGAGGTTGAAGATCTTCTCGCGGCTCATCTTGTCGGGCACGACGAGGATCAGCTTGTAGCCCTTCTGCTGCGCGACGAGCGCAAGGCCGATGCCGGTGTTGCCCGCGGTGCCTTCGACCAGGGTGTCGCCGGGCTTGATGTCGCCGCGCTTTTCCGCCGCTTCGATCATCGACACGCCGATGCGGTCCTTCACCGAGCCGCCGGGGTTCTGGCTTTCGAGCTTGAGGAACAACGTGCATGGGCCCGTGTCGAGGTGCTGGGCCTGGACGACCGGGGTTTGCCCGATCAATTCGAGCACGGATTGGTGGATCGGCATGCGAGATCGCCCGGGTGCGGCCGCGTTGCGCGGCGAGAGGGCGGATTATCGCTTATGAAGGGCGGCGCTTATCGGCGCGGCTGATGCCCCCGCGGGCGGCACCGGCGGACGAGGACGCCGGTGCCGCCCACGACGGTAGGAAAGGTCAGTGTCGTCCGTCGTACATCGTGACGAGGCGGTCTTTCGCGGCGAGCTTTTCGCGTTTCATCTTCGTCAAGGTGAGGTCGTCGACGGCCAGCACGCCGAGTTCGGCGTCGAGCACTTTTTTGTCGAGTTCCTTGTGGCGCTGATACAGGCTCTTGAACTCGGGATTGGTCTTCATCAGCGCGTCGAGTTCCGCCTGCGGTTGCCCTTCGAACATGTCAGCCTCCTGAAAATCGCACGACCTTCAAAAACGCGAACGCCCCGGGCCTGGGGCACGGGGCGTCCATGGGGGCGAGGATCATCGGGTCGATGGTTCCGCAGGCCGCCGGGGCATTCGATTCGGCGCCTGACCGGACGTTTCGTCCGGCGGCACGCTCCTCGGATGCGGGCGTTTGCGTCATCGGCCTGGTCTCTCGCAAGCCGAGCAAGAGTCTGCTCGGGAGATCGACGCTACTCCTCCCCCCACGACTCGGCAAGGGGACGATCGTCGATTTGCGGCCGCTTGCCGACAGCCGGCAAGGCCATGTCAACGTATTGAAAATAAAAGGTTATTTGTCGGCAACAATGATCTCGACGCGGCGGTTGCGCGCCCGACCCTGCGCGGTGTCGTTGCTGGCGACCGGATCCGATTCACCCTTTCCGGTGGCCTGCAGCTTCGACTTCGGGACGCCGGCCGCGGAGAGCGCGGCGCGCACGGCATTGGCACGGAGCTGCGAAAGCTCCAGGTTGGCGGCGGCATCCCCTTGTCCGTCGGTATGGGCTTCGATGCGGATCTTGCCCGTGGGCGCGGCGGCGATGTACGCGCCGAGCGCGCGCACGCTACCGCTGCCGCTGGAAGACAGCGAGGCCTTGCCCGAAGCGAAGGCATCGCTGCCGAGGGTGAAGACTTCGCCGGCCGAGGTGCGCTTGGATGGCGGCAGGTCGCCGATGGCGCCGGTGAGCTGCGCTTCTTTGCGGGCCAGCTCCGCGTCGCGGGCCTTGGCGGCCGCGAGCTTCGCGGCCTGGTCGCCGGCGACGTCCAGGACGATCTGGTCGGCCTGGGCGCGGGCGGCCGCTTCGGATTCGGCGGCCGCGCGCAGGCGCTGCGCTTCTTCCATCTGGATCTGCGTTTCCAGGCGAAGGCGCTCGGTTTCCTGGCGGGCGCGCTCGGCTTCCTGGCGGCTGGATTCGACCAGCAATTCGCTGCGTTCGCGATCCAGGCGATCGACTTCACGGCGCGTGGCTTCGGTGCGGGCCGCGATTTCGGCCGTTTCCACGCGCTGCTGCGCGACCTGGCTGGCCAGGGCGCGGTCGCTCTTGCGCGCCTGCGCCAGCGCATCGATGGCCTGGCGTGCGCGCAGGCGTTCGTAGGCGGCCATGCCTTGCAGGCGGGCGTCGGCGTCGAGGGCGACCAGCCGCTGCGAGAGCGCCTCGGCCATGTCCGGGGACTGCGTGGCCGCCGGCGCAGGCCAGGCGAGCGCGGGCGTTTCGTCGTTGGCGCCCAGTTGCAGGCGCTGGTGCAGGCCGGCGATTTCCGCACGGCGCTGGTCGTAATCGGCCTGCGTAGTGGCCGCGCGGCTGCGTGCGACGGCGAGATCGCCCCACGACGAGGCCGAGGTCGCGAACCGGCGCGCATCGGCATCTTCCCCGGCCGACATCGCCGACTGCGCGGACCCCAGCGCATTGCGCGCCGCCGCCAGTTCAGCGGCTGCGTACTGGTCCGCATCGGCGCTTTCCGCGCGCGAGACCGATTGCTGCGCGGCCGACAACTCGCCGGTCGGTGGCGGCACGCTGGCGCAACCGGACAACGCGATTGCGATCACAAGGCCGCAGAGCCTCGCGTGTTGCGTTCGGGTGAAGTGTGCGAAGCTTGGGCGCATAGAGGGGTGCCGTGCCGGTCTATAGGGGATTGAGCGCGCAGTCATTGTGTTGAGCCGGCGCCGCGCATGCAAACGGTCGCCTCCGGGAGAGAGTACGCGCTATGGACATCGGCTATTTCCTGAAGCTGATGACGGAAAAGAATGCCTCCGACATGTTCCTGACCACCGGCGCGCCGGTGTACATCAAGGTCGAAGGCAAGCTTTATCCGCTCGGCAACACCGGCCTGCCCGCGGGCATGGTCAAGAAGATCGCCTATTCCCTGATGGACGAGGGCCAGGTGCCGCAGTTCGAGAGAGAGCTCGAGCTCAACATCGCCATCGCCCTGGCCGATTCGGGCCGCTTCCGCGTGAACGTGTTCAAGCAGCGCGGCGAAGTGGGCATGGTGATCCGCGCCATCCGCAGCATCATTCCCTCGATCGAGGAGCTGCAACTGCCGCAGGTGCTCAAGGAAATCATCATGGCCCCGCGCGGGCTGGTGCTGATCGTGGGCTCCACCGGTTCGGGCAAGTCCACCACGCTCGCCTCGATGATCGACCACCGCAACAGCACTTCGGCCGGCCACATCCTCACCATCGAGGATCCGATCGAATACCTGCACAAGCACAAGAAGTCGATCGTGAACCAGCGCGAAGTCGGCCTGGACACGCACGCCTTCCACAACGCGTTGAAGAACGCGATGCGCGAAGCGCCCGACGTCATCCTCATCGGCGAAATCCTCGACGCCACGACGATGGAAGCGGCGATCGCCTTCGCCGAAACCGGCCATATCTGCCTGGCGACGCTGCACTCCAACAACGCCGACCAGACGATCGAACGCATCCTCAACTTCTTCCCCGAGGCCGCGCACAAGAACGTGCTGATGAACCTGGCGCTGAACCTCAAGGCGGTGATTTCGCAGCGCCTGGTGATCGGCGTCGACGGCCGCCGCATCCCCGCGTGCGAAGTGCTGATCAACACGCCGATGATCCGCGACCTGCTGCGCCGCGGCCAGGTGCACGAGTTGAAGCAGGCGATGGAAGAGTCGCTGGAAGCGGGCATGGAATCCTTCGACCAGTGCCTGTTCCGCCTGTACAAGGAAGGCAAGGTCGAGAAGGAATCGGCGCTCAACGCCGCCGACTCGCGCGATGGCCTGGCGCTGAAGTTCCGCCTCTCCGAAGGCGCGACCGGCGAGCACGACCCGTATGCGGACGTGTTCGAAACGCACTGACGCATCGCGACATCGCCAGAAACGAAAAGCCCCGCGATGCGGGGCTTTTTTTATCCGGCAGGCTTCTCCGGCGCATCGGGTTGTTTCTCCGGCCGTGCCTCGTCGAAGGCCGGGTGCGCCAGGCACGCCTGCTCGATGCGCGCGATGGTCGGGAAGCGCGCGATGTCCACGCCAAAGCGGCGCGCGTTGTAGAGCTGCGGGATCAGGCACGCATCGGCGATGGTCGGTGCGTGGCCATCGCAGTAGGCGCCGGTCGAGGGATGGTCGTGCAGCATCGCTTCGAAGGCATCCAGGCCATCGCAGATCCAGTGACGCACCCATTCGTCGCGCTCGGGCTGCGGCACGTGCCACTCGCGTTCGAAGTACTGCAGCACGCGCAGGTTGTTGAGCGGATGGATGTCGCACGCGACCAATTGCGCAAGCGCGCGCACGCGCTGGCGGTCGCGCGCGGTGGCCGGCAGCAGCGGCGGATCGGGCCATACCTCGTCGAGGTATTCGAGGATCGCCATCGACTGGCGCAGCATGCGCTGGCCGTGTTCGAGCACCGGCACCAGGCCCTGCGGGTTGGTCGCGCGGAACGCGGGTTTGTGCTGGTCGCCGCCGTCGCGCACCAAGTGCACGGGGAACTGTTCGTACGGCAGGCCCTTGAGGTTCAGGCCGATGCGCACGCGATACGCGGCGCTGGAGCGCCAGTACGAATACAGACGAAGCCGGTCGTTCACTGCCGCCCTTCCCCCCGTGCCGCGGTTGGCGGCACGACCACATTAGCTTGGCGCAGGCGGGCGCGGAAGCCCGCCGGGCCCACCCTCAGACCGCCGGGGTCTGGCGTTCGATGCGCTGGTCGATCGCGCCGAAGATGCTGCGGCCCTGCGCATCCAGCATCTCGATGCGGACCGCGTCGCCGAAGGACAGGAACGGCGTCGACGGCTTGCCGTGTTCCAGCGTTTCCACCGTGCGCTTTTCGGCGAAGCACGAGGCGCCCTTGGAGGTGTCGACGTTGGCGATCGTGCCCGAGCCGACGATGGTGCCGGCCGACAGGGGGCGCGTCTTCGCCGCGTGCGCGACCAGCTGCGCGAAATCGAACTGCATGTCCACGCCCGCTTCCGGCGCGCCGAACCACTGCCCGTTGATGTGCGTCAGCAGCGGCAGGTGCACCTTGTTGGACTGCCAGGCATCGTGCAGCTCGTCCGGCGTCACGAACACCGGCGAGAGCGCCGAGCGCGGCTTGGACTGCAGGAAGCCGAAGCCCTTGGCGAGTTCGCCGGGAATCAGGTTGCGCAGCGAGACGTCGTTGACCAGGCCGACGAGCTGGATGTGGGTCGCGGCGCGCTCGGCGGAGACGGCCATCGGCACGTCGTCGGTGATCACGACGATCTCCGCTTCCAGGTCGATGCCATAGCCTTCGTCGACGACCTTCACCGCATCGCGCGGGCCGAGGAAGCCGGCGCTGGTGGCTTGGTACATCAACGGGTCGACGTAGAAACTTTCGGGCACTTCGGCGCCGCGCGCGCGGCGCACGCGTTCGACGTGCGGGAGGTACGCGCTGCCGTCGACGAATTCATAGGCACGCGGCAACGGCGCGGCGAGCGCGGCCATGTCGATGTCGAAGGCATCGGGCGCGGTGCCGGCGTTGAGCGCATCGGACAGCGCGTTCAGGCGCGGCGCGGCGTTGGACCAGTCTTCCAGTGCGCGCTGCAGGGTCGGGGCGATGGTGGTGGCGCGCACGCCGCGCGAGAGATCGCGGGAGACGACGATCAGCGTGCCGTCACGGCCGCCTTCCTTGAGGGAACCGAGCTTCATTGCAGGGGGCTCTTCCGACGCGTGGGAGCCGTGCATTGTACGGAAAAAAGAAAACCCGCCTTTCGGCGGGTCTTCTTGTTTGGCAGCCCCGGATGGATTCGAACCACCGAATGCCTGAGTCAGAGTCAGGTGCCTTACCGCTTGGCGACGGGGCTATTGAGCTGTGCTGCGATTCTACCGCGAATCTCGTAACCGAAAAATTAGCGCTTCGAGAACTGCGTGGCGCGGCGGGCCTTGTGGAGGCCGACCTTCTTGCGTTCGACTTCGCGGGCGTCGCGGGTCATGAAACCGGCCTTGCGCAGGTCGGACTTCAGCGACTCGTCGTATTCCACCAGCGCGCGGGAGATGCCGAGGCGGATCGCACCGGCCTGACCGGTGATGCCGCCGCCTTCCACCGTCACGACGATGTCGAACTTGTCGGTCGACTGCGTGAGTTCGAGCGGCTGGCGCACGATCATGCGGGCGGTCTCGCGGCCGAAGAAGTCTTCGATCGTGCGCTCGTTGATGGTGATGTTGCCCGTGCCCTTGCGCAGGAACACGCGGGCGGTCGAGGACTTGCGGCGGCCGGTGCCGTAATTCTGCTGGATAGCCATGTCGTTACCTTAGATGTCCAGGGGCTGCGGCTGCTGGGCCGTATGCGGATGATTCGGGCCAGCGTAGACCTTGAGCTTGCGATACATCGCACGGCCCAGCGGGTTCTTGGGCAGCATGCCCTTGACGGCGGTTTCGATGACGCGCTCGGGGTGGCGCTCGAGCGCCTGGGCGAGCGATTCGGACTTCAGGTTGCCGATGTAGCCGGTGAACCGGTAGTACATCTTGTCCTGCAGCTTGCGGCCGGTCACGTGGATCTTCTCGGCGTTGATCACCACGAGGTAATCGCCGGTATCGACGTGGGGCGTGTAAACGGGCTTGTGCTTGCCACGGAGGCGACGTGCGAGCTCGGTGGCGAGGCGGCCGAGGGTCTTGCCTTCGGCGTCGACGATGTACCAGTCGCGCTGGACGGTCTCGTTCTTGGCGGTAAAAGTCTTCATTGCGTGACTCGTTAGGTACATGGTCGGGCTTGTTCCGGGGGTGCCGGAAGGTTGCCGCGCGATGTAGGGCGGAACAAAAGAGGCGGAATCATACCGGCCCCACGGGGGCGCCGCAACCTGCGCCCCTTGGAAAATCAGGCCGCCGGGGCCTTTTCGGGCGCCTTCACACTGCCTTGGGCCGGCTGGCGACGGCGCAGGGGCACCGGCGCGAACAGCTTGGCGCCCTTGAAGTAGACCGCCCGCAGCTGGTGGCCGCGCGGCGAATAGCCGAGGAAGACCGCGCCAGTGCGCGCGCCCACCACGTGGGAGAAGACCCGCGCCAGATCGGGGTTTTCGATCTCCATCAGCACGCCCAGGCACTGCGGCTTGACCTGGTTGGCCGCCTCGAGGATCTCGCAGGCCGCCCTGAAGATCGGCAGCGCCTGTTGTTGCTGGCGGTGCGCGGGCGCGATGAACTGGCGGAAGTAGTACATCGGCTGGCGCAGGCGCGGGCGCACCTGCACGAAGGCGGTGGCCACGCCGCACAGCGCGCCGTCGGCATCGCGCAGCACGCACACGGCCTGCTGCGCGCGCAGCTTCGCACGCTGCGCATCGGCCATCGCCTTGTGGCCGATCCAGAAATCGACGAGCTCGGCCTGCAGTTCCGGCGTGACCTGGCCCCAGGTCGGAACGATCGAATACGCCATGCTTACTTCGCCTTCGGCGCGACGGGCGCGACGGCGCGCGATTGCTGCGCGCCTGCGACCTTGATGAAGTCGACGTACTCGGCGAACTGCAACCCGCCGTCCTTGTTCTTGTCGAAGGCCGTCATCGCCGGCGCCGACTTGCCCGCGCGCAGCACCAGCGCGAGCTGCGCGTATTCGCCGGCTTCGAGCTTGCCGCTCTTGTCGGTGTCGTGGCGCGCGAATTCGCCCTGCAGGCGGCGCAGCGCGAGGTCGTCGCGCGTGGCCATCCAGCCGGCGCGGAATTCGTCCTTCGTCAGCGTGCCGTTGCCGTCCTTGTCCCACGCGGCGAAGGTCGCGTCGGGGCCGCCCTGCAACGCGGGCTGCGCGGCGGGCTTTGCGGCCTGCTGCGCGAACGCGGGCGCGGCCACCAACACGGCAACGGCGAAAAGAATGCGCGATTTCATGCGAGAGCCTCGGACTGCGGCGATTGTTCGGGTTCGAAGGTGATCAGCTCGCGGATTTCCGCCGTGCGCAGGCCGATCATCATCGGGTTGACGACATTGGGCAGGAAGCTGATGTCGAAGATTTCGCTGATGTCGCCTTCGAAGCGGATCCAGTTGACGACATCGCCGTTGGACAGGTTGACGATCTGCACGCCGCACCACGGTTCGGCATCGCGCTTCTTCAATTCCTCGTCCAGCTGCAGGCCTTCGAAGCGCTGGTTGCGCGGCTTCGACAGACCCACCGCCGCGACGTTGCCGACGATCGACAAGCCACGCAGGAAGCCCGGGAACCACGCGGTCGGCACGAAGGACCTGGTCGCGAAATCCACGTAGCCCAGGTGCCCGGTACCCGCGTTGAGCACCCACAGCTTGCCGTTCGCCCAGCGCGGGCTATGCGGCATCGACAGGCCTTCGCAGACGATCTCGTCGGTTTCCACGTCGATGACCACGCCACCGTTCATGCGGCGGTCGCGCCAACCATCCACCGCGTCGGACTTGCACACCGCCGTGACGTATTTCGGCGCGCCGTCCTTCATCGCCAAACCGTTGAGGTGGCAACGATCTTCCGGCGCGAGCTTGCTGATGAAGCTCGGCTTCCAGATCGGCTTGAAGCTGTGCGTCGTGCTCAGCTCGGCCAGGCAGGAATACTTCGTGTTGACGAACACCACGCGGCCATCGCTGCGGATGCCGAGCTCGTGGATGTCGAGATCACCGATCGTCTGCGCGTTGCGCGGCACGTAGCACTTGTCGAACTTGCCGTGGATGATCTCGTTGGGGCGCAGCACGTTCTCGAAGCGCCACAGCTGGTACAGGCCGCCGAGATAGATGCGTTGCGCGTTGCCGACGATGCCCATCGCGCGTTCGAAGATGCGTTCGAAGAACGACACGCGGCCCTGCTGGTCGCTGCCGACCAGGTAGACGCGGCCGGTCTGGTACGAGGAGATCGCCAGCGACACGCGGTTGGTCGACAACCATGTCGACAGGCCGCGCGAGCAGCTCTTCTCGACTTTCAGTTTGGTGAGGTCCAGCGGCGCCCGCTGTTCAGAGGATGCCTCGGCCTTGGCCGGGGTTTCCACGGCCGGTGCGACGTCCGCACCCTGCACCTGCGCGGCGGGCTTTTCGCCGCCGGGCGTCTTCTTGCTGCTTGCCACGAACTTCTCCAGATATCCCCTGCCCCAGCGGGACAGTTGAATCGATTTCGGCGCCGGCTGCCAGCGCTTTTTGCGTGTGGAACCTGACCGGACCGCTGAATGGGTCCCGGCGGCGAATGGCCGCCGGGACCGATGCGTTTACCAGGTGTAACGAACGCCGACCTGACCGCCCCACACGCCGTCGATGGCGCCGCCGTCCATGTAGTTCAGGCCGCCCCACACGTCGACGCGCTGGCCGATCTTCGCGTTCACGCCGACCTCCAGCTGGCCGCTGGTGCCTTCGGTGCTCATGCGGCCGGTGAAGTTGTCGGCGACCGTGAAGCCGGTTTCGCCATCGAACTCGCGCACCAGGCTGATCACGCCGTACGGCGTCCACTTGGTGCCCGAAGCCGACTGGAAGGTCTGCTCCATTTCCAGGCCCAGGCGCGCGCGCGAGGAGGTGCCGCCGTCGGAAACGAAGTCCGCCAGGTCGCCTTCGATGCGGTCGATGTTCTCGACCTTCGTGCGCGTGTACTGCACCTGCGGGACGAGCTTCATGCCGCCGGCCGAGGACCACACGTTCCAGCCCATTTCGGCGTTGAACGCGCCGGCGTCGCCACCCACTTCGCGACGGCCGCCGAAGGAGGTCATGTCGGCATCGAAATGCATCCAGCGATACGAGACATCGGCGTACATGCCGTTCTGGCCGAGCCAGGTGACATAACCGCCGACGGTCGTGCCGTCGATGTCGTCGCTGCCGAAGCCGTTGGCCAGGTCCTGCTTGCCGCGCGACTTCGACAGGCTGGCGCCGATGTAGAAGCCATCGGCGACCAGCGCGTTGACGCCCGCTTCGACGCCCTGGTTGGTCTGGTCGAACGCGAAGTTGTTCGACGCCGGCAGGTTGTCCAGCTGCGCGTCCGGCGTGATCGTGCCCTTGTCGCCGAACACGCGGACCCACGCGCCCTTGTCGCTGTCGCCGAGCTGCGAGAACACACCCTGGCGCTGGCGGAAGGTGCCGACCTGCGCCGCCATCAGGCTGTGCGCGCCCGGGGCGATCGCGGTGGCGAGCGCGCCGGTGTCGTTCAGGCCGCCGAAGCCCAGCGTCAGCGCGAACACGTCGATCGAGCCGTTCTGCGCGTTGACGTGCGGGTTCACCGACACCTTGAGGTCGAGGAAGTTGTTCGCGTTGAAGTTGACGTTGCCGGCGATGATGCTGCCCGCCTTGACGTTGGCCGCCGTCGCGTCGCCTTCCACCACGACCACCGGGATGTCGATTTCGGTGGCGCTGGTGAGCAGGTCGAGGACGTTGACGTTCAGCGTCTGCACCGAATTGCTGACGATGTTGCCGTCGATGTAGAGCATGTCGCTGGTGCCGTTGAGCAGCGAGACGTCGACGTTCAGCGCACCCTGGCCGGCGAAGTCGCCGGTGATGGTGAGCATGTCGTCGGGCGCGCCGTCCAGGAAGCTGATCGTGCCGTTGTTGGTGAATGCGAGCGAATTGAGTACCGAGATCGGCGCATTGCCCGCGACGAGCGGCGCCGCGCCGCCGGTGCCCATGTCGATGGCGCTGTCGCCGTCGATGGAAAGCATGCCGTTGTTGGCGAAGCTGTTGCCGGCCGCGCTGTTGCCGCCGAGGCTGATCGCCGCGTCGTGCAGCACGATGGTGCCCGCGTTGACGATCGCGTCGTCGCCGTCGCCGAAGTCGGTGGCGTGGCCGCGCACGGTCCACGTGCCGCCCGCCGCATTCGTCAGGCCGTCGTCGCCCGCGCCCGTCACCAGCGCGCCGACGATGTCGCCGCTGTTGGTGACCAGGTCGAAGCCGTCGCCGCCGTGGATCGCGATGCTGCCTTCTTCGGTCGCCTGCGCGACGATGTGGCCGATGTTGTTCACCGTGGCGGTGCCGAGGACGTCGAGGTCGAGCGCGATGGCGGTGTCGGCGTTGATCGCGCCGATCTGGCCGTCGTTCACCACGCTGGCATCACCGCCGCCACCGATCCGCAGGCCTATGGTTTCACCCGCGCCGTGCGCGGAGATCGAGCCGCCGTTGGCGAAGGCGATGTTGCCGCTTTCGGAATAGGCACCCGCGCCGAGTGCAGCGCCGTGATAAGCGATCGCGTAGATGTCGCCGAGGTTGTCCGCGGTGACGTTGCCGTCGAAGGTGCCGACGCCCAGGCCGGTCGCCAGACCGTCGCCGATGGCCGTGATGTCGTGGCTGTTCACCAGGTCGACGGTGTCGAAACCGATCGCGATCGCACCGTAGGCCCCCGCGCCTTGTGCGGTGATGGTGCCCTGGTTGTCGAAGTCGACCTGGTTGCCGACGATCCGCGCGCCGGTTGCCATGTGCGAGAGCGCGGTGATGGCGCCGTCGTTGTTGAATATCGTTTCGCCGCCGAACATGGACACGCCCATCGCGGTTCCGCTGGACGTCACCGTGATCTGGCCGCCGTTGTCGATGTTCGCCGTGGAGGCGGTGGCGTAGGCGCCGACGGCTTGCGCGTTCCCGTTCTGGATCGTCGTGACCACATTCAACGTGGCGCCGTTGACGATCGAAGCGTAGTCGCCGCCATCGGCGTACAAGCCGTAAACCGTGCCGGTTGCGGCGGCGAAGGTGACCGAAACGTCGCCCGCGCTGTCGATGCTGGCATGGTGATCGGAAAGCGCGAGGATGCCCACGGTTTGGTTGCCGTCGCTGGCGACCGTGACGCTGCCCGTGTTGCCGATGTCGACGGCCTCGGCGCCGAGGCCTTCCAGGCCGATGGCGCGATAGGCATGCACATTCGTGGCGCCGGTGTTTTGGATCGCGACATCGCTGCCCAAGGCGACGACGCCATAGGCGGCGTAGGTGCCGCCTTCGACGTCGAGCGTATCGCCCGTGGTGATCGACACATGCGTCGCAGTCGCGCCGCCCAGGGTGTCGGCGAGGATGCCGAATGCGCCGCCGCTGGTGGACGTCGCCGTGATCGAGCCCGTGCCGTCGATCGTCACGTCGCCGTAGCCGGTGACCTGGATGCCGAACGCGTTGTCGAGCGTCGTGACGTCGATCGAACCGTTGTTGGTGACGTGGGCCGAACCGCCCTCGCCCACATAACCGGCGATGCCGATGCCGTTGCCCGGGGTGACGGCGAGCGGCGGCGCCGGCGGATTGCCGCCGCCCAGCTGCGCGACCGTGATCGTGCCGCCGTTGACGACGACGGCGCGGTCGGAATCGAAGCCGACGCCGACCGCGGACGGCCCGCCGGTCACGAGCACGTCGCCGCCGTTGTCGATCGACACGTCGGGGCCGAAGGCATACAGGCCACCGGCGACGCCGTATTCCGACATCGTGGTGACCGTGGCGCCGGCGGCGTTGTGGATCGTGGCCGTGCCGTCGTACGAACCGGCCACCACGCCCATCACCCCCGCACCCGGGGCCATGCCCGTGACGGTGATCGCGCCCGTGTTGCCGACGGTCGCGTTGCCCGCATCGGCGATCGCGAGGATGCCCAGGCCCTGGTGGACCAGCGCATTCGCGGTGATCGCGTTGCCATTGTTTACGGTGACGTCGCCGGCCTGGGCGATGGCGGAGATGCCCGTCGCGTACTTGCCGGAGACGGTGATCGAACCGGTGCTGTCGACGGTGACGTCGCCGTAGGCCGAGGCATCGATGCCGAAGGCGGTGCCGTTCAAGACGCTCGCGTAACTGGTGATGTCGCCGGTGTGGCCGACCGAGACCGTGCCCGAATCCGAATGCGCCAGCACGCCGTAGGTGTAGTGGCCGTTGCTCGCGGCGATGTCGCCGTCGTTGGTGATGCTCACGTTGCCGTCGGCGTTGCCGACGATGCCCACGGCCGCGCCGTACTTGTTGGACACGTTGGCGTAAAGCGAGCCGGTGGCGCTGTTGGTCAGCGACACCGTGCTGCCGTCGTACATGCCGATGCCCTGCATCGCGATCGCGGTCGTGCCGCCATGCGCGGCGATGTCGCCCGCATTGGTGCCGGTCGCGATGTCGCCGGTGGTGATCAGGCCGAACGCGTCGTTGGCGGTCGCGGAAATCGTGCCGGTCGCGCCGTTGGTCACCGCGCTGGTCGCGTAACCCACGCCGATCGCGCCGATCGCGGTGCCGTTGCCGGACGAAACGGTGATCGCACCGTCGTTGACCACGAGCGCGTCTTCGCCGTAACCGAACATGCCGTAGGCCGCGCCGTTGTCGACCGAGGCATCGATCGAACGACCCGCGAAGTTGCGCACTTCGGTCTGGTCGAAGCCGTAGGCGTACATGCCGAAGGCGCGGCCGCTGCCGGCGTGCGCCGTGATGCTGCCGTTGTTGACCTGGCGCGTGTCGTGCACCGAGTAGGTGTACAGGCCCGCGGCGATGCCGGAATTGGCCGTCGCGTCGACGTCGCCGTTGTTGACGATGTTCGCGTGCGCGTAGCCGATGCCTTCGATGCCGATCGCGCGGCCCTGTCCGCCGACGGTGATCGAGGCGCTCTGGCTGAGGTCGGCGTTGTAACCGATGCCGACCATGCCGAAGGCATCGCCTGTCACCGAGTTCGCCGTGAGCGTGCCGCCGTTGGTGAGCACGGCGTTGCCGCCGGCCTGCGCGAAGGTGCCGAAGGCGTCGCCCGAGTACGAATCCACGTCGATCGTGCCGCCGTTGCGCACGGTCGCATCGCCCGTGGCATTGGCGAACAGGCCCGTGGCGCGACCGGCATACGCGTACGCGGAGACGTCGGCGCCGGTGTGCGAAACGATGTTGATGTCGCCGCCGACCGATTCGACGCCCGCGGCCCAGCCGTCGGCGTCGGCCGAGAGCGTGCCGTAGTTCTGGACATCGACCACCGCGCCCGAAGCGAACACGGCATCGGCGACGTTGTAGGCACTGGCGATGATCACGCCGTCGGCGGTGTTGGCCAACGATGCCGTGCCGGCATTGGCGATCACCTGCGCGCCGTAACCCGCGTTGCCGGCGTTGCCGAGCAGGTAACCGCTGTTGGTGATGCTCGCATCGCCGCCCAGCGAGTAGGCCAGCACGCCGGCCGCGGTGTCGCCCGCGAAGGCCTGGATGGCGCCGCTGTTGTCGATGCTGATCGTGTACGCGCCGCCGGCCAGTGCGCCGTAGGCCACGCCGTACTGCGCGGTCGAGGTGATGCCGTTGGTGTTGTGCACCGTGGCGTCGCCGTAGTCCGAGCGCGCCCACACGCCATAGGAGCTGTACGCGCTCTGCGTGGTGATGGTGCCGTTGTTGGTGATGTTCGCGGCGCCGCCGTACAGCGAACGCGCGGTCAGGCCGCGATCGAGCACGCCCCCGTAGGTGTGCACGTCGCCGTCGTTGGTGACGTTCGCATCGCTGTACAGGGAGATCGCGCGCAGGCCGGCGGCCGAGTACGCGCCTTGCGCGATGACCTGGCCGTATTCACTGTTGGAGACGTTCGCGTCGCCGGTGTAGCTGATGGCGATGGCGCCGGTGGCCCGGCCATTCGCGGCGATCGAGGCGAGCAGGCCGTTGTTGGTGACTTCGACGTCGTTCCACTTCGTCGAGGCGTAGATGCCCATGGCCGTGGCTTCGCCGGCGGTGATCATCATGCCGTCGTTGGTGATCGAGACCAGGCCGTTGTTCGACTGCGCGGCGATGCCGTAGGCGATGCCGTAGCCGCGATTCATCGCGGCGGTGATCATCTGGTTGCCGTTGTCGACGGTGATGTCGCCATCGGCCGAGAGCGCGAGGATGCCGTAGGCGCTGTCGCCGCCGTAGGTATGCAGCACGCCCTGGTTGTCGACGGAGGCGTCGATGTCGGCCGAGGCCACGATGCCCTGCGCCGAACCGTACTTCGCCGAAGCGGTGACGCTGCTGCCGTTGTAGACGCTCGCCGTGCCGAGATAGCCGCGCGCGACCGCCGCGATGCCGACGGCGAACAGGTCGCCCGTCGCATCGACGACGCCGTAGTTCAGGACGTTCGCGTTGCCGCCCTGGCCGCTGGCGCGCACGCTGATGCCGGTGACGTCGCCGCCGCCGACGATCACGCCGCCATGGTTTTCGACGCTGCCGGCGCTCGTGCCGCGGATGTCGATGCCGGTGGCGAACGCGCCGTTGGCGTAGACCGCGCCGTCGTTGTACGCGCCGGCGGTATCGCCGATCGCGAGGACGCCGGCGGCGAAGCCTTCGGAGCCGGTCGCGGTCGCGTTGATCGTGCCGTGGTTGTCCAGCTGCACCGAAGCGGCGCCGTAACCGAACATGCCGAAGCCGGCCGAACCACCGCTGGCGCTGATCGACCCGTCGTTCACCGCGGAGGCGTACACGCCGCCCACGCCGATGCCGATCGCATCGCCGTACACCGACGCCGCGTCGACGGTCGCCAGATTGTGCACGCCCACGCTGTAACCACCGGCGTAGATGCCGTACGCGACGCCGTTGACCGCGTCGACATCGATGTTGCCGGTGGCTTGATTGGTGACGATGGTGTCGCCGTAGCTCGTCGCCCACACGCCGATCGCCGAGCCGCTGCTGCCGGCCACGATATTGCCGCCGTTGGTGACGGTCGCGCCGCGAACGCCTTCGGCGTCGATGCCGATGGCCTGGATCGCCGCGCCCGTGGTGATCGCGCCATTGTTGTCGACGACCGCCGTGTCGCCATAGGCGAACGCGCCGCGCGCGACGCCGGCCGACGAAATCACGTTGACCGTTCCGTCGTTCGTGACCGTCGCGGTGCCGTTGTTCGCATTCGCGATCAGGCCCGCCGCGCCGTAGTAACCGTCGACGTTGATGGTGCCGTCTTCGCTGTTGTACGCCTCGGCCGAGCCGTTGATCGAACGCGCCCACGCGCCCTGCGCGAAGGCCCCGTAGACGTCGAGCGCAGCGTAGTTGTCGGCGTGCGCGGTGCCGTTGATGGACAGCGCGTAGATGCCGGTGGCGTAGAAGCCGCTGACGCTCAGCGTGCCGGTGTTCTGCCCGAACGCACTGCCGGCCACGGAGGCGGCGTACATGCCCTGTGCGTCGTAGCCGGACACGGTCATCGTGCCGCTGTTGGCATTCCACGCGTTGTTGCCCAGCGAGACCGCGGAGGAACCGACCGCATCGCCATTGGCGTCGACGGAGAGGTTGCCGAAGTTGTTGGTGGCGGCGATGCCGTTGTTCGTGAAGGCGTACATGCCGAAGGCCTCGGCGCCTGCACCGTCGCCGTTCACATCGAGCGTGCCGTCGTTGTAGATCCACGCGCCCGTGTCGCCGACGGCGTACACGCCGAAAGCGACGCCGTCGGCGCCGGTCACCGTCGAGGTGATCGCGTCGTAGTTGATCACCCCCGTCACGCCGGTCGACTCGACCTCCAGGCCCGCGGCCCAGGTGGTGCCGGTGACGTTGATCCCGTCCCAGTAGTTGCGCAAGAGGAGCGAGTCGTCGTTGCTGGCGAACGCGCCGACCGCGATGCCGTCGGTCGATACCTGCGCCGGCGGCGCGTAGCCGTCGTACATGTACCAGTTGACCGGACCGTTATAGGAGACGGACAGGTCCCAATTACGGAAGACCTTGTCGTCGGTCCCATACACGCCACCCGGGCCGCTGTGGAACGAGCCCGGCAGGATCGTCGGGTCATCGACGATGCCGAAGCCCTGGACCGTCGCCCCCGCGGCGAACGTCGTCATTTCGCCCATGGGCGCACTGAACGACTGGAATTCTTCGTCGACGACGCTCTTGGGCGTCCATTGATCCGAAACGCGCGTCAGGTCGACGATGCTCGCGAATTCATGCGACAGGCTGGCGCGCTCGACGGGGAGCGGCGCGACGACCGGCGACTTCGCGAGGACGACGCCGGTGCCCGAAAACATCAGGGCCGCGGCGGAAAGGGTGAGGACCGAGCGGACGGCGCGCGCGACGGGAGATACGTTGTAACGACGAGCGGCCTTGCGGCTCGCCCGGTTGCGATCGTTCTTCAAGTTGTTCCCCTGATTGTTTTACGAAGCCTTGCGCCGCGTTTGCGATGCCCGGCCCCAACCCCTGTGACCTGAGTCTCGGTTTCGACCCAGTTCAGCCGAGTTTAAGGTGAGGACCCTCACGAATGGAATAGGACCTGCATCACGGTTATGGAAACAGCTTCAGCGACCTGAAGCCCGCGCGCGCGGCCGTCACACGCCTCTCGCGCGGCTGGCCGATCGGTACACTCGCGGGTATGGCACGCGAAATCAGCCCCCTCGACCGCTTCCTGATCGACACGCAAAACGCGCTGTCCACCGTCTTCGGCCGGCCCGATGCGGCCCGCGGCAACCCCGCCGGCGACACCGCCGATGTGGTGCTGGAGGCCGACGAACGCCGGCATGCCGCCGGCCTGATGCGCATCAACCATGTCGGCGAGGTCTGCGCGCAGGCGCTGTACGTCGGCCAGGCCTCCGTCGCACGGGATCCGGAGACGCGCCAGGCGCTGCTCGCCGCCGCGGCCGAAGAAACCGACCACCTGGCCTGGTGCGCCGACCGGCTCGCCGAACTCGACGCCCGCCCCAGCCTGCTCAACCCGGTCTGGTACGCCGGCAGTTACGCGATCGGCGTGCTCGCCGGCTTGCGGGGCGATGGGTGGAACCTGGGGTTCGTGGTCGAAACCGAGCGCCAGGTGGAAGCCCACCTGCACGAACACCTCGAACGYCTGCCCGCCGCCGACCTGCGCAGCCGCGCGATCCTGGAAACGATGAAGGCCGACGAAGCGCGGCATGCGGACCATGCCCAAGCGCAGGGCGCGCGGGTGCTGCCGCAGCCGGTGCCGACGTTGATGGCGGCGGCTTCGAATTTGATGAAGGCGATCGCGTATCGGATCTGATTCGTCGCGGGCTACCCCACCCAAAAAGAAACCCGCCTTTCGGCGGGTTTCTTTTTGAGCTCCCCTGGAGGGGAGGTTTTATTCGGTCAGGTTGCGGCCGTGGTAGAGCTCTTCGATCTCGCGCTTGAGCCGCGCCTCGATCTTCATGCGCTCCTTGAACGAGAGGTTCTTCGCCTTCTCCTCGAACAGATAGTTGTCGAGGTCGAATTCCTTCAGGTGCATCTTCGTGTGGAAGATGTTTTCCTGGTAGACGTTGACGTCGAGCATCTCGTAGCGCGACTTCACGTTCTTGGCCAGGTAATCCTGGATCGAGTTGATCTTGTGGTCGATGTAGTGCTTGCGGCCCTTGATGTCGCGCGTGAAGCCGCGCACGCGGTAATCCATCACCACGATGTCCGATTCCAGGCTCTCGATCAGGTAGTTCAGGGCGCGCAGCGGGGAGATCACGCCGCAGGTCGCCACGTCGATGTCGGCGCGGAAGGTCGCGATGCCGTTGTCCGGGTGGGTTTCCGGATAGGTGTGCACCGTGATGTGCGACTTGTCCATGTGCGCGACCACCGCCTCGGAGATCACGCCCTTGGCCAGCGCCTTCTCCACGACGGGCTGCTCGCTGATCAGGATGGTCACCGACGCACCCTGCGGGTCGTAGTCCTGGCGGGCCACGTTGAGGATGTTGGCGCCGATGATCTCCGCCACGTCCGTCAGGATCTGGGTGAGGCGGTCGGCGTTGTATTCCTCGTCGATGTATTCGATGTAGCGCTGGCGCTGCTCTTCCGACACCGCATAGCAGACGTCGTAGATGTTGAACGACAGCGCCTTGGTCAGGTTGTTGAAGCCCTGGAGCTTCAGGCGCGGCAGCGGCTTGACCATCGGTCGAGTCCTTGGGTGGTGCTACGGCGAGGGGGTGCCGTCGAGGGGCGCGATTATGCGGCATGCGGCCCGGAAGGGGCATCGCATGGCGTGCACGTATCTACCACTACCCCGGAATTGGGCCTAAGCTGCGGCGATCCCCTGTTTTCACCATCCCCTGAGCACCGAAGCGCCCATGAGCCCAAACTTCCACGCCACGCCGCTCCGACGCGCCACCAGCCCCCTCGCGCCCGACGGCCCGACGCTCGAACGTTTCCTCGCGCAGTGCCACCGCCGCCGCTATCCCACCCGCACCGACGTCTTCCGCCCCGGCGATCCGGCCGGCACCCTCTACTACGTGGTCAACGGCTCGGTGAGCATCATCACCGAGGAAGACGATGGCCGGGAGTTGGTGCTGGGCTACCTCGGCGCCGGCGAGTTCGTCGGCGAGATGGGCCTGTTCATCGAGACCGAGCGGCGTGAAGTCGCGCTGCGCACGCGCACGCCGTGCGAGCTCGCCGAGATCAGCTACGAGCGCCTGTACCAGCTGCTGCTGGGCCCGCTGATCGCCGACGCGCCGAAGATCCTCTACATGATCGGCGCGCAGCTTTCGCGCCGCCTGCTCGACACCAGCCGCAAGGCGGGCCGCCTGGCCTTCCTGGATGTCACCGATCGCATCGTGCGCACGCTCCACGACCTGGCGCGCGAGCCCGAATCGATGAGCCATCCGCAGGGCACGCAGTTGCGCGTGTCGCGCCAGGAGCTTGCGCGCCTGGTGGGCTGCTCGCGCGAAATGGCCGGCCGCGTGCTGAAGAAGCTCGAAGCCGAAGGCAAGCTGCACGCCCGCGGCAAGACCGTCGTGCTCTACGGGACGCGCTGAGCCATGAACGTCGACGCATCCGCCATGGTCCTGCGGGTGCGCGGCGTCGAGCCGGGCGACGCCGAAGCGGTCGCCGCCCTGCTCGAGGCGCTTGGATATCCGTGCACCGTGGTCGAGGCGCGTGCGCGCATTGCGCACTTCCGCGAGGAGTCGCGGCAGTTCCTGCTGATCGCCGAGCGCGATGGCGCGCCTGCCGGCCTGGCCGCGATGAAGCTCAATTACTCGCTCACGCGCGGTGCGGATGTCGCAAGGCTCACCGCGCTGGTCGTCGCTGAGGATTGTTACGGCCAGGGCATCGGCCGCCGCCTGCTGCGCGAAATGGAAACGCTGGCGCGCCGCAATGGCGCGGTGCGGCTGGAAGTCACCAGCAACCCTTCGCGCACCGGCGCGCACGCCTTCTACCACGCGTGCGGCTACAGCGACGGCTCGCGCCACTTCGTGAAGTTGCTGGGCGACTAGCCGGCTTTCATCCCCCTTCCCAAGGGGGATCGAGCGCGCGCAGCGCTCGAGGGGGATCCCGCCTTCAGAGCGACTCCCCACCCCGATCCACACACCCCCAATTGAGAATCGGCGTCCCCGGCGGCAACACACGCCGGAACATCTCGACACGGCCCGCTTTCGGATTCACCACCACCGGCGCACGCGCGGCGAGCAACAGCGGCAAATCCGCGGCGCTGTCCGAATACGCAATGTCGATCGGCCCGTAACCTGCGGCGCGCACCATCCGCATCTTGTTTTCATGGTGGCAGTGGTCGCGCGTGACCAGCCCGCCGAGGAAGGGACGCGACAGACTGCCGATCACCGGCAGATCCTGGTGCGCGACGAAATCCAGGATCGCGCGCGCGAGCTCCGGCGGCGCACCGGTGGCGACGAGCACGCGGTCGCCGGCGTCGCGATGTCGTTGCAGCACGGTCATGGCCTTCGGCAACAGGCGTGCGCGGATCCGCGCCTGATCGTGCGCGACATATTGGTCGATCAACTTGTCGAGCTCGCGCCGTTCGTGCAGCCCGAAGGTACCGATCCACAGGTAACCGGAGATGCCGTAGCGCCGCGTCGGCAGGAAGGCGACCAGCGGCAACAGCAACGGCGTGGCCAGCAACGCAGCGACGCGCCGCGGCCAGCTGCGCTTGAGCAGCCACAGCACGAGATGGCCGCCGGAATCGCCGTCGTAGAGCGTGTGGTCGAAGTCGAAGACGACCAAAGGTGCGTCGGTCATGCGAACAACTCGCGCAGCGCGGTGCCCGGGTCGGGCGCGCGCATGAAGGTTTCGCCGACGAGGAAGGCATTGACCGACGCATCGCGCATGCGCTGCACGTCGGCGCGCGTGGCGATTCCGCTCTCGGTGACGAGGATGCGGTCGGCCGGCACGGCTTCGCGCAAGGCCAGCGTGGTTTCCAGCGAGACATCGAAGGTGCGCAGGTTGCGATTGTTCACGCCCAGCAACGGCGCGGGCACCTGCAGCGCGCGTTCGAGTTCGTCGATGTCGTGCACTTCGACCAGCACGTCCATGCCCAGTTCGAGCGCAAGCACGGTGAGGTCGGCCAGGTGCAGGTCGTCGAGCGCGGCGACGATGAGCAGGATGCAGTCGGCGCCGAGCGCGCGCGACTCGTACACCTGGTATTCGTCGATGGTGAAATCCTTGCGCAACACCGGCAGCGTGCACGCAGCGCGCGCCTGTTGCAGGTAGGCATCGCTGCCCTGGAAATAATCGACGTCGGTCAGCACCGAAAGACACGTGGCGCCGCCGGCTTCGTAACTGCGCGCGATGGCGGCCGGATCGAAGTCGGCGCGGATCAGGCCCTTCGACGGGCTCGCCTTCTTCACCTCGGCGATCACGGCCGGCAGGTTTTGCGCACGCTTGGCGCGCATCGCCTGCGCGAAACCGCGCGGCTCGGGCATCGCAAGCGCTGCCTCGCGTACCGCTTCGAGCGGGCGCATGCGTTGGCGCTCGATGATTTCCTCGGCCTTGCGCGCGAGGATGGTGTTCAGCACGTCGCTCATTTCAACCCTTCGTCGGCTTGCCGTAGGCGCGCTCGACTTTCGCCACGCGTAATTCGAAATGCTCATACCAGTGTTTGCGACCGTAATTGCGGGTGGCGGCGTGTTCGGCCTGGTGCTTCCACGCGGCGATGGCCGATTCGCTCGCCCAATACGACACGGTGATGCCGAAACCATCGCTGCCGCGCGTGCTTTCGGCGCCGAGGTAACCCGGCTGGAGCGCGGCGAGTTCGAGCATGCGGTCGGAAGCCGCGGCGTAGCCCGCTTCGTCGTCCCCGTTGCGCAGCGAGGAGAAGATCACCGCGTAGTACGGCGGTTCCGGCAGTCGGGCGAAGCCCGGGTGCATGCTCATGCGGCGACTCCGGCGAGCGCGCGGGTGGCGTCGATGAATTCGTCGAGCTTCGCCCGCGCCGCGCCCGAGGCGATCGTGCGGCGCGCGAGCGCGATGCCGTCTTCCAGCGATTCGGCCTTGCCGGCGACGTACAACGCGGCGCCTGCGTTCAGCGCGACGATCTCGCGCGGCAAGCCCGGCATGTCTTCCAGCGCGGCGAGGAGCATCAGTTTCGATTCGGCCGCATCGTTCACGCGCAGGTTGCGCGAGGCCGCCATCGCGATGCCGAAATCTTCCGGGTGCACGTCGTATTCGCGCACCACGCCATCGCGCAATTCGCCGACGAGCGTGCCCGCGCCCAGCGACAACTCATCCATGCCATCGCGGCCCCACACCACCAGCGCGCGTTGCGCACCCAGTTCCTGCAGCACGCGCACCTGGATGCCGACCAGATCGGGATGGAACACGCCCATCAGGATGTTCGGTGCGCCGGCCGGATTGGTCAGCGGCCCGAGGATGTTGAAGATCGTGCGCACGCCCATTTCCTTGCGCACCGGCGCGACGACCTTCATCGCCGGATGGTGCACGGGCGCGAACATGAAGCCGATGCCGGTGCGATCGATGCATTGCGCCACGGCTTCGGGCGCGAGTTCGATCTGCACGCCGAGCGCTTCCAGCACATCGGCGCTGCCCGACTTCGACGACACGCTGCGATTGCCGTGCTTGGCCACGCGCGCGCCCGCCGCGGCGACGACGAACATCGATGCGGTGGAAATGTTGAACGTGTGCGCGCCGTCGCCGCCGGTGCCGACGATGTCGACGAGATTGGTCCGGTCGCGCACCGGCACCGGACGCGCGAACTCGCGCAGCACCGACGCCGCGCCGGCGATTTCGCCGACGGTTTCCTTCTTGACGCGCAATCCGGTGAGGATGGCCGCGGTCATCGTCGGCGAGACTTCGCCGCGCATGATCGCGCGCATCAACTCGACCATCTCGTCGTGGAAGATCTCGCGATGCTCGATCGTGCGTTGCAGCGCTTCCTGGGGCGTGAGGGCCATCGTCAGCGTTCCAGGAAGTTGCGCAACAGCGCGTGGCCGTGTTCGGTGAGGATCGACTCGGGGTGGAATTGCACGCCCTCGACCGGATGTTCGCGATGGCGCAAGCCCATGATCTCGTCGAAGCCGCCGTTCTCATCCTCGGTCCACGCGGTGATCTCGAGGCAATCGGGCAAGGTGTCCTTCGCCACGACGAGCGAGTGGTAACGCGTGGCTTCGTAAGCATCGGGCAAACCCGCGAATACGCCCCGCCCTTCATGGCGGATGCGCGAGGTCTTGCCGTGCATGATCGTCTTGGCGCGGACCACGTCGCCGCCGTAGACCTGGCCCAGCGTCTGGTGCCCGAGGCACACGCCGAACACCGGGATGCGCGGGCCGAGTTCGCGGATGACCTCGAGCGAAACACCCGCGTCGTGCGGTGTCCCCGGACCGGGTGAAATCATGATGCGTTCGGGGGCGAGCTTTTCGATCTCGCCGACGGTCAGCGCGTCGTTGCGCACGACCTGTACTTCCGCCCCCAACGTCTGCAGATACTGCACGAGGTTGAAGGTGAAGCTGTCGTAGTTGTCGATCATCAACAGCATATGGCGCCTAACTAATTGATTTTACAGGGCCGAAATGTCGCCAACCCAACAGAGTACCCGCATGGATACCCTCTTTTGAAATCGCTTGGGCTGATCGAGACTGGCAGAGATCGCGGCGCCGGGCCGCTAAGGATGCTCTACCACGCCTCCATGCGGAACAGGCGTCCGTCTGAGCCCTCGTCGTGGAGCTTGAGGACCACTTCCTCAGAGAGGAAGACCGACTCACCCGCAGCGGGGGCCGGGGGGGCATCTGAGTCGATCAAAGTGATGACGTGCTGAATGCCAAGAAGGGCGTACGACCGGATAACCCCTAACAGCCTCTCTTTCTTTCTGTCATCGAGCGATTCAAATACACCGTCGTGAAACACGAACCGAGCGAAACGACCGGTTAGGTGGGCCCTCAGGAGCGCCAGATCGAACGCCACACAAAGCAGTTTCCGGTAGGTGAAGCCACGGTCCGCACTGGTGGCATTACCAGCCGCATCAAGAATCTCTGCCTTGAACTCAAGGTGCCCTTGCGCATTCACCACAACCGTCAGTAACGCCTTTCGATCGATTACGGTCTCGACGATCTCATTGAAGTGCACTAGCACCTTAGAAAAGAGACTGTCCGCGCTATTGGTCTTTTCTACGACGTCAGCCTCGATCTGAGCCTGAAGATGCACCCTCTCCTCTTCCAATGCTCGAATCTCTGCGCGCAAATTCTGAAGCTTGCCGAGATACTCCTGCTGACGCTCCAAGGCAATAATTTCTGCCCGCAACGTGATCAGCTCGTCGCCATRGTGGCGATATCGCTCGAAGGCATCTGCGTCTTGCAGGAACTCAAGCGCCTCGGAACGAAGCTTGTTCTGTTTCGCGAGCTCCAAATTCACTTGCTTTAACGACTGGTCGATCTCACCCAGTTCTTCGACGAGATATCCATGGCGCTCGTCTGTAATCGCCCGATTGAAAGCGATCAGTTGCTGGAAATCACGCTTGAGCTGGCCTTCGAAGAAGACACCAGCCTCCCTGAAGAGTTCGCTCGCATCATCTGGGTTGAAGAGAATCTGGTCTTCGTCCAAGGAGGAGGCAATTCTCTTCTTGTTCTGCATGAGTGAGTAACGGCGTCCGTTGAGGTCGCCAATTACTTGGTCGAGCTCGTCAACCACTACCTTTGTGCTCTCCGCATCAAACTGCCGAAAGTTGAACTCGTTCAAAACATTCTGCTTCTTCTCGGCCTCTTTTCGCTTGAGTAGCAGCACGCCAGAAATTTTGCTTAGGTCGGAAACAGGGCCACCCAGTTCGCGCCGGATAATCTCTTCTTCCTGTCGCTTCTGAGCACAAGCCGCTTCCTTAACGTAATGCCTCTCGACTAGTTCCGAGTTAAAGCCAAGGACGTGAGCGAGGAACGGCTTCCACTGGGAGTGTCCCCCCGCAAACTTCTTCAGGTGGAAGACGTCTCGGAAGTCCTCTTGGGTGCGAAGCAAGTACCCAATGACCTTCCTGTACGACCACGGCTTTAGGTCGCGGAGGTCCAACAGACCGTCAAGGATCTCTTTCGACCTCTCAAGTGGCACGGAGAAGTGGTCCCACTCGGACTGTGAGAGTTCTGAGAGGTCCCGCCCTTCCTCAGCGTGCCGCTTGAAACCAATCTTCGTGGGCTCCTCCAAACCGCGACGAATGGTTACGTACGATCCATCGAGAAGACGAATCTCTAGAAAGAAAACGAGGCGCTGAAAGCGGTCTGCGTGCTTGAAGAGAAAGAAGTTCGGCTTTGGGGAGGACAGCAAGCAGAAATCAATTACCGAACCCAGTGTGGTTTTGCCGAGGTTGTGGGTGTCCTTGGCCTTGTTCTCGGGGAGCCTGATCTCAGCCAAGACGACGTTCAGGCCCGACTCGAAATTGATAGGGCCGAAGCGGGCTGGATCGTTCGAGTACAGCTTAGACAGTTTCATTTGAACCCACGTATTCGAGAGCGTCGGTCTTCGGCCTGTATTCGACGAGGCCCAGCAGGAAAAGCAAACTCAGGGCCGGAAGAAAAAGGAACTCCGCGCCCGGGATCTTTTTTGTAACAACTTGTCGAAGTGAATCAAACTCCTCCGCGCGGCGTCCTTTCAGCCTTGCGAGGACCAGAGCCGCAACGCTCAATACAGTTTTATCTGGATGGGAATGCTTAGAGGGCTTCAGCATTTCCTTCCTCCGTGATTCCAAGGTCACAGGACCAGTACATATAGAAGAGCACGATCGCTGTGAGCTTCTTATTGGCCCTGAGGGTCGGATCCCTGTCGCACAGAAGGCGCAGCAGATAGACAAAAATATCGTCGAACGATTGATGCGCCTTTCTCTTGGCGATCACGTTCAACTGAAGCTCTTCGACCGCAGCCTGATACTTATTGAGCAAGTCTTCGTTAGACGGGTCAGCAAGAAAATCCTCGATCATCTTCGTGTGCTTGAGGTACTTCTTGAGAAGCTCTTTGCTGAACGCGTCGCTCATCCCATTGAGCTCGTTCTTTTCTGCATACGAGACACGCTCTAGGGACTCGCCCACGGCTGCACTTGCCGATGCAAAAGTGTCAGTGAGGGCCTCTACCACGTCTGCGATCTCTTCGGGGCTTACCAGCAGGGGAGAATCGATAGGACTGATTTCGGCAAGCACAGCGGCCTGTGGGAACGCCTTCAGCCACATTTCGATCTGCTCCACTCCACAGAGCATTATTGAACTCTCAGGTATCCCGCATTCCTTTGAAATAGCCGCACGAATCTTCGATTCACTGATCGCAGTCAAGCGGCGATTCGAGAAGAGCATGTAGTGATCCAGCCCATTCGCCTTCCTCAGGGCCGTGATGCGCGGCAGCTCCTTATTAATCACGGCGGAGGCGGAAGACTCCGAGTAGAAGTCAGAGTCGGAGAACTTCTTGTTGAAGCCCTGCGTGTGCTTCGCTTGGATGATCGCGGTGCCCACCCACGGGGCGGCGCCACTCGGAATATGAGTAGCCGTACCTACAAATTTGGCGTCGCGCCCGCCGTCCTTACCGGTGGCGAATCCCTGTACACCGGCGCCGAACAAGTAGAAGCAAATCGAGACGACGAGTTGCTCGAACTGTCCATCGCTGAGATTCTCGTAGTCGTACTTCACTCATCCCCTTCCGGCTATCCAGCCCCCCGACATTGGTGTGCAGACTACCGTGACCGGCTGCCTCGGACCACTCTCCGGGCGGACTCGTCGCCTTCGCGACCTCCGGCAGGCACCAGCGTGGCCATGAGGCCCAGCACGAGGGGAGATGGGCTGTAGGGGCGCAGCTGTAGCAGCTCAAGCAACGCCGCTGCCAGCAGCTGCTCGTCGGGCGCTAGTGACCAAAAGCGGTCGCCGATACCAGCAAGAAACGTGTTCACGACGGAACAATCCGCGCGCCCGTTGAGGGCGTCGCGCAGCGGCGTTTTGATCGCTACCGAAGCCTCGTTGCTGATTAGCTCCTCGATGAGCACAGGACCTCCTACGTTGTTGCCTTGTTCGTTATTTATCTGCAAACCATGTCTGGCCCTTCTGTACAACAAGCACATAACGGGCCGATTCCATGTTTGATGTGCATTTGAACTGAGACTTCTTAGATCGGGCTCTGTTCGCACCTAATTCGATTCAAAGGTTACTCAAGGGGGTGCTCTACCCACTGCTGCCATAGTTCGTCAAAAAAAGCTGTTCCAAGATGGGATACGACCCGTTCGTGAAAGCTGGGCGCCTACATGTAGTCCAGAAGGAGCCCGTCGAGATTCTGCCGGCATCTCTTGAGGACGTAGCCGATCAGCGACGCCCTCATTGGGGCATCGGTTATTTCGAGATACCAGCGATCACTGTCCGGACAGTAGACAGCTGGATCCCCGCAAAGACGATGCGTTTCCTTCCAACACTGAAGCACTACCTCTTTCCCTTCCGCTGTTGGAAGAGGAAGGTCAATCAATACGTGGATGTGGGTACCCTCTCGAAAGCCAGACGCCAATCCACGTCGCTGCATCTGCTCCATGTAACCTTCAAGCACCGGAACCATGGCGATTCGGCGCTTCGACTTGCGCCCAAACACCCGATCCCGAAGGCGTCCTACGAACATGGCAAAAATAAGCTTCGCCATGCCATAAGTAATGCCGTCCTCCGAACGAAACGTGCCCGTGAACATAACGTTGTACGGCGCACGATTCTCAAGCCACGCGACGGCATAGTCTTGATATGCCGCAGCACACTCAATGTCGAAGGAGCCGCCGCGACCCATCGAGTCACTCATTGTTAGGCTCTTGGGTATTTATCGGATCGAGATCTCCGTCGACCGACTCAGGTTCCAAGAGGCTGAACAGGGGGTGCCAGCACTCACCAAAGGCGTTCTCGCCGAGGAACGGAAGTGGTGGGCTTGCCATGCACCAACTACACCAGCTACTCACGGCCACCCCCCCGGCGTGCCGACTCGTTCGGGCAGCGTTTGGAGGCTTTGGAGGTATACAAACCGGCGGGCGCCGATTCGAACGGTTTTCAGTACACCGGAGGCAGCTAGCTTGAACGCAGTCGTTCGGCCAATGCCAAATGCATTACATGTTGATACGAGCGGAGCAAAAGTAGGGGTAAGCGGGGTCATTGTCATAGCGTCGTCCTAACCGACCGRAATGGCCGGCACAGGACGATCTTGTCAGCGACTGAGGCCGCAATTGGTGTCGAAGCCGTAGCTTCGTTTCAGGACACCACACCATTTTGAGCATCGCTTCTGGCCCGCAACGTCGCACCAACGGTCGTGTGCGAGACAGGCTCGAACAGGCAGGACGTGAGAGCTGCAACGCACCTAATGAGCCGTTCGCCATAGAAGTGCTCAAGATAGGTACCGACCTCAATAATGAAGTGACGACGGTGCGGGATACCCTTGCCGCTCGAATCAGCGGCGGGCTTGGATTCGGCCCATTGATCCGCCGAGGATCTCAACGCCCGTAGGTGCTGCTGAATTGCCGACAGGTCTACTCCAAGGAACTCTTCCGGTAGCTGTTGACTCCGAGAAAGCAGCTTGTTGATTTCGAGATCGAGCTTCCCAGCCAGATTCCTTACATACGCACCTTGCCGAGTTCTGCTGCTCTCAGCGACAGTGCTGTTGGGGTCATAGCTGAAGTAGCTCGTATGGCACATCTCCAAGACGATGGCCACATGATTGATGTTCGAATGTGTAACGAGATCATCCAGCGAGTCTTTCCGCTTGGCCAGCGAGCGCCACGCCGGCTTCGATTCGACATTGAAGATTATCCGCTCAAAAAATGCGCGGACTTCGGCGTCTGGGCCGGTGCACTCGGCGTAGCTCCTGAAGCCTGTCGGCCCTTCGTCGGCGAGGTATTCCAAGTAGGCACCCCACACCCAATCTGGCAACCATGACAACCCAGCGGGCCTACGCATCAGCGAGCTGCCTTCCGCTTCAACTTGCTCTTACCTGTTTGCGAGTCAATATAGTTCGCCCAGTCTTGCATCATCTCGCGACGATCATCCATGTACTCGGCGTGGTTGTAGCTAGCCCTAACGGCGTTTCGCTCGGCGTGCGCTAGCTGCCTTTCAATAACGTCGGCATGCCATCCACGCTCGTTGAGGGCCGTGGATGCGGTCGCTCGGAACGCGTGTGCGCTGAGCCGCCCGCCATATCCCAGACGTTCCAAACGTCGATTCATTGTTGTTTGACTCATTGCCCGCTTCGAGTCTCTGACATTGGGAAAAAGAAGGTGATTCGAACCAGTGATTCGCTTCAGTTCGGCCAACAGGGACAGCGCTTGTTTCGACAAGGGAACCACATGCTCCTCTCGCATCTTCATGCGCTCCTTCGGAATTCGCCACAGGCCCTTCTTGAAGTCGAACTCAGACCATGAGGCCTCACGTAGCTCTACTGGCCTGACGAAGGTGAGGAATATGAGCTTGAGTGCAATCTGGACCTGCGGGGTTCCGCCATCATCGATGCGCCGGAAGAATTCGGCGAAATCCTTGTCGTTCAAGGCGGTCTTGTGCTTCGTGCGAGGCTTCTTGATCGCACCCTTGAGCGCCACCGTAGGATCCGAGTCCGCGCGAAGTGTCGCCATCGCATACAGAAATATGGAAGAGCACCATTGGCGAACCAGAATGGCCACATTGGGAGCTGGACGTCCGGAGACGCCCTTCTCCGCAATCCGTTTCAGGATTTGCAGCAAATGTGCAGCCCCAACGCCCTTGATGGGCATGCTTCCAATTTTCGAGAAAACGTAGGCCTTGAAGCTCGCCTCAACTTGCTTCCGATAGGCGCTCGTCCAATTTGCGTGCTGATTCATCCATTCGAGCGCGACGGCCTCGAACGTGTTGCCAGCTTCGCCAATGGCAACAATCTTGTCTAAACGGCGCTGACGAGAAGGGTGGACCCCCTGCTTAACCAGCTCTCTTGCACGCGAGCGCTCATCGCGAGCGGTCTTTAATGAGACGCCCGGATACTCGCCGATAGCGAAAAGATTCTCCTTCCCTCCAATCCGATACCTGTAACGCCACAAGCGGGATCCGTTGGGCTTGACCAATAGAAAAAGGCCGTGTCCGTCTACGAGCTTGTATGCCTTCTGCGAAGGCTTGGCCGTTCGAATATGGGTATCAGTGAGCGCCATCGAGAGTCCCCTTCGGTACCCGCAATGGTACCCGCTTTTTCAGCGGCTCTGGGCGAACTGCGACGAACGGCTTAGAACACAATACCCCTATAAAAAAGGGGAATTTGCTAGGCCGGTGAACCTAGGCGAACCATCGTGAACGGCTGTGCCTATTATCGATCATCAACAGCATTGCGAAGCCAACGTCCTGTGCATGAGGTGGGCGGGAGGCCCAAGCCACATATCGTCGCACAGCCGCCCCGCGTCGCGAGTCGGGACTCGACAGCCTGGCCCCTTGGGGACTACGGAAGTGGCCTCGGGTTGGCCGAGGCCACACCGTGCTCAGACGACGTTGATTTCCACGTCGATGTTGCCGCGCGACGCCTTGGAGTACGGGCAGGTCTGGTGTGCCTTCGCGACCAGGGCCTCGGCGACATCGCGCTCGATGCCCGGCAGGCTGACGTTCAAACGCGCTGCAAGGAAGGCAGACTCTCCGGTCAGCCCGAGATCCACTTCGGCATCCACTGCCGCGTCGGCCGGCAACGCGACCTTCGCTGCCTGGGCCGCCTTGCCGATGGCCGAGAGGAAGCAGGCCGACCAGCCTGCACCGAACAGCTGCTCGGGATTGGTGCCGGGGCCGTTGCTGCCGGGCGGCGACAGGTCGACGACCAGGCGATCGTCGCTGCTGCGGGACTTGCCGTGACGACCACCGGTCGTATGCGTCTTGCCGGTGTAAACCACTTTCTCGATAACGTTGATCATGAATCACTACTTTGCTGTGGAAGGGGAGTCCGCCATTACGTTCGACCCGTCCGGCGATGGCGGACACCGGACGGCGTGTTGACGCAGGTCATCGAAACGATGCGCGGATCTCCTCGATCGCCTGTGCCGGCGCCTGCAGGTGCGGGTAATGGCCGATGCCGGGGAGCACGCGCAGTTCCACGTTGGTCTTGCGCGCGAGTTCTGCACCCATTTCGGTCTTGATGTAAGCGTCCTTCTCGCCCCAGACGATCCTGATCGGCGTGCGGAGGCGCGCCACGTTCGACTCGAAGTGGTTCTGGTCGCGCGTGAAGTGCGCGTAGTAGTGCGCGAAGGCATCCACGGGCGTCGTCTGCGCGTTGTTCCATGCGCGCGCGATGTCTTCCTTGAACTCGTGTGGGATCTCGTAGCGCGCTTCGTCCGGCAATCCCCTGAAGAAGGTGTTCGCCAGGATCTCGTCGCGGTTCTTGTTCATGAAGGCGCGCACCTGGTCGGCGGAGGGCTGCGACTTCAAGGCCTGCAGGCTCTCGTACATATAAGCCGGYCGGTCGAACGGCGCGAAGTCGCCCACGATGATCGTCCTGGCGATGTCGGGTTCTTCCAGCGCAAGGAGCAACGCCGGCAGCGCGCCGATGTCCGTGGCGTAGATGGTGAGCGTCGATCGATCGATGCCCGCCTTGGCGATGTATTGCCCGAGGACACGCGCATAGTCCTTGGGCGCGTAGTTGAAGCGGTCGGTGCCCGGCCGCGACGACTGGCCGTATCCGGGCCAATCGAACGCATGGACGTCGTAGTCCTTGCCCAGCTCGACAGCGATGTCCTTGTAGGCGTACACCGATTCCGGAAACCCGTGCAGGAGCAGCACACTTCCCTTCGGATGCGCATTGCGCAACACCATCCTGCGGAGCGTGATGTCCTTGTCGATGGCGATGAAGTCGATCTTCGCTTCCGGCGGTTTGCCGGCGTGTTCGTTGGCGGACGCCGACGTGACCAGCACGCCGCCGATGAGCGCAGGCGCGAAGAATTTGAAAAGCAAACCGTACATGGCAGCAACCTCGATGCTTGGAATGAATGAGTGGCGCGCGTGCGTCGAGCGTCAGCCGCGCAGGGCGACGTGCTTGTACTCGACGAAGTCTTCCAACGCCGCCAGGCCGTTGAGGCGTCCGAGCCCCGATTGCTTGAAGCCGCCTTCCTCGAGCGCGTCGTGCACCAGCGCCCAGTCGTTGATCCAGACGGTGCCCACCTCCAGTGCCCGCGCGACGCGCATCGCGCGCGCTGCATCGCGCGTCCACACGCTGGCGGCAAGGCCGTATTCGCTGTCGTTGGCCAGTGCGATGCCTTCGGCTTCGGTGTCGAATACCTGCAGCGTCAGCACCGGACCGAACGTTTCCTTCTGCACGATGTCCATCGACGCATCGTCGATTTCCAGCAGCGTCGGGCGGTAGAACGCACCGGCTGCAAGCGGTCCCTCCTCCACCGGCCCGCCACGCACCAGCGCCTTTGCGCCGGCGGCGATCGCGGCCTGCACCGCCGCGTCGACGCGCTGCACGTTGGCCTTGTCGATCAGCGGGCCCATGTCGCTGGCCGGGTCGTTCCCGGGCCCGACGTTCACCGCGGCGATCCGCTCCGCTAGCCGGCGCCGCAACGCATCCGCGACGCCGCGCTGCACAAGCACGCGCGAACCCGTCATGCAGAACTGTCCGGAGAACACGGTCAACGCCTTCGCCAACGTGGGAACGGCAACATCCAGGTCGGCGTCATCGAACACCAGCATCGGTGTCTTGCCACCGAGTTCGAGGCCGAAGCGCTTCAGATGCTGCGCCCCCGCCGCGGAAATGGCGCGGCCGGTGGCGGTGCTTCCGGTGAAACTGATGACCGGCACCTCCGGCGAGGCGACCAGATGCTTCGCACCTTCCGCACCGGATTCGTTGAACAGATTGATCACGCCGCGCGGCAAGGAGGGGGCCTCGCTCATGATCCTGGCGGCCAGCGCGTTGGTCTGCGCCGTCTGCCCCGGCATCTTGATCGCCACCGTCGTGCCCGCGGACAAGGCCGGGGCCAGCGACCGGATCATCAGGATCACGGGCGAATTCCACGGCGCGATGATGCCGGCGACGCCGACGGGCTGGCGCAGCACGACCGACAGTGTGCCAGGCGCCGACTCGACGGCGCGGCCGTGCTCGGTCAGCGCCAGCGACGCGTAATAGCGAAGCTTCGAGGGTACCTTCGATACTTCGAAGATCGCATCGGCACGCACCTTGCCGTTCTCCATCGTGAGTTGGTCGGCGAGCGCGTCGGAATGGCGTTCGAAGGCGTCCGCAAGCTCATGGAGGACGCGGGACCGCAGCGCGCGATCGGAGGCCCACGGCGATTCGCGAAACGCACGCTGCGCCGCTGCGATGGCGAGCTTCGCTTCCTCGAACCCGCCATCGGCGTATTCGCCGATCGACGCAGACGTCGCCGGGTTGATCGAGCGCTTCCGCGTCGGCGAATCGCGCCACTCGCCGTCGATCCAATGCAAGGCAATATTGGTGTTCATGACTGCTGCCAATGCCCCGGTCAGGTGGCCGAGACCGAGCGGAAACCGACCGCCAGCCGATTCCAGCCGTTGATCGCATTGATGGCGACGGTGAGGTCAACGCGCTCGGCTTCGTTGAATTGGCTGCTCAGCCATTCGTAGTCGGCGTCCGGCGCGCGCGTTTCGGAGATGAGCGTCAGGCTCTCCGTCCAGGCCAGCGCTGCGCGCTCGCGGTCGGTGAAGAACGGCGCCTCGCGCCAGGCAGACACGGCGTACAGGCGACGCTCGCTTTCGCCGCGCTTGCGCGCCTCGGTGCTGTGCATGTCCACGCAGTACGCGCAGCCATTGATCTGCGATGCGCGCAGCTTCACCAGATCGAGCAGCGTGGGATCGATGCCGAGGTGCTTGACGCTGTTTTCCAGGGTGAGCATGGCCTTGGCGGCCAGCGGCGAAGCTTTGTAGAAATCGAGACGAGGTTGCATGTCGAATGTCCTTTGGGGCACGGGGGGAGTGGCGGCATCGTAGAAGCGCAAACCGCGCCCCCGGGGAGCCAATCCGGACATTCTTCGGAAGCCATTGCCGTGGCAGGAATCGAGGCATCTGCGACATTCATGCCAGCCGATGCGTTGGGTAGAGTGTGCGCCGCTTTTCCAACCACTGACGCGACACACCATGACTCTGCAGTACAAACGACGCATCGCCTTCGCCCTGTCGATGGGGCTGGTGACCACCGGCCTCATTTCGTTCGTGATTCTTTCGATCAACGTCGGATTCCCCGCCGCGTTCCTCCTGAAATGGGTGCGTACGTGGGGAATGGGCTACATGGTTGTCGTCCCCACGATTCTGTTCATCGGTCCGCGCGTGCAGGGCCAGGTCGAACGATTGATCAAGTGATCGCCGACGCGGAGAGGCCACCCGGAAAAATCGAAATTTGGATACCTGTCGGAGGCGAGTCGCGACTTACGGTATCGACACCCCCCACTGCTCCGCAGGAATTCCACGATGAAAAAGAACGTTGTCATTGCCGGCTCAGGTTTTGCCGGCATGTGGGCCGCCGTCTCGGCCGCCCGCGCCATTGGCCTCGCCGGCCGCGAACAGGACGTCGCCGTCACCGTCGTCTCGCCGACCCCGCGCCTGACGATCCGCCCGCGACTGTACGAAGCGGTCCTGGAAAACATGGACCCCGATCTCGCGCCATTGTTCGACGCGGTGGGCGTGCGCCACGTCGCCGGCCTTGTGCACACGATCGACTCCGGTGCGCGTCGCATCGAGATCGAACAACTCGACGGCACCCGGACGCACCTGCCGTACGACAAGTTCGTGCTGGCGACAGGTAGCAAGCTGTTCCAGCCGCCGGTGCCGGGCTTGGCGGAGTACGCCTTCAACGTCGACCAGCTCGAGGGCGCCGACGTGCTCGATGCGCATCTGAAGTCGCTCGCCCATCGCCCCGAGACGGCTGCACGCAATACGGTCGTCGTCGCCGGTGGCGGTTTCACCGGCATCGAAACGGTCGCCGAAATGCCGGAGCGCCTGCGCGCAGTGCTGGGCAATGACGCCGCCATTCGCGTCGTCGTCGTCGAGCAGGCCCCGCACATCGGGCCCGACCTGGGCCCGAATCCAAGGCCGGTGATCGAAGAAGCGCTGGCCGAGTGCGGCGTCGAAATCATCACGGGCGCGGCGGTCGCGTCGATCGGCGCCGATGCCATCACGCTGTCCACCGGCGAGCGCATCGAAACCAATACCGTCGTCTGGACCGCAGGCGTGCGCGCCAACCCGCTGGCGGCGCAGGTGCCGGGCGAACACGATTCCCATGGCCGCGTCGTCGGCGATGCGTTCCTCCGCGCCACTCAAGCCGACGACATTTTCGTCACCGGCGATGTCGTGCGCGCGGCGACGGACGACCTCGGCAATGTCGCCGCGATGTCCTGCCAGCACGCGCAAAGCCTGGGACGCGTCGCCGGACACAATGCCGCTGCCGAACTCGTGGGTCTGGACCTGCACCCCTACAGCCAGCCCAAGTACGTCACGTGCCTCGACATCGGCCCGTGGGGCGCGCTGTTCACGGAAGGATGGGATCGCCAGGTGCGGCTGACGCGCGCGTCCGGCAAGGCCGTCAAGCGCGACATCAACACGCAGTGGATCTACCCGCCTGCCGCCGATCGGGACGCCGCGTTCGCGGTCGCCAACCCCGACTTCGTCATCGTTCCGGATTGATCGAGGACATCCCATGCATCCCCGTCTCGACTACTACAAAGCCTCGCCCTCCGCATCCAAGGCCATGATCGCGCTCGAAAGCGCGGTCATGAACAGTGGCCTGGAACACACCCTCATCGACCTGGTGCAACTGCGTGCGTCGCAGATCAACGGTTGCGCCTTCTGCGTCGACATGCACAGCAGCGAAGCGCGCAAGCGCGGCGAATCCGAACGTCGCCTGTACGCGTTGCCGGTGTGGCGCGAAGCGCCGTTCTACACCGACCGCGAGCGCGCCGCGCTGGCCTGGACCGAATCGCTCACCAAGATCGCGGACACCGGCGCGCCGGACGCCGATTACGCGTTCCTCAGCAGCCAGTTCACCGAAGAAGAACGCGTGAAGCTGACCGTCGCCATCAACGCCATCAACGGGTGGAATCGCCTGGCGATCGGCTTCCGTTCGGTTCCCTCGGAGTGACCATCATGCGCAACCATTCTTCGAAACTCCTGGCGCTCGCCGCGCTCGCTGCCTTCATCGCACCTGCGTCCGCGCACGGCCCCGTCGACGGCGGCGAGAAGCGCACCATGTTGCAGCAGCCGTCGCTTGCCGACAGCCCGGGCAAGAAGGTCCTGTTCTTCACCGTCGAATACGCGCCGGGCCAGCGTTCGATTCCGCACGTGCATGGCGGCTCGGCCATCGCGTACGTGCTCGAAGGCAGCGTGGTCTCGCAGCTCGCGGGCGAAGGCCCGGTGACGTATCGCGCGGGCGAATCGTGGTACGAACGGCCGCGCCAGGACCATCTCGTGTCGCGCAACGCGAGCACGACGCAGCCGGCGAAGCTGCTCGTCTGGATCCTCAATGACGAGAACGCACCGCTGCTCACCCCGCTGCCGGTGCCGCAGGGTGCGCGATGAGATCAGACCGCGAGTTGTTCGAGCACCTGCCGGACTCGATCGAGGGCTGGATCGATGTCCTCCGCCTCGATCGCGCCGAAGCCCATCAACAGGCCGGGGCGACCCGGCAGCCGATGAAACTCGTCGAGACCGTACAGTCCGACTTCGACGCGACGGGCGAGATGGCAGAGGTGCTTGACGTCGACTGATCGACGGAACAGCGCGGCAAGGTGGAAACCGGCGTTCGCCGGCAGCGGTTCCAGCCATTGCCCGAGATCGCCGTGCAAGCGCGCAAGCAAGCGCGTGCGGCGCGCCGCGTAGACCGCGTGGCAACGCCGCACGTGCTTGGCCAGGTGGCCCTCCGTGATGAATCGCGCGAGGGCCCATTGCGTCACCAGTGGCGTGTGCATGTCGCACAGGTGCTTGGCGTTGGACAGCGCACCACGCAAGGCGGGCGGCGCGATGACGTAGCCAACGCGCAGGTCGGGCGTCAGGGTTTTCGAAAACGTGTTCACGTACGCCACCAGGCCCGCGCGATCCAGCCGCTTCAAGGCGTCGAGTGCATTCTGGTCATAGCGGAATTCGCTGTCGTAATCGTCTTCCACGACGACCGCGCCCAGGACTTCCGCGCGTTCGAGCAAGGCCGTGCGCCGCGCCAGGCTCATCGGCATGCCCAGCGGGAATTGATGCGCGGGCGTGGTGTAGATGAGCCGCGTGTCGTCGGGAATCAAATCGACGCGCAATCCTTCCGAATCCACGGGCACCGGCACGATGCGCGCACGCTGTGCTTCGAGCAGCATCGTGGCGAGCGGATAGCCGGGCTCTTCCACCACCACGGGGCAGCCCGGTTCGATCAGCACGCGCGCGACGAGATCGAGCGCCTGCTGGGCGCCGCCGGTGACGACGATATCGTCGAGCGTACAGTCCACGCCGCGGCTGAAGCCCACGTGCCGGGCGATCGCTTCACGCAGGGCGGGCAGGCCTTCGGGCTCGGCGTAGTAGCCGCGCGCCTGCGCGACGCGCCGCAATCCATGGGTGATGCATTGCCGCCACTCCGCCTGCGGAAACAGGCGCGCGGACGTTGCGCCGCCGAGGAACTCGTAGCGCGAGCGCGCCTGCATCGCGGGGTGCCGCATGGGCGTGGGCAGGTCCTGCCATTGCTGCGCGATCGCGCGACCGCCCAGCTGCTCGATCCCGATATGGCGGGACGTGCGCGGCGCACGCGCTGCGACGAAGCTTCCCGCCCCCACTTTCGCGACGATCAACTGATCGAGCGCGAGGCGATCGTAGGCGGCCGAGACGGTCTTGCGCGACACGCCCAGCTGTTCGGCCAGCAAGCGCGACGGCGGCAACTGCGTGCCGCCCGGGAGGCGACCGGAATGGATCGCCTCGCGTAGCTGGCGATGGATCTGCGCGGCCAGCTCGCGGGTGCCCTCGATGACCAGGTGCAGTTCCATGGCCCATCGGTGGAGTCGATGCGAGTGGGAAGAATACGGCGGAAGGCCACCTTTCGGTGGCCTTCCTTCATCGCACGTCCTCCACCTGGTCGAGAAAGGCCCCGTACCCGGCGGATTCCATCTCCTCGCGCGGAACGAATCTCAGCGCCGCCGAATTGATGCAATAGCGCAAGCCGCCCTGGTCGCGCGGACCGTCTTCGAACACGTGGCCCAGGTGGCTGTCGCCATGCGCCGAACGAACTTCGGTACGGATCATCCCGTGCGAGGCATCGCGCAGTTCCTGGATGTTCGCCGGCGCGATCGGCTTGGTGAAGCTCGGCCAACCGCAACCCGATTCGTACTTCGACGAGGAGGCGAACAGCGGTTCGCCGGAGACGATGTCGACGTAGATGCCCGGCTTGTGGTTATGCAGGTATTCGCCGGTGCCCGGGCGTTCGGTGGCGCCTTCCTGGGTGACGGCGTATTGCTGCGCGGTCAGCTTCGCGACGGCTTCGGGGGTCTTGCGGTAATCGCTCACGGGGAACTCCTATGCAACTGCGCGCGGCACGACGGGGAAGTCGATTTCGGTGCCGGCGATGTGGTTGGTGTAGTTGGTGAAGAGGTTCAGCACGACGTTGGAGAGCACTTCGAGGATCGCGGCATCGTCGAAGCCCTGCGCCTTGAACGCGTCGAGCTCGGCGATCGGCACGCGGCCGCGCGTTTCGACGATGCGACGGGCCAGCGTGAGCAGGGCGACATCGCGCGGCGAATCGGCCTCGCCGTTGCGGGCGCGCGCGACCTGCGCCTCGGACAGGCCGACCAACTTGCCGATCGCTCCGTGCGCGGCGAGGCAATAGCCGCAGTAGTTGGCCTGCGCGACGGCCAGCGCGATCTGTTCGCGCTGCTTCGCGTTGAAGGTGCCGCCGGCGGTAGCGGCGGAGAGCTGCATGTAACCGTTCAGCGCCACGGGCGTGTGCGCAAACGTACGGAACATGTTCGGCAAGTCGCCGAGCTTGGCGTTGACGGCATCGAGGGTGGCGCCGATTTCGGGGGAAACGGCGTCGCGCGGGAGAGCGGGGATGTACGGCATGGGAGAGGGTCCTGTGTTTGGTGCGGAGGGCACGCCACACAAGATGGGCCTGTCGTCAGGACGAAAAGCGATGTATTGTATTCGATAGTTTACTATTCGTCCCAATAATGTCCGACGACCGACTCGCCACCCTGCTCCAGCACTTCTCCCTGTCGGTGAGGACCTTCCACACCGGACCGCTGTGCGGGATCAACGATTTCGCTCCGCAACCGGGCCTGGGCCAGCTGCACCTGGTGCGGGACGGCGCCCTGCGCATCGAGCACTCCCACCAGGACCCCATCGAGATCGCGCGCCCCACGCTGCTCTTCTACCCGCGCCCCATGCACCACCGCTTCGTCACCGATGCGCGCGAAGGTGGCTCGCTGACGTGTGCGCACGTGCAGTTCGGGGACGGCAGCGACAATCCCCTGGCGCAGTCGCTGCCAGCGTTCGTGGCGATGCCGTTGGAGGAGCTGGACGAGCTGCAGCCGGTACTGGCCCTGATGTTCCGCGAAGCCTTCGGCACCCATTGCGGTCGCCAGGTCGTCGTCGACCGGTTGTTCGAGGTTGTCCTGGTTCACATCCTCCGCCATCTGATGGATACGGGCGTCGTCGAAGAGGGACTGCTCGCCGGCATGGCCGATCCGCAACTCGCGCGCTCGTTGGTGGCACTGCATGCGGACCCATCGCGACCGTGGTCGGTAGAGACCCTGGCGCGCGAAGCAGGCATGTCGCGCAGCGTCTACGCCGCCGCATTCCGGCGCGCGATCGGCACCACGCCGGCCGATTACGTCGCCGCATGGCGGCTGAGCCTGACCCAACAGCAACTGCGGCAAGGCAAACCGCTCAAACAGATTGCCGACGCCGTGGGATACGGGAGCGTGGCGGCGCTGTCGCGCGCCTTCAAGGCGCGCTGGGGCGTCTCGCCTCGCGAATGGAAGCAAAGCTCCGAAGCACCCTTCCCCGGAACGGGGATGGCCTCGAGCTTGAAGGTCGGCTCCAATCCCTAGATGGGTGAGTTCAAGGCCAAGTTGGCGACTGGCGTCATCGATCGCTACGGCGGTCTCGAGCGCTGGAATCGTTTCGATAACGTCACGGCTCGCTTGCGCGTGGGCGGCGCGCTCTGGCCGTTGAAGCAGCAGCAAGATGTCATGGACGACATCGGCGTCCGTGTCCATCTGCATGAACCTCGGGCTTCGCACTTCCCCTTCACCGCGGCCCACCTGCACACGTCCTTCCATCCGGACCGCGTTGCCATCGAAGACGACAAAGGTGGCGTGATGTCCGAAATGCTGCAGCCGCGCTCGTCATTCCAGGGCCATGCGCTCAACACGCCATGGACCCAGTTGCAGTTGGCCTACTTCGCCGGTTACGCGATGTGGACCTACCTCAACACACCATTCCTCTTCGCATGGAAGGGCGTGGCTACCGAAGAACTCGAACCGTGGCAGGAGAACGGCGAAACATGGCGACGGCTGCGGGCCACGTTCCCTCGGGATATCGCGACCCACAGCACCGTACAGACGTTCTACTTCGACGACGAGCTCCTCCTCAAGCGCCAGGATTACGACGCCGATATCCTGGGTAGCGCGCCCGCCGCACACTACGTCGCGGATCACGTCGAGGTGTCGGGCATCATGGTGCCGACCAAGCGCTGGGTATTGCGCCGCCTGCCGGACGGCAGCACGGAGCCAGAACCGACGCTTGTATCAATCGGATTGCGCGAAATCGCATTTCACGAAGCACACAAGCGCTAAACGTGCGATGCGTAACCGACTCCCGCGTGTCGCGGGCGCATGTGCATCCGGGCGATGAGATTGCGGGGAGCTGGGTCGTCTTTCGTCTGCCGGGCGGTTTTCTTCATCCCGTCAGTCGTTGGCCGCCCTGCGAAGGCTCACCGGTGTCGCACTTCCCGCCCGGCCAGCGATGGCCTCGCGTTGCAGGCGAAACGCAGCAACCGTATCCACCAACTCCGAGGCCTGCTGCTCCAGGCTGCGCGCGGCGGCCGAGGCTTCCTCGACGAGCGCCGCGTTCTGCTGCGTGCCTTCGTCCATCTGCGTGATGGCCTGGTTGACCTGCTCGATGCCGGCGCTCTGTTCCTGCGAGGCGGCCGAGATATCGGCGATGAAGTCGGTCATGCGCTGTACGCTGGTCACGATTTCCTGCATCGTCTGGCCGGCGCGGTCGACCAGTGCCGAGCCCTCGCCCACCTGGCCCACCGATTCGGCGATGAGCTGCTTGATCTCCTTGGCCGCGCCGGCCGAGCGCTGCGCCAACGAGCGCACTTCGGAGGCGACGACCGCGAAGCCGCGGCCCTGTTCGCCTGCACGCGCCGCTTCGACCGCGGCATTCAATGCCAGGATGTTGGTCTGGAAGGCGATGCCGTCGATGACGCCGATGATGTCGGCGACCTTGCTGGAGGAGGCGCGGATCGCGCTCATGGTCGTGACCACCTGGCCGACCACCTGCCCGCCCTGTTGGGCGATCTGCGTGGCGCCGAGGGCGAGCTGGTTGGCYTGGCGTGCGTTGTCCGCGTTCTGCCTGACGGTGGAGGTCARCTCTTCCATCGAGGACGCGGTTTCCTCGAGCGAGGCGGCCTGCTGTTCGGTGCGTCGCGACAGGTCGTCGTTGCCGGCGGCGATCTCCATCGCCGCGGTGTTGATCGCATCGCTGCCCGAGCGGATGCGACCGACGATGTCGGTGAGCTGCGTGGCCGTGCGATTCGCGTCGCCGGCCAACTGGCCGAAGCGGCCGGGCAGCGCGGAATCGATGCGGCGCGAGAGGTCGCCTTCGGCCATCGCTGCGAGGACAGCGCCCACTTCCGCCAGGCCATCTTCCGCGGTGGCCATCAGCGCATTGAGGCTGTCGAGCAGCTCGCGATAGAAGAAGGAAAAACGTGCGGCATCGCCGCGCTGGGTAAAGTCGCCGGCCGTCGCGGCATCGACCAGGTGTTTGATCTCCGCGTTGACCGCCTGCATGCCGGCCTTGACCGCGTCCACCGCGGCAGCGGCTTCACCCTTCTTGCCGGGCATGCGATCCACGTCGCGCGACAGGTCGCCGCGTCCGTACGCGGCCACCACGTCGAGGATGTGCGCGGTCGCGTCGATGTGCGAGGCCACCAGCGTGTTGGTCTGTTCGGCCATCCGGGCGTAGGCGCCGGGGAAGCGATCCACCGCGATGCGATGGTCGATTTCGCCCAGTTCGTGCTGGTCGAACATTTCTTCCTGCGCATCGGCGTAGCTACGCAGCACGTCCACCATGTCGCGCATGGCGGCGGCGAGGCGGCCGGTTTCGCTGCGGTCTGCCGCCGGTATGCGCGCTTCCAGGTCGCCGCGCGCGACCGATTGCGCGACGCCCACCACCTGCGCCAGCGGCCGGACGATGGAGCGCGTGATCAGCGCCGCGAGGACGACCGCCAAACCCAGTGCGATCAACAGCATCACGCCGATCGCCCAGAGATTGAAGCGG
>NZ_JBFULG010000008.1:0-177824 GCF_056400425.1 Lysobacter sp. P5_B12
GCTTTACCCCACCCAAAAAGAAACCCGCCATGCGGCGGGCTTCTTTTTGACCTCCCCTGGAGGGGAGGTGGAGTCCTAAACGCGCATCCCCCGCGCCCCAAGATGCTGCGCCATCTGCACCGGCTCCGGCATCCGCTCCTCGGCGACGAACCGCTTCACCAGATCCGCAGCCGACGCCATCGCCACCCGATGCCCCGGCGAAACGATGATCGGCGACACCTCCGGCTTGCTTCGCAACACCCAACCGATCTGCTCACCGTGATCCCGCAGCGGCGTATACGCCCCGCGCACCTGCTGCAGATCCGCCGCCGTGCCCAGCAACAACTTGTTCCCGATCCCGATCGTCGGCAACCCCGACACCACGCCGAAATGCGACGCGATCCCGAACCGCTGCGGATGCGCGATCCCGTCCCCGTCGAACAACACCAGGTCCGGCGCCTGCGGCAACATGTCGAGCACCCGCAACAACGCCGGCATCACCTGGAACGACAGGAACCCCGGCACGTACTTCGTCGACGCCGACACATGCGCCACCTGCGCATCGATCAGGTCCATCGACTCGGCGTCGATCAACACCGCGACCGCCCGCGTGCGCGTGCCTTCGTCCTCCATCGCCACCGCGAACCCCGCGACGGCGCGCAAGGGCGAGCGGAATCCGTCGCGCAACAACACGCGTCGCGCCATCATGTCCTGCAGGGCGCGCGCCTGGGCGACGCTGCCGTCCCAAGGGTCGAGGGGGTTGTGATCGAGATTGGTCATGGGTCAGAGCATACCGGCCGCGCGCGAAGGTGCCGGCCAAGCGGCCGTCACGCAAGCCCCGCCCGGGCCCGGCCGCCGGCTCAAGCCGCCCGCTGCAATGCCGTCAGCAGCCCCCGCGCAGCCTGTACCCGCGCGGCGGCATCGGGCAGGTCCAGCTTCAGGCGCAACTTGTCGGGGCCGTCCATCGCGTAGTGCTGCGGCTGTTTCTGGATCATCCGGATCACCGTCATCGGGTCGACGTCGGGCTTGGATTCGAATTGCAGGCGCCCGCCCGCCGGCCCCAGGTCGATCTTGCGGATGCCGATGCGCGTGGCCTGCAGCTTGAGTTCGGCGATGGCGAACAGATGCTTGGCCGCATCCGGCAACAGGCCGAAGCGATCGATCATCTCGACCTGCAGGTCGCGCAGTTCGTCCGCCGAGCGCGCGCTGCTGATGCGCTTGTACAGCGTCAGGCGCGCGTGCACGTCGGGGAGATAGTCGTCGGGGATCAGCGCCGGCACGTTGAGCACGACTTCCGCGCCGCGATGCTCGAAGTTCGGATCTTCGTCCGGCAGCTTGCCTTGCTTGATCGAACGCACCGCGCGCTCGAGCAGCTCGGTGTACAGGCTGAAACCGACTTCCGCCATCTGCCCGCTCTGGTCTTCGCCGAGCAATTCGCCCGCGCCGCGGATTTCCAGGTCGTGCGTGGCGAGTGTGAAGCCCGCGCCGAGCTCATCCATCGATGCGATCGCCTCCAGGCGCTTGCGCGCATCGACGGTGATGCTGCGGTTGTCGGGCGCGACGAGGTAGGCGTACGCGCGATGGTGCGAACGACCGACGCGGCCGCGCAACTGGTGCATCTGCGCCAGGCCGAGTTTGTCGGCGCGGTTCATGATGATCGTGTTCGCGTTGGGGATGTCGATGCCCGACTCGATGATCGTCGTGCACAGCAGCACGTTGAAGCGCTGCTTGTGGAAGTCGAACATCACGCGTTCCAGTTCGCGCTCGGGCATCTGGCCGTGCGCGATGCCGATACGGGCCTCGGGCACGAGATCCTGCAGGTCGCGCTGCATGCGGCCGATGGTCTCGACGTCGTTGTGCAGGAAGTACACCTGCCCGCCGCGCGCGAGTTCGCGCTGATGCGCCTCGCGCAGCAGCGCGCCGTCCCAGGGCGTGACGAAGGTTTGCACCGCGAGGCGATGCGCCGGCGGCGTGGCGATGATCGACAGGTCGCGCAAGCCGGCCATCGCCATGTTGAGCGTGCGCGGGATGGGCGTGGCAGTCAGCGTCAGCAGATGCACGTTCGCACGCAGGGCCTTCAGGGCTTCCTTCTGGCGCACGCCGAAGCGTTGTTCCTCGTCGACGATCACCAGGCCGAGGTCCTTGAAGCGCACGTCCTTCTGCAACAAGCGATGCGTGCCGACGATGACGTCGATCTTGCCTTCGGCGAGCTTGTCGAGTTCGGCCTTGATTTCCTTGGTGGTCTTGAAGCGCGAGAGCACTTCGACCTTGAGCGGCCAATCGGCGAAGCGATCGCGGAAGTTGCGGTAGTGCTGTTCGGCGAGGAGCGTGGTCGGCACGAGCACCGCGACTTGTTTGCCGCCGGTTGCGGCGACAAATGCCGCACGCACCGCGACTTCGGTCTTGCCGAAGCCCACGTCGCCGCACACCACGCGGTCCATCGGCTGCGAAGAGGCGAGGTCGCGGATCACCGCTTCGATCGCCGCGTGCTGGTCGGGCGTTTCCTCGAAGGGGAAGGTCGCGGCGAAGGGCTCGTACAGGGCGCGGTCCACATCGAGCGCGATGCCCGCGCGCGCGTGGCGCTTGGCCTGGATTTCGAGCAGTTCGGCGGCGACGTCGCGCACCTTCTCGGCGGCCTTGCGCTTGGCCTTGGTCCACTGTTCGCCGCCGAGGTTGTGCAGCGGCGCGGTTTCCGGCGAAGCGCCGGAGTAACGCGAAATGCGATCCAGTTGCGCGACGGGCACGTACAGGCGGTCGCCCTTCGCGTATTCGATCTCGACGTATTCGGCCGGCGTGCCGCCGGCTTCGAGCGTGACCAGGCCACGGTAGCGGCCGACACCGTGGTCTTCGTGGACGATCGGCGCGCCTTCGCTCAACTCGCCGAGGTCGCGGATGATCTGTTCGGGTTCGCGGCCTGCGCGCTTGCGGCGGCGCGGTTGCGAGGCGCGTTCGGGGAAGAGTTGGCGTTCGGTGAGCAGCGCGACCGGCGTGCCGCCGACGAGGGCGCCATCGAGTGCGAACCCGTCTTCCAGCGGCGCGACCGCGATGGCGAAGCGCATCGTGCCGGCGAGGAAGGCCTGCCAGTCGGCGATCGTTTCCGGATTGACGCCCGCGGCATGCAACACGTCGAGCAAGGCTTCGCGACGGCCGGCGGAATCGGCGGCGATGAGCACGCGCCCCGGATACGTCGAGAGGAAGGATTGCAACGCGCCGGCGCCCGCTTCGCGCGCGGCGATGGGCAGGTCGGGCGCGGGCTGGTCGCCGAGGGCTTGCGCCTTGGCGGCCTTCGCATCTTCGCCGCCGACGACATCCACGCGCGGGCGTGCGTTCAGCGTTTCGCGCAACTGGTCGGGCGAGAGGTAGATCTCGTTCGGCGCGAGCAGCGGCCGTTCGATGTCGTGCCGGCGTTGTTCGTAGCGTTCGGCGGTTTGCGTCCAGAACACGTCCGCGCAGGCGAGCGCGCCTTCGGTCACGATGGGCAACATGCGATCACCGAGGTAATCGAACAGCGTCGCGGTCGTGCCTTCGCCGCGCGTGGCTTCGAAGAACAGGGGCAGGTAATACTCGATGCCGGCCGGCGCGAGGCCGACCTTCAGATCCTGGAACAGCGCGCTGCGGCGCGTGTCGATGTCGAAGCGATCGCGCAAGGCGTCCATCGCGCGTTTGCGCGCGTCTTCGTCGAGCGGCACTTCGCGACCCGGCAGCATCTGCACTGCATCGACCTTGTCGAGCGAACGCTGCGATTCGGGATCGAAGGCGCGGATCGAATCGATCTGGTCGTCGAACAGCTCCACGCGATACGGCTCGTGCGCACCCATCGGGTACACGTCGAGCAACCCGCCGCGCACGGCGAAGTCGCCGGGATCGAAGACCTGCGGCACGTTGCGATAGCCCGCGCTTTCCAGGCGGCGCTTTTCCGCATCCAGGTCGAAGACCTGGCCGACGCGCACGTCGAAGGTGTTGCCCACCACGTAGCGCACCGGCGCCACGCGTTGCAGCAGCGTCTGCACCGGCACGACGACGATGCCGCGCTTGATCGTCGGCAGGCGCAGCAGTGCGGCCAGGCGCTGCGAAACGATGTCGGCATGCGGGCTGATCTGATCGTAGGGCAGTGTTTCCCAATCGGGGAAGGGCAACACGGGCAGCGATGCGTCTTGGCCCAGCAGCGTATGCAGGTCGGATTCGAGCTGGTGCGCGCCGTGGTTGTCCTTCGCGACCACGAGCACCGGGCCGTCGTGCACGCGCGCGGCGCGCGCGATGTGGAAGGCGAGCGCGGAGGCGGAAGCGGGCGCGCGCCACCAGGCGCGCGATTGGCCGGCGCGGGGAAGGGGCGGGGTCGGGGAGTCGGTGATGTCGTTCATCGTGTCCGCGAAGAAAAGCAGCGCATCGCCCGGACGCTTTCGCGGCCAGCGGGAAGGAGGAGGGCGAGTTTACCGGGGCTCAGGCGGCTTGCGGTTCGTCGTGCACGTGCGTGTCGCGACTGGGCTGCAGGTCCAGCACCACGCGCACCAGTCCGGGCTGCTGCGTGGGTTCGCGACGGAACCCCAGGGACGTGGCGAGCGCCAACATCGGCTGGTTGTGTTCGAGCACGTCGCCCCACAGGCGTTCCAGGCGGCGGCCTTTCGCCCAGCGCACCAGACGGCGCATCAGGTGTCGGCCCAGGCCCAGGCCCGAGATGTAGTGGCTGACCAGGATCGCGAACTCCGCCTCGCGGCCCGATTCGGAGATCGATGCGCGCGCCACTGCGCCGACGAGGGCTTCGCCTGGCGGCAGGGGTTCGGCGGCGACGAGCGCGAATTCGCGCTTGGCGTCGGGCCGCGCGAGTTTCTCCGCCATCTCGGGCGTGAGTTCGCGCACCGCGTGCAGGAAGCGCTGTCGGATTTCATCGGGCTCGAGCAGGGCAAAGCCCTGCCGCAAGGGATCGGCGTCGGCCGGCCGGATCGGACGGATGAGCACCTCACGCCCATTGCTGAGCCGGATCTGTTCGTGCCACGGGGGAAGTCGGTTGCGGGCCGCCATTCAGCGACCTTGCCAGAGGTGAGGTGAAGCCCAGCTCTAGACGCGTGTTAAGCGGCGGCCAACACCGGGCCTAACGCGCCCGATTGTTATGCTTGCGCGCTCTCCCATTCATGTATCGAAACGCCAATGGCCGGTAGCGGCGACTCCAATCGCGCAATCCTCTTCGCCCTCGGGGCCAATTTCGCCATCGCCTGCGCCAAGGGCTTTGCGGCATACATGACCAATTCCAGCGCGATGCTCGCCGAGACCGTGCATTCGCTGGCCGACTGCGGCAACCAGCTGTTGCTGCTGCTCGGCCTCAAGCAGGCCAAGAAGCCGCCCAACAAGGATTACCCGCTGGGCTACGGCAAGGCCATCTACTTCTGGTCCTTCCTTGTGGCGCTGATGCTGTTCTCGGTCGGCGGGATGTTCAGCCTCTACGAAGGCGTGCACAAACTGCACGACCCCCAACCGATCCTGCACTGGTGGTGGGCGGCCGGCGTGTTGACCTTCGGCATCATCGCCGAGGGCATTTCGATGCGCGCATGCCTGCAGGAAGTAAACAAATGCCGCGGCGATCGCTCGCTGTGGCAGTGGTTCCATGAAAGCCGGCAGGCCGAACTCGTCGTCATCTTCGGCGAGGATCTGGCGGCGTTGCTCGGCCTGGTGTTCGCGCTGGTCGCGATCGGGCTCTCGGTGGTGACGGGCGACCCGACATGGGATGCGATCGGCACCATCGGCATCGGCGTGTTGCTGATCGTCGTCGCGGTGTTCGTGGCTGTCGAGGTGAAGGCCTTGCTGATCGGCCAGAGCGTGGATGTCAAAGTGCAGGCCGACATCCGCACGTTCCTGGAAGGGCGCCCGGAGATCGCGCGCGTGATCAGCCTGATCACGCTGCAGTTGGGCAACGAGATGATGGTGTCGGTGCATGCCGAGATGCACGAAACCGACAGCTCGCGCGCGCTGATCGACGGCATCAACGCGATCGAGAAGGACCTGAAGGCGCGTTTCCACACGGTGCGCTGGAGTTTCTTCGAACCGGAAATGCCGGGCTCGGGCACGCGCGACCAGGATTACGGGCCGGCGACGCTTTAGTTCACGCGGGCGCGCGCAACCACTCCATGTGCGCGTTGCCGCCCGCAGCTTCCTGCAGCGTGTTGCGCAGGGCGTTGAGCGTTGGCCGGAACTGCCTGTCGAATTGCCACGGCGCATTCAACACGAGCAAGCCGCTGCCGTTCATGCGCAGCGGCGAGTCGTCGGGGCGCACCAGCAACTCGATGACCAGCGCCGATTTCGCTTCCAGGGCCGCCGCCCGCCGATAGAACGGCGGCAGGGAGCGCCGCAATTTGATCGGATACCACAGCGCGAACATCCCCTGCGGCCAACGCTGCAGGCCATCGCGCAGGGCGGTGATCGCGAAATCGAATTCTTCCAGTTGCGCTTCGTACGGCGGATCGATCAGCACCAGGCCGCGCGAAAGACGCGTCTGGCCCGAACGCGGGGGCAACAGGGCCTTCATCGCCGCGTAGCCATCGCCCCGTTGCACGTTCACGCGCGGGTCGTCGCGGAACTCGATCCCCAGGATCGACGCTTCGTCGGGCTGCAATTCGCAGCAGGTGATGCGGTCCTGTTCGCGGAGGGCATGCGCGAGCAGCCAGGGCGAACCGGGGTAGGCGCGCGGGCCGTGCGCGGCGCGGCAGGCTTCGACGGCGGCCAGGTAACGGGTGATGTTGACGTCGCCGGTGGCGCGGAGTTTCGCGACGCCCCCCTCGGCCTCGGCCGTGCGCTTGGCGGCCACGGCATCGAGGGAATACAGGCCGCGCCCGGCGTGGGTGTCGAGCGCGAAGCATGCGGCGGGTTTGGCGCGCAGCGCCTCGCACAGGGACAGGAGGGCGACGTGCTTGAGCACGTCGGCGTGGTTGCCGGCATGGAAGGCGTGGCGATAGTTCATGGTGCGCAGGATACGCGTTGGGCGGCTATGCTCCGCGCATGCGCCTGCTGCTTGTGGAAGACGAGACCGCCATCGCCGACACCGTGGCCTACGCCTTGCGCGAGGACGGCTTCGACGTGCGCCATTGCCTGACCGCCGGCGACGCGCTGCGCGCCGCGGGACAAACGCCCTTCGACCTGGCGATCCTCGATGTCGGCCTGCCCGACCTGGGCGGCTTCGCGCTGTGCCGGGAATTGCGGCGTGGGGGCGACCTGCCGGTGATCTTCCTCACCGCGCACGCGGCCGAAGCCGAGCGCGTGCTGGGCTTCGAACTCGGCGCCGACGATTACGTCACCAAGCCCTTCTCGCCGCGCGAACTGGTGGCGCGCGTGCGCGCGGTGCTGCGGCGCGTGGCCACGCATCCGGAACCGGCGCCGGGCCACGGGTTCGCGCACGATGCCGAAGGCCATCGCATCCGCTGGCGCGGGCGCTGGCTCGACCTCACGCGCTACGAATACGGACTTCTCGCCGCACTGCTGCAGCGGCCCGGTGCGGTGCTCACGCGCGCGCAATTGATGGACCGCGTGTGGGGCGACGCGCTGGAAAGCGGCGATCGCACGGTGGACACGCACGTCAAGACGCTGCGCGCGAAACTGCACGCCTTCGATCCTTCCTGCGACCCGATCCGCACGCACCGCGGCATCGGCTATTCGATCGACGCCTGACGCCGCATGCGCATCGGCCTGCGCGTTTTCCTCGGTTACTTCGCGATCGTCGCGCTCGCGGCCTTGTTGCTCGCGCGCGTGTTCGTCGCCGAGGTCAAGCCCGGCGTGCGCCAGGCGATGGAGGACACGCTGGCGGAAACCGCAAACGTGCTCGCGGAGATCGCGACGGACGATTTCCTCGCCGGACACATCGCCGACGGTCGCTTCGCGCAACGCGTCGAGGCCGTGCGGTCGCGCGACCCGGGTGCGCAGATCTGGGGCTTCCAGAAACGCGCGGTGACCACGCGCATCTATGTGACCGATGCGAAGGGCATCGTCGTGTTCGATAGCGTCGGGCGCGACGTCGGCAAGGACTATTCGCGCTGGAACGATGTCTACCTCACCTTGCATGGGCGTTATGGCGCGCGCTCCACGCGCAGCGATCCCGCGGATCCGAACTCGACGGTCATGCACGTCGCAGCGCCCTTGCGCGATGCGAGCGGCCGCATCGTCGGCGTGCTCACCGTCGCCAAGCCGAACCAGACGCTCGCGCCGTTCATCGCACGCAGCCAGTCGAAGGTGATGCGCTGGGGCTGGTTGCTGATGGGTGTTGCCCTGTTGATCGGGCTGACGACGGCGTGGTGGTTCTCGCGACAGCTGGGCGCGTTGCAGCGCTATGCGCATGCAGTGACTGCGGGTGAGCGCGCGACGCTGCCCAATGCCGCTGGCGAGTTCGGTGATCTCGGACAAGCGCTGGAAACCATGCGCGTGCGCCTGGAAGGCAAGCAATACGTCGAGCAGTACGTGCACACATTGACGCACGAGATGAAGAGCCCGCTCGCCGCGATCCGTGGCAGCGCGGAGTTGCTCGAAGCGCCGATGGCGGAAGCCGATCGCGCGCGCTTCGCTGGCGCCATCCGCGCGCAGAGCGAGCGGCTTGCGCAGATGATCGACAAGTTGCTGGCGTTGGCCGCCGTCGAACACCAGCAGACGCTCGAAGTGCGCGATCGCCTCGCACTGAGCGACGTCGCCGAAGATGCGATCGCGCACTGCGCGAAAGGCGATGTCGAGATCCGCCTCAAAGGCGGCGCATGTCACGTGGAAGGCGATCCATTCCTGCTGCGCCAGGCCATCGTCAACATGCTCGACAACGCGGTGTCGTTCTCGCCGAAGGGCCGCCACGTCGATGTCGACGTTGCATCCGACGGGCAGGGCCGGTGCCACGTGCGGGTGATCGACGCCGGCCCCGGCATCCCCGACTACGCGTTGCCGCGCGTGTTCGAACGCTTCTACTCCCTGCCGCGCCCGGAAGGCGGCAGCCGCAGCAGCGGCCTGGGACTGTGCTTCGTCGCCGAGGTGGCCGCGTTGCACGGCGGCCGCGCGACGCTCGGGAACGCACCGGACGGCGGGGCGATCGCCACGCTCGATTTGCCCGAAGCCTGACTTCACCGCCGCCACACACACCCGCCATCGGCGCCGCACGCGCCGGCGCGAAGCTGCACGCATCCCAAGGCCAGGAAAGGACCTGCCATGCGCTTCGCCTTCAAAGCGGTCGTCGTTTTCTTCCTCACGCTCGGCTTGCTGATCCCATTGATGCTCATCCATCGCACCATCGAGGAGCGCGAGACCTATCGCGCGCAGGCGGTGGCCAACGTCGCGGCCACCAGCGCCGGCAGGCAGGCGGTGCTGGGGCCGGTGCTGGTGGTGCCTTATCTGGAACTCGTCGAACAGGACGAGGTGACGCCGCAGGGCACGCGCAAGGTCCTCAAGGAGCAAGCGGGGAGCTGGACTTTCTTCCCTGAAACGCTCGCGATCGACGGCACGATGAAGCCCGACACGCGCAAGCGCGGGCTGTATCGCGTGCCGGTGTACGAACTGGACATGCATGCGGTCGCGGCGATCCGCGCGCAGATTCCCGCCGATGGCGTGCATCCGCGACGCATCGGGCGTCCCTTCCTGAGCGTCGGTGCTTCGGACGTGCGCGGCTTCGTCGGCACGCCCACCTTGCGCTTGAATGGCAGGGCGCTGCCATTGAAGGCAGGTTTCGGCAGCCAGCCCATCGGCGGCGTGCATGCGCGCCTGGATGCACCGGTGGCTGGACAGACGCTCGCGATGAACCTGGCGTTCGACGCGGTCATCGGCGGCACCGAAGCGCTCGCGCTGGTGCCGATCGCACGCGACAACCGCTTCGCACTGAAGTCGACGTGGCCCGATCCGATCTTCGGCGGCAGTTTCCTGCCGCGCACGCGCACGGTGGATGCAAAGGGATTTCGCGCGCAGTGGGAGATCTCCTCGTTGGCGACCAGCGCGCAAACGTCCTTCCTCGATAGCAACGAACCGGCCAACCTGCTGCGGCTGGCGTCGATGCGCGGCGCGGATACGGCGACCTCGGGGATCGACGCGGTGGGGGTGACCTTGTTCGACGCGGTCGACAGTTACACGCTGGCCGATCGCGCGACGAAGTACGGGATCCTGTTCGTGTTGCTGACGTTCGTCGGCTTTTTCATGTTCGAGTTGATCAAGCAGTTGCCGATCCACCCGATCCAGTACGGGCTGGTCGGGTTGGCGCTGGCGATCTTCTTTCTGTTGCTCGTGAGTCTGAGCGAGCACATCCCTTTTGGTTCGGCCTACCTTGCGTCGGCTGCGGCGTGCATCGGGTTGCTCGGGTTCTACCTGAGTGCGGTGTTGCGGAGTGTCGTGCGCGGGTTGGGCTTTGCGGGGATGCTGGCGACGCTGTACGCGGCGTTGTACGGGGTGCTGGTGTCTGAAGACAACGCGTTGGTGCTCGGGGCGGGGCTGCTGTTCGTCGTGTTGGCGACGGTCATGGTGGTGACGCGCAAGGTGGATTGGTACGCGTTGCAGCGTTGACTTGGTACGGTACGCTCAGGTTCGCCTCGCCACTTCACGTGGCGAGGCGTGGGGCCTTCGTCATTGGCGCGCCGCCCGAACGTCGTGAGTTCCAAATTTTTTTGGGAAAAAAATTTGAAACTCACAACGCTGGGGCATCACCATTCGAACGTTGGCTCTCGATCAGGGGCTTCGCCCGGGCATTCATTCTGCCGGTGCGAAGCAAGCTTCGCACTGCCCCGATCTTTATCGAAGGGGCCGCTAGAACAACGTCACCCCGGGCACGCACCATAACGACAAGGACGCGATCCCCGTCCCGATCGCCGTCGCGGCCAACACATCGCTTGGGTAATGCAAGCCGAGCACCACGCGCGAGACTGCGACGGTCGATGCGAACGGCACCAGGATCCATGCAAGCACCGGGTAATACGCCAGCGCAACGAGCGTGAACGCTACGGCGTGCAAGGTATGCCCGGAGGGGAAACTGAACTCGTCGAGGGGCGCGACCCACGCGTGGATGCGCGCATCGGAAGCGAATGGGCGCGGCCGCTTCGTCCAGCGCTTCAGGAGCGCATACAACCCGACCGCGATGGCGCCGGTCACTGCCAGGTGCGCTGCGGCGAACAGGCCGTGGCCGCCATCGAAGATCACCATCGCCGCCATCAGCGTGTACCAGGCGCCGCCGTCTCCGAGGCGGCTGACCAAGGCGAAGACCGCGCGAACGCCGCGGTGTTCGCACCAATGATTGGCCTTCAGGCACCAGGCCGAGTCAATCCGGGGCAAGCTGGGCATCGGCGATCCTCCTGCGGGCGGCGAGCATCTGGAGCAGGGCGTCGAACTCCGCGGCGACCTGGTCTGGGTGCAAGTGTTCGATCGCGCCGCGCGCGGCGACGCGCATGCGGCGCAGGCCGACTTCGTCCCGCGCCAGGCGCACGGTGGCGGCGATGAACGCGGCGGCGTCGCCGTCGGGCACGCGCAGGCCGTGTTCGCCGTGGCGCAGGTGTTCGCGCGCGGCGCCGTAGTCGAAGGCGATCGTCGCCACGCCGCTGGCCATCGCTTCGATCGTGACGTTGCCGAAGGTTTCGCTGCGGCTGGGGAAGAGGAAGACGTCGCCGCTCGCGAAATGGCTCGCGAGGTTTTCGCCGCGTTGCAGGCCGGCGAAGATGAGATCGGGATTCGCCTCCGCGAGCGATGCGCGCAACGGTCCGTCGCCGACGAAGACCATGCGCGACTCCGGGCGCACGCGTTGCATTGCGCGGAAGGCCGCGATCGCCAGTGCGAGATTCTTTTCCGCGGCGATGCGGCCGACGTGGATCGCGACCAGCGTGCCGTCGCCCGCGCCCCAGGTCGCGCGCAGTTGCGCGTCGCGTTTGACCGGATGGAACAGCGTGCCGTCGACCGCGCGCGCCAGTCGCAACGGGTTGTCGAAGCGGCGTCGTGCGAGGTACTCCTGCAATTCCCGCGTCGCCACGATGGTCGCATCGCCCGCGTTGTGGAAGCGGCGCATCCAGCGCAGCGCGAGCGGTTCGAGGAATCCGAAACCGTAATCGCGCATGTAGTGATCGAAGCGCGTATGCAAGCCGGTGGCGACGGGCACGCCGATGCGTCGCGCGACGCGACGTGCGGCCCAGCCGAGTGGACCTTCGGTCGCGATGTAGACCGCATCGGGGCGTCGCGCATTCCAATGGCGCGTGAGTGCGCCTAGTGCGGGTGCACCGAAACGCAAGCCCGGGTAGCGCGGCAGCGGGAAGCCGCGGACGAGGAGGGTGTCGTCGAGTGCATCGCCGTCGCCCGGTTGGCGGGGACGCACCAGGTCGATCGCATGCCCGCGTGCGCGCAGGCCCAAGGCGAGCCCTTCGACGGTCAACGCGACGCCGTTGATTTCGGGCGGCCAGGTTTCGGTGACGATGGCGTAGCGCATGGGGCGCAGGGTGGTCGGCGCGGATGACGGGCCGATGGCTCGTTGGTGACAGTTGCGCGCCGAGTCGACTGAACCCCTCCCCGGCCCTCCCCTGCTCGCAGGGGAGGGGGACCGCTCGTCGGGTGGGTGCTTGACACCCACTCGGTGTTCGTACTGTACTAATCACCACAGTACACATAGGACACCTCCATGCCCCGCACCCGGGCCTTGATGCTGCAGATCGCCACCGGCGACCCCCGGCCGATCAGCAAGCAGATCGTCGACGCCGTGCGCATGAAGGTGGCGACCGCGGAGCTTTCGCCGGGCGACCAGCTGCCCAGCGTGCGCGGCCTGGCGCAGCAACTGACGGTCAATCCGAACACGGTCGCCAAGGCCTACGCCGAACTCATCGCCGAAGGCTGGTTGGAATCGCGGCAGGGCCTGGGCCTGTATGTCGCGCCGCCGCGCCAGCGCCTGAGCGATGCCGAGCGAAGCCGGCGCCTGGACGAAGCGATCCAGCGCTTCCTGCACGACGTGATCGCGCTCGACTTCCCGCCTGACGAGGTGCAGGCGCGCCTGATCCACGAATTTCTCGCGCTTGCGCCCCGCAAGTCCGCCTGACACGACTTCGAGATGAGCACACCGACATGAGTTCCAACGAATACGTCATCGAGACCCAGGCGCTGAGCAAGCGCTACGGGCGCAAGTTCGCGCTCGATCATCTCGACCTGCGCGTGCCGCGCGGCCGCATCCATGCCGTGGTCGGCGCCAATGGCGCCGGCAAGTCCACGCTCTTCCGCATCCTGCTCGGTTTCCTGCCGCCGACGGCCGGCACGGCGCGCATCCTCGGCGTGGATTCGCAGCGCCTCACGCCCGACGACCGCGGGCGCATCGGCTTCGTCAACGAAGAACACACCTTGCCCGGGTGGATGCGCATCGCCGCGGTGATCGACATGCATCGTCGCCAATACAAGCGCTGGAACGAAGCCGCGTTCCAGGGCGTGCTGGGCCATTACCACGTGTTGCCGGAACAGAAGGTCTCGCAGCTTTCGCGCGGCGAACGCGCGGGCTTCAACCTCGCGCTCGCACTCGCGCAGGGGCCGGAACTGCTGGTGCTCGACGAACCGACGCTCGGCCTGGACGTCGTGGCCAAGCGCGCGTTCCTCGAATCGCTGATGTACAGCAACGCCACCGACGACTGCACGGTGATCTATTGCTCGCACCAGATGGAGGAGATCGAGCGCGTCGCCGACAATCTCATCATCCTCGAACGCGGGCGTTTGATGCACATGTCGGCGCCCGACGATTTCTGCGCGCGCGTGACGCACTGGGTGGCGGACATTCCCTTCAAGGGCCCCGATCCGCAATCGGTGCCGGGCCTGCTGCAACTGCAACGGCTCGACGGTTTGCACCACTACCTGGTGCTCGACCAGGACGAAGACTTCGCGCAGTTCCTGCGCGCCAGCGGTGCGCGCTCGGTGCAGAGCATGCCGGTGAGCCTGGACCGCGCCGTCAACGGCTTCCTCGCCAAGAACCACGCCGCGCCCACGCAGGCGCACGCATGAAGCATCCGGAACAATTCCCCATGATCGATCTGTTCAAAGCCGAGTTGCTGCGCTTTCGCTGGTGGGCCATCGGATGCGCCGCCATCCAGCTCGTCGTGCTGGGCTTCCTCACGCGCGTGGTGGATCTGGCGCAGCAACCCGAGATGGTCTATCAGGTGTTCGCCATCGCGTACGGTGCAGTGGGCCTGTTGCTCGGCCTGTACCAGATGGGCGGATATCGCCGGCCGAACACGTGGCTCAACCTGCTGCATCGTCCGATCCCGCCGGGGAAGATCGCGCTCGCGCTCACCGGTGCGGGGGCATTGCTGCTCGCGATCGGCATCCTGCTGCCGGCGCTGGTGGTGGCCGGTTGGCAGGAATGGATGACGCCGCGTGTCGTCGATACGCGCCACGTGTTGCTGCTCGTGTCGGCCTGGTTGATCGCGACGTGTGCGTATCTGGCCGGGTGTTACGTGATGCTTTCGAACCGCCGCATCGGCTTCAGCGCCGGCGTGTTCCTGGCCTTGTTCGCTGCGTCCGAAGCCACGGGAACCGGCGCGCTGTTGCTGCAACTGTTGGCGCTCGCATGGTTGGCGGCGATGGTGTTCGCGGCGTTCAAGCCCGATCTGAGCGCGGCGCCGCGCGGCGTGGTGCGCACGGTGATCGTGGGCGCGCCGCTGCAGGTCGCGATGTGGATGGTGCTCGTGCTGGTGGGCTTCGGTGTCGAGTTCGTGTGGATCGCGCAGGGCTCGCATCCCAACAACGTCGAGGTGCCGAAGGCGGGCGGTGAGAAGGAATTGGAGAATGCCGAAGGCAAGGATGTGTTCCGGCTCGGTCTCGCGAACAGCCGCGATCCCGAAGCGGCGCTCTGGCGCGAACAGGCGCGGATCTCGGAAATCTTCGAAGTCGGGCCCAGCCTGCGCACCGTGCCTGCGCGCGGACAGTTGATGAACCTGGCGCCGATGGAGTTCGACGCGAAAGCGCCGGACAGCGAGCGCACGTTGCGCTGGGTCTTCAGCCACGACTCGATGCGCTTCGAAGGGTACCGGCTCAGCGACCGGCGGCGCGTGGGGACGCTCGGCGTCGCCGGCGACAAACCCTTCCCGGCACCGGTGATGCCCGGTCCGAAGAATCTGTTGTTCGATCGCGCGACGGTGTACCAGTATGACGAAGACGCGCAGCTCGTGCTGCCGCGCGTGCGGCTGCCGCAGGGCGAACGCCTGGCCGGTGTCGGCGAAGCGGGCGACGACGTCGCCGTGCTCAGCGATCGCGCGCTGTACTTCTACGATGCGCGGGAGTTGGAGAGCGACGACGGCGTGCTCGTGCCGCGCCAGCGCGTCGCGTTGCCCGGTGCGCCCGGCGACCTGCAGCGCGTGGATGCGATGGAGCTGCTCGATGGGTGGCTGCTTTCTTTCTCCTTCGTGCGCTCGTCCTACAACGCCGAAGGTGCGCTGCCGTTCCAGGAAATCGTGCGCGTCGACGACAAGGGCGGCGTCCATCCCGTCGCGCGGCGCGAAGTCGATCGCGATTACTTCGATGCGTGGCGCTACCAGAACTGGTTCCCGTCGCCCGTGTTGTACGCGGTGCAGAAGGCGGCGAAGAATGCGTTCGCCGGCGGCATGGCGCCGTTGCCCAAACATCCGGCACCCGTGCCGCCCGCGATGCAATGGCTCGCGGGTCTGCTGATGCTCGCATCGTTGCTCGGCGCGGTGTGGCGCACGCGACAGACGGACTTGTCGACACGCGCGCGCATCGCCTGGGTCCTCGTCTGCGGCATGGTGAGCCTGCCTGCGTTGATGGCCCTGTGGTTGCTGCATCCCAAGCGCGAGACGGTGGAAGACATCGCGATCGCCGCGCAGCCCGCCATCGCCTGAGTCCGGAGAACACACGATGATCAGGATCCCGAAGCGGTTCGGGCAGGTGCTGTTCGCCTTCGCGATGGCGGTTTGCGGCACCGCGACGGCGCAGGAGGCGCTCGACGTGCGCGCGTTGGAGGCCGCTGTCGCCGCCGAGCGTGCGCAGCCGCGCGCGCCGCAGATGCCGCGTATTGCTTTCCTCGCGACCTCCAGTCTCGACGGCGCGTGGTTGTCGCCCGATGGGCGCCGCGTCGCCTGGCTGCGCGATGAAGAGCGCAATCGTGCGCTGTGGATCGCCTCGACCAGCGGCGGTGCTCCGGTACGCACAATTGCGAACACCGATGCGCAGGCACTGGCGTGGTCGCGGGACGGGAGCTGGTTGTTCCTGCAATCGGCGCGACAAGTGTTCGCGCTGGCGATGGCGGGGCAGGGCGGTTCGGGCGCGATCGCGAAACTGGGTGGCCGTTGGCCGCGCACGATGCTCGGTGCCGATCCGGTGGTGCCTGCGGCGATCCTCGTCCTCGAAAGCCCGCCGGTCGTGTCGCGCCTGGAACGTCGCTGGCGCGTGTTCCGCATCGATGCGCACGGCAAACAATCCTTGTTGCGCGAGGACACGCAACAGATCGTCGACGTCGCCTTCGATGCGCGCGGGCAGCTGGCGTTCTTCACGCGCGTGGCCGATGCGCAGTACACGGTGTTCCGCGTGCGTGGTGCGCGGATTGCGCCCGCGCTGCGATGCGTCGACCTCGAACGCTGCACCTTGCTTGCGGCATCCGCGGACGGCCGCACCGCCACGCTGCTCACGGATGTCGGATCGAACCTGCGTCGCCTCGCGCGCCTGGAAGCCGACGACACGCTGACGACGCTGCACGTCGATCCTCGGGGCGTGGCCGACCTGCAGGATGTCGCGATCGACGCGCGCACGCAGCAACCGATCATCGCCGGCTACCGCACGCCGACCCCGGCAAACCATGGCCTGACACCCGACGCGCAACGCCACGTCGCACGCATCCAGGCGCGCTGGCCGCAGCGGAACCTGCGCATCGAGGTCGGGACCACGCGTTGGCTCGTACACGAGCGCGCGGGAACGATGAAGGGCGAGCGCCTGCACGTCTACGATTCGGCGACCGGCGCGTTCGGCGATCTGTTGAACAACACCGGCACGCTCTGGCGCGGCAAGCCCGCGCCTGCGCTGGCCGAACGCGCGTTGTCGCGCAAGATTCCCTTCGTCTACGGCGCCTCCGATGGCATGGCGATCCACGGCTATGTATTCGTGCCGCATGGCGTGGATGCGGCGCGCGCGCCCATCGTCGCGAATGTGCACGGGGGGCCGTTCGCGCACGTGGGGCCGGAGTTCTCGAGCGTTTCGCAACTGCTCGCCAATCGCGGGTATGTCGTGTTCGAACCCAACTTCCGCGGGTCGACCGGCTTTGGGCGCGCGTACATGCGCGCCGGCAAAGGCGACTTCGGCAACGGGCGCGTGCAGCAGGACATCGTCGAAGGCGTGCGTTTCCTGGCGGCGAACGGCATCGGCGACGTCTCGCGCGCGGGAATCGTGGGCGCGTCGTTCGGCGGCTACTCGACCTTGCTGGGCGTGACGTTCCAACCGGAACTGTTTCGCGCCGGCGTCGCGGCGGTGCCACCGGCCGACCTGGGATGGGTGCTGCGGTGGTATTCGCGCAGCGTCGACCAGATGGCGCCGGGCATTCCGATGTCGACGAGCATGCGTTTGCTCGACATGGATCCCGCCGATGCCGGCGTCGCCGCGCGTCTGCGTGCGCAATCGCCGATCGCGCATGCGTCGGAGTTGTCGCGCCCGGTGTTGCTGCTGGCCGGCGGCGACGACGAACGCGTGCCGATCCGGAGCGTGCTGCACTATGCAGCGGCGTTGCAGTCGCACGGCAAGGACGTGAGCCTGTTCGTCGACCAGGACGCGCGCCACTCGGTCGCCGATCCCCGCACGCGCGAGGCCTATCTGTATCTCATCGAACGCATGCTGCATCGCCGACTGGGGGGCGATGCGCCCGAGGCGCCGGATGCGGGGCTGCGCGCCACACTGGCGAAACAGATGCGTTTGAAGGGAAGCGACTTCCGCGATTGATCAATCCGCGCCGATGCGCAGCGTGATACCGAGATCCGCCGCATCCTTCGGTTCGCCGCTGATGTCTTCGCGCAGCAAGGGGCGCTGGTCCATCCAGCGCTTGTCGAGGGTGAGCAGCAGGTTGTCGCCGTTGGCGACGGCTTCCACGCGCGGGATGTCGTCGGGCTCGTGCGAGCGGTGCAGCAGCACGGCGATGCGCAGCAGCGCGGCGGCGCGCTTGGTGCGCGCGAGCAGGCGATCGGGAATCTGATCGAACGCCGATTTCGGGATGCCGCGCCGATGCGTGCGCACGAGCGATGCGAGGACGCGTTGTTCCTGTTGCGAGAAGCCCGAAATATCGGAGTGCTCGAGCACGTAAGCGCCGTGCACGTGGTACTGGCTGTGCGCGATGGCCAGGCCGAGTTCGTGCAGTTGCGCCGCGCGCGAGAGCATCGCGCGGGCTTCCATCGGCAGGTTCCATTCCGCGGCGACCTGGTCGAACAAGCTCAGCGCGGTTTCCTTCACGCGCGCCGCCTGCGCCGGATCGATGCCGTAACGCTGCATCAGCGCGGCGACCGAGGCATCGCGCGGATCGTCCGCGCCGCCGCGGCCGAGCATGTCGACCAACACGCCTTCGCGCAGCGCCGCCTTGCTGACCGCCATGCGCTCCAGGCCCAGCACGGTGAAGGCCGCTTCGAGGACGAGCAGGCCGCCTGCGATGATCGGCTTGCGTTCGGCCGAGAGCCCGGGCAGATCGATCTGGTCGATCGTTTCGGCCTGCAACAGGCGATCGCGCACCTGCGGCAAGGCCTGCGCGGTGACGGCGCCCTTGGTGAGTTTCATCGCCGCGCAGATCTCGCCGATCGCCTTGTTGGTGCCCGACGAGCCGAGCGCTTCGTGCCAACCCAGGGCGCGATAGGTATTCGAGAACTGCTGGAATTCGGCGGCGACTTCGGTCAGCGCCTTGTTCCACCGCTTGCGCGAGAGCTTGCCGTCGGGGAAGAAGCGCCGCGTGCTGGCGACACAGCCGGCCTGCAGGCTTTCGCGTTCGATCGCATCCATGCCCGAGCCGATGATGCATTCGGTGGAGCCGCCGCCGATGTCGATCACCAGCCGCAACTCGCCCGGATTGGGGGGCTGCGCATTCGCGACGCCGAGATACACCAGGCGCGCTTCCTCGCGGCCGGAGACGACTTCGATCGCATGGCCCAGCGCGGTTTCCGCCGGCAACAGGAACACCTGTGGCATCGCGAGTTGCCGTACGGTGTTGGTCGCGATCACGCGCACGCGTTGCGGCGGGATCTCGCGCAGGCGCTGGCCGAACTTCTCCAGGCTGACCAGGGCGCGCCGCAGCACGGCCGGATCCAGGCCGCCCTTGCCGTCGAGGCCTTCGGCAAGCCGCACCATGTCGCGGATGCGATCGACCACGCGCAACTGGCCGAGCACGTACCGCGCCACGACCATGTGGAAACTGTTGGACCCCAGGTCGACGGCAGCGAGCAGATCGCCATCCTGCAAGGGCAGGGCGGTGGCGCGGGGACGGGCGAGGATTTCGTTCACGTGCAGATTTTCGCCAGCAACCAGTTCTGCGCCGAATGCGGCATTTCATCGCCCTGCGCGCGAACGCGCTCGTAACGGCCGTCGGCGTCGAGCGTCCACGCGTTCAAATTGTCGGCCAGGTAGTTGACCAGCGCTTCTTCGCGCACGCGTTCGGCGAGATCGGGTGCAAGCACCGGGAAACCCGTTTCGATGCGCCGCAACAGGTTGCGTTCCAGCCAGTCGGCGCTGGAGCAGAACAGTTCCGGATCCCCGTCGTTGGCGAACCAGTACACGCGATGGTGTTCGAGGAAGCGGCCGACGATCGAGCGCACGCGGATGTTCTCCGACACGCCCGGCACGCCGGGGCGCAGCGCGCAGGCGCCGCGCACGATCAGGTCGATCTCCACGCCCGCCTGCGAAGCGACGTACAGCGCGCGAATGACCTGCGGCTCGTTGAGCGCGTTCATCTTCGCGACGATGCGCGCGGGTTTGCCGGCGCGCGCGTGCTTGGTTTCGCGATCGATGCGTTGCAGCACGCCGGCATGCAGGGTGAAGGGCGATTGCAGCAGGCGCTTGAGCTTGACCGCCGGCGCCAGGCCCGAAAGCTGGCGGAAGATCAGGTCGACGTCGTTGCCGATGTCCGGATCGGCGGTGATCAGGCCGAAGTCGGTGTACGCCCGCGCGGTGCCGGAGTGGTAATTGCCGGTGCCCAGGTGGATGTAACGCCGCAGCTTGCGGCCTTCGCGGCGCACGATGAGCAACATCTTGGCGTGCGTCTTGTAGCCCACCACGCCGTAGACCACTTGCACGCCCGCGTCCTGCAGGCGATCGGCGAGGCCGAGGTTGGCTTCTTCATCGAAGCGCGCGCGCAACTCGACGACGACCGTGACGTCCTTGCCGTTGCGCGCGGCCTGCACGAGCTGGTCGACGATCGGCGAGTCCTTGCCCGCGCGATACAGCGTCTGCTTGATCGCCAGCACGTTCGGGTCTTCGGCCGCCTGCTTGATCAACTCCAGCACCGGCGCGAAGGAATCGAAGGGGTGGTGCAGCAGCACGTCGCCTTCGGACACGCGTTCGAACATCGCGTCCATGTCGCGCAGGTTGCGCGGCTGGAAGGCGGCGTATTTCAGGTCGGCGCGTTGCACCAGGTCGTAGACCTGGATGACGCGATTGAGGTTGACCGGGCCGTTGATGCGATAGACCGCGTTCTCCGGCAAGTCGAAATTCACCAGCAGCGTGCGCACGATTTCGGTCGGGCACTGCTCGGCGATCTCCAGGCGCATCGCGCGCAGGTAGCCGCGGCCGACGAGTTCGTCGCGCAGCGCGAGCGCGAGGTTTTCCACTTCTTCCTCATCGACGATCAACTCGGAGTTGCGCGTCACGCGGAACTGGTAGGCGCCCTTCACCTGCATGCCCGGGAACAGTTCGTCGACGAAGGCCGACAGCACGGCGGAGAGAAAGACGAAGTCGGTCGGGCCGCCGGAGACTTCCGGCGGGATCTGGATGATGCGCGGCAACGAACGCGGCGCGCGCACGATCGCCAGGTGGCCCGCACGGCCGAACGCGTCCTTGCCCTTCAGCACGACGACGATGTTCAGCGACTTGTTGAGGATCTTCGGGAACGGATGCGCCGGATCCAGGCCGAGCGGCGAAAGCACCGGCAGGATTTCGTCGCGGAAGTAATCGCGCAGCCAGCGCGTCTGCCTTGCGCTCCATGCATCGCGCGGCGCGATGCGGATGCCGGCTTCGGTCAGTTGCGGGCGCAGCTCTTCGTTCCAGCAGCGGTATTGCGCGTCGACCAGGTCCTGCGCGCGCGCATGGATTTCCTTCAGCACCGTCGCCGGCGCCATGCCGTCGGGGCCGGGCGGCACGCCGAAGTCCTGCGAGTGGCGCACGGTGGCCGCGCGGATCTCGAAGAACTCGTCGAGGTTGGTGCAGGAGATGCACAGGTAGCGCAGGCGTTCGAGCAGCGGGACCTGCGGGTCGCGCGCCTGCGCGAGCACGCGGAAGTTGAAGTCCAGCTGCGAGAGCTCGCGATTGAAATACATCGCGGGGTCGCGGAGCGGGTCGACGTCCTGGGGTGTTTCGATGGCGGCGTTCATGGCTGCGTCGACGGGGCGTGCGTGGATTCTGCCTCAGCCGGGGCAGGGAAGCCGTCGTGGGGGTCGCGCGGCAGGACGCGATCGGCGGGGAAGTGGCCTGCGAAGGTACTGCCCTGGCCGACTTCGCTGTCGATCGAAAGGCGGGCGCCGTGCAGGTTCAACACGTGTTTGACGATCGCAAGGCCCAGCCCGGTGCCGCCGCTTTCGCGCGAGCGGCTGGTGGACACGCGATAGAAGCGTTCGGTGATGCGCGGCAAATGCGCGGCGGGGATGCCGTAACCGGTGTCGTTCACCGCGAGCACCGCGCCGTCGGCTTCCGGGGCGAAACGCACGGTGATCGTGCCGCCGACCGGCGTGTAGCGCACCGCGTTGCTGACCAGGTTGGAGAAGGCACTGTGCAGTTCCTTCGTCGAACCGCGCAGGTCGAGCGGCGTGCCGCGCGTCAGCGTCATGTCGTCGACGACGATGCGATGGCGGCCCTGGCTCAGCGCTTCGGCTTCGCGGCGCAGGGTGGCGAGCATCGAGGCCATCGACACCGGATCGTCGACGACGCCGTCCTGCGCTTCCAGGCGCGAGAGCGTCAGCAGGTCTTCGACCAGCTGCGTCATGCGCTGCGATTGGCGCTGCATCTCGGCGAGCATCGGTGCCCATTCGGGCTGGTCGGCCGGATCGAGCAGGTCGAGGTAACCGTGCACGACGGTCAGCGGCGTGCGCAATTCGTGCGAGACGTTGGCGACGAAATCGCGGCGCATGTGCTCCAGGCGCATCAGCTTGGTGACGTCGCGCGCGACGAGCAGCCACAAGTCTTCGGAGTACGGGATCAGGCGCAGGCTCAGGCGCGTGGTGGCGTCGACGGGCGAGGGCGTGTCCTGCAAGGGCTCGGCATTGCGGCCGGCGGCGAGCCAGCGCGACAGCGACATCGAATGCAGGCGTTCGCCCAGCGGCGCGCCGGCATCGCGCGGATAACGCAAGCCCAGCAGCGTCGTCGCCGCGGGGTTGAACCATTGCACGCGCTGGCTGTTGCGTTCGATCACGACCACCGCGTCGGGCAGGGCCATCGCCGCGGCGCGATACGCGCGCAGCATCGCGATCAGGCGGCGCTTGCGCGCGCGCACGTCGGATTGGCTGCGGTGCAGCTGGCGGTCGAGTTCGTTCCACACGCCTTCGCCCTGGGGCGGCGGCACGCGGCTGCCGGCGGAAAGACGGGAGAGCACGCCGTGGAGGCGGGTGTAATGCCAGGCGACGATGCCCAGCGCGGCGAGCGTCACCACCGGCCACGGATACCCGACGATCAGCCCGACGACCACCGCGCCACCGAGGACGGCGGCGAGCTGGCCGAGCGTGCGGGTCCAGGTCTGTCGTGCGCGCGGTGGCATGCCGCCAGTCTAGACCGCGGCGGAGAAGCGGTAGCCTGCGCCGCGCACGGTCTGGACCATGGGGTCGAGCTGGTGGGGTTCCAGCGTCTTGCGCAGGCGGCGGATGTGGACGTCGACGGTGCGTTCCTCGACGTACACGCTCCCGCCCCACACGTGGTCGAGCAGTTGCGAGCGGGTGTACACGCGCTCGGGGTGGGTCATGAAGAAGTGCAGCAGGCGATATTCGGTGGGGCCGATCTGCACCGGCGCGTCCTCGGCGAAAACGCGATGCGCCGCGCCATCGATGCGCAAACCGCCGACCTTGACGCTGCCGTCCTCGTCGTCTTCGCGCGAGCGGCGCATGACCGCGCGGATGCGGGCCAGCAATTCGCGCGCGGAAAACGGCTTGACGACGTAATCGTCCACGCCCGCTTCCAGGCCGCCGACGCGGTCGTTCTCCTCGCCGCGCGCGGTGAGCATGATGATCGGCACCTCGCGGGTGAGGTGTTCCTTGCGCCAGCGGCGGGCGAGTTCCAGGCCGCTGGTGCCGGGGAGCATCCAGTCCAGCAGGATCAGGTCCGGGACCTTGTCGGCGATGGCCGACTGGGCTTCGCGGGCGTCACCGGCATGGACCGGTTCGAACTCGGCCTTGCGCAGGGCGAAGGCCACCATGTCGCGGATGGCCGGTTCGTCGTCGACGATGAGGATGCGTTTGAGCATGGTGTTGGCGTCGGGGGCCCATGGAGCCCGCGTCTTGCGGGCCATGGTGCCAGTAGACGACGGTTTTGTGACCGTGGGGTGACATGGTCACCTGGGGCACGACGCGACCTGTTGGTCCCCACCCTTGCCCTCCCCCGCGGGGGAGGGAAATTGGTGTGCGCTACGCGCACTAATTTCTATCGACCTTGTCGTCTTTCACGCCCTGGCGGTGCAGTTCGAGCACCGTCGGGGTGATCTGCGCGATGCGCGCGTCGATGCGTGCGCGGGCGTAATAGTCGAGGTCGCCGCGCTTCTTGAGGTTTTCCAGCTGCACCAGCGCGCGTTCGGGACGGCCGTTCAGGTACTCGGATTCGGCGTGGGCTTCGCCGGCACGGATGGGATCGCCGGCCAGGTCGCTCGCGCGGGCGAAGGTCTCCTGGTAGACCGGATCGTCGGCGGCCACCGAGGCCAGGGCGCGCAGGATGCCCTGCGCTTTCTTGCCCGAGGCAGCGTCGCCGCGTTCGCCGAGGACCTGCGCGTAGGTGAGCACCACCGCGCGATTGCGCGGCATGCGGTCGACCAGGCGCTGGAAGCGCGCATCGGCATCGGCCTTCTTGCCGGCGCGGGCTTCCATTTCGCCCATCGCCAGTTGCAGCCAGGTGTCGTTCGGGAATTTCTTCAGCACCGGATCGAGATCGGAGATCGCGGCCGCCGGCTGGTTGGCCTGCAGGCGCGCGAGCGCCAGGCCGTATTGCTGCGCGTCGTCGAGCGGCGCCTTGTTGCGCATCTGCTCGTATTCGCGCACGGCCTCGGCGGGTGTGTTGGCGCTGAGCACGCGCATGCGTTCCTTCGCCCAGCCGAAGTTGCCGGTCCCCGCGGCGGAAAGCGAAGCCTGCGGCAGGCGGATGTTGCCCGGCAGCATCAGGTTGGCGGTGGTGGGCGCGGCGAAGTTGTTGGTGTCCTTCAGCGCAGCCGCGCGTTCCTTCGCTTCGCTGATGCGCGTGACGGTGATCGGGTGGGTCTGCAGGTAATCGGGCGTGCGTTCGCGCGAGCCGCCCTGGTTGGCGCGCACCCAGCCCTGCAGCGTGGTGAAGAATTCGGCCATCGCCTTCGGGTCGTAGCCGCTGCGCCAGAGCGTCTGCATGCCGACGCGGTCGGCTTCGGCTTCGTTGTCGCGGGTGTAATCGATCTGGCGCTGGTACATCAGCGCCTGGCCGGCGGACAGCGCGGCCATCGTCGCATCGTCGCTGGAATTGCCGCCGGCCTGCTGCGCGACGAGGATCGCGCCGAGCATCGCGAGCAGGATCGGCACGCTTTCGCGCTGCGCGCGTTCGACGCCGCGCAGCACGTGGTCCTGGGTGACGTGCGCGATTTCGTGCGACAGCACGCTGGCGACCTGGTCCTCGCGCGTGGCGGCGAGCACCAGGCCGGCATTCGTGCCGACGTAGCCGCCGAGCGTGGCGAAGGCGTTGATCTGCCGGTCCTTCATCAGGAAGAAGGTGAATTTCTGGCGCGGTTTGTCGCTGTTGGCCGCCAGCTTGTGGCCGACCGCCTGCAGCCAGTCCTCCAGGAGCGGATCGTCGAGGATGTAGCCGTAGTGGCGCAGCTGGCTGAGCGTCATCGCGCCGTATTCGGCCTGCTGCGACGGGCCGAGTACCTCGCCGGCCGACGAGCCGATGTCGGGCAGGCGCGATTTGTTGACGGTGTTCTGCGCCAGCAGGGGCGCGGCGAAGGACAAGGTGGCCAGCACGGCAAGGGCGAGCGGGGCCAGGCGAGGTCGGAATCGAAAGGGGGTCTGCACGCAGGCTTCCTCGCACGGGGCCGGTGAACCACCGGTTAATTCATCTAACCACGCTTCGGACCGCGGGCGCCTACGCAGTGTTGCACCCATGCGCCCCCCGAGGGGTGGAAATGCGAAGCGCGGCGTCCCATATTCCCGACCATCGCACAGCGCCACAAGTTTCCGGAGCCACCATGACCAACCCCATCATCACCATCTACAGCACGGCGATCTGCCCGTACTGCGTCGCCGCCAAGAACTTCCTGAAGAGCAAGGGCCTGGCCTGGAACGAAGTCCGCATCGACACCGCGCCCGGCGAGCGCGACAAGATGGTCGAGCGCACGCGCCGCACGTCGGTGCCGCAGATCTTCGTCGGCGATACGCACGTGGGCGGCTACGACGACATGATGGCGCTGCATCGCGCGGGCAAGCTCGAGCCGTTGCTGGTGGGCGCATGAGCGGCGAGGGCGGCGAGTCCGACCGCGTCCGCGAGTTCACCGAATTCCGCAAGCGGATGAACGAGCGGATCCTGGCCGAACCCAACCAGGTCGTGCGCCGCTTCTTCGCGCTCGACACGCAGACCTACCAGGCCGGCGCGCTCGACGTGAAGACCAAGGAGTTGCTCGGCCTGGTCGCCTCGCTGGTCCTGCGTTGCGACGACTGCATCAGCTACCACGTGGCGCAGTGCCGCGAGGCGGGCGTGAGCCGCGACGAGATGTTCGAAACCTTCTCGGTCGGTTTGGTCGTCGGTGGTTCGATCGTGATCCCGCACCTGCGGCGCGCGGTCGATTTCCTCGACAAGCTGGAGTCCGGTCAAGCCGCGTCCGCGTCCGCCCACGATCACGGCTGACCCTACGCTCCCGGACGGAGCCCCGCCCCGGTCTGGCATAATTGCGGGCTCCCACACCCCGACGGCACGCGCCTGCGTGCCGTCCGCACGTCCGGAACGCCTCCAATGACGCAGACCCCCGCACCGCACACCATCACCGTCCTCCGCGGCGACGGCATCGGCCCCGAGATCATGGAGGCCACGCTCCACGTCCTGGACACGATGGACCTCGGCCTGCAGTACGAGTTCGCCGAAGCGGGCATGACGGCGCTGGAGAAAGTCGGCGAACTGCTGCCGGCGGCGACGATGGATTCGATCCGCAAGAACCGCATCGCGCTCAAGAGCCCGCTCACCACGCCGGTCGGCGAAGGCTTCAGCTCGATCAACGTCGAGCTGCGCAAGCGCTTCGACCTCTACGCCAACGTGCGCCCGGCCAAGAGCTTCCCGAACACCAAGTCGCGCTTCCCGACCGGCGTGGACCTGATCACCGTCCGCGAGAACACCGAAGGCGCGTACATCGGCGAAGGCCAGTCCGTGTCGGAAGACGGCGAGACCGCGCTGCTCACGCAGAAGGTCACGCGCCGCGGTTCCGAGCGCATCGTGCGCTACGCGTTCGAACTCGCGCGCCGCACCGGTCGCAAGAAAGTGACGGTGGTGCACAAGGCCAACATCCTGAAGTCGACCTCGGGCCTGTTCCTCAAGACCGCGCGCGTCGTGGCGGCCGAGTATCCCGACATCCAGTGCAACGAGATGATCGTGGACAACACCTGCATGCAGCTGGTGATGAAGCCCGAGCAGTTCGACATCATCGTGACGACGAACCTGTTCGGCGACATCATCTCCGACCTGTGCGCCGGCCTCGTCGGCGGCCTGGGGCTGGCGCCGGGCGCGAACATCGGCACGGACGCGGCGATCTTCGAAGCGGTGCACGGCTCGGCGCCGGACATCGCGGGCAAGGGCCTCGCCAATCCGTGCGCGCTGCTGCTCGCCGCCGCGCAGATGCTCGACCACCTCGGCATGACCGACAAGGCGACGAAGTTGCGCGAAGCGATCATCGCCACGCTGGAGGCGAAGGATTCGCTCACGCCCGACCTGGGTGGCGAGGGCAACACGATGTCCTTCGCCAAGGCGATCGCCAAGCGCGTGTAATCACCTCCCCTCCAGGGGAGGTCAAAAAGAAACCCGCCATCGGCGGGTTTCTTTTTGGGTGGGGTCAAGCCACCGCGAACCTTGCAAGCAACCTTAGTCGCGCAACTTCGACAGCAAGCGCAGGAACTCGACGTACAGCCACACCAGCGTGACCATCAGGCCGAACGCGCCGTACCACTCCATGTACTTCGGTGCGTTGGCCTCCACGCCCGATTCGATGAAATCGAAGTCGAGCACCAGGTTCATCGCCGCGACCACGACGACGAAGAGGCTGAAGCCGATGCCGATCACGCCCGATTCGTGGATGTACGGAATGTCGGTGCCGAACAGGCGCATCACGATCGTGGCGAGGTAGATCAGCGCGATGCCGCCGGTGGCCGCGACGACGCCGAGCTTGAAGTTTTCCGTCGCGCGGATCAGGCCCGAGCGGTAGGCCATCAACAGTGCGAACAGCGTGCCCATCGTCAGCAGCACCGCCTGCATCACGATGCCGGGATAGCGCGCTTCGAAGACCGCGGAGATCGCGCCGAGGAACAGGCCTTCGGACAGCGCGTACAGCGGCGCGGTGACCGGTGCCCAGGTCTTCTTGAAGATCGTCGCCAGCGCGAACACCAGCCCGCCGACCGCACCGCCGATCAGGAAGATCGGAAGTTGGGGCGACATGCCGGCATCGGTGGGTGCGACGGCATTCCAGGCGTAGGCGCCCGTGAGCACCGCGAGCAGGAGCAGCAAGCCGGTCTTGTTGACCGTGCCGTTGAGCGTCATCGCCTGGTCGTCGCGCGTGACGACCGTGCCGCTGCCGATGTCGAGGAACGTGGAGTCCTTGAGCGCCGGATTTCCGCTGCGAAGCATGCCTCTTCCCCTTGTGTGGACGATCGATGGAGCATAGCGTGGACCGCCCGCGTTGACAGGCGGGGCCGCGGGTTCCCAGAATCCCGCGTCCCGGCAGCCCGGGCCGTCAAAATTCGGGGTATAGCGCAGTCTGGTAGCGCGCCTGCTTTGGGAGCAGGATGTCGGGGGTTCGAATCCCTCTACCCCGACCAATCGAAGCGCCCGTAGCTCAACTGGATAGAGCACCGGCCTTCTAAGCCGGCGGTTGCAGGTTCGATTCCTGCCGGGCGCGCCAAAWTGCGAAGCAATTTGGCGCGCGAACTTTTGCGCAGCAAAAGTTCGGGCTAAAGGTTGCAGGCCAAATACCCGCGCTGTCGCGCGCCCCTTTTACTAAAAGGGGCTGTTTCGACTTCATGCGTGCGTTGCGATCGGAAGTATCGCGATGGCGAAACAGGGCAGATCTGAGGCCGGCGGCTTGCATCCCCACGCCGACTCCTGAAGAATAGCCGGCCGCCCGCAGTGGATCGCGTGCGCCTGTGGTGGCTGTAGCTCAGTTGGTTAGAGTACTGGATTGTGATTCCAGATGTCGGGGGTTCGAGTCCCCTCAGCCACCCCATTCCGTTTCGCAGCCCGCACGTTTACAATGCGCGCCGCTACGGGCCGTTAGCTCAGTTGGTAGAGCAGTTGACTCTTAATCAATAGGTCCAAGGTTCGAATCCTTGACGGCCCACCAAAAAGAAGAGGGATCTGGCAGCGATGCCAGATCCCTTTTTCTTTGGCTCGAGTTCGCGACGCGCGGCACGGACGCGTCCGCCACGATCGGTAGCTTGCGTAAGAGTCCTTGAGCGCCTCCGCGCTTTGGAGGTTCCGATGCGCCGGCCATTGCTCATCCTGGGTTTGCTGCTCCTGGCCGCCTGTTCCGACGGGCGCCGCTTCTCGCCGGAGGCCTGGGCGCAGGAGGATCGGTTCCAGAGGCAGGCCTTCACCTCCGACCTCATCGCGCGGCGCCTGTTGATCGGCAAGGGCTGGGGCGAAGTGCAGCACATGCTCGGCCCGGGGCGTACGCGAGGGCACGAGGTCTCGACCTGGGACGTGGGGCTGGACGAGGACACCGGGGCGCCGATCATCCTCCAGGTCGATTTCAAGGACGGCGTCGCCACCCACGTGGCGGTCCATCGCGAATGACCGCTTGCCCACCGTGGCGCCGGGGCGCCGGCGGCGGGCACAATGCGGGCTCGCGAGAGTGGCGGAACTGGTAGACGCACTGGATTTAGGTTCCAGCGCCGCAAGGCGTGCGGGTTCGAGTCCCGCCTTTCGCACGTTCCGGACGGCCGCCGGGTGGCGGCCCGGGCCGCTTTCGGCCAAACTACCCCGTTCCGCCCGCCGCGCTCCCGCGCCGGGCCTGCCACTCATCACGAAGAGCTCCCAGCAATGCAAGTCTCGGTCGAAACCCTCGGCAACCTCGAACGCCGCATGACCTTCCGCCTGCCGGCGGAGCGAGTCGACACCCAGGTCGGTGGTCGCCTGAAGGAAATCGCGCGGACCGCGCGCATCAAGGGCTTCCGCCCCGGCAAGGTGCCGACCAAGGTCATCGAGCAGCGCTACGGCGACCAGGTCCGCCAGGAAATCCTCGACGGCATGCTGCGCGAAAGCTTCGACGGCGCCGTCCGCGAAAACGAGCTCCGCCTCGCCGGTGCCCCGCGCATCGAGCCGAGCAGCGACGTGGCCGGCGAAGGCGAGCTGGCGTTCGTGGCCACCTTCGAAATCGTGCCGGACTTCGGCGACGTCGATGTCACCGGTCTGGAAGTCGTGCGCCACACGTCGGAAGTCGAAGACGCCGACATCGATCGCATGATCGACAACCTGCGCATGCAGCGCCAGGGCTGGAACCGCGTCGAGCGCGCGGCGAAGGAAAACGACCTGGTGACGATGGAGAACTTCTCCGAAGTCGACGGCGTGCGCCGTCCGCCGGAAGGCGCCGAGAAGGGCAGCACCGTCGTGGGCTCCGGCGCGATGCTCAAGGAAATCGAAGCCGGCGTCGTCGGCATGTCGCCGAATGAAGAGAAGACCGTGCAGGTCGACTTCCCGGCCGACTGGCGCATCCCCGAATTCGCGGGCAAGACCGTGGCGATCACCGTCAAGGTGCTCGAAGTCTCCGAGCCGGTGCTGCCGGAAGTCGATGCCGCGTTCATCCGCAGCTTCGGCGTGAAGTCGGGCGAGCCCGAGCAGTTCCGCGCCGAAATCCGCAGCAACCTGGCGCGCGAGCTGAAGGGCGCGCTGATGCAGCGCCTGCGCAAGGAAGTGGGCGAGCAGCTCGTCGCCAAGTACGCGTCGGTCGAAATGCCGCCGCGCCTGGTCGAGGCCGAAGCGCGCTCGCTGGCCAACGGCATGGCCGACCAGGCCCGTCGCCAGGGCCAGCAGGTCGCCGTCGACCAGTCGCAGTTCATGGAGCCGGCGCGCAAGCGCGTGCTCGTGGCCCTGCTGGTGGGCGAGATCGCCCGCCGCAACGAGCTGCACCTGGACCAGCGCCGTTTGAACGAGACGATGCGTTTGATCGCATCCACCTACGAACAGCCGGAGCAGGTCATTGAGTTGTACCGCAACGACCCCCAGCTCATGGCAGGTCTGCAGAATCGCGTGATGGAAGAGCAGGTGATCGATTGGATCGCCGAACGCGCCACGCACACGGAGCAGGCACTATCCTTCCAGGATGCCATCCGCCAGTAACAACGAGAACCGGACACCCATGAGCCTCGAAACGAAAGCCCTGAACCTCGTGCCGATGGTGGTCGAACAGACCAGCCGCGGCGAGCGCGCGTACGACATCTATTCGCGGTTGCTCAAGGAGCGGGTGATCTTCCTCGTGGGTGGCATCGACGACCACGTGGCCAACGTGATCGTCGCGCAGATGCTCTTCCTCGAGGCCGAAAACCCCGAAAAGGACATCAGCCTGTACATCAACTCGCCGGGCGGAATCGTCACGGCGGGCATGGCGATCTACGACACCATGCAGTACATCAAGCCCGACGTGAGCACCATCTGCGTCGGGCAGGCCGCCTCGATGGGCGCGCTGCTGCTGGCTTCGGGCGCCAAGGGCAAGCGTTATGCGCTTCCCAATTCCCGCGTGATGATCCACCAGCCGTTGGGCGGCTTCCAGGGACAGGCCACGGACATCGACATCCATGCCCGCGAAATCCTGACCCTCCGCCAGCGCCTGAACGAGATCCTGTCCCGCCATACCGGCCAGGCCCTCGAGACCATCGCCCGCGATACCGAACGCGACAACTTCAAGAGCGCCGAGGCCGCGCGTGAATACGGCCTGGTCGACCAGGTCCTCGAACGCCGTCCCGACGATTCGATCCAGGCCGCCTGAGTCGGGCCCGGCCTCCTGATCGTGGAACCAAATCATTGCACCTTCGGCTCGGTGGACAACCGGGCCGCGGATGCTATTCTCGGGCCGCTACCGTGTGGCCGAAGCAGGTGTGGGGAATGAGCGAAGACCGTCAAGGCCGATCCGGCGACAGCAACAAGATCCTGTATTGCTCGTTCTGCGGGAAAAGCCAGCATGAGGTCCGCAAGCTGATTGCGGGCCCGAGCGTGTTCATCTGCGATGAATGCGTCGAGCTGTGCAACGACATCATCCGCGAGGAGCTCGAGGAGAAGGCGCAGTCGGCACGCAGCCACCTGCCCAAGCCCCGCGAGATCCTGGACGTGCTGGACCAGTACGTCATCGGCCAGTCGCGCGCCAAGAAGACGCTGGCCGTGGCCGTGTACAACCACTACAAGCGCATCGAGAGCCGGCAGAAGAACGACGACGTCGAACTGGCGAAGTCCAACATCCTGCTGGTCGGTCCGACCGGTTCGGGCAAGACGCTGCTGGCCGAAACGCTGGCGCGCCTGCTCAACGTGCCGTTCACCATCGCCGATGCGACGACGCTGACCGAAGCCGGCTACGTCGGCGAGGACGTCGAGAACATCATCCAGAAGCTCCTGCAGAAGTGCGACTACGACGTCGAGAAGGCGCAGCAGGGCATCGTGTACATCGATGAGATCGACAAGATTTCGCGCAAGAGCGAAAACCCGTCGATCACGCGCGACGTGTCGGGCGAGGGCGTGCAGCAGGCGCTGCTGAAGCTCATCGAAGGCACCGTGGCCAGCGTGCCGCCGCAGGGCGGCCGCAAGCACCCGCAGCAGGAATTCCTGCAGGTCGACACGCGCAACATCCTGTTCGTCGTGGGTGGTGCGTTCGCCGGCCTGGACAAGATCATCCAGCAGCGTTCGACCGAAGCCGGCGGCATCGGCTTCGGCGCGAAGGTCAAGAGCGCCGAGCGCAAGACCGACATCGGCAAGGTGTTGTCGGAAGTCGAGCCCGAAGACCTGATCAAGTTCGGCCTGATCCCCGAGTTCGTCGGCCGCCTGCCGGTGGTCGCCACGCTCGAGGAACTCGACGAGCCGGCGCTGGTGAAGATCCTCACCGAGCCCAAGAACGCGATCAGCAAGCAGTTCCGCAAGCTGTTCGAGATGGAAGGCGTGGAACTGGAAATCCGCCCCGACGCGCTCAACGCGATCGCCCGCAAGGCGCTCAAGCGCAAGACCGGCGCGCGCGGCCTGCGCACGATCGTGGAGTCGGTGCTGCTCGACACGATGTACGAACTGCCCTCGCTGGAAAACGTCAGCAAGGTGGTCGTGGATGAGTCGGTCATCGAGCACAAGTCCGAGCCCTACCTGATCTACCAGACGCCGCCCGCCACGCCCAAGGCCGCAGGCGCCGAATGAGTCCCGGACCGGCGTGGAACCCGCCGGTCCCTTCCACCGCCCACCGCGCTCGCCCATCCCCCGGATGGGCGCGGCCGCCGCTTGTCCGGACAGCTGTCTGAACGCGTTCGGACACGGTCACGATTGCGCCTACGGGCGCTTGCATCCCCGTCTTTCGCGCCCCATAACCGAGGCTACGGCGCGGGGTGTGCGCCGCCTTGACTCGCTCCCCGGTAAGGTCCGGGGACGGTCGCGCCGAATTTCGTCCATCGCGTTTTTCTTGCCGGAGATCCCATGACCCAGACCGCCGAAACCTTCGACCTGCCGGTGCTGCCGCTGCGCGATGTCGTGGTGTTTCCGCACATGGTCATTCCCCTGTTCGTCGGCCGCGACAAATCCATCCGCGCCCTCGACCAGGCGATGGAAGCCGACAAGCGGATCCTCCTCGTCGCGCAGAAGTCCGCCGACACCGATGCGCCGGGTGCGAAGGACCTGCACGAGATCGGCACGCTGGCGCAGGTGCTGCAATTGCTGAAGTTGCCCGACGGCACGATCAAGGTGCTGGTCGAAGGCCTGTCGCGTGCGCGCGTGACCGATGTCGAAGAACACGACGGTGCGCTGAAGGGCACCGGTACGGTGGTCGAATCCGAATCTGCGCGCGAAACGCGCGAAGTCGAAGCGATCGCGCGCTCGCTGTTGTCGCTGTTCGAACAGTACGTCAAGACCAACCGCAAGCTGCCGCCGGAATTGCTGCAAACCCTCAGCGGCATCGACGATCCCAGCCGTTTGGGCGACACGATTTCCGCGCACCTGGGCGTGCGCATGTCCGACAAGCAGAAGCTGCTCGAAGCGCTCGACATCGGCGGTCGCCTGGAATTGCTGGTGGGCCTGGTCGAAGGCGAGATCGACGTGCAGCAGCTCGAAAAGCGCATCCGCGGCCGCGTGAAGTCGCAGATGGAGAAGAGCCAGCGCGAGTACTACCTCAACGAACAGATGAAGGCGATCCAGAAGGAACTGGGCGAGATCGACGAAGCGCCCAACGACCTGGACGAACTCGCGCGCAAGATCGCCGAAGCCGGCATGCCCAAGCCGGTCGAAGCCAAGGCGCGCGCCGAACTGGGCAAGCTCAAGCAGATGTCGCCGATGTCGGCCGAGGCCGCGGTCGTGCGCAACTATCTTGATTGGCTGCTCGGCGTGCCGTGGAAGAAGAAGACCAAGGTGCGCAAGGACCTCAAGGTCGCGCAGGAAGTGCTCGACGCCGACCACTACGGTCTCGAGCGCGTCAAGGAACGCATCCTGGAATACCTCGCGGTGCAGGCGCGCGTGCAGAAGTTGCGCGGCCCGATCCTGTGCCTCGTCGGCCCGCCCGGCGTGGGCAAGACTTCGCTCGGCCAATCGATCGCGAAGGCCACCAACCGCAAGTTCGTGCGCATGTCGCTCGGCGGCGTGCGCGACGAAGCGGAGATCCGCGGGCATCGCCGCACCTACGTCGGTTCGATGCCGGGCCGCATCGTGCAGAACCTCAACAAGGTGGGCAGCAAGAACCCGCTGTTCGTGCTCGACGAGATCGACAAGATGTCGATGGACTTCCGCGGCGATCCGTCGTCGGCGTTGCTGGAAGTGCTCGATCCCGAACAGAACAGCGCGTTCAACGATCACTACCTCGAAGTCGACCTCGATCTGTCGGAGGTGATGTTCGTCGCCACCTCCAACTCGCTCAACATTCCGGGCCCGCTGCTCGATCGCATGGAAGTGATCCGCATCCCGGGCTACACCGAGGAAGAGAAGCTCAACATCGCGCTGCGTTACCTCGTCACCAAGCAGTTGAAGGCCAACGGCCTGAAGGAAGACGAGCTCAAGATCTCCGAGAACGCGATCCGCGACATCGTGCGTTACTACACGCGCGAATCGGGCGTGCGCAACCTCGAACGCGAAGTGGCGAAGATCGCGCGCAAGGTGGTCAAGGAACTCGCGCTGGCCGGCCCGAAGCGGAAGGCGAGCACGGTCACCGTCACCTCGAAGAATCTCGATAAATATCTCGGCGTGCGCCGCTTCGATTACGGCCGCGCGGAGCAGGAAAACGAGATCGGCTTGGTCACGGGCCTGGCGTGGACGGAAGTCGGCGGCGACCTGCTGCAGATCGAATCCACGCTCGTGCCGGGCAAGGGGCAGTTGATCCTCACCGGCCAGCTCGGCGATGTCATGAAGGAATCGGCGTCGGCGGCCCTGTCGGTCGTGCGCGCGCGCACCGATCGCTTCGGCATCGACCTGGATTTCCTCACGCGCTACGACGTCCACCTGCACGTGCCCGAAGGCGCGACGCCGAAGGACGGCCCGAGCGCCGGCATCGCGATGGCGACCGCGCTGGTGTCGACGCTCACCAAGATCCCGGTCAAGGCGGATGTCGCGATGACCGGCGAGATCACCCTGCGCGGCAAGGTGCTGGGCATCGGCGGCCTGAAGGAAAAGCTGCTGGCCGCCATGCGCGGTGGCATCCGCACCGTGATCATCCCCGAGGAGAACCGCAAGGACCTCGCGGACATCCCCAAGGCGGTGACCTCGGGCATGAAGATCGTGCCGGTGAAGTGGATCGACGAAGTGCTCGACCTCGCCCTGGAACGCCCGCTCTCGCCCAACACCGCCGCCACCCCGGCCGGTGCGAAGACCGAGGTCGCGCCGCCCGCCACGCCGCCGTCGCAGCAGCACGACATCACCCACTGACGGCGCCAGGACTGAACCGCGCGCCACTGAACATCGGTTCACCAATCGGCCATTGACAATCGGCGTATCCCGGAAACCGCGCAGTTGCGCGGTTTTCCGGTTGCTCGGGCCATACCCCGCTGGTATAACGACCGCGTCCGCCGCCAATGCGTGAAGCGCATTGCGGCTCGTCGACCGGGGAACGCCAGCCAGGATGCCCGCGCAACCCGCGCGCGCATCGGCCTGCCCCGGTCCCCATCCGCGGTTTATTTCCGGGAGTTCCCAAAGCATGAACAAAGCCGAATTGATCGATGCCGTCGCCGAAGGCGCAGAACTGACGAAGGCCGATGCCGGCCGCGCGGTCGATGCCGTCATCGCTGCGATCACCAAGGCCCTGAAGAAGGGCGACACCGTCACCGTCGTGGGCTTCGGCACCTTCGCGGTGCGCAAGCGCGCCGCGCGCGAAGGCCGCAATCCGCGCACGGGCGAAACGATCAAGGTCGCCGCGTCGATGAACCCCGCGTTCAAGGCCGGCAAGGCGCTGAAGGACGCGGTCAACTGATCCAAGCGTTCGGGACGGGTGCTTAGCTCAGCGGTAGAGCGTCTCCTTTACACGGAGAGGGTCGGGGGTTCGATCCCCTCAGCACCCACCACCCGATGCCGATGCGTGTTGTTGTTCGATCGAAGTGTTGCAGGAACGAACTCAGCTCTTGTATCATTTCGGGCTCAGCGGAGTGGTAGTTCAGTCGGTTAGAATGCTGGCCTGTCACGCCGGAGGTCGCGGGTTCGAGTCCCGTCCACTCCGCCACTAGTTCCAGACCAAAGCGCCCGAAAGGGCGCTTTTGTTTTGCGCGCATCAGGCATTCCGGCGCACGCAGGCCGAAGCGGCTAAACTGCCCGGCTCACGAATCCCTCACCGCCGACCATGCTGCAGAAACTCCGCGACAAAACCTCCGGCTGGATCGCATCGGCCATCCTCGGCCTGCTGACGATTCCCTTCGCCTTCTTCGGCGTCGAGCAATACATGCAGCAGCAGAACGAAGACTGGGTCGCGAAGGTGGAAGCGCCGCCGACGTGGTGGGCGGGCGCGCCCAACGTCTGGCCCGTCTCCTATCTGTGGGCGAAGGACGAAATCAATTCGCGCGACTGGCGCCAGCAGCTGGAGCGCGTGCGCGCCGAACAGCGCCAGCAACTGGGCGACAACTACGATCCGCAGGCCTTCGACACCGTCGACAACAAGCGCGCGATCCTCGAACAACTCATCGACCAGCGCGTGCTGAAGATGGCCTCCGGCCGCGCCGGCGTCGCGGCGAGCGATGCGCAGGTCAAGCGCGCGATCCTGGCCATTCCGGCCTTCCAGGTGGACGGCAAGTTCAGCCCCGAGCGCTACCAGATCGCGCTGGCTTCGCAGAACCTCACGCCGAAGGGCTTCGAGAACGAAGTGCGCGAAAGCCTGCAGGTCGACACCTTGCCGCAGGGCCTGGCCCAGTCGGCGTTCGTCACCAATTCCGAAATGGATCGCCTGCTCAAGTTGCTCGCCGAAGAGCGCAGCGTGGCGTGGGTGCAGTTGCCGGCGCCGACGCCGGACACCGGCCCGGTGTCGGGCAAGGAAATCGATACGTATTGGGCGTCGCATCGCGCCGAATTCCGCGCGCCGGAACAGGTGACGATCGAATACGTCGACATCGACGCCAACGCACTCACCGTGCCGCCGGCGGACGAAGACACGTTGCGCAAGCGTTTCGAAAACGAAAAGAGCGGCCTGGGCAGCGGTGGTGAACGCCTGGTCTCGCAAATCCTCGTCGCGGTGCCGGCCGATGCCACGCCTGCGCAGCAGCAGGCTGCCGAAGCGAAGGCGAAGAAGCTCGCCGAACAGGCGAAGGCGCCGGGTGCGGATTTCGCGGCGCTCGCGACCGCCAACTCCGACGACGCCCTGTCCAAGGTCAAGGGCGGCGACATGGGTTGGATCCGCAAGGGCGGGTTGGAGGAAAAGCCCTTCGAAGATGCGGTGTTCGCGATGCAGGGCGGCCAGGTCGCAGGCCCGGTGCGTACGCAGTACGGCTGGCACGTGTTGCAGGTGCGCGAGGTCAAGGGCGCGACCGAAGCGAACTTCGATGAAGTGCGCGCACGCCTGGCCACCGAGCAGGCCGACGCCGATCGCGAACGCATCTTCAACGACCTCTCCACGAAGATGGTCGACCTGGTCAACAAGAATCCGACCGCGCTCGATCCGGCCGCGAAGGCGTCGGGCCTGCAAGTGAAGACGCTCAGTCCGTTCCCGCGTGGCGGCGGTCCCGGCATCGCCGGCAACCGCGCGGTGCAGCGCGCCGCGTTCGCCGATTCGGCGATCCAGGACGGCTTGGTCAGCGACACCATCGAAGTCGGCACCGACCACGTCGTCATGTTGCGCGTCACGCAGCATGTGCCCGCGCACGAACTGCCGGCGGCGCAGGTGCGCGGCCAGATCGTCGCGGCGATCCGCGTCGAGCGTGCGCAGAAGGCGTCGCAGGCCGTCGCCGATGCGATGGTCGCCAAGCTCAAGGCCGGCACGCCGCTCAACGCCGTCGCCGCCGAACGTGGCCTCGCGCCCACGGCGATGCCGAGCGTCCCGCGTGGCGCGCCGTTGCCGGCGCGCGAAGCTTCGGAAGCGTATTTCGCCGTGCCGGCCCCGGCCGCGGGCAAGGTTTCGCCCGGCAGCGTCCGTCTGTCCGACGGCAGCCATGTCGTGTTCGTCGTCGACAAGGTCATCGCCGGCGATCCGGCGAAGGCGACCGCCGAAGAACGCGCGCAGCTGCAGCGTCAGCTCGCGCAGTCCGGTGGCACCGACGACGCGAAGGCTTATGTCTCGACGATGCGCAAGTCGATGAAGGTGCAGGTCGCGGAAGAGCGGATGTAAGTCAGCGCGGATGTAAATCCATCGCGCGGCGAAACAAAAAAGCCCGGCAATCGCCGGGCTTTTTTTATCGCGAACTGCGCGCGATCACTCGATCCCGGTCATCCCGAGAATGTTGTAACCCGCGTCCACGTACGTCACTTCGCCCGTCACGCCCGCGGCCAGATCCGAGCACAGGAACGCGGCGACATTGCCGACGTCCTCGATCTTCACGCTGCGGCGCATCGGTGCATACGCTTCGACGTGGCCGAGCATCTTGCGGAAGTTCGCGATGCCCGCGGCGGCGAGCGTCTTGATCGGGCCGGCGGAGATCGCGTTGACGCGCGTGCCTTCCGGTCCGAGGTTGAGCGCGAGATAACGCACCGTCGCTTCCAGGCTCGCCTTCGCCACGCCCATGACGTTGTAGTTGGCCAGCGCGCGTTCGGCGCCGAGGTAGCTCAACGTGACGATGGCGCCGTTGCGGTGGGCCATCATCGGGCGTGCGGCCTTGGCCATCGCCGCGAGCGAGTAGGCGGAAATCTCGTGCGCGATGTTCCAGGTCTCGCGCGTCAGGCCGTCGAGGAATTCGCCTTCGATCGCTTCGCGCGGCGCATAGGCGATCGCGTGCACGAGGATGTCGAAGGAATCCCAGTGCTTCTTCAATTCGTCGAAGCAGGCTTCGACCTGCTTGTCGTCGGCGACGTCGAGCGGAATGACGATGTCGCTGCCGTATTCCTTCGCGGCGTCTTCCACGCGCGACTTCAGTTTTTCGTTCTGGTAGGTGAAGGCGAGCTGCGCGCCTTCGCGATGCATCGCCTCGGCGATGCCGCTGGCGATGGAGCGCTGGCTCGCGACGCCGGTGATCAGCGCGCGTTTGCCCTGCAGGAAACCCATGGAACCTCCGATGTTGCTGCGCGCCGGCGGGGCGGCGGGGGCGACAAGTGTGCCTGTGCCGCGCCTCAGGGGCCAGCCGCCGCGGTCGCCGGCGCGTTTTCCGCATCGATCCGCAGCACCATGCCCGGGCGTATCTTCGCGCCCTTGTCGAGCTTGTTGCGCGCGATGAGTTCGCGGGTTTCCAGGCCATAGCGGTGGGCGATGGTCCACAGCGATTCGCCGCGCGCGACCGTGTGCGAGCGCTGCTGCGATGCCGCCGGCGCCGACACTTCACCCACGATGGGGGCGGGCGTCGCTGGTGCGGTGGCCTTCGCGGGCGCATCCAGCGCGACGCGCACGCCGTCGTCCATCGGCACCGGCGCGAGCACGCGCAAGGGGCCGTCCTTGCGCGCCATGACGCGGCCGCCTTCGAACGCGGGATTGAAGCGGCGCAGCTGTGCCGCATCGAGCCCACGCATCTGCGCGAACGCATCGAGCGACTTCACGCCGGCCGGCAGCACCTGCGCATCGAGATGCGCGACGGGCCGATCGAGCGAATGCAGCCATTCCTCGCGGTCGTCGGCCTGTTCGAGCAGACACGAGAGCGCGCGCAACTTCTGCACGTACGCGTGCGTGATCGGCGAAAGGCCGGGCAATGTTTCCGGCTTGGCGTTGCGCGCGTTCTGGCCCGCGCGGCGCAGCGAACCGAGCACGCGATATTCGCCGGCGTTGTACGCCATCACCGCCAGGCGCCAATCGCCCGCGAACATGCCGTGCAAAGTCTTGAGGTAACGCACCGCCGCGCGCGTGGCATCCACGGGCGACAGGCGCCCGTCGTAACCGGCGCGCATGGCGATGTCGTGGTTGCGCGCCGTGCTCTGGATGAATTGCCACAAACCCGCGGGGCCGCTGGGGCTGCGCGCGCCGGCCTTGTAGCCGCTCTCGACGAAGGGAATCAGTGCGTATTCGGTCGGCAGGTCCGCTTCGCGCACGGCGTCGACGACGTAGCCGAACAAGGGCAGGACGTCGTCGTTCGCGCTGGCCATGCGGCGCGGCGCGTTCGCGAAATGTTGCTTCCAGCGTGCGTTGCCGCCGGACGGACAAGTGGGATCGGCCAGGCCTTCGCGGAAACTGGCGTAGATGTCGCGGCCGCTCCGCGTGTTGCGCGCTGCGACGACGTCGTCGACCGGTGCCTGCTCGGCGCGCGGCGGGGTGCGGGGGATTTCCTGCGAGGCCGCCGATGCGTTCGACGCCGCGAGCGCGAGGCTCGCGGCAACACCGAACGCCAGGCGCCGGCGCAACCTCATGCGCGGAACCCGTCTTTCCAGCGCCGCAATTCGGCGAATGCATCCACGCGATCGAGCAGCGCGCGGCCGACGTGTTTCGACACCGCACCGCGGACGTCGGGCACGTCGATGCGCAGGAACGGATTGGTGGCCCGTTCGTCGTCGAGCGTGGTCGGGACCGTCGGCTTGGACGCCAGGCGCAGGCGATGCGCTTCGGTGCTCCGATCCTGCAAGGCGGCGTTCGACGGCTCGACCGTCAGCGCGAACGCAGCGTTCGCGACGGTGTACTCGTGCCCGCAGCACACCCGGGTCGAACCGGGCAGCGCGGCCAGGCGATCCAGCGAGTCCAGCATCTGCATGGGGGTCCCTTCGAACAAACGGCCGCAGCCGAGGCTGAAGAGGGTGTCCCCGCAAAACAAGACTTGATGGCCGTGGAATGCGATGTGGCTCACGGTGTGGCCCGGAATCTCATGGACCTCGAAGACCCAGTCGCCGATGCGGGCGGTGTCCCCGGCACCGACACGCTGGGTGGCGGTAGCGATCCGTTCGTCGTGCGGGCCGATCACCGGCAAGTCGGGCTGCTGGGCCAGCAGGTCGGGCACGCCGCCGATGTGGTCGTTGTGGTGGTGCGTGAGCAGGATGCCGCGCAGCGACAGGCCTTCGCCGACGGCGCGCAGGACCGGCGCGGCCTCGCCCGGGTCCACGACCAGCGCGCTGCCGTCGTCGTCGACCAGCGCCCAGATGTAGTTGTCCTCGAACGCCGGCAGCGGTCGCAATCGCATCGATGGCCTCTCCACGCGGAAGGGGCATCCCGCAGAATAGGGACCATGCCGCTCCCCGGAACGCCCCGTCAACCTGAACAAGCCTCGCCCGCCGGCGCCTGGTTCGCCAGCGTTGCCGGTCGCGCCGTGCTCGACAGCGAGGACGAGATCGTCCGCAAGGCCGCCGCTGAACGCCCCGGCCAGCCCTGGCTGCGCCTGATGCCGGTCGAAGGGCTGGCCGCGGTCGGCGAACGCGAGCTGCCGTTCCACGTCGCCGACGGCGCGTTCCACGGGCCGGTGCGGTGCGCGCTGCCGCTGCCCTTCGCCTCCGAGGCGATGGGCACGGTCGTCGTCCAGCACGTCGCCGACGGCGCTGTGCTGCCGGCGGCGCTGCTCGAGGAAATCGCGCGCATCCTCGTGCCCGGCGGCCGGCTGTGGCTGTTCACGCTCAACCCGCTGGCGCCCTATCGCATGCGTTGGCTGCGACAAGGGCCGTCGGCTTCCGAACCCGTCCGCTGGCGCCGCCGCCTGCGCACCGCCGGCCTCGAGCCCGAAGCGGTGTCGCAAGGCGTGGGACCGCGGTGGAATCCCATCCCCAACGCGTCCCTGCAACAGGGCGCAGGCATGCGCGCCGCCTTCCTGCTGCGCGCGGAGAAAAGAGTCGTGCCCTTGATCCCGATCCGCCCCCGTCCCGTCGTGCGCCTGTCCAACGGTGTCCCTGCCGCATGACGACCAAGCAGGTGGAAGTGCATACCGATGGCGCGTGCCTCGGCAATCCCGGTCCCGGCGGCTACGCGGCTCTGCTGCGCTACAAGGGAAAGGAACGTGAGGTCGTCGGCGGCGAAGCGCACACGACGAACAACCGCATGGAACTGATGGCCGCCATCAGCGGCCTGGAATCGCTCAGCGAGCCGTGCACCATCGTCCTGTTCACCGACTCGCAATACGTGCGCCAGGGCATCTGCGACTGGATGCCCAACTGGGTGCGCCGAAACTGGAAGACAGCGGCAGGCGATCCGGTCAAGAATCGCGACCTGTGGGAGCGCCTGCATGCCGCCACCCAACGCCATACGATCGACTGGCGCTGGGTGAAAGGGCACAGCGGCGATCCGGACAACGAGCGCGTGGATCAACTCGCACGCGACCAGGCACTGAAGTTCAAGGGGATGGCGACGCAATGAGGCAGGTGGTGCTCGATACCGAAACCACGGGCTTGTCCTGGGACAAGGGCAACCGCGTGGTGGAAATCGGTTGCGTCGAACTGGTGGAGCGCCGCCCCACCGGCCGCACGTTCCAGCGTTACCTCAAGCCCGATTGCGTCTTCGAACCCGGCGCGCAGGAAGTCACCGGCCTGACGCTGGAGTTTCTCGCCGACAAGCCGACGTTCGAAGAGGTCGTCGACGAATTCCTCGCCTTCATCGACGGCGCGGAGCTGGTGATCCACAACGCCGCCTTCGACCTGGGATTCCTTGATTACGAGCTCTCGCGCATCGGCACGCACCTGGGTTGCGTGCGCGATCGGTGCAACGTCGAGGATTCGCTCGCACTGGCGCGGCAGCGTTTCCCCGGGCAGCGCAATTCGCTCGATGCGCTGTGCCGCCGCCTCGGTGTCGACAACTCGCATCGCCAATTGCACGGCGCCTTGCTCGACGCCCAGTTGCTCGCCGAGGCCTACCTTGCGCTGACCTCCGGCCAGGGCGAGATCGGCTTCGCCGCCGCCGAGGATCCGGCCCGCGCCGTGGTCGCCGAATTCGCCGCCAGCGGCGGCCCGCGCCCGCGCATCACGGCCACGGTCGAGGATCTGGCCGCGCACGATGCGCGATTGGCGACGCTTCGGAAGAAGGCCGGGCGTGCGGTGTGGGATGTGTTGCTTGAGGAGGACGCGCCTTTGGAGGCCGTCCCGGCGTGAGGTCGTGCGCAAGGGGGCAGCGCCCCCTTGCAACCCCATGGTGATGCGCTGCGGTCAGTGCCTGCGGACGAGTACCACGGTCACGTTGTCCGACCCACCGCCGTCCAGCGCCGCCGCCACCAGAGTGTCGACGCACTCCTGCGCGCTGCACTCGTCGTGCCCGAGCACGTCGGCGATGTTGCCGTCCTCGACTTCCTCGGTCAGCCCGTCGCTGCACAACAGCAACTGCATGCCCGGGCGCAATTCGCCGGTCATGGTTTCGACGTTGAGCTGGTTGGGATCGGTCACGCCCAGCGCCTGCGTCACCACGTTGCGGTGCGGGTGGCTGCGCGCCTGCTCGGCGGAAATCGCGCCCTGCGCGATCAACTCCTGCACGTAGGAATGATCCTGCGACAACTGCGCCAAATGCCCTTCGCGCCAGATGTACACGCGGCTGTCGCCGACCCACGCCACTTCGAAGCGATTGCCGGAAATGCGCGCGGCCACGACGGTCGTGCCCATGGGCAGCGCATCGTTGCGGCGGCGCGAGGCGCGGATGATTTCTTCGTCGGCGATGCGGATCGCCTGCGCGAGCGGCGTGCCGTCGCGCACTTCGCGCACGATGGTCTCGCGCGCCAGGGCACTGGCGACTTCGCCGTATTCGTGGCCGCCCATTCCGTCGGCAACGAGCCACAAACCCAGCTCGCTGTCGCCGTAGTAGGTGTCCTCGTTCAATTCCCGACGCAGGCCGACGTGGGTCAGGTGTCCGAATTCGATCATGGCGGATGACGAGGAGGGAGGGCCCGCAAGGGGAGTTGCATTCATCAACGGCATGATCGTTGCGATCCGGCCGTGCATGCCACGCGAACCTCCGGATCCGCGGAGGCGGTCACGTTGTCCGTACGCCACCCCACGGAGCAGGGCCGCTTCAGGGTGCAGCGCCGGTGCGGTAGTCCTGGTACGACTTCTCCTCGACGTAGGCCGAGCCCAGCGCGAGGTTGATGTCCTTCTTGATCCGCGCGCGTTCGTCGTTCTCGAAATACACGCTGCGCGCCAGGCGCACGAATTCAGCGTCGAAGGCCTGGTCCTTCTCCTTCACCCGGATGTCATCCTCGATCACCCACAGGCGCTCGTTCACGGCCTTGAGGTCGGCGCGCAGCTTGGCGACGTCGCCGCCGGCGGCCGGATGCGCCATCCAGGTTTTCTCGAGCGCGGACAGTTCGTTGCGGACGTTCGCCAGTTTGGCGGGGTCGGTCATGCGCTCGGACTTGATCTGCAGGATCGCGATCTTGTCGAGGAGTTCGCCGTAGGAGACCGGGACCAGGAGTTCGGACATGGGCGCGCCGCGATGAGGGAACGGGGGCGCACAGTCTACCCGCGCTTGTCCCGCGGGAGGCACGCCCGTATCATGCACGCCCCGCAGCCCAGTCCATCGGGCACGCCCGCTTCCAGGAGAGGTGGCAGAGCGGTTGAATGTACCTGACTCGAAATCAGGCGTGCGTTTATAGCGCACCGAGGGTTCGAATCCCTCCCTCTCCGCCATGCAAAGAAAAACGCCCCTGAACGGGGCGTTTTTTTTTGGCCGTCTTTGGGTTGGAAAGGCAAAGCCGCTTCTCGACAAAGATCGGGTCAGTGCGAAGCTTGCTTCGCACCGGCAAGTGACTGCTCGGGCGAAGCCCCCAGATCGAGAGCCAACGTTCGAAAGGTGATGCCCCAGCGTTGTGAGTTTCAAATTTTTTTCCCAAAAAAATTTGGAACTCACAACGTTCGGGCGGCGCGAAAGCGGAGGGTGTAGCTCCATCGGCCCAAGACGTTAATACCGCCCCGCGCGACGATCGGAGCAAAACCGATCAAACGCCTGCACCGCATCGTCCACGGTAATCAGATCCATCGCCCCTTCGCGTTCGATCTTCGTCCCCCAGGGCAACTCGTCGCCCGACTTGCCGAGGAACTTGCGCGCAGCATCGTCATAACGATCCACGCAATACCGCAGATCCGAATAGGGCCCACTGCGGCGCGGATTGCTCGGCGCATGCAGCCCCAACACCTTCGTCCCCATCGCATTGGCGATGTGCGTCGGCCCCGAGTCCGGCGTCATCACCAGATCCGCGCGCGCGAGCAACGCCGGCAACTGCTTCAACGTGTCCTTGCCCACCAGGTCGAGCGCCGGCGTTTTCATCGCCGCGAGAATCAAGTCGGCGACCGAACGCTCCAGCGCACTGCGCCCGCCGCACAGCACGACGCGCCAACCCTTCGACGCCGCATGATCGGCCACCGCCGCGTAACGCTCCGRCCGCCAATTGCGCAACACGTGGCTCGAACACGGCGACACGATCAAGGTCGGCGTCCCGTCTTCCTCCCATTGCGCCCGCGCCCACGCATGCGCCGATTCGGGCACCGGCATGTTCCAGACCACTTCGTTCTGCACGATGCCCAAGGGTTCGCAGAAACTCCCGATCGCATCGAGTACGTGGATGCCCGGCCGATCGGGAATGCGCTCGTTCACGAACAACCCGTGCAGATCCTTCGAACGCGCCGCGTCGTAACCGATGCGGCGCTCGGCCGGAATGCACGCCGAAAGCAGGTTCGCGCGCATCGCCACCTGCATCTGCAGCAAGGCATCGAACTTCCGCGTCGCGAGGGCCCGGCGCAAGGCCAGCATGCCGCCCAACCCGCTGCGCTTGTCGTAAACGAGGAACTCCACGCCCGGCAGGCCCTCGAGCAATTTGAACTCGCCCGTCCCGATGACCCAGGTGATCGCCGTCTCCGGCCAGGCCTGGCGCAGGGTTCGCACCAGCGGAACCACGTGCGTCACATCGCCCAGCGCCGAAAGGCGCAGCAGGCAGAGCGAGCGGGGCGGGGGCGACGTTGCGGGCACGATGCTTGCTAGACTCGTTTGGACATGGCCGCGTTCGACGCCAATGAAAGCCTGACGCCGTTCCGCGAAGGGATGGGGTATGGGGCGATTCTGTTCGACCGCACATACCTGCGGCAAGCAGGCGTGGAACACGCCGTGCCCGAATGGTTCGATCCGCAGCACTGGGGCAGCCACGCGCACCCGGTTTCATCGGGCGGGCGCGGCGCCGCGTGGTTCGTCGATGGGCCCTTCGGCGGTGCGGTATTGCGGCATTACCTGCGCGGCGGGCTCGCCGCGCGCATCAGCCGCGACCGCCATTTGTGGCGCGGCAACGCCCGCGTGCGCAGCTTCGCCGAGTTCCGCCTGTTGCGCGAACTGCGCAAGAAGCAGTTGCCGGTGCCCGTGCCGATCGCGGCGTATTACGTGCGCAAGGGCCACCGCTATCGCGCGGCGATCCTGCTCGAACGCATCGAACACGTGCATTCCCTCGGCCACCGCGCCAACACCCCCGGCGATACCGCACCCTGGGAAGCGGCCGGCCGCCTGGTTGCGCGCTTCCATCGCGCCGGCCTCGACCACGCCGACCTCAACGCCCACAATCTGCTCTTCGACGATGCGGGCAACGGCTGGATGATCGACCTGGACCGCTGCGTCTTGCGCATCCCCGCCACCAAGTGGCGTGAACGCAACCTCGCGCGCCTGAAGCGATCATTGCTCAAGCTGCGCGGCGAGCGCGGCACCGAAGATGTCGAACGCGACTTCCAGCGCCTGCTCCAGGCCTACGAAGCGCAATGGAACAAGGGCTACTGAAATGACGGCCGCGGCATGGTCCCTGCGCCTGCAGGGTGTCGGCAACGCCTTCGCCACCGAACTGGGTTCGGCGATGGCGACCATCGAACGCGACGGCGCGCCGTGGCTGGCGATCGACTGCGGCAGCGACGGCCTCACCCATTACCTGGCGCACTACGGCACCGCGCCGCGCGCGGTGTTCATCACGCATGCGCACCTGGACCATGTCGGCGGGTTCGAACGCCTCTTCGGCGCCAGCTACTGGGACGATGCACGGCGCGGCCGCGTCGCCCTGTACATCCCCGCGCCGCTGGTGCCGATCCTGCAGCAGCGCATCGCGTCGTACCCGAACGTGCTGGCCGAAGGCGGCGCGAATTTCTGGGATGCCTTCCACCTCGTGCCCGTCGGCGATCACTTCTGGCACGACGGCGTGCGCCTGGAAGTCTTTCCCACGCGCCATCATTGGCCCGACACCAGTTTCGGCCTGCGCCTGCGCGGCAGCATGGTGTGGACGGGCGATACGCGGCCGATCCCGGAGCAGCTCGCGAAATTCGCCGATCACAAGGAAATCGTCTTCCACGATTGCGCCTTGCACGGCAATCCGTCGCACAGCGGCATCGAGGATCTGGAGCGCGAATATCCCGCCGAACTGCTCGCGCGCTGCTGCCTGTACCACTACGCGAGCCAGACCGACGGTGCGCACCTGGAAGTGCGCGGGCATCGCATCGCGCGCGCCGGCGAGGTGATCGCGCTGGCACCGACGACGGCGACGATGGCGCCGATGCGATGAGCGCGCAGGTGCCCTTCGCGCCGATGCGCGCGCCCCAAAAAGGCACGCAGCCGCTGGATGCGCTCGGCCGCCCCTTGCGCGATCTGCGCCTGTCGGTGATCGACGCGTGCAACTTCCGTTGCCCGTATTGCATGCCGGCCGACCGCATTCCCGACGATCACGGACTGGATGCGGCGGCGCGTTTGTCCTTCGACGAAATCGAAACGCTGGTGCGCGGGTTCGTGCGCCTGGGCGTGCGCAAGTTGCGCCTGACCGGCGGCGAGCCGCTGTTGCGCAAGGGTTTGCCGGATCTCGTGCGGCGCCTGGCGCGCATCGACGGGCTCGAAGATCTGGCGCTGACCACCAACGGCAGCCTGCTCGCCGCGCATGCGCAAGCCTTGCGCGAGGCCGGCCTGCATCGCATCACGGTGAGCCTGGATGCCTTGTCGCCCGGAATGTTTTCCGCGATGTCCGGCGGGCGCGGCCGCATCGAGACGGTCCTTGCGGGCATCGATGCCGCGCGCGCGGCGGGCTTCGCGCCGATCAAGCTCAACTGCGTCGTGCAGCGCGGCGTGAACGAAGGCGAAGTGTTGCCGCTCGCGGAATTCGCGCGCGAAAACGGGCACGTGCTGCGCTTCATCGAATACATGGATGTCGGCACGTGCAATGGCTGGCGTCGCGAAAACGTCGTGCCCTCGGCGCAGTTGCGCGACTGCCTGCATGCACGCTGGCCGATGCGCGCGCTGGACCCGAATTACCGCGGCGAAGTCGCGGCGCGTTACGCCTACGACGACGGCGCCGGTGAAGTGGGATTCGTGAGTTCGGTGACCGTTCCGTTCTGCGGCGATTGCCATCGCGCGCGCGTGTCGGCGGACGGCACGCTGTACACCTGCCTCTTCGCCGCCGATGGCCAGCCCTTGCGCACGGTCGCGCGACAAGGGGAAGCAGCGGTCGTTGAAGCGCTCGCGCAAGCCTGGTCGCGCCGCGCGGACCGCTACAGCGAAATCCGCGGCGCGGCGACGGCGTCGCGGCGCCATGTCGAAATGTATTTGGTGGGTGGCTGAACGATGGCGCGCAAGCAATCCTTGACGCATGTGTCCGCCGCCGGTCGCCCCGCGATGGTCGACGTCGCCGACAAGGCGGTCACCGCGCGCGTGGCCAGCGCCGAATGTCGTGTGAAATTCCCCGCCGACGTCGCGCGGCAATTGCGCGCGAACGGCCTGCGCAGTGCGAAGGGCGCGATCGTCGACACCGCGATCATCGCCGGCACGATGGCGGTGAAGAAAACCTGGGACCTCATCCCGTTCTGCCATCCCTTGCCGATCGATGGCTGCAACATCGCGATCGACTGGTCGCACGCCAGCGAACTCACCATCACCTGCACGGTGCGCACCACGCATCGCACGGGCGTGGAGATGGAAGCGATGACCGGCGCGACCGTCGCCGCGCTCACCGTCTACGACATGTGCAAGGCGCTCTCGCACGCGATCGTCATCGGCCCGGCGAAGCTGACGGTCAAGCGCGGCGGCAAGCGCGACGTGGGAGACGTCGGATGAGCGCCCAAGTGACGGTGCTGTACTTCGCCTCCCTGCGCGACCAGGCGCAGGTCGACCACGAAACCTTCGATACGAATGCACCGGACCTGCGCGTGCTGTATCTCGAACTGCGCGCACGCTACGGCTTCGCGCTGCCCGTGGAACGCCTGCGCGTGGCGGTCGACGGCGCCTTCGCGCGCTGGGAAGACGTGCCGCGCGATGGCAGCGAGATCGCATTCATCCCGCCGGTGTCGGGCGGCTAGATGAATCGGTTCGCGCTGTCGGAGACCCCGTTCGACGTCGCCTCGCTGCGGGCGCAATTGCTGGACGCGCGCGTGGGCGGCTACGCGAGCTTCGAAGGCTGGGTGCGCGACCACAATGCCGGGCGCGCCGTCGTCGGTTTGCGCTACGAGGCCTACGCCGCGCTGGCGGAGGCGGAAGGCGAACGCGTGCTGGTCGAGGCCTGCGAACGCTTCGCGATCCTCGACGCGCGCTGCATCCACCGCACGGGCGATCTGGCCATCGGCGAACTCGCCGTCTGGGTCGGCGTGGCGGCCGCGCACCGCGACGCCGCCTTCGCCGCCTGCCGCTGGATCATCGACGAGGTGAAGCAGCGCGTGCCCATCTGGAAGCATGAACGCTACGCGCAGGGCGATGCGGATTGGCTGCATCCGGAGTGAACCCGGAACGCCCGCGCTTGTTCGGCGCAGGGGCGGGGGCTAGAATTCGCGGCCCGAACGTCGGCCGCAAGCCGCCCCAGGGGTTCCAGCGGAGAGGTGTCCGAGCGGTTGAAGGAGCACGCCTGGAAAGTGTGTAAGCGGCTAAACCCCGCTTCGCGGGTTCGAATCCCGCTCTCTCCGCCACATTCGGCAACGGCCCGCCCGGCGGGCCGTTGCGCTGAACAGTCCTATGGTGGCCCCGTCGGCCCCTCGCGACGCTAGATCGAAAATCCCGCCAGGGCCGGAAGGCAGCAACGGTATCGGTCGATGCGGGTGCCGAGTCAAAGCTGGCGGGGTCATCGCCTATCTGGCGACGTGGCATCATTCGCCCATGTCTTATCTCGTCCTTGCGCGGAAGTGGCGGCCCCGGCGGTTTGCGGAGCTCGTCGGTCAGGAACATGTCGTGCGGGCGCTCACCAATGCGCTCGATTCCGGGCGGGTCCACCACGCCTTCCTCTTCACCGGCACGCGCGGGGTGGGGAAGACGACGATCGCGCGCATCTTCGCCAAGTCGCTCAATTGCGAGCGCGGCACCTCCGCCGAACCGTGCGGCGAGTGCAACGCGTGTCGCGACATCGACGCGGGCCGCTTCGTCGACCTGCTCGAGATCGACGCGGCCAGCAACACCGGCGTGGACGATGTCCGCGAGTTGATCGACAACGCGCAGTACATGCCCAGCCGCGGCCGGGTGAAGGTCTACCTGATCGACGAAGTCCACATGCTGTCGAAGTCGGCCTTCAACGCGCTGCTCAAGACGCTGGAGGAGCCGCCGGGCCACGTGAAGTTCCTGCTGGCGACGACCGATCCGCAGAAACTCCCCGTCACCGTCCTCTCTCGCTGCCTGCAGTTCAACCTCAAGCGGCTGGACGAGGCGCAGATCACCGGCCAGATCACGAAGATCCTCGAAGCCGAAGCGATTCCCGCGCAGCCCGGCGCCATCCGCCAGCTCGCGCGCGCCGCCGACGGCAGCCTGCGCGACGGTCTCTCGCTGCTCGACCAGGCCATCGCCTACACCGGCAGCCAGCTCGACGATGCCGCCGTCGCCGCGATGCTCGGCACCGTGGATCGCACGCAGGTCGCCGGCCTGCTCGACGCACTCGCCGATGGCGATGGCGCGCGCATGCTCGAGATCGTCGGCACGCTCGCCGAGTTCTCGCCCGACTGGAACGGCGTGCTCGATGCGCTGGCCGATGCCTTGCATCGCGTGCAGGTGCGCCAGCTCGTGCCAGGCGCGGAAATCGACGAGGACAGCGTGCCGGTCGACGTGCTCGCGGCGAAGCTGCGGCCCGAACTCGTGCAGCTGTGGTACCAGATGGCCTTGAACGGCCGCCGCGATTTGTCGCTCGCGCCGAGCCCGCGCGCCGGGTTCGAAATGACGGTGTTGCGGATGCTGGCGTTTCGGCCGGACGCAACCTCGGGCGACAGCGGAAGCGGAAAGACGGGTGCATCGACGGGCGGCGAAGTGCGTGGGCCGAAGGCCGCGCGCGAAGCGCTTGCGATGGACGCGCCGCCAGCGCGTGCCCCGCAAGCTGCGCCGCCGTCGCCTCCGCCGCCTCGCCCGTCGGCCCCGCAACCGATCGCGCCCGTGCGCGAACCAGAGCGCCGCGTCGAGCCTTCGCCACCGGTTCCCCAATCCGTCGCCACGTCGAGCACGCTCCTCGACGCCACCACCTGGCCCGACCTCGCCGCCAATCTCGGCCTCGGCGGCCCCGCGAAAGAACTCGCGGCGCACGCAGGCTTCATCGCGTACGAGGACGGCATCCTGCGCCTCTCGCTTTCGCCGGCCGACGATCACCTCAAGGCCGACGGCCTGGTGAAGCGGCTCGCCGATGCGCTCGCGCGCACGCTCGGGCAAGCGCCGCAGATCCGTTTCGAATCGGAAGTGGCGCGCGGCGAAACCTTGCACCAGCGCACCGCGCGCGAACGCGACGCACGCCAGGTGGCCGCGGAGGAAGCCTTCCTCGGCGACCCCGACGTGCAACGCCTGATGCAGCGCCACGGCGCGAGCGTCGTGCCCGATTCCATCCGTCCCTTCGACGACGCCTGAGCGCGCCGTCGCCCACACGAGAGAACGCCCCCATGCGTGGAAACATCGCCCAGCTCATGCAGCAAGCGCAGAAGATGCAGGAAAACATGCAGCGCGCGCAGGAAGAACTCGCCAAGCTCGAAGTCACCGGCCAGTCCGGCGGCGGCATGGTGAACGTGACGATCAGCGGCCGCATGGAATGCCGCAAGGTCCGCATCGATCCTTCCGTGATGGCCGATCCGGAAATGGCCGAAGACCTGATCGCCGCCGCCTTCAACGACGCGGTGAACAAGGTCAATGCCGAATCGCAGTCGCGCATGTCCGCAGCGACCGCCGGCATGCCGATTCCCCCGGGCATGAAGATGCCGTTCTGATCGGCGCCGCTGCGTGGCACTGATCGACCAACTCATCGAAGCCTTGCGCGTACTGCCGGGCGTGGGCCCGAAGTCGGCGCAGCGCATGGCCTACCACGTGCTGGAGCGCGAACGCGTCGGCGGCAAGCGCCTGGCCGACGTGCTCGCACAAGCCGTCGAACAGATCCGCCATTGCGCACGCTGCCGCGACTTCACCGAAACCGAAGTCTGCGCGATCTGCGCGAGCGCCTCGCGGGACGCGCACCTGCTGTGCGCCGTGGAATCGCCGGCCGATCGCCTCGCGATCGAACAGGCGACGGGCTTCCGCGGCCTCTACTTCATCCTGCAGGGCAGGCTGAGCCCGCTCGACGGCATCGGCCCGCGCGAACTGGGCCTGGACCAACTCGACGCACGCATGGGCGAGGGTGAAGTGCAGGAACTCATCATCGCCACCAACCCGACCGTGGAAGGCGAGGCCACTGCGCATTACCTGGCGCAACTCGCCCGTCGCCACAACGTTCGGCCGAGCCGGCTCGCCCACGGCGTTCCGTTGGGTGGCGAACTGGAATACGTCGACCGCGGCACGCTGTCGCACGCCTTCGGAACGCGGAGCGAGATGCCTTGAAGGAGCCTGGGATGAGCAACGAAGACACGATTTTCCATCGCATCGCGCGCCGCGAGATCCCCGCGGACATCGTGTACGAAGACGACGAGGTGTTCGCGTTCCGCGACATCGCGCCGCAGGCGCCGGTGCACGTGCTGTTCGTGCCGAAGGAATCGGTGCGCACGCTGGATGCGATGAAGCCCTCGCAGGCGCAGATCGTCGGCAAACTGGCCTACGCGGCCGCGGAATATGCGCGGCAGGAAGGCTTCGCCGAGGACGGATATCGCGTGGTCATCAACTGCAACGCGAACGGCGGACAGACCGTGTTCCAGCTGCATCTGCATTTGCTGGCCGGCGCACAACTCGGGCGCTTCGGCACGCCGAAGTAACGCTGCTTCTCCGACAACGATCGGCGCAGTGCGAAGCTTGCTTCGCACCGGCAAGTGACGCTCGGGCGGCGCGAAAGCGGAGGGTGTAAGGCCCCTTTCGAATTACCAGTAACCCCACCAAGGCCAGGGCGCCGGATACGTCAACACATCCACGCGCTCCCGGATCGGCCACAGATAAACGACATCCGCCGCCACGCGCGGAAAACGATAATCGTGGTCGCCGATCTTGCGCACGTCGAACGCCTCGATGCGGCCGGTGAAGGTGACCTCGCGATTGGGCTCGAACACCGCCGGATCGTAGAACCCGTTCCGGCACGCGATGAAACGACCGTCGTCGGTGTCGGAGTTGTAATGCGGACGCGCACTGGAATCCAGCGGCGTGGCCAACACCTCGAAACACGTATTGTTGTCGCGCGGCAAAGTCTGCACGATCCGCCCGCCCCAACGCACGACCGAACCGGTCTGCTGCGCCGCCGCCGCATCGCGCGGCGTCATCGCCAGATAATCCCCTTGCAAGGGCACGGGCTGTGTCACGCAGGCCGCGAGCAGGACACCCGCCACGGCCAGCGCCGCAAATCGAAACGATGTCATGGCACGTCTCCAGGAACTCCGCCCGCCCAGGGCTCGATGATGCACAAGATACGCGCAGCCGGCGTTACGGGCGGTGTGCGCGCAGGTCCCGGAGCAGGGCGTTCAGCGATTCGTCGGCTTGCCCCGGCCCGCGCCCGTACCGCCAGCGGCTGAAACGCACCCCGAGGGCCCGCAGCCCCTCGTCGCCCCCGGCCCGCGCGCGGTGGACCCGCTCGGCCCAGTCCAGCGCGGGCTCGTGCGGCGCACGGCCCAGGCCCAGTTTTCCGTAACGGCCCGCGAGGCGATGCCAGGCCCGCAGCAGGGGGTCGCGCTCCCGCACGTCGCGGCTCAGGAGCCACACCGTGGCGGCCAGGCACGACAGCGCGACCAGCGAGAACAACATCAACAACATCTCGGTGTCGATGTCGCCCAGGCCGAAGGGACGGAACAGGGCCCGCTGCCGATCCGCGTTGAACCCAAGCACGAAGTCGTTCCAGCCATTCAACATCCAGTCGCCGACATTCCACACCGGTTGCAGCGAGGCCAGCAGGTCGCCCGCGCCCGCGCGATCGGCGAGCGTGTCGAACACGCGCTCGGGCGCCACCGCGGCGGTGGGATCCATGCGCACCCACCCGCGGCCGGCCAGCCAGACTTCGGCCCAGGCATGGGCGTCGGAGCGGCGCACGATCCAGTAGTCGCCGACCGGGTTGTAGTCCGCGCCCGCATACCCGCCCACCACGCGCGCCGGAATCCCCGCCGCGCGCATGAGCACGACGAACGACGAACTGAATTGCTCGCAATACCCGCGTTTGTCGACGAACAGGAACTGGTCGACCGCGTTGCGCCCCGCGAGCGAGGCGGTCAGCGTGTAGCCGAACTCCTTGCGGAACCAGCCGAGCGCGCGGCGGACGATCGCCGCATCGTCGCTGCCCGCGTCCCGCCGCCATTGCTGCGCCAGCGCGACCGCGCGCGGATTGAAGCCTTCCGGCAACCGCAGGTTGCGGACGCGCACGAACGGGGCGAGCGACTGCGCCCCGAACTGCGTGACGTTGCCCGATCGCATGCGCCAGCGCGTCACCGAATCCAGCGCCCGCTCCACGCGCAATGCGCGGTCTTCCCCGAAGGACGCATTGGCCGGCGCCGACAGCGGCACGTCCAGTGCGATCAGTTGCCGACGGTCGGTCGGTTCCATCGACAACTCGTAGTTCCACTGCACGCGCGTGCCGTCCACCGGTGCGGCCGGATACCCCGACGCCCACGCCCCGCGCGACCAGGTGCGCCCGTCGAAGTCGCTGAACACCGGCCCGCGGAAATACATCGCGTCCTTCGGCGGCGTGGGCCCGAAGAAATGCACGCGCGCGGCGGGCGTGTCGTCGAACATCAGGTCTTCCCACCGACCGGGCGACATGCTGTCGGCCAGGCCCGGCCGCGAGATCGCACGGTCGGGCACGCCCCACAGGGGCGTGGCCAGGCGCGGGAACAGCCAGAACGCCGCCAATGCGATCGGCAGCCCGAGGCCGATCATGCGACCGGTGCTCGCCAGGCGTCTGAACCACGGCGTGGTGTCGGACAACTCGCCCGATTCCAGGTCCGACAGGCGCTGCATCGCGATCAATGCGCAGACCACGGCGACCAGGCCCAGGCCGAGCGAAACGGGGCCCTGGTCGAGCAGGAAGGTCGCGAACGGCGCGAACAGCGCGAAGCCCAGCAGGCTGCGCGCATCGCGCACGCTGTCGGTTTCCGCGGGTTTGACCGCGAGCATCGCGGCGAGGATCGCGCAACCGGTGTCGCGGCCGAAATTCACGCCCATCGTCGCGAACACCGCGCCGGACATGCCCAGCGCGAGGATTACGCGCAGCCACGCCGGCAACGGACGCCGCCATGCGCCCACCGCGACGGCGATGCCGGCGGCCAGGATGCCGGTCGCGAGTTTCGGATCCAGCCGCAGCAACAAGGGCGCGACGCACGCGGCGCCTGCGAGGAGCACCGTCGCGCGCGAGCGCGGATCCAGGCGCATGCGGCTCGTGGAGGGCGAGGCGCTCATGCGTGCCCCGGCAGCAGGGCGAGTGCGCGCAAGCACGCATGGCGATGCGCGGGCCCGTGCGCCGGGCCGATCGGCGCATGGCCGGGCACGACGAGGCGATAACGCCGCGCATCGCGTTCGGCTTCGTCGACCCAGCGCGCGAGGCGACGGATGCGCGCTTCGGTTTCCATGCCGGACAACACCTGCCAGTCGAGCACGATGTCGGCCGATTGCGGGCGTTCGTATTCGCGCACCAGCAGGTTGCCCAGGCGCGCGGTGGGTTTCCACGCGATGGTGCGCGGCGGATCGCCGCGACGGTACGCGCGCAGGTGGTGCACGTCGTCGCCGAGCGGATGCAGGCGCGCTGCCGCGGCCTCGCCCGCGCCTTCGGGCAGCGGCGGGCCGTCGGCTTCGGGATGCGGATACACGAGCAGCGGTTGCTCGGGCCAGATCCACGACCATGCACGGACGATGCCGAGCGGGCGCGTGGTCGACACGCGCAGGCGCGGAAGATCGAACCAGCCGCGCTGCGAGGTCGGCAGCGCGATTTCCACCTCGCCGGCGCCGTCCTGCAGGGACAACTTTCCCGCGCCGCCGGCGCAATCCACGCGCAAGCCGCGTCGCGCGCGACCGCGCTGATCGGCACGTGCGTGGATGCGCACCAGGATCGGCGTGCCGGCGGGAACGGGGTCGCCACCGACGGCGACGAAGCGCATGCCGCTCAACTGGAGATGCGCGCTGAGCAGGCTCGTCAGCGCAGCGCCCGCGAGCAGCAACATCAGCAACAGCGCCGGGTTGTTGTTGTAGTTGAGCGCGCCCAGGCCCATCGCCATCAGCGCGGCGCAGAAGAACAGGCCGAAGCGCGTCGGCAGGACGTAGATGCGGCCGCGATGGAGCTGGATCGGCACCGCTTCGGGCCCGCGCGGGCGCGCGAAGGTCTCGATCCATGCGCGCAGCGCGTGCGGCGTGGCCCGCATCGTCAGTCGACGGGAACCGCGTGCAGGATCGCGCGCGCCAGCGCCGCACCATCGCCGGCGTCGGCGTCCGCGCCCAGGCGATGCGCGGCGACGGGCGCGAACAAGGCCTGCACGTCTTCGGGCACGACGTGTTCGCGACCGAGCAACAACGCATACGCGCGCGCCGCACGCAGCAGCGCCAGGCCCGCGCGCGGCGAGAGCCCGACGCGCACGCCCGGATGGCGACGGCTGCGCGCGAGCAAGGCCTGTACGTAGGAAACCAGGGCCTCGCCGGTGTGCACGTCGTTCGCGGCGGTGCGCAGCGCGAGCACGTCGGCGTTGCCGAGCACGGGCTTTGCCTGCGCGATCAATTCGCGGCGGTCGGTGCCGGCGAGCAAGGCGCGTTCGGCCTCTTCGCCGGGATAACCGAGAGTGAGGCGCAGCAGGAAGCGATCGAGCTGCGAATCGGGAAGCGGATACGTGCCCGCCAGGTCCACCGGATTCTGCGTGGCGATCACGAAGAACGGCGAGGGCAGGGCATGCGTGCGCCCGTCGACGGTGACCTGGTGCTCGGCCATCGCTTCGAGCAGCGCGCTCTGCGTGCGTGGCGGCGCGCGATTGATTTCATCGGCGAGCAGCACGTGCGCGAAGATCGGTCCGGGATGGAAATCGAAACGCCGGGATTGCGCATCGAACACCGAGACGCCGAGGATGTCGGCCGGCAACAGGTCCGAGGTGAACTGCACGCGCTGGAAACCCAGGCCGAGCGTGGCCGCCATCGCATGGGCGAGCGTGGTCTTGCCCAGGCCCGGCAGGTCTTCGATCAGCAGGTGGCCATCGGACAACAGCGCCACGAAGGCCAGCCGGACCGCCTGCGCCTTGCCCAGCACCAGCGTGTTGACCTGGCCCTGGGCATCCCCGAGGGCCTGGCGGAGCGCATCGGGTAGCATCTTCGCGGCCGGGAGTGCAGACATACGCTTCCTGCTGGGTTGGGCACGATGTTCGATGGAGTGTACGAGTTCGAGTCTAACGAGGCCGGGGTCGATGCGGAACGAAGAAGACGCACGACGCGCACGACGCGCGTTCCTGTGGACATGGGCCGTGGTGGCCGCGATCAAGTTGCTGGTCGCGGTGCGCCTGCCGCCGTTCGTCGATGAAGCCTTCTACTGGCAGGAGGGCCAGCATCTCGCGCTCGCTTATTCCGACGTCCCGGGCCTGACGGCATGGCTCGCGCGCCTGGGGACGGCCGTGGCGGGCACCAACGTCTTCGGCTTGCGCTGGCCGTTCCTGTTGATCGGCATGGCCTTGCCGTGGCTGATCGTGCGCATCGCCCGGCACGCGTGCGCGCCGAAGGACGGCGACCGCACGTGCGATGTCTTCGCATGGCAGGCCGGCTTGCTCGCGGTGCTCTTGCCCCTGGGTGGCACGCTCGGCTTGCTCGCGGTGCCCGACGTGCCGCTCGCGCTGGCGACCTTGTTGTGCGTGGATGCCGGCGCGCGGCTGTTGCGCAAGGTCGATCCCGCCGGCGCGCTGGAACTCGCCGCGGGCCTGGCCATCGGCGCGTTGAGCCACTATCGCTTCGCGGCGGTGATCGGCGTGGGCCTGGTCGCCTTGCTGATGATCCCGCGCGGGCGCCACGTGTTGAAGGATGTGCGCACGTGGGTCGCGCTCGCGATCGGCGCGGTCGCGTGGACGCCGCTGATCGTGTGGAACCTCGACAACGCCGATGCGGGCCTGCGCTTCCAGCTCGTCGATCGCCATCCGTGGGATTTCCATTTCGACGGCGCGTGGTTCTTCGTGATCCAGGCGCTCCTCGCGACGCCGTTGTTGTTCGCCGCGATGGCGCACGCGGCGGTGCGTGGTTGGCACGGGCAGGGCGCGGACGATCGCAACCATGCCAAGTATTTCGCGCTGCTCGGCGGCGGCACCGTGGTGGCGTTCTGCCTGCTCGGGTTCTTCGCCGACAACGAGCGCATCAGTTTCCATTGGACGCTCGCAGGGCTGTACGCACTGGTGCCGCTGGTGCCGGCAACGCTCGCGCAATGGCCGCGCGGCTGGCGTCGCGCGACGTGGGCGCTCGCGGTGGCGGGCCTGGTCGCGATCCTCGGGTACTACGTCGTCGTTTCCAGCCCGCTCGCGCGCGCGCGGTTCGCGGCGGCGAAGTGGTATCCGGCCAATTTCGCCGGCTGGGGCGCGCTCGCCGATGCGGTGCGCGATGAACGCGCGAAGCTGCCGCACGATGCGCGCATCGTCGCCGACAATTTCAAGGTCGGCTCCGAACTGGGGTTCGCGCTCGACGATCCGGACATCGCGGTCCTGCCGCATGCACTCAACGTCGCGCATGGGCGCGCGCCGCAGCTCGCGTTGTGGAAATTGAGCGTGCACGATCGCGCGTCCTTGGGCGAACGCGAGCTGCTGCTCGTCGTCGGTGCGTCGGAAGTGCGCTATCGAGACTTGCTGCAGCACTACCACGCCCTGTGCGACATGCTCGGTCCGTTGCCGCCGCCGCGCGTGGTGAACATCGACCACGGGCGCCAGCGTTTCCTGTTGTTCCGCATGCCCGCAAAACGCGCGAGCGGCCAATGCACGGCGCCGGCGATGGCCTACATCGATTCGCCATTGGCGAAGGCGCGCGTGTCGCGCGATTTCGAAGCGGCGGGGTGGGCGTTCAAGGATGGCGTCGGCATCGCGCGCGTGGAAGTCACGCTGGATGGCGAAGTCGTCGGCCTGGCCGATTACGGGCAGCAACACGTGGGCATCCGCGGTTACTGGCGCGAATCGAACGATCCGCAGCATCCCTACGTGGCGTGGACCGCGCGCGTGCGCGTCGGCGCCGTGTCGCCGGGCATGCATTGGCTCGGATTGCGGCTGACCGGGCGCGACGGCAGCGTCGAACAATGGTCCGAGCAACCGCTGCGGATCGTCGACTGATCCTCAGGGAAGCGAAAAGCCCGCGGCGCGCAGCATGCGCGCCGTGGCGATCATCGGCAGGCCGATCAACGCAGTGGGATCGTGCGTTTCGATCGCATCGAACAGCGCGATGCCGAAGCCTTCGGATTTGAAGCTGCCCGCGCAATCGAAGGGTTGCTCGGCATCGACATAGCGTTGCACTTCCTCGACGGCCAGGCGCCGGAAGCGCACGCGCGTGCAATCGACCGAATCGAAGGCGGCATCGTCGCGCCGCACGCTCACGGCGGTGCGGAACACCACGGTGCGCGCGGACATGGACAGCAGTTGCGCGATGGCCGTTTCGCGATCGCCCGATTTGCCGAGCGGCGTGCCGTTCAGGTCGGCGACCTGGTCCGAACCGATCACCCAGCTTCCGGGATGCGCGGCGGCGACGGCTTCGGCCTTGGCGCGCGCCAGGCGGAGCGCGAGGGAGGCCGGGGATTCGCCCGGGGCCGGCGTCTCGTCGACCTCGGGCCGCACGACATCGAAGGGCAGGCGCAGGCGGCCGAGCAACTCGCGCCGGTAGGGCGAGGTGGAGGCGAGGATCAGGTGCATGGTCAGGCCAGCGGCGCGCGGGCGCGTTCGATGAGGGCCAGCTGGGCCTCGATGCGGGCGCGGGCGGCGTCGATCGACGTGCGCACGGTCTGGAGTTCGCCCAGCGAGGCGGTCTGGCCGTGCTTCTGGAGCCACAGCCGCTGTCGGAGCATCTCGCGCAGGGCCTGCTGGACCGGGTTGTCTTCGTCGCCGGCCACGGCCTCGATCTCGGCCCGGGCCACGCGCAGGCGGGCTTCCAGGGCATCGGCGGAGTCCAGCAGGGCGGCCACGGCCCGCTGGCGGCCCCGGTTGGCCCGGCGCCGCAGGGCCAGGATGAATGCGGCCGCGACGACCACCGCAAGGATGAGGATGAGAAGGGTGGTGGTCACGCAGGCTTCCGTGGACAATCTGCTCGGCAGTCTGCCGTCCGATTCCCTGCCTTATCAAGCAGTTCGAAGTCCGGCGGTTTGACACCGACGGGGTGAGTGCCTAACAATTCCCGGCTTATGTCCGCCGATACGCCCACCCATTCGGCCGGTCACCCACGCGGGCTTCCGGAACAATTGGACGCCTGGCGCATGGTCGCCGCGCAACGCACCTTCGAAGGCGCGCTGCCGCTGGCCGGCATGCAGCGGTTGAAGGGCGCACTCGCGGACACGGAAGGCAGCGCACGCGTCGAGGTCGAATTCGGCCAGGACATGTTGCGCATCCCCTTCGTCGAGTTGCGGATCGACGCCAGGCTCCCGCTGGAATGCCAGCGCAGCCTGCAGAAATTCGCACTGCCGGTATCGATCGTGCAACGGCTCGGTCTGATCCGCGACGAGGAAGGGGAGAACGCATTGCCGGAAGGCTACGAGGCGCTGCTGGTCGGCGACGATGGCCTGCTGCGGCTCGCGGAGCTGGTGGAGGACGAATTGATCCTCGCCGTCCCCGTGGTTCCCGTGGCGCCCGGTACCGAGGCGGTCGAGCGCGACTGGACCGCATCGGAAGAAGAAATGCAGCGCGCAAGTCCGTTCGCCGGGCTGTCGGCGCTGAAGGACAAACCGAAAGGCTGATCGCAGCCCTTCGACAATTCAAAAAGCTTTCATCGGAGCAAGACCATGGCTGTCCAGAAGTCCCGTGTTTCCCCGTCCAAGCGCGGCATGCGCCGTTCGCACGACGCCTTGACGGCCAAGCAGCTGTCGACCGACCCGACCACGGGCGAAACGCACCTGCGCCACCACGTGACCGCCGACGGCTACTACCGCGGCAAGAAGGTCGTGCCGTCGAAGAACCGCGTCGTCGAAGAGTGACGATCGCGGCGCTGGCGCGCCAAAGCGCCGGCGCCCCCGGGCCAATTCCATTCAGGGCAGGGGCATGACCCAGCAAGTGTTCGCGCGCATCGCCGGTACCGGTAGCTATCTGCCGGAAAAGGTCCTCACCAACGACGATCTGGCAAAGCTCGTCGATACCAGCGATGAGTGGATCACCGCGCGGACCGGCATCCGCGAGCGCCACGTGGCCGCCGAAGGCGAAACCACCGGCGACCTCGCGTACCACGCAGCCGTCCGCGCGCTCGAAGCCGCGGGCGTGCAGGCCTCCGAGCTCGACCTGATCATCCTGGGCACGACGACGCCGGACCTGGTGTTCCCGTCGACCGCGTGCCTGGTGCAACACCGCCTCGGCGCGCTCGGCTGCCCGGCGTTCGACGTCAACGCCGCCTGCTCGGGTTTCATCTACGCGCTCACGGTCGCCGACAAGTTCATCCGTTCCGGTGCGGCGAAGACCGCGCTGGTGATGGGTTCGGAAACGCTGACGCGCATGGTCGACTGGACCGACCGCACCACGTGCGTGTTGTTCGGCGACGGCGCCGGCGCGGTCGTGCTCAAGGCCGACACCGAAACCGGCATCCTCAGCACGCACATGCACGCCGACGGCAGCAGGAAGGAATTGCTGTGGAGCCCGGTCGGCGTCTCGGTCGGCTTCAAGGCCGAGGAAAACGGCGGCGTGCGCATCCAGATGACCGGCAACGACGTGTTCAAGCACGCGGTGAAGGCACTGGATTCGGTCGTCGAGGAAGCGCTCGAAGCCAACGGCATGGACCGCCACGACATCGACTGGCTGATCCCGCACCAGGCCAACCTGCGCATCATCGAAGCCACGGCCAAGCGCCTGGACATGCCGATGGACCGCGTGGTCGTCACCGTCGACAAGCACGGCAATACGTCTTCGGGTTCGGTGCCGCTGGCGCTGGACGAAGCGGTGCGCGCGGGCAAGGTGCAGCGCGGGCAACTGGTGTTGCTGGAAGCCTTCGGCGGCGGCTTCACGTGGGGCTCGGCGCTGCTTCGTTACTGATCGTTCGCGCCGCATCGGCGGCGTGTCGGACTCCGCAGTTCACACGTTACATACGTCGTCGTACAGACGCCCCGCGGCGAACGCACTTATCATGCCGCCCTCTTCGCAACGGGTGACCGCGTGAGCAATCCCCAACTCGCCTTCGTTTTTCCCGGACAGGGCTCGCAATCGGTCGGAATGCTTTCCGATCTGGCGGCGGGCGATGCGCGCGTGCGCGCGGCGTTCGACGAAGCCTCCGAAGGCGCCGGCGCGGATCTGTGGTCGCTCTCGCAGCAGGGCCCGGAAGAGCAACTCAACAAGACCGAATTCACGCAGCCCGCGCTGCTCGCCGCCGGCGTCGCCGCATGGCGCGCGTGGCAGGCGCGCGGTGGTGCGCAGCCGGCGTTGTTCGCGGGCCATAGCCTGGGCGAATACGCCGCGCTCGTCGCCGCCGGTGCGCTCTCGCTGCACGACGGCGCCAAGCTCGTCCGCCTGCGCGGCCAACTGATGCAGGACGCCGCGCCCGCCGGCACCGGCGCGATGGCCGCCGTGCTCGGCGCCGAAGACGCGCTCGTGCTGGAAGTCTGCAAAGAAGCCTCGGGCGACAACATCGTCGTGCCCGCCAACTTCAATTCGCCGGGCCAGATCGTCATCGGCGGCCATGCGGCCGCGGTGGATCGCGCGCTCGAACTGCTCGCCGCACGCGGCGTGCGCAAGGCCGTGAAGCTCGCCGTCAGCGTGCCGTCGCACACGCCGTTGATGCGCGAAGCCGCGAACCGTCTGTCCGAAGCGATGAACGCACTGTCGTGGTCTGCGCCCGATCGCCCGGTGGTGCAGAACGTCGACGCCGAAGTGCACGAGGGCGTGCAATCGATCCGCGATGCGCTCGTGCGCCAGCTCTACCTGCCGGTGCAATGGACCGGTTGCGTGCAGGCGCTCACCGCGCGCGGTGCCACGCGCATCGCCGAATGCGGGCCGGGCAAGGTGCTGACGGGCCTGGTCAAGCGCATCGACAAATCGCTCGACGCGCGTGCGATCGGCACGTCCGCCGACATGGAATCCGCGCTCACCGAATGGAGCCAGGCATGAGCGAACAAACGTTGAAAGGTGAAGTCGCCCTCGTGACCGGCGCGAGCCGCGGCATCGGTGCCGCGATCGCCGACGAACTCGCCGCCCTGGGCGCTACCGTCATCGGCACGGCCACCACCGACAACGGCGCGGCCGCCATCGGCGAACGCCTCGCCGCCAGGGGCGGCCACGGCCGCATGTTGAACGTCACCGATGGCGCGTCGGTCGAAGCGCTCATCGAAGCGATCGGCAAGGAATTCGGCGGCGTCTCCATCCTCGTCAACAATGCCGGCATCACGCGCGACAACCTGTTGATGCGCATGAAGGACGAAGACTGGCAGGCGATCCTCGACACCAACCTGACGAGCGTGTATCGCACCTCCAAGGCCGTCATGCGCCCGATGATGAAGGCGCGCAAGGGCCGCATCATCAACATCGCCTCGGTCATCGGCGTCACCGGCAACGCGGGGCAGGCGAACTACGCCGCCGCGAAGGCCGGCATCATCGCCTTCAGCAAGTCGCTCGCGAAGGAAATCGGCAGCCGCGGCATCACCGTGAACGTGGTCGCCCCGGGCTTCATCGCCACCGACATGACCGCGGGCCTGCCCGAGGACGCCAAGGCGGCGCTCGTGGGCCAGATCGCGCTGGGCCGCCTCGGCGAGCCGGCCGACATCGCCCGCGCCGTGGCCTTCCTGGCCGGGCCGTCGGCGGCTTACATCACGGGCGAGACCCTGCACGTCAACGGCGGCATGTACATGCCCTGACGGCTGGGCCAAGCCGCCACTCCATTTCACCCACCGGCTTGCCGGGCCAGGCCCCCACGCGCCGCCGCCCGGCTTCCACTACACTACCCGCCTGAACAGACTCCCTGGAGGAGCACGATCCATGAGCAGCATCGAAGAACGCGTCAAGAAGATCGTCATCGAACAGCTTGGCGTCAAGGAAGAAGAAGTGACCAACAGCGCTTCGTTCGTCGACGACCTCGGCGCCGACTCGCTCGACACCGTCGAACTGGTGATGGCGCTCGAAGAGGAATTCGAGTGCGAGATCCCGGACGAAGAGGCCGAGAAGATCACCTCGGTGCAGCAGGCCATCGATTACATCAAGGCGCACGTCAAGGCCTGAAGCAGGGCATGACGTCGCAGCCACGGGGCCGCTTTCGCGGCCCTGTGTGTTTCTGCGATTGCATTCGCCGCCGTACGTGAATCCTCGTACGGCGGGTCCAAGAAGTTGAGGAGCACTCTATGCGTCGCGTCGTCGTAACGGGAATGGGCATCGTCTCGCCGCTGGGCAACGACCTGGCAAGCACCTGGGACGGCATCGTCAACGGGCGTTCGGGCATCGGCCCGGTCACGCACTTCGATGCGTCCAACCTGACCACGCGCATCGCCGGCGAAGTGCGCGACTTCGACGTCACCCGCTGGGTGGGGCCGAAGGACGCCAAGAAGATGGATGAGTTCATCCACTACGGCGTGGCGGCCTCGCTGATGGCGCGCGACGACGCCGGCCTGGTCATCGACGAGTCCAATGCCGAGCGCATCGGCGCGATCATCGGCTCGGGCATCGGCGGCCTGCTCGGCATCGAAGAGCAGACGATCAAGGCGCACGAAGGCGGCCCGCGCAAGATCTCGCCGTTCTACGTGCCCAGCACGATCATCAACATGGTCCCCGGCCAGGTGTCGCTGCTCACCGGCGCCAAGGGTCCGAATTTTTCCGCGGTCTCCGCGTGCGCCACGTCGAACCATTCGATCGGCATCGCCATGCGCATGATCCAGCACGGCGACGCCGACGTGATGTTCGCCGGCGGTGCCGAACGCGGTTCCACGCCGACCTCGATGGGCGGCTTCTGCTCGATGAAGGCGATGTCCACGCGCAACGACGATCCGACGCGCGCCTCGCGCCCGTGGGACAAGGACCGCGACGGCTTCGTGCTCGGCGACGGCGCCGGCATCCTCATCCTGGAGGAATACGAATTCGCGAAGGCGCGCGGCGCGCGCATCTACTGCGAGCTCGCCGGTTTCGGCGCCAGCTCCGACGCCTTCCACATGACCGCGCCCAGCGAAGACGGCGACGGCCCCGCGCGTTGCATGGCCGCGGCCTTCCGCGACGCGAAGATCAACGCCGACCAGGTGCAATACCTCAACGCGCACGGCACGTCCACGCCGCTGGGCGACGTGGCCGAAACGCTCGCGATCAAGCGCGCGCTCGGCGAGCACGCGTACAAGACGATGGTCAGCTCCACCAAGTCGATGACCGGGCACCTGCTCGGCGCGGCCGGCGGTGCCGAAGCGGTGTTCTCGGTGATGGCGCTGCACCAGGGCATCATTCCGCCGACCATCAACCTGGAAAACCCCGGCGAAGGCTGCGACCTGGACTACGTGCCCAACGTGGCCCGCGAGAAGCACATCGACATCGCGGTGTCGAACGGCTTCGGCTTCGGCGGCACGAACGGCACGTTGGTGTTCCGCCGGATCTGATGGCAGGAGACGGGCCCGTGCTCGTCACGCACCAACTCGACCCCGCCCTCGACCTGCTGGCCCTGCACCGGCAGGCGCCGGCGCGTTATCCGGTGCTGCTGGAATCCAGCGCGCACGGCACCGCGCAGGGGCGTTGGGACATGTTGTTCGTCGATGGCGGCGAAACGGTGCGGCTCGATCGCGACGGTATCGTGCGCGACCAGCATGGCACCGCGCGCGACGGCGATTTTCTTTCGGCGCTCGATGCCCAGTGGCAGGCCGCGCGCGTGCCGCGCGACGAACCGCGCTGGCCCTTCCGCGGCGGGTGGGTAGTGTTCCTCGCCTACGAACTCGCGGGCGAAGTCGAACCGGTGCTGCGCCTGCCGCAAGCACAGGGGCGCGTGCCCGTCGCCCATGCGATGCGCAGCCCCGCGGCCGTGTTGCGCGATCATGCGACGGGCGAAGTGTTCGCGATCGCCGAAGCAGGGCGGCGCGATTGGATCGACACGATCCTCGCCGATGCGCAGGCTGCGGCTTCGTTGTCGCCATTGCCGGAATGGCGCGCGCCGGCGTCGATCGAAGAAGACGAACCCGAGCGCTTCACGCGCGGCGTCGAACGCGTGATCGAACACCTCGCCGCGGGCGACGTGTTCCAGGTGAATCTTTCGCGCGGTTGGCGCGCGCGTTTCGATGCGCCGTTGCCGCCGGCGGAATTGCATGCGCGTTTGCGCACCGCGAATCCGGCGCCGTTCGCCGGCCTGTTCGCGGGACCCGACTGGGCCATCGTCAGTTCCTCGCCCGAGCGCCTGGTTTCGATCCGCGGCGATGCGGTGGAAACGCGTCCGATCGCCGGAACGCGCCCGCGCTTGCCCGGCGATGACGAAGCAGCGCGCATCCGCGAGCTGGTCGGCCATCCGAAGGAACGCGCCGAACACGTGATGCTCATCGACCTGGAGCGCAACGACCTCGGTCGCGTTTGCACGCCGGGCAGCGTCGAGGTCGACGAACTGATGACCGTCGAAAGCTACGCGCACGTGCACCACATCGTGAGCAACGTGCGCGGCAGATTGCGCGCCGATGCAACTCCCGGCGACGTGATTCGCGCCGTATTCCCCGGCGGCACGATCACCGGTTGCCCGAAAGTGCGCTGCATGCAGATCATCGCCGCGCTGGAGGGGCAGGGGCGCGGCGCGTACACCGGCGCGTTCGGCTGGTTGAACCGCGACGGCGACCTCGACCTCAACATCCTGATCCGCAGCGCGGAACTCGAAGGCGACACGCTGCGCTTCCGCACGGGCGCGGGCATCGTCATCGATTCGATTCCGCAACGCGAGCTCGACGAAACGCGGGCGAAGGCGCGCGGATTGCTGCGCGCATTGGGCGCGGGCGAATGAGCGGACGCTCGTTCATCGGCGATCACCGCGTCGATGCCTTGCCGGGCGACGCGCGTGGATTCGCCTATGGCGACGGCGTGTTCGAAACGATGCGCGTGCATGCAGGCACGGTGCCCTGGTGGGAGGCGCATCGTGCGCGCCTCGAAGCCGGCGCTGAACGGTTGCGCCTGATGTTGCCATCGGACACGGCGATCGACGGCGTGCTCGCCGAGTTGTTCGACGATGTGGGCGACGGTGTCGCACGCCTGATCGTCACGCGCGGCGGGGGTGGTCGCGGATATGCGCCCGACTTCGATGCACCACCGGTCTGGCGGCTGTCGCGCCATCCGCTTCCCGCGCCGGTGCGCGAAGGCGGCCTGGTCCTGCGCTGGTGCGAAACCCGGCTCGCCGTGCAACCCGCGCTTGCCGGGCTCAAGCATTGCAATCGCCTCGAGCAGGTCCTCGCGCGGGCCGAGTGGAGTGACCCCGAGATCGACGAAGGCCTGATGTGCAGCACCGACGGCGACGTGGTCTGCGCGACCGCCGCGAACCTGTTCGTCCTGCACGGCGATCGATGGACCACGCCGCGCATCGACCGATGCGGGGTGGCCGGCACGTGCCGTGCGTGGCTCCTGTCGCAAACCGGCGCGACGGAAGACCGCCTGGCCCCCGCCGACGTCGAAACCGCCGACGCTGTCCTGCTCTGCAATGCCGTGCGGGGTATCCTGCCCGTGGCCCGGCTTCAGGCGCGCACGTTCGCGCCGCACCCGGCCGTGGGGGAGCTCGTGCAGCGCCTGTCGCGCGCGCATCCGGGCTTTTCCGCAGGACCCTTGCAATGACCATGGAGGTGGCGTGACACGCAGTCGACGCAGCCGGCGCCAGCCCGGCCCACGCCGCAGCCGCGGCATATCCAAGCTTTTCGTGCTCGTCGTGCTGCTCGCATTGGCGGGCGCCGCCTTCTGGGCGTGGCAGCGTTACACCGGGTTCTCCGATGCGCCGATGGCGGGCATCGAGCAAGGGGAAACGTTGGTGGTGAAACCCGGCGATTCGCTCGCCAAGGTCGTCGCGCGGTTGCGCGCATCGGGCGTGGAAACCGGGCATCGGGTCGAATGGCTGGCGCTTGCGCGCGAGCTCGGCGCGGCCAACAAGATCCAGGTGGGCGAGTACGCACTCGAACCGGACATGTCGCCGCGCGACCTGCTCAAGGCCTTGCGCGATGGTCGCGTCATCAGTCGCGGCTTCATGATCGTGCCCGGCTGGACCATGCGCGATGTCCGCGCCGCCCTCGAGCGAGACACCACGCTGCAACACGAAACCGCCGAGCTGACCGACGCCGCGCTGATGGCGAAACTCGGCCACGCGGGCGAACATCCCGAAGGACGCTTCCTGCCGGAAACGTACCAGTACGTCCGCGGCGACAGCGACCTGGACATCCTGCGTCGCGCGCACGATGCGATGACGCGCGCGTTGGATGCCGCATGGGAAGCACGCGCGAAAGACACGGTGCTCAAGTCGAAGGACGAAGCACTCATCCTCGCCTCGATCGTCGAGAAGGAAACCGGCGTGGCCGATGAACGCCCGCAGATCGCGGGCGTATTCGCGCGACGGCTCAGGCTCGGCATGCGCCTGGAAACCGATCCGACGATCATCTACGGCATGGGCAGCGCGTACGCCGGCAACATCCGCAAGGCGGACCTGCAGGCCGACTCGCCCTACAACACCTACAAGATCGCCGGCTTGCCGCCGACGCCGATCGCGATGCCCGGCATCGACGCGCTGCGCGCGGTCGTCAATCCCGCGGGCGGCAACGCGATCTACTTCATGGCCGTCGGCGACGGTAGCGGGCGCCACGTCTTCAGCAGCAACTACGCCGACCACCAGGCCGCATGGCGCGCGTACATGGCGCGTTATCGCGCAAGGAATCGTGCGCAGTGAACGGCCTTGTGACGCAACCGCGCTTCATTTCCCTGGAAGGCGGCGAAGGCGCGGGCAAGTCCACGGTGCTCAACGCCCTGCGCGATGCGCTGATGGCCACCGGCGCCGAAGTGGTCTGCACGCGCGAACCGGGCGGCACGCCGCTGGCCGAACGCATTCGCGCGCTGCTGCTCGATCCCACGCATGAGCCGGCATCGGCGGAAACCGAACTCCTGCTGATGTTCGCCGCGCGCGCGCAGCACGTGCGCGAGACGCTGCTGCCCGCGCTGCAACGCAATGCCTGGGTGTTGTCGGATCGCTTCACCGATTCCAGCTACGCCTACCAGGGCGGCGGGCGCGGGCTGGATCCTGCGCTGATCGCCGAACTCGAACGCCGCTTCGTGGTCGTGCGGCCGGGCCTGACCCTGCTGCTCGACCTGCGCGTGCAGCAGGGCCGCGAACGCACGCGCGGGCGCGACCTGGTGCCCGATCGCATCGAAAGCGAGCGCGACGAATTCTTCGAACGCGTCCGCGCCTCCTATCTGGCGCGCGCAGGCGCCGAGCCCGAGCGCATCCGCGTCATCGATGCGTCGGCCTCCGCCGAAGATGTCGCCCTGCGCGCGACGGCGCTGTTGCAGCACTACATCGAAGGCGGCCTGTGACGCCGCTCGCGCCCTGGCAGCAGCGCATCTACGACCACCTGCTGTCGGTGCACGAAGCCGGCCGGCTCGGGCATGGCGTGTTGTTCGTCGGGCCCGCGGGCATCGGCAAGCGCGCGGTCGTCGAACGCCTGGCGCAACGCGTGCTGTGCCGGCAACCTCCCGAATCGGGGCTGCCCTGCGGCACGTGCAAGAGCTGCCAGTTGTTCGTCGCGGGCACGCATCCCGATTACAGCCTCGTGAGTTTCCTGCCGAACACCGAAGGCACGAAACTGCGCACCGAGATCGTCATCCAGCAGATCCGCGAACTCTCCCAGCGCCTCGCGCTCACGCCGCAATACGGCGGCGCGCAGGTCGCGCTCATCACGCCGGCCGACGCGATCAACCACGCCGCGGCGAACGCATTGCTCAAGACGCTCGAAGAACCGCAACCCGGTCGCTACCTCTGGTTGCTGAGCGCGCATCCCTCGCGCTTGCCCGCGACGATCCGCAGCCGTACCCATCGCGTCGAATTCCATCTGCCACCGCGCGCCGAAGCCCTGGCCTGGCTTGGCACGCAAGGCCACAAGCCCGCCGCCGCCGAAGAAGCGCTCGACGCAGCGCGCGGCCATCCGGGCCTGGCCGACGACTGGTTGCGCAACGACGGGCTCGCGTTGCGTCGACAGGTCGCCGCCGACCTCGACAAACTGGAGCAGGGCACCGCCGGCGCACTCGCGACCGCGCAGGCGTGGGTGGCCGATGAATACGCCGGAATGCGTCTAAGACATGCGGCGGACCTTGCTTTGCAACGCGCCACGCGCTTGACCGATCCGGGGCGAACCCGCAGTCTGGCCGCGTGGTTCGATGCAGCGAACCGCACCCGCGAATTGCTGCGCACCACGGTGCGCGCCGATCTCGCGGTCACGGAATTGTTGTTGGCCTGGCGCGGCGATGCGCCGGTGCCGGTCGCACGAGGGGGCAGGGGATGAGCGCAGTCGCAGGGGCAGGCGGGGCACGGCAGGGCATCCTGTCGCTGGCCATCAAGGACAAGTCGGCGTTGTACAACGCGTACATGCCGTACCTGAAATCCGGCGGCATCTTCGTGCCGACGCCCAAGCGTTACTTCCTCGGCGACGAGGTCTTCCTGCTGCTCACGCTGCTCGAAGAGAAGGACCGCCTGCCGGTCGCCGGCAAGGTCGTCTGGGTCACGCCGCCGGGTGCGCAGGGCAACCGCGCCGCCGGCATCGGCGTGCAGTTCGCCGACAGCGCCGAAGGCGAAGCGGTGCGCCACAAGATCGAGACGATCCTCGCGGGCACGCTGACGGCGGACAAGCCGACGCACACGATGTAACTGCGCCTCAGCGCAGCGCCGGCGAATCCCATCCCGCGCGCGGCGCAAACCGCGCACCGTACTTCGCTTCCAGCGCCTTCAACTTCGAGAGCAGCACATCCGCGCCGACCGCACGAATGTGCTGGATCGGGCCGCCGCGGAACGGTGCGAACCCCGTGCCGAAGATCACGCCCGCATCGAGCAGGTCGCCGTCGGCGACCACGCCGTCGTGCAGGGCCGCGACCGATTCGTTGAGCATCGGCAGGATCAGGCGATCCTCGAGGTCGTCGGGCGCCTTGTAGTCCTTCGGCAACTCCGGCTTGCGCGGTTTTCCTTCTTCCCAGGTGTAAAAGCCCTGGCCGTCCTTCTTGCCGCGCTTGCCCGATTCGAGCTTGTTCTCCAGGCCTGCGGGAATCGGCAACCCGAGGAAGGGCGCCAATTCGCGCCCGACGCCCGCCGCGACATCCAGGCCGACGGTGTCGACCAATTCGATCGGCCCCATCGGCATGCCGAACTTCACCGCCGCCCGATCGATCGCAGGGCCGGGGATGCCGTCGGCGTACGCGGCCATCGCTTCGAGCATATAGGGGAACAACACGCGGTTGACGAGGAAGCCCGGCGTGCCCGCGACGGGCACCGGCAACTTGTCGATCGCGCGGCAGAACGCGGCGAGGCGACGCTCGGTGTCTTCGGCCATCGCGTCGTGCCGGATGATTTCCACCAGTGGCATCAACGCAACCGGATTGAAGTAATGCAGGCCCGCGAATCGCGCTGGCTGCGCAAGGCCCTCGCGCAATTCCGTCAGCGGAATCGACGAGGTGTTCGTCGTCAGCAATGCATCGGGCTTCAGGTGCGGCTCGAGCTCCGCGTACAACGCACGCTTCGCATCGGGCCGTTCGATGATCGCTTCGATCACCAGGTCGGCGTTGTGCACGCCTTCGCCGAGCAGGTCGCCGCGCAGGCGCGCCGATACCGCCGGACGCTTGCTTTCATCCTTCACGCGCTTGGCGAACAGGTCCTGCGCACGCGTCAGCGCACCGTCGATGAAGCGTTGCTCGCGATCGGCGAGCGTGACTTCGAAGCCCTTGTAGGCCGACCACGCGGCGATGTCGCCGCCCATCACGCCCGCGCCGACGACATGCACGCGCACGATGCCGTGGTCCTTGCCGCCGAGACTTTTCAGGCGCTCCTGCAGGAAGAACACGCGCGTGAGGTTGCGCGCGGTCGGCGTGGAGGCGAGCTTCATCACCGACTTGCGTTCGGCCGACAGCAGCGACTGCACGCCGCCGCTCGCGCGACGCCAGGTTTCGATCAACGCGTACGGCGCGGGGTAGTGTTCCTTGCGCGCCTTGCGTGCGACTTGCTTGGCGAGCATCGGCGCGAGCGCCTGCCGCACGGGGAAGGTGTTGGTGAGCCACGCGAGCGCGCGCTGCTTGAACGGATGCACCGCGCCCTTGCGTGCGAGTTCGATCGCCGCGTCGGTGAGCATCGCCGGTTCGACCACCTTGTCGACCAGGCCGATCGCCTTGGCCTGCTTGGCGGACAACGCGCGGCCGGTCAGCATCATGTCGAACGCCGGGGGCGCGCCGACCAGGCGCGGCAAGCGCACGCTGCCGCCCCAGCCCGGATAGATGCCGAGCTTCACTTCGGGCAGGCCCATGCGCGTGGACGGGTCGTTGGAGGCCACGCGATAGCGGCAGGCGAGCGCCAGTTCGGTGCCGCCGCCCATGCAGTGGCCGTGGATCGCAGCGACCGTGGGGCAGCGCAATTCCGCCAGCCGCTGGAACACCTGCTGCCCGCGCCGCAATGCGTCGCCGACCGTGCCCTTCGCGTCGAAGGCCGCGAATTCGCGGATATCGGCACCGGCGATGAAGCCCGCGGCCTTCGCCGAGCGCACCACCAGGCCCTTCGGCGGGTCCAGCGCCAGGCGCTCGAGGATGCCGTCGAGTTCGAGCAGGACATCCTGCGCGAGCGTATTCACGCTTTCGCCGGCGCGGTCGAAGCTGAGCACGACGATGCCGTCGGCGGCGGATTCGGCACGCCAGTGGCTGAAGCGCAAACCGTCGAGACCAGCAAGCATGCGGCCACCATTCGTCGAGGTACGGGAGAGGCGTCTATGATCCCGGCGAGGTTTGGATGCCGTCAATGCCGCCCCCATTAGTCTTCTCGTGTCGGGCGAAGGCGGGGGTGAAGCCCGAACCGGCGCGCGGCGGGCACCGTGAACTTTCCCGCCGCCGACTTGTCCATATGCCCGGCCTCGGCCGAGCTGAGCATCCCAGGAGTCCCCGGCGCGGCCATGGCCACCGAAAACGAATCGCAGGAACTGGACCAGGCGCTCGTCGCGCGGGTGCAGCGTGGTGACAGCGTCGCCTTCGATCTGTTGGTACGGAAGTACCAGCATCGCGTGCAGGCGTTGATCGCGCGTTACGTCCACGACTGGAGCGAAGTCCAGGATGTCGCACAGGAAACGTTCATCCGCGCGTATCGCGCGATCGGGAACTTCCGCGGCGATGCGCAGTTCTACACCTGGCTCCACAGGATTGCAGTCAACACGGCCAAGAACCACCTTGTCGCGCACAACCGCCGCCCGCCGACCGACGACATCGACGTCACCGACGCCGAGCAGTTCGATTCCGGCATCCGGTTGCGCGACACCGACACCCCGGAGCGCGAGCTGATGCGGCAGGAGATCGAACGAACGGTGATGCGTGCGGTGGAGCGCCTGCCCACCGAACTGCGCGAAGCCATCACCCTGCGGGAAGTGGACGGACTGAGTTACGAAGACATCGCCGAACGGATGCAATGCCCGATCGGCACGGTGCGCTCGCGGATCTTCCGCGCGCGCGAGGCCATCGACGCGGAACTGCGCCCCGTGCTCGACACCGAACCGAAACGCGAGCGTGCCACCCGATGAACACGACGACCCCAGACAACCATTTCGATTCCGATCGCGAAGCGCTCAGCGCGTTGTTCGACGGTGAGCTCGTCGGCGACGTCGCGCGTTTCGCGCTCAAGCGCCTGGACCACGACCAGAACTGGCGCAGCACCTGCGATCGCTGGCAACGCATCGGCGATGCGCTGCGTGCGCAGAGCGCCGCGTTGCCGCTGTCCTTCCCCGAGCGCGTGCGCGATGCACTGCGCGACGAAGCCGCCGTCGCCGCGGTGCCCGCGCGTCGCGCCGCCGGCGGTGGCATTCGCTGGGGCAGCGTCGGCATGGCGGCCTCCGCCGCGTTGGTCGCCTTCGTGCTGGCGCGCATGCCGATCGGTTCGGACGCCGCGCACAAGGCATCGCCTGCGCAAGTGGCCGCGCAGTCGCTGCAGCAGCCGCCCGCGCAATCGCCGTCGACGCCCGATCCGGGTTTGCAGCAAGCCTCCGCCGCGGTGGCGATCGCCGCCGTCGCGCGTCCCTTGTCCGAGCGCGTCGCCCAACGTTCGCGCAATGTCGAACGCGCCCGCGCCGCCACCGATCGCGTCGTGAGCGCCGCCGTCGGCGCGCATTCGGGCGCGTCGAAATCCAACGCACAGATCACCGGCGAAGCGCCACAACCGGTCACCGCGATCAATACGGCATTGGTCGCCGATGTTCCCGAGGTGCATGCGAGCCAGGCGCTGCAAACCAGCTTGCTCCAGGGCGAAGCGCTCCAGGCCGAACCCGCGCGTCCGTGGCCGCGTGCCGTGCTGCCGCGGTTGAACGGCGGCGGCACCCTGTCCGCCGATTACGCGACCGGCCCTTCGTTCTATCCGTTCTCGCCCGGCCCCACGCTGCAACCGGCGAACGACGACGACACCGCACCGGCCTCGCCGCCGGAGCCCTGACGTCACGCCGGCGCACGCATCCTTTCGTTCACGCCACTTCGAGGCCCCGGTCCCGATGCGCAAACTGCTCCGTCACCTCCCTGTTCGTAACGCATTCCTGGTCGCGATGACCGCGGCCACCACTTCTGCCGTGTTGTTGTCGACCGACCTGCCCGCGCAAACCGCGGCGCCAACGGCCGCGCCCGCGCCGCAGATGGTCACGGGCCTGCCCGACTTCACCCATCTCGTCGACCAGGTCGGCCCCGCGGTCGTCAATGTCACCGCCAACATCGGTGCCGACACCGGCGATCAGCCGGCGATGGACGACGAGGAGGAAATGCCGGAGTTCTTCAAGCGCTTCTTCGGTCCGGGCATGCCGATGCCGCAGATGCCACCCGGTGGCGGTGGCCAGGACCGCGGCGTTTCGATGGGCACCGGTTTCATCATTTCCAACGACGGTTACGTGCTGACCAACCACCACGTCGTCGATGGCGCGGATGAAGTCACGGTGCGTCTGTCGGATCGTCGCGAGTACAAGGCCAAGGTGGTCGGCAGCGACGAGCAGTCCGATGTCGCGCTGCTCAAGATCGCCGCCACCAACCTGCCGTTCCTGCGCGCGGGCGATTCGCGCGCGCTGCGTCCGGGCCAGTGGGTCGTCGCGATCGGTTCGCCCTTCGGGCTCGACCACTCCGTCACCGCGGGCATCGTCAGCGCGGTCGGCCGTTCCAATCCCTACGCCAACCAGCAGTACGTGCCCTTCATCCAGACCGACGTCGCGATCAACCGCGGCAATTCCGGCGGTCCGTTGCTCGACACGCGCGGCCAGGTGGTCGGCATCAATTCGCAGATCTTCAGCAACTCCGGCGGCTACATGGGCGTGAGCTTCGCCATTCCCATCGACGTCGCGATGAACGCGGTCGACCAGCTCAAGGCGAAGGGTCGCGTGAGCCGCGGCCTGCTCGGCATCGGCCTGGAAGGCATCGACAACGACCAGGCCCGCGCCCTCGGCCTGCCCGACACGCGCGGTGCGCTCGTGCGCGAAGTGCAGCCGGGCAGTGGCGCGGCGAAGGCCGGCGTGCAGCGGCTCGACGTGATCCGCGCGTTCAACGGCACGCCGATCGAAGATGCCTCGTCGCTGCCGCCGCTGGTGGGCGCGCTGCCGCCGGGCGCGAAGACGACCCTCTCGATCCTGCGCGACGGCAAGGCGCGCGACGTGACCGTGGTGCTCGGCGAACTCGCCGTGGCCGAACCGCGCGTGATCCCGACGTCGGCCACGCCGGCGCCGACCTACCGCAACCCGCTGGGCATCGTCGGTGAAGACGTCGACGCCGCGCAGCGCCGCCGCCTCGGCCTGGAGGACAACGAAGGCGTGGCGATCGCCCGCATCGAAGGCCTGGCCGCACGCAAGGCGGGGCTGCAGCCGGGCGACATCATCCTGGCGGTCGGCCGCAATTCCGTCGCTTCGACGGCGCAACTGGATCGCGAACTGGCGGCCGTGAAGCCGGGCGACACCGCCATGCTGCTGGTGCAGCGCGGCGGGACCAGCCGCTACATCGCCGTCTCCCCGCGCCCGGCGGCCGATACGCAGTAAATCCGTCCGCCCGCATCGAGCTGCGCCGCGTCCGCCCTGCCCAAAGGGGCGGCCCCGGCGCTAAGTCGCTGTAATCAGTGCGATAATGGCGAGCTTTTTCCCCGGCCCAGGCTCGATGCAGCACATTCGCAATTTTTCCATCATCGCCCACGTCGACCACGGCAAGTCGACGTTGGCCGACCGCATCATCCAGCTCTGCGGCGGCCTCGAAGCCCGCGAGATGGAGGCGCAGGTCCTCGACTCGAACCCCATCGAGCGCGAGCGCGGCATCACCATCAAGGCCCAGTCCGTCTCGCTCCCGTACACGGCGAAGGACGGCATCACCTACCAGTTGAACTTCATCGACACGCCCGGGCATGTCGACTTCTCCTATGAAGTCTCGCGCTCGCTCGCCGCGTGCGAAGGCGCGCTGCTCGTCGTCGACGCTGCGCAGGGCGTGGAAGCGCAGTCGGTCGCCAACTGCTACACCGCGGTGGAGCAGGGGCTGGAAGTCGTGCCGGTCCTGAACAAGATCGACCTGCCGACGGCCGACGTCGACCGCGTCAAGAAGGAGATCGAAGCGGTCATCGGCATCGACGCCGAAGATGCCGTGGCCATCAGCGCGAAGACCGGCCTCAACGTCGCCGACGTGCTCGAAGCCATCGTGCATCGCATCCCGCCGCCGAAGCCGCGCGACACCGACAAGCTGCAGGCGCTGATCATCGACTCGTGGTTCGACAACTACCTCGGCGTCGTGAGCCTGGTGCGCGTGATGCAGGGCGAGATCGTGCCGGGCGCGAAGATGCTGGTGATGTCCACCGGCCGCACGCACCAGGTCGAAGGCGTCGGCGTGTTCACGCCCAAGCGCAAGCCGCTGAAGAAACTCGGCGCGGGCGAAGTGGGCTGGATCACCGCGTCGATCAAGGACGTGCACGGCGCGCCGGTCGGCGACACGCTCACCCTGGCCGCCGATCCGGCGACCACGCCGCTGCCCGGTTTCCAGGAAATGCAGCCGCGCGTGTTCGCGGGCCTGTTCCCGGTGGATGCCGAGGATTACCCGGCGTTGCGCGAAGCGCTCGAAAAACTGCGCCTCAACGATGCCGCGCTGCGCTTCGAACCGGAAAGCTCCGAGGCGATGGGCTTCGGTTTCCGCTGCGGCTTCCTCGGCATGCTGCATCTGGAGATCGTGCAGGAGCGCCTGGAGCGCGAGTACGACCTCAACCTGATCACCACCGCGCCGACGGTGATCTACGAAATCCTCAAGACCGACGGCAGCGTCATGCCGCTCGACAACCCGGCCAAGATGCCGCCGGTGAACCAGATCGAGGAAATCCGCGAACCGATCATCCGCGCCAACGTGCTCACGCCGCCCGACTACGTCGGCAACGTGATCACGCTGTGCGAAGAAAAGCGCGGCTCGCAGGTCGGCATCACGTACATGGGCAGCCAGGTGCAAATCAGCTACGAGCTGCCGATGGCCGAAGTGGTGCTGGACTTCTTCGATCGGCTGAAGTCGGTCTCGCGCGGCTATGCCTCGCTGGATTACCACTTCGTCCGTTTCCAGCCCGGTCCCTTCGTCCGCGTGGACACGCTGATCAACGGCGACAAGGTGGATGCGCTGTCGATCATCACCCACCGCGCGCACGCCGACCGCCGCGGCCGGGACCTCACCGAGAAGATGCGCGAACTGATTCCGCGACAGATGTTCGACGTGGCCATCCAGGCCGCCGTCGGCTCGCAGATCATCGCGCGCAGCACGGTCAAGGCGCTGCGCAAGAACGTGCTGGCCAAGTGCTACGGCGGCGACGCCACCCGCAAGAAGAAGCTCCTCGAGAAACAGAAAGAGGGCAAGAAGCGGATGAAGCAGGTCGGACGCGTCGAGATCCCGCAGGAAGCGTTCCTCGCCGTCCTGCAGGTCGATAACAAGTAAGCTTGCCCCGGCACGGACCGGCAACAAGGAGCTGGCATGGTGTGGTTCGAAACGATCCTGGTGGTGCTGACCCTGCTCACCGGGATCATCTGGCTGGGAGACAAGCTGTTCTTCGCGAAGCGTCGCAAGCTCGAGGCCGGCCTGCTCGACGAGAAGGAGCCGCTGCTCGTCGATTATTCGCGCGCGTTCTTCCCGGTGCTGGCGATCGTGCTGGGCCTGCGCAGCTTCGTGGCCGAGCCTTTCCGCATTCCCTCCAGTTCGATGATGCCCTCGCTGCTGATCGGCGACTTCATCCTGGTCAACAAGTTCGCCTACGGCCTCCGCCTGCCGATCAGCAACAAGAAGTTCGTCGCCATCGGAGAGCCGAAGCGGGGCGACGTGGTGGTCTTCCGCCCGCCGCACCACCCCGACCAGGACTGGATCAAGCGGGTCATCGGCCTGCCGGGCGACACCGTCGCCTATCGCGACAACACCGTGTTCGTGAACGGCGTCGCGCTGAAGTACCAGCAGATCGGCGAATATGCCGGCAAGGGGCAGGGAGCGGACATGACCGGCGCGGACCTTCGGCAGGAAGGCCTGCCGGGTCGGCCGCACCCCGTCCTGGAACGCGAGGACTCTCCGTTCTCCATGCAAGGGGAAGGGGAATGGGTGGTCCCGCCCGGTCACTATTTCGTGATGGGCGACAATCGTGATAATAGCGAGGACAGCCGTTTCTGGGCCGTGCACTTCCTGCCGGAGGAAAACCTCCGCGGAAAGGCATTCCTGATCTGGTTCAACTGGGACAAGCAGGCCGGTGGCGTGGATTTCTCGAGGATCGGCTCGAACATCCCGTAATCGTCGCCGCACATCGATCGACCCGAGGGGAAGGGGACAACATGAAGCGTTCGCAGAGCGGCATCTCGATGTTGGGATTCATCATGATCCTCGCGGTCGTGGGCGTCAGCGTGTACGTGGGTATGAAGGTCATCCCGATGTACACCGAGTTCTACGCGGTGAAGAAGTCGCTCGAGGGCGTCGCGCTCGAGCCGGGCGTCAACAACGCACCGCCCGATCGCCTCAAGACCATGTTCTTCCGCCGCCTCGACGTGAACTACTCGGAAAACGTGAAGCCCGAGAACGTCTCGATCGAACGCATGGAAGGTGGCTGGCACATGACGGTGTCGTACGAAGTGCGCCGTCCGATGATCGCCAACCTGGATGTCGTGGGGAATTTCGTCGCGGAAAAGGACATGACCCACGGTGGTCCGGCCGACTGACGCCCTCCGCCTGCCCGGATACGACTTCGTCGATCCGGGCCTGCTGGCGCAGGCGCTCACGCACCGCAGCGCCGCGCCGCTGCACAACGAGCGTTTGGAATTCCTTGGCGATTCGCTCGTCAATCTGTTCGTCGCCGAAGCCCTCTACAAACGCTGGCCGCGCGCCGACGAAGGCACGCTGACCCGCGCGCGCGCCGAACTGGTGCGCGAATCGGCGCTCGCATCGATCGCCCGCACGCTCGACCTCGGTGCGCACCTGGTGCTCGGCCCCGGCGAAATGAAGTCGGGCGGGCATCGCCGCGATTCGATCCTGGCCGATGCGGTCGAAGCCATCGTCGGCGCGATCCACCTCGATGCGGGGTTCGAGGCCTGTCGCGCCGCGGTGTTGCCGTGGTTCGAAGCGGCCATCGATGCGCTGCCGCCGCCGAACAAGATTGGCAAGGACGCGAAGACGCGTTTGCAGGAATGGTTGCAGGGGCGCGGCAAACCGCTCCCCGTGTACCGCCTGGTCTCCGAAAGCGGCGACGAGCACGCGAAGATCTTCCGCGTCGCCTGCGCCGTGGCGGAGCCTGCGGTGGAATGCGAAGGCGAGGGGACGTCGCGCCGCGCAGCGGAACAACTCGCGGCCGAAGCGGTATTGCAGCAAATCGCGCCCTGAATCAGCGTGGCTTCGACAGGCGCCCCAGGTCCGCCAGCATTTCCCAGGATTTCAGGCCGCGCGCCCCCAGGTGATACGCCAGCACTTCGCGCATCGTGCGTCGCAGGCTCGCGAGATCGTCGCCCTCGGGCTGCACGTCGCCGGCCAGGGCCAACAACGCGCTTCCGGTTGCGGTGGTATCGCGATCGGCCTGCCCGCGGTCGTGGCGGACGCGTCGAGCGCCTTGTTCCGGATCGAGGCGATAACGCGCCGCGGGATCGAGCGGCATGCCGTCGGTGTCGGCATCCAGGACCAGGCCGAAGCCCAGGGCTTCGAGCAAGTCGCGTTCGAAGCGGCGCAGCGTCCACGCCAATGGCGCATCGCTCGCCAGGTGCGTGCGCACCTCGCCGTAGGCATCGAACAATTCCGGTAGCGCATCGCCGCGCGGGGCCAGCCGCAACACCAACTCGTTGACGTAGAACGCAGCCAGGGCGTTGTCGCCCTGCAACACGGGCGCGGCATCGAGCGCTTCGGCGCTGCGCAATTGCGCCAGTTCACCGCGCAGCACGGCATCCAGTCGGATGTATTGCATCGGTTGCAAGGCCGCGCGCAGCACGTGCCGCTTCGGGCCTTGCACGCCGCGCGCGATCAATCCCATGCGGCCCTGTTGGTCGGCGAGGACTTCGACGAGCAGGCTCGTCTCGCGCCAGGGACGCGCGTGCAGCACGTACGCGGCTTCGCCGGCGATGCGCACGCGTCAGTCGTGGTATCCGAGCGTACGCAGCGCGGCTTCGTCGTCCGACCAGCCTTCGCGCACGCGGACCCAGGTCTCCAGGAACACCTTGCCGTCGAACAGGCGCTCCATCTGTTCGCGCGCGCGCGTGCCGATTTCGCGCAGGCGCTCGCCCTTGTTGCCGATCACGATGGCCTTCTGCCCGTCGCGTTCGACCCAGATCACGGCATTGATGCGCCACATCCGTCCATCGAGTTCGAACTTCTCGATCTCCACGGTCGTGGCGTACGGCAGTTCGGCGCCGAGCTGGCGCATGAGCTGCTCGCGCACCAGTTCGCCGGCGAGGAAGCGCTGGCTCTTGTCGGTGATCTCGTCTTCGCCGTACAGCGCGGCCTGCTCGGGCACCAGCTTGAGCAGATCGTCGACCAGCGGCTCCAGGCCCTTCTTCTTCAGCGCGGAAATCGGATGCACCGCGGCGAAGTCCCGTTCCTTCGCGATCTTCGCGAGGAAGGGCAGCAGCGTGGTCTTGTCCTTGATGCGGTCGACCTGGTTCACCGCGAGCACGACCGGCACGCCGGCTTCCTTCAGCGCGTCGTAGGCCAGCGTGTCTTCGTCGTCCCAGCGGCCGGCTTCGATGACGAGCAGGGCCGCATCCACGCCTTCGAGCGCACCGCGCGCGGCGCGGTTCATCCAGCGATTCATCGCGCGCTTCTGCTCGCGGTGCAGGCCGGGGGTGTCGACCAGCATCAGTTGCCCGTGCGGGAACGTTGCGATGCCGAGCAAGCGATGCCGCGTGGTCTGCGGACGGTTGGAGGTGATGCTGATCTTGAAGCCGACGAGCGCGTTGACGAGGGTCGACTTGCCCACGTTCGGGCGGCCGATCACGGCGACGTGGCCGGCGCGGAAAGGTTGGGTATCCATGGCGGGCATTGTAGTCCCCCCATGCCGAAGCCCGTGCCTTCATCCCCCTTCCAAGGCGGATCGAGCGCGCGCAGCGCGCTCGAGGGGGATAAACCTCACGCGTATGCCGCTATCCTCCCGCCCCAATGAGACGCGCGATCCCCTTCGTCTGCCTCCTGGCCCTCGCGGCCAACGCACACGCGCGCATGCTCGAAGCCGACATCGCGAAAATCACCTTGCCCATCGCCACGCTCGAGGGCGTCCACGTCCAGCTGGACTGGCCCGCGAACGCATCGCAAGGCACCCTGCGCCTGCACACCACGCGCCTGGAATCCCCCGACCTCGGCGTCGACGCACGCAACCTGGCGTGGACCTGCCCGTTGCAGCGCATCGACGCGCACGGCTGGGGCTGCGACGGCGAATTGCGCGCCGGCAAGCACACCTTCCGGCTCGGCATCGCCTTCGACGAAGCCGGCCTGTCGGGCACGCTGCGGCAAGGCCGCGGCACGATGGCCGTGCAGCGCGGCACCGCGACCCCCGACCTCACGCGCATCGACCTCACCCGCGTCCCGATCGCCTGGGCGCAGAGCCTGTTGTCGAAGAGCTGGGCCGACGCACGCCTGCAGGGCGGCACGCTGGACGGGCGCGTCGATGTCGCCGCACCGTCGAAAGGCCCGCTGCGCATTTCCGGTCGCCTGCAGGCCCAACAGGTCAAGCTCGAAACCACCGATGCGAGCATCGCCACCGATCACCTCGGCGGCACGTTCGATTTCGACTATCGCATCGACGATGCGCCACGCCCTTCGTTGCTCACGCTGGATGGCACGTTGAACGGCGGCGAAGTGCTTGCAGGCAGCGCGTACATCGCATTGCCGACGTCGCCCGTGCGCCTGTCGATCACCGGCGAACATCGTGACGGCGCCGGTTGGTCCTTGCCGTCGATCGCATGGACCGACGACGACACGCTCACCGTGCGCGGCCGTGCCGCGTTCGCCGAAGACGCCACGCTGCGCCTGCTCGACGTGGCCCTGCACAGCGGCGACCTCGCGCCCGTGCGCGACCGCTACCTCTCCGGCCCGCTCGGCACCGCGGGCCTGTCCGACATCACACTCGCCGGCGCGCTCGATGCGCAACTGCATTACGAAGGCGATGCGCTGCAATCCTTCAGCGTCGTCCCGCACGCGGTCGATATCGAAGACGGCGATGCGCATCGCTTCGCCTTCATCGGCCTGGGCGGCGACCTGCGTTATTCGGCAACCGCGCCGGTGGACAGCGCGCTCACCTGGCGCGAGGGATCGCTGTACGAATTGCCCTTCGCGCAAGCACGCTTGCCGATGCGCAGCGGACAGGGCGCGATCGCACTCACCGACGCCGTGCCCGTTCCCTTCCTCGGCGGCACGCTGCGCTTCGAGAACATGACGCTGCGTCCGCCGTCGGGCGGGCAGGGCGCCGATGCCGTGTTCGGCCTGGGCGTCGAACACCTGGACATCGGCAAACTCGCGACGACCTTCGGCTGGCCCGCCTTCCGCGGCGAACTCACCGGGCGCCTGCCGCGCGCGCATTACGCGAACGAGCGCCTGGATTTCGAAGGCGGCCTCTCGCTGGCGGTGTTCGACGGACGCGTGGATGTCTCCTCGCTGTCGATGGAACGTCCCTTCGGCGTCGCGCCCACGCTCGCCGCCGACCTGAAGATCGAAGACCTCGATCTGCTCCCGCTGACCGAGGTCTTCGACTTCGGCAGCATCAGCGGGCGGCTCGACGGGCGGATCGATGCCCTGCGCCTGGTCGACTGGACCGTCACCGCCTTCGACGCCGACCTGCACACCGACCGCACGCACAAGACCCGCCAGCGCATCAGCCAGCGCGCGGTGCAGAGCATTTCGAGCGTCGGCGACAGCTCCTTCGTCTCCAGCCTCCAGGGGCAGGTGATCGGGCTGTTCGACGACTTCGGCTACAAGCGCATCGGCATCGGCTGTCTGCTGGCCAACGAGGTGTGCCGGATGCGTGGCCTTCATTCAGCAGGCGACACCTTTACTATCGTCGAAGGGGCGGGCCTCCCGCGCCTGACGGTCGTCGGCATCCACGACAACGTGGATTGGCCTACGCTGGTCGAACGCCTGTCGGCGGTCGCCGGCGGCGAGGTGACACCCGAGGTCCGCTGATGGACGATGCCACCCAATGCAACCCTGACGATCCAAGGAGCGTTTCAATGTCCGCCACGCGCAAAGTCCGCAGCAAGTTCGCGCCGACCGCGGCGAGTTTCGCCGCCATGGCGCTGCTCAGCGCCTGCGTCACCATCAACGTGTACTTCCCCGCGGCGGAAGCGAAGGAAGCGGCGAAGGAATTCGTCGAGAAGGTCATCGGCGACGACATGCCGGGCGCCAAGCCCGAAGCCAAGCCGGAAGCCAAGCCCGAAGACAAGAAGCCGGGCGGTGGCGGCGGCATGGCCAGCCTGCTGCAGCGCATCGATCCGCTGAGCCTGGTCGGCATCGGCAGCGCATACGCGCAGTCGCAACCGGACATCACGATCAAGACGCCGGCCATCCAGGCGATCCAGGCCCGCATGGCGGCGCGTTTCGATGCCTCGCTGCGCAAGGGCTTCGACCTGGGCGCACTCGGCTTCAGCAAGGACGGCCTGGTGGTGCTGCGCGACCCGGGCTCGCTCGAGTTGAAGGATCGCGTCGGCATGCAGAAGGCCGTGGCCGACGACAACCGCGACCGCGAAGCGGTCTACAAGGAAATCGCCGTCGCCAATGGTCATGCCGATTGGGAAAAGAACATCCGCAGCGTCTTCGCCAAGCAGTGGGTCGACAGCGCCCGCGGCGGCTGGTGGTACCAGGACGCCGGCGGCAGCTGGAAGCAGAAGTAAAGGCAAGAGCGGGAATGGGGAATAGGGAATAGGGAATCGAAGCGGCGGGTCGCGTCGAACGTACAATTCCCCATTCCCTGTTCCCCATTCCCCGCCCTTGGCCCGCCTCGACCAGACCCCCTTCGAAATCCAGATCACCGGCCTCACCCACGACGGCCGCGGGGTCGCCCGCCGGCCCGATCCCAAAGTCCCCGGCGCAGGCAAGGCGATTTTCGTCGCGGGCGCATTGCCCGGCGAGACCGTCGTGGCGCAGCAGACCGCGCGCCATCGCAGCTTCGACGAAGCCAAAACCCTGGAAGTCCTCGAGGCCTCGCCCGATCGCGTACCCGCGCGCTGCCCGCACTTCGGCGTGTGCGGCGGTTGCGCCCTGCAGCACCTCGATGAAGCCAAGCAGATCCACGCCAAGCAAAGCGTGTTGATGGAAAACCTCGAGCGCATCGGCCACGTCACGCCCGACACGGTGCTCGATCCGCTGGTCGACGCCGCGTGGGGCTATCGCCGCAAGGGCCGTTTCTCCGTGCGCCGCGTGGAGAAGAAGGACAAGACGCTCGTGGGCTTCCGCGAGCAGGATCCGCGCTTCGTCGCCGACCTGCGCGAATGCCACACCGTGATCCCGCAGATCGGCACGAAGATCGCCGCGCTCTCGGCGCTGGTCGATGGCATGGACGCGCGGCGCGACATTCCGCAGATCGAATTCATCGCAGGCGACGACACGATCGCACTGGTGTTCCGCCATCTGGCGCCGTTGTCGCCGCGCGATACGCAGGCCCTGGAAGACTTCGCGAAGGCGAACGATTTCGCAGTGTTCCTGCAACCCGGCGGCATCGATTCGGTGCATGCGTTGTGGCCGCACCAGCCCAAGCTCGCCTTCACTTTGCCCGCGTGGGACATCGAACTGCTGTTCCGTCCGCTCGACTTCATCCAGGTCAACGCGGGCCTGAACCAAACCATGATCGCCAAGGCGCTCGCGCTGCTCGACGTGCAGCCGGGCGATCGCGTGCTCGATCTGTTCTGCGGCCTGGGCAATTTCACGCTGCCGCTGGCGCGCACCGCCGGTGAGGTGGTGGGCGTCGAAGGCGACGCCGGCCTGATCCGTCGCGCGCGTGAGAACGCGACGCACAACCACCTGACGAACGTCGACTTCCACGCCGCCGACCTGGCGCAGGACCTGTCTTCGCATGCCTGGATGCGCGCCGGGTTCGACCGCCTGCTGCTCGACCCGCCGCGCTCGGGCGCCGACGTCGTGCTGAAACAACTGTCCCTCGACGGGCTCAAGCGCATCGTCTACGTGAGCTGCCACCCGGCCTCGCTGGCGCGCGATGCCGGGTACCTGGTGAACGAGCGCGGCTGGAAGCTGCGCGCCGCCGGCGTGATGGACATGTTCCCGCACACGGCGCACGTGGAAAGCATCGCGATGTTCGAACCACGCTGAACGTATGATCCGAAGAATTTCGAAGGAGTCCCCCGCATGCTCGTGATCGGCGTCGCCGGCACCGAACTCACCGCGCAGGAGCGCGACTGGCTGCAGCACGACGCCTGCGCCGGCGTGATCCTGTTCACCCGCAACTTCGCCTCGCGCATGCAGATCGCCGAGTTGTCGCAGGCCATCCGCGAAGCCGCGCCGCGGCCGCAGCTGGTCTGCGTCGACCAGGAAGGCGGCCGCGTGCAACGGTTCCGCGAGGGGTACAGCGCGCTGCCCTCGCTCGAAGCGTTCGGCAAGCTCTACGGCAGCCAACCCGACCGTGCGATCGCGCTGGCGAAGGAACACGCGTGGGTGATGGCGAGCGAAGTGCGCGCCAGCGGCGTGGACCTCAGCTTCGCGCCGGTGGTCGACCTCGGCCGCGGCAATCGCGCGATCGGCGACCGTGCGTTCTCCGCCGATCCGCAGATCGTCGCCGAGTTCACGCGCGCGTATGTCGAAGGCATGCACGCGGCCGACATGGCCGCGACGCTCAAGCATTTCCCGGGCCACGGTTCGGTGCTGGAAGACACGCACTTCGACGATGCGATCGACAACCGCACGCTCGACGAAATCCGCGCGCTGGATCTCATGCCCTTCGTCGCGGGCATCGACGCCGGCGCCGACGCGGTGATGATGGCGCACGTGGTGTATCCGAAGGTCGCGCCGGAACCGGCGGGCTACTCGCCGCTGTGGATCGAAGAGATCCTGCGCAAGGAGATGGGCTTCAAGGGCGTGGTGTTCTCCGACGACATCGGCATGGCCGCGGCCTTCTCGGCCGGCGGCGTGAAGTCGCGCATCGATGCGCACCTGGATGCCGGTTGCGATGTCGTGCTCGTCTGCCATCCCGAGCTGGTGCCCGAATCGCTCGCCGCCGTCGAGGGGCGCAAGCTCAACACGATGGCCCTCGCCGGTCTGATCGGCCGCGGCCCGCTCGCGTGGGAAGGCCTGCTCGCCGATGCGCGCTACACCGACGCGCACGCGCGCTTCGGCGGCGATCTCGCATGAACGCCGCGCCCCTGGCCGATGCCCTGAAGCGTTCGGTCGTCGTGCACGACCGGCAGGCGATCGAGGAAGCGATCGCGCGCATGTCGGTGCGCATCCGCAACGATTTCGCGGGCAGCGTGCCGGTGTATCTCACGGTGATGCACGGCGGCTTGCCGTTCGCCGCGCAATTGGCGCTCGAACTGGGTGCGCGCGGGCTCGACCTGGAATTCGATTACCTGCATGCCACGCGCTACCGCGGCGCGCAGTCCGGCGGCACGCTGCATTGGAAGCACCGGCCCGCGACGCCCTTGCGCGGGCGCCGCGTGTTGCTGGTCGACGACATCGTCGATGAAGGCCACACGCTGGCCGAAGTGCGCGCGTGGTGCCGGAGCGAAGGCGCCACCGATGTCCGCATCGCCGCACTCGCGGTGAAGGCGCACAACCGCTGCGTGCCGGGTTTGACGGCCGATTACTCGGGCCTGGTCGTGCCGGATCGCTATGTCTACGGCTACGGCATGGACTACCACGAACAGGGCCGCAACCTGCCGGCCATTTACGCACTCGAATGAGCATCGCTGGAGTGAGCATGCACCACGCCGATCTCGCGCTCGCCGTCATCGGCGGCACCGGGGTGTACCGGATCGCCGAACTCGAAGATGTGAAGAGTCACCTGCCGGAAACGCGCTACGGATTTCCTTCGGGGCCGGTGCGGGTCGGGCGCATCGCCGGGCAACGCGTCGCCTTCCTTGCGCGCCACGGCGAAGAACACGGCGTGCCGCCGCACAAGATCAACTACCGCGCCAACCTGGTCGCGCTGCAGATGGTCGGGGCCACACGCGTGCTCGCATTGAATACGGTCGGCGGCATCACCGAGCGCTTCGGCCCGACCGTGCTCGCATGCCCCGATCAGCTCATCGACTACACCTGGGGCCGGATCTCGACGCTGTCCGAGGAACCGGGCACCGAGGTGTTGCATGTCGACTTCGGCGATCCCTACACGCCGGAACTGCGCGCACACGTGCTCGCTGCAGCGCAGCGTGCGGGCGTCGCGCTGGTCGACGGCGGTTGCTATGGCGCGACCCAGGGCCCGCGCCTGGAGACGAAGGCCGAGATCGCCCGCATGCGTCGCGACGGCTGCGACCTGGTCGGCATGACCGGCATGCCCGAAGCGGGGCTCGCCCGCGAGCTCGGTCTGGAATACGCGTGCCTGGGGATCGTCGCGAACTGGGCCGCCGGATGCGGCGATGCAGCAGAGATCACGATGGCCGAAGTACTGGCCAACGTTGAAACCGCTTCCAGTGGCATCCCACCCCTGTTGAGGGCGCTGCTGGGCGGTTTCGGGGCCTGAACGGCTGTTGCCAACCGTTCACACTCATGCATACTCGCGCCGTGCGCAGGAAGCCCCCGCGCCGGCGCACGCACACGCAACCGCATCCAGACGAGGTCACACAGGTTATGCAGTACGGCACCGTGAAGTGGTTCAACGACGCGAAGGGTTTCGGGTTCATCGCCCCGGAAGACGGCAGCGCCGATGTGTTCGTGCATTACTCGGCGATCAACAGCAAGGGCTTCCGCAGCCTTCAGGAAGGCCAGCGCGTGAGCTACGACGTCGTCCAGGGCCCGAAGGGCGCCCAGGCCGCCGGCGTGGTGCCCGTCGCCTGAGTCTCGAGCGCATCGTTTCGCTCGGAAAGCCCCGCGCATAGCGGGGCTTTTTTATGCGCATCGCCATCATCGGATACGGCACCGGCGGCCAGGCCGCCGCGGTTGCCCTCTCGCGCGACGGACATCGCGTCGAGGTCTTCGAACAAGCCCCGGCCCCCGGTCCGGTCGGCGCCGGCTTCCTGCTGCAACCGACCGGCCTGTCCGCGTTGTGGCGCATGGGATTGCTCGACCAGGTGCTTGCGCACGGCGCGCCGATCGCGCGCCTGCATGGCACCTCGCATCGCGGCCGCACCGTCATGGACATGTGGTATCGCGACCTGGATGCGCGCCTGTTCGGACTCGGCGTGCAACGGGGTGCGTTGTTCGCGCTGCTCGATGCGGCGTGGACGCAGCAGCGCACGCTGCACGTGGGGCGGCGCATCGTCGCGATCGACCCGGACACCGGTGTGGTGCAGGATGAAGCGGGACATTCGCACGGCGCATTCGACCTGATCATCGTCGCCGACGGCGCGGCCTCGCGCCTGCGCACGACGATCGCGTCGCCTGCATTCGATCGGCCCTATCCGTGGGGCGCGCACTGGTGCCTGGTGCCCGCGCGCGATTGGGCCTTCGCCGACGAATTGCGGCAACGCTACGTCCGCGCGCATCGCATGGTCGGCATGCTCCCGGTCGGGACGCGGCCAGGCGATGCGACGCCGCGCGTGAGTTTCTTCTGGAGCGTACGGACCGATGCGTTCGACACCGCGCACGATGGCGAACGGTGGCGACGCGATGTCGCCGACGTATGGCCCGAAGCGGCGGACACCCTGCGCGATACGCAGGTCCCCAAAGGACTGGCCCTCGCGCGCTATCGCGACGCCGTGCAGCGACGGTGGCATCGCGGACGCGCGGTGCTCCTCGGCGACAGCGCGCATGCCATGAGCCCGCAATTGGGGCAGGGCGCGAACATGGCCTTGCTCGATGCGCTCGCCCTGCGCGATGCGTTGCGTGCGCACGCGCATTTGCCCGAGGCCTTTGCGGCCTATGAACGCGTGCGTCGCGCGCACGTCGGGATCTACCATCTGTGGAGCCGATGGCTGACGCCGCTGTTCCAGTCGGAACACCACCGCGTCGCCGCGCTGCGCGATCTGATGTTCCATCCGCTCAATCGAATGCCCGGGTCGCGTGGCCAATCCTTGCGTGTGCTCACGGGCACGCGGCACGGGTGGTTCGGCGTGGTGCCGTTGGAGCCGGCGTTCTTCGATGCGCTATCTTCCCATCGTGAAGCCCGACAACCAGCCACCGGAATTCGCCCCGCGTGACCTCTGGCGCGACGACGTCGCGCTGCGCGAGGCCCTCGACCGTGAAGCCGGCGTCGCCTTCACCGATCGCATCGCCACCTACGGCGCACTGGCCGGCGACAAGCTGTACGCACTTTCCTTCGACGCACACCGCGACCGCCCGCGGCTGCGCACGCACGATCGTTTCGGCGCGCGCATCGATCGCGTCGAATTCCATCCCAGCTACCACGCCCTCATGCGCGCGGCGATCGAACATGGCGTCGCCGGCCTGTCGTGGCACGAACCCGCGCCCGGCGCGCATGTCGCGCGCGCGGCGCTGAGTTACCTGCATCACCAGGTGGAGCCCGGGACGAGTTGTCCGTTGACGATGACCCATGCGGCGGTGCCCGCATTGCGTCGCGCACCGGCGTTGGCGGAATGGGCCGAGAAGGCGGCGGCACCACATTACGATCCGCGCGAGGTGCCGATCGCCGACAAGCGCGGCGTCACCCTCGGCATGGGCATGACGGAGAAGCAGGGCGGCTCGGACGTGCGCGCGAACACGACCCGCGCCGAATCCCTCGGTGGCGACGACTACGCGCTGACGGGCCACAAGTGGTTCTTCTCCGCGCCGATGTCCGACGGCTTCCTCGTCCTCGCGCAGGCGCCGGGTGGTTTGACCTGCTTCCTGTTGCCGCGTCGCCTGCCCGACGGTGCGAAGAACGCGTTCACGCTGATGCGTTTGAAGGACAAGCTCGGCGATTGGTCCAACGCCTCCTCCGAAGTCGAATTCCAGGGCGCACGCGCCACGCGCGTCGGCGAGGAAGGGCGCGGCATCGCCACCATCCTCGACATGGTGATGCTGACGCGCTTGGATTGCATGCTCGGTTCGGCGGCGGAAATGCGCATGGCGCTCGCGCAGGCGTTGCATCACGCGCGGCATCGCATGGCGTTCGGGAAGTTGCTCGCCGACCAACCGCTGATGCGCAACGTGCTCGCCGACTTGGCAATCGAATCCGAAGCGGCGCTCGCGTTATCGATGCGCGTCGCACGCGCGGTGGATGCGTCCGAGCGCGACCCGCGCGAGGCCGCGTTCGCGCGCATCGCGACGGCGATCGGCAAATACTGGATCTGCAAGCGTGCGCCGGCCTTCGTCAACGAAGCGCAGGAGTGTCTGGGCGGCAACGGTTACGTCGAGGAATCGCTGCTGCCGCGCCTGTATCGCCAGGCGCCGCTCAATTCGATCTGGGAAGGCAGCGGCAACATCCAGTGCCTCGACGTCTTGCGCGCCTTGCATCGCGAGCCGGAAACCGGCGAGGCGTTTTTCGCCGAGCTCGGCGAAGGGCTGCATCCCGCGCTCGATGCGGCGATCGCGCGCCTGCGGCAGATGGTGCGCAAGCCCGACGAAGCAACCGCGCGCCTGCTGGTCGAACGCATGGCGCTCGCGTTGCAGGCTGCGATCCTGTTGCGTGCGAAGTCGCCGATGGCGCCGCTGTTCTGCGAAAGCCGCCTGGCCGCCGCGCATGGCCTGGCGTTCGGCACCTTGCCCGTCGACGACGCGGCCTTCGAATCGATCCTGTCGCGCGCGCTCTGATCAGCCCGCGAAGAACCCGCGGCCGCGCGCGTCTTCCAATTGCGGCGCGAGCCATGCCCACAGCGCCGGGCAGCCCGCTTCGATGGGCGGACCGACCTTGCGGATCACGCGCTCGTAGGCGATCCCGTTCTCGACCCAACTCCCGCCGCCATTGGCGAGGTTGAGCAACACCGGCATCGCGCGATCGGCCGCGTGCGCGAAGCGCGCTTCGGGCGTTTCACCGTCTTCGAACTCTTCCCACAGCGCGAGGAAGCGCGCGCCGTGCGCGTTCGGCAGCATCCCGAAGATGCGCTCGACCGCCACGCGTTCGGCGGCCTTGCGTTCGGCCAGGCCCGTGTCGTCGTAGACGATGGTGTCGCCCGTATCGATCTCGCCGATGTCGTGCACCAGCAACATCTGCATCACGCGATGCACGTCGACGCCCGGCTCGGCGAACTCCGCCATCGCGCCGGCCAGCATCGCGATCTGCCAGCTGTGCTCGGCCGAATTCTCGTAGCGGTCGAGGCCGACGGGCCGCGACTTGCGCGTGACGCCCTTGAGGCGATCGAGTTCGAGGATGAAGTCCACGACGTGTTGCATGCGGTCAATCCAGGAATTGCAGCCGGGCAAGGTCGGCGTAGAGCCCACCCTGCGCAAGCAGTTCGGTGTGCGTGCCTTCGGCCACGATGCGGCCGCGGTCCATCACGATGATGCGGTCGGCCTTCAGCACGGTGGCCAGGCGATGCGCGATCACCAGCGTCGTGCGGCCCTGCATGAGGTTTTCCAGCGCATGTTGCACGGCGCGCTCGCTCTGCGCGTCGAGCGCTGAGGTCGCTTCGTCGAGCAGCAACACCGGCGCGTCCTTCAACAGGGCGCGCGCGATGGCGATGCGTTGCTGCTGCCCGCCCGACAGGCGCGCGCCGCGCTCGCCGAGTTCGCTCTCGTAGCCCTGGGGCAGGGCGGCGATGAACTCGTGCGCTTCGGCCGAGCGCGCGGCTTGCTCGACTTCGGCGTCGGTGGCTTCCAGCCGGCCATAGCGAATATTGTCGGCGGCCGTCGTGGCGAAGATGGTCGGCGCCTGCGGGACCAGCGCGATCGATTCGCGCAGGCGCGCGGGGTCGAGCTTGCGCAGGTCGATGTCGTCGATCGCGATGCCGCCGCGCTGCGGATCGTGGAAGCGCAGCAGCAGGGCGAACACCGTGCTCTTGCCCGCGCCCGAAGGCCCGACCAGCGCCACCGTTTCGCCGGGGCGCACGTGCAGCGAGAAGCCTTCCAGCGCCGGTGCATCCGCGCGCGAGGGATAGTGGAACACGACGTCGTCGAGACGGATGTCGCCGCGCAAGGGCAGCGGCAAGGGCGTCGGATCCGCCGGCGCGACCAGCAGCGCGCGTTCCATCAACAGGTCGTTGATGCGGCCCATGCCGCCGGCCGCACGCTGCACGTCGTTCCAGACTTCGGCCAGCGCGCCGACCGAGCCGCCGCCGAGCATCGCGTACAACACGAACTGTCCCAGCGTGCCCGCGCTCATGCGCCCGGCCACGACGTCGTGCGCGCCCGACCACAGCACGATGATGATCGCGCCGAAGAACGCGGTGATCGCGACCGCGGTGACGATCGCCTGCATGCCGATGCGGCGGCGCGCGGTGGCCACGGCGCGCGCAACGGCATCGACGAAACGGCCGCGCTCGTAGGGTTCGCGCGCGTGCGATTGCACCGTGCGCACGTTGCCGAGGACTTCGTTGGCGAGTGCGTTGGCGTCGGCCACGCGATCCTGGCTTTGCCGCGACATCTTCTGCAGGCGCCGGCTGCCGATCACGATGGGCGCGACGAACAGGGGAATGCCGACCATGGTGTAGGTCGCAAGCCGCGGGCTGGTGACGAACATCATCGCGATGCTGCCCAGCACCATGATCAAGCTGCGCAAGGCGACCGAGATGCTGGAGCCCACCAGGCTGCGCAGCAGTTCGGTGTCGGCCGACAGGCGCGAGACGAGTTCGCCGCTGCGCGTGGCTTCGAAGAACGCCGGGTCCAGGCCGAGCAGGTGGCTGTACAGGCGCTGCCGCAGATCGGCCACCACGCGTTCGCCCAGCAGCGAAACGAAGTAGAAGCGCGCCGCCGTCGCCAGCGCGAGCGCGGCCGTCACGCCGAAGAGCAGCGCGAAGGTCGCATCGATGTTGCTCGCGCTGTGGAAGCCGTCGTCGATCATGCCGCGTACTGCGACAGGCAGGGCGAGCGTCGCGGCGGAGGAGGCGCACAGCGCCAGCAACCACGCCGCGAACAAGCCGCGCTGGCGATGCACGAAGGGCCACAGGCCGCGCAGGCTGACAACCTTGCCCTTGGACTGCGCGGTTTTCTCGATGTCTGCGGAAGCGTCGGCCATCAGCCATTGTCCCCGATGCGCGCGCGATTGCGCGTGGCGTCGCGCAATTGGGCCGCCAGCGCGTCCACGCGGTCGGCGGGCAGGCGCACCCGCAGGCGCAAGCCGTCCGCATCGAAGGCTTCGGACAGTCGCTGCGCCCCGTGCGCCGCAAGCGCGGCGTGCACGGGCCCGGTGTCGTCGAAGCCGGCAAGGATGTCGAACTCGCGCCAGTCCACCAGCGCCTGCCGCGGTGCGGCGCGCAGGCATTCGGCCGCGGCGCCGCCATAGGCGCGCACGAGGCCGCCGGCGCCGAGCTTCACCCCGCCGTACCAGCGCGTGACCACCACCATGACGCGATCGAAGCCCTGGCCGTCGATCGCCGCGAGGATCGGCCGCCCCGCCGTGCCCGCAGGTTCGCCGTCGTCGCTGGAGCGGTAATCGCCGCCGATGCGCCAGGCCCAGCAGTGGTGCGTGGCGGGCGTGCGCGCGATCTCCTCGAGGAAGGCTAGCGCTTGTGCGGACGTTTGCACGGGCGCTGCCTGCGCGAGGAAGCGGCTGTGCTTGACCTCGATGGCGTGCGAGGCGGGCGCGGCGAGCGTGTCGCTCATTGACCGAGCGCGCGCAGGTCCTCGGGCAAGGGCTGGCCCGGATAGCGCGCGCGGAAGGCCTGCAGGCTCTCGCGCGCCTGGTCGAGTTGGCCGGCGTGCACGAGTTCGCGGATGCGCAGCAGCCATGCGTCGCGCACGGCGGGGTCGTTGGCGGTCGCGGGCGGCACGTCGGCGTCGTCGGATTCGTCGAACACGGGTTCTTCGGCGCGGGCGGCCTTCGCGGCGACGTCCGCGGCCTCGCGTTGCGCAGCGACCGGTGCCGGTGCGGCCGCGGCAGCGGCGGGCGCCGCGTTGCCGCGCACTTCCGACTGGCGCGCGAGCTGTTCGGCGCTCATCACCGTCGTGCTGTCGACCGTCGTGACCTGCCGCGGCGCCGGCGCGGCCGGCGCGGGATGCACCGCCTCGTCGAGCACGATCGCGGGCTTGTACGCGAAGGCCTGCGGTTTGGGCTCGACCTTCGCGCGTGCCGGTGCGCGCGATGCCGATTGCGGTTGCGTCGCGACCGATTCCTCCGGTGGCGGCGCGGGCACGTTCAACGGACGGCGCGGCACCACGCGCGCCGACATCGACGGCGGCGGTGGCGGGCGATATTCGACCGCTTCGTCGGCGGGCGCCTGCACCACGGGCGCGGGCGCCGGGGTATCGGGCATTTCGCGCAAATTCCAGGCGATGCCGCACGCGATCGCGAGCGAGGCGGCGAAGCCGAGCGTCGTCACCCAGGTCTGCGGCTTGCGCCTGCGGATCGGCGTGGCGCGCGCGGTCGCCGCATCGGCGGAGACCTCCGACGCGGCGGCATGCGCCATCGCGAGGATGCGCGCATCCAGCGACGGCGAGGGCTCGCCCTGCGGCCCGACCTTCGCCAGGCGCTGCGCGAGCGCGCGCTCTTCCGGGGTCAATCCATTGTCGTCGCGAGCATTCATGAGGCTTCCGCTTCCCGATCCGCTCCCGGCGTTTCGCCGGCCAGGTGGGTGCGCAACTTGTCCATCGCGTAACGCAACCGCGACTTGACCGTTTCGCGCCCCACACCCGTGATCGTGCCGATTTCCTCCAGGGTCAGTTCCTGTTCGAGGCGGAGCAGCACCACCTCGCGTTGTTCCGGCGGCAGCGCATCGAGTGCGAGCTGCAGGCGCCGGCGTTGTTCGAATTCCGACAACTGCCGTTCCGGCGTGTCGGGATCGGGAATGCGCGCGGCGCGCTCGTCGCCGTCTTCGGGCGCCGGCGGGCGGTACTTCGCGGCCCGCCAATGATCGCCCAGGCGGTTGTGCGCGATGCGATACAGCCACGTGCCGAAGGGGGCGTCGGGCTTCCATCCGGCCCGCGCGGCGATCACCTTCTGCCACACGTCCTGGAAAAATTCGTCCGCCAGGGCGGTATCGCGCAAGTGGCGGAGGAAATACCGGTACAGGCGGGTGCGGTGCCGGCCGTACAACTGCTCGAACGCAGCGCCGTCGCCCGATACCCAATCGAGCATCAGCTTCTCGTCGCTGGCCTGCACCCCATCGTCCATGGCGCGCAGCGTACGGGCTGGCGAGGGGGCGGGGAAGCGGCCGTCGGGGGCGAGGGCGGCGGCGGTCACGGGGAATGGAACGGGCGGGGCGGCCGCGCGGGGTTCCGGAGGCGGCGCCGATTTCCGTTCATCGGGTTCATGGAGCCTCTCAACACCCTCTTGCGGACCGGCCGTTGCCTGTGGCACGAAGCCTGTATGCTCGGTCCCATGTCTGGGGGGACGACGTAAACGTGCGCAGCCCGGAGTTGGCTGGAGCGACAGGGGTCGCGGCATCGTCCGCAGGGCCGGCGCTGGTGCGCGCGGTTCGCGAACTGCTGCCGGCGGATACCCGAATCGTGGTGTGCTGGCGCGATGCCGGCGGCGACGCCTACTCGGCGGACGACGCGGCACCGGCGGCGCTGGTCGCGCGCGCCCTTTCGATGCTCGGCACCAAGGGCCGTGCACGCGACGCCGAAATCCTGGATCACTGGACCACCGAGCACGGCACGCAGATCGTGCTCGCCGCGCAGAGCGCCTCGGGCGTCGTGACGCCGTTGCGCGATGCCTGGCAGGCGATGGCGCGTCGCACGGTCGCCGCTTCGCTGGAAGCCTGGCAAGCCCGCAACCGCATCGCCACGCTCGAAAAGAGCGAGCGCCTCCAGCAGGCCCTGTACGAAATCGCGGATCTCGCCGGGTCGAGCCTCGAGATGCACGAGATGCTCCGCCGCATCCACGCGGTCGTGGGCTCGCTGATGTACGCGGAGAACTGCTTCATCGTGCTGTACGACGAAGTTCGGCAGTCGCTGCGTTTCCTGTATTTCGCCGACCGCCACGACCCCTACATCGCCGATCCCTCGCACGAGATCCCGGTCGCGGAAGTGCCCACCAGCCTCACGATGGCACTGCTTCGCCACGGCGAACCCTTGCTCGGCCCGTCGGCCGCACTGCGCGCGAAGCTGCAGATTCCGCCCGATCCCGTGCACGGCCCCGATTCGGAAGACTGGCTCGGCGTGCCGATGCGCCGCGAAGGCACCGTGTGCGGCGCGATCGTCGTGCAGTCCTACGAACACCGCGCCAGCTACAGCGACGAAGACCGCGCGCTGCTCAGCTATGTCGCGCAGCACATCCTCACCGCGCTCGATCGCCGCCAGGCGCGCAGCGAACTCGAACGCCGCGTCGAAGAACGCACGCACGCGCTGCAGGAAGCCAACCGCGTATTGCAGGCCGAGATCGTCGAGCGCCAGCGCGCCGAGCGCCTGCAACGCGCGCTGTTCCGCATCGCCGAGTTGTCGATCACCTCCGAAACCCTGGAGCGCTTCTACGCCGAAGTGCACGATGTCGTCGGCGAGTTGCTCTACGCACGCAACTTCTACATCGCCTTGCTGGCCGGCGAGGGCGACGAGCTGGAATTCCCGTACTCCATCGACGAACGCGACCCCAATCGCCCGCGCCGCAAGTTCGGCATGGGCATGACCGAATACGTCATCCGCACCGGCCGCCCCGTGCTCGCCGACCGCAACGCGATCGAAGCGCTCGATCGCGAAGGCAAGGTCAAGACGATGGGTACGCTGTCGCACAACTGGCTGGGCGTGCCGCTGTTCCGCGACGAATCGGTGGTCGGCGTCATCGCCGTGCAGAGCTATTCGCCCGCGGTGGCGTTCACCCCGCGCGACCAGGAGTTGCTGACCTTCGTCGCGCACCACATCGGCGCCGGCCTGCAACGCAAGCAGGCGCAGGAAAACCTCAAGGCGGCGCACGCAGAACTCGAAGGGCGCGTGGAAGAACGCACCCGCGAACTGGCCGCGGCGAACGCCGAGCTCATGGCGCAGATCGGCGAACGCATGCACGCCGAGCGGCGGCTGACGCACCAGGCGCAACACGACACGCTCACCGGCCTGCCCAATCGCGCGCAGTTGCTCGAACGCCTCGGTCATGCGATCCAGCGCGCGCGCAGCGGGGCCGATGAAGGACGCACGTTCGCGGTGCTCTTCCTCGACCTCGACCGTTTCAAGCTGGTCAACGATTCGGTCGGCCACGCGGTCGGCGACGAATTGCTGATCGAAGCCGGACGCCGCATCGTTGCGGCCGTGCGCGCGGGCGATACCGTCGCGCGCCTGGGCGGCGATGAATTCGCGATCCTGGTCGAACAGATCGACGGCCAGGAAATGGCCGAGGAACTCGCCGGGCGCGTGCTCGGTGCGCTCGGCGCGCCGGTGTGGATCGCCGGGCGCGAGTTGTTCCCGACCGCTTCGATCGGCATCGCGCAATGGATCCCGCGCTATCGCAGCGGCGAAGACATGCTGCGCGACGCCGACGCGGCGATGTACCGCGCCAAGAGCGCGGGGCGCGATCGCAGCGCGGTGTTCGACGAAGCGATGCGCGACGAAGCCACGCGCATCCTCGACCTGGAAGCCGACCTGCGCCGCGCGATCAACGCCGACGGTTTCGAGCCGCATTACCAGCCGATCGTGCGCATCGCCGATGGCACCGTACTCGGCCACGAAGCGTTGTTGCGCTGGCGCCACGAGAAGCGCGGAGTTTTGTCGCCGGCCGAGTTCATCGGCGTGGGCGAGGACAGCGGGCTGATCGAACAGGTCGACTGGCTGCTGTACGCGCGCGTGATCCAGGACATGGCCACCTGGAACAACGATGGCTATGTGTCCGTCAACGTTTCGCCGCGGCACTTCCGTTCGGCGGACTTCGCCGAACGCCTGTTGGGCCTGCTCGAAGGATCGAATGTCGATCCGGCGCGCCTGCGCATCGAGATCACCGAGGTCGCGCTGTTCGACGACGCCCCGCGCGCCTTGCGCACGCTGAGCGACCTGCGTCGCCATGGCGTGCTCGCCTTGCTCGACGACTTCGGCACCGGTTTCTCGGCGCTGTCCTACCTGCACCACTTCCCGATCGAATGCCTGAAGATCGATCGCAGCTTCATTGCCGGCCTGTCGACGGCGCAGCCCGAAAGCCTGGCGGTGATCCGCGCGATCCTCGCGCTGGCCGGCACGCTCAACATCGACACGATCGCCGAAGGCATCGAGACCGAAGCGCAACGCGATGCGTTGATCGGCCTGGGGTGCGAAAGCGGGCAGGGGTATTTGTTCGCACGGCCGGCGGCGCGTTCCGCCTGATCGATTCGGGAATCGTCTGCTAGTCGCCCTGCGCGCTGACTCGCGAAGGTAAGGCCTTCGCGCGGTTGCGCGCACGCAAGGCGCAAGGACGATGACGGCACGGGGATGGGCGCGGGTTGCGCTACTTGCGGGCGCGTTCGCATTCGGCGCGCAGGCACAGACTGCGCGGCACGAAACGACGACGTACGCCGACGACCTCGATGCCTGGGTGTTGGGGCAGGTGGCCTCGTCGAAGACCTTCGATCCGGCGGCGAACGCGTGGGTCGAGACCGAACGCACCGACTACGACGGGACGACCGCGCTCCCCGTGCGCCAGTACGCGTTCGGCGCGTTGCAGCAGACGCTGGCGCACCACGCCGACGGCACGCTCGCCAGCGTCTCCGACGCGCGCGACAGCGCCACGTTCGATACGACGGTGCATTACCTCGACTGGTATCGCGGGACGCCGCGGCGCGTCGAGTTTCCCGACGGCACGCAGGTGCGCGCCGGCGTCAACCCCGACGGCACGATCGCCTGGACCATCGACGAAACAGGCGGGAAGACCTGCCATGACTGGGATGCGATGGGGCGTTGGGCGGGGACCACGTTCACGTCGGAAGCGCAGCCCGGCGCGTGCGATGCGAGTACGTGGCAGCCGACGGTGGCGTCGTTCGTGCAGTCGACGCACGCGCAGATGGGTCTCCCCGCGGGGCATTGGCGCCGCACGGTACAGACCGGCGAACGCCGCGAGATCACCTACTTCGATGCGCTCTGGCGGCCGGTGCTCGTGGATCTCCACGACACGACCGACATCGGCAACACGGCGCGGCGGACCGTGCGGCGTTTCGATGCGCAGGGGCGCGAAACCTTCGTCTCCTACCCGGTGCATGCCTTGCACAGCGTGGACGACGTCACGCTGGGGTCGCGCACCACCTACGACGCCCTCGGTCGCGCCACGCGCGTGGAGCAGGACAGCGAGCTCGGCGTCCTCGCCACGCGCCATTCGTATCTGACGGGTTTCATCACGCTGACGACCGATCCGCGCGGGCACGCCACGCGCACGGGTTACCTGGCGTGGGACACGCCGTCGCACGACCTCCCGAAGGTGCTGCTGCATCCCGAAGGCGCGCGGACCGACTTCGCGCGCGATGTCTTCGGCAAGCCGACCACGCTTTCGCGCAGCGGTGGTACGCCCAACGCGTGGAACGGGCGTTACTACGTGTACGACGCGCAGCAACGGCTGTGCAAGCGTGTCGAGCTCGAGACCGGCACCACGTCGATGCAATACGACGCCGCCGGCAACCTCGTGCGCGAAGCCACGGGCCTGCTGTGGTCGGATACCACGTCCTGCGCGGTGGATGCGGCGGCGTTCGATGCCCGCGCCGTGCATCACACGTGGGATGCGCGCAACCGGCTCACCGCACTCGCGTTTCCGGACGGATCGGGCGACCAAGCGTGGAGTTACACACCCGATGGCCAGCCTGCGCGCATCGAAACCCGCAACGGCACGACGCTCGCCGTCAACACGTATGCCTACAACGCGCGGGGCTTGCCGGCGGCCGAAACGCTCGCGCAACCGGGCTGGCACGACTGGACCTTCGCGACGCAGTACGACGCGCTCGGGAACGTCGCGGCGCACATCTATCCGAAGGAGACCATCACCTACCAGCCCAACGCACTGGGGCAGCCGCGGCAGGCCGTCGGTGCGCACACCTACGCGACGGACGTCCGCTTCCACACCAACGGTGCGCTGAGGAGCTTCACCTACGGCAACGGCATCGTGCATTCGGTGTCGCAGGGCGCGCGCAAGCTGCCGGAACGCGCGCGCGACCACCACGGCGGCACGCTCGTGCTCGACGAGAGCTACGACTTCGACGCCGCGGGCAACCTCGCCGCGATCAGCGACGCCAGGCCGGACGCCCGCGGCGATCGCACGATGGAATACGACGGCCTGGACCGCCTCGTCGCCACGCAGTCGCCGGTGTTCGGCAGCGCGCGCTACACCTACGACGCGCTCGACAACCTCACCCACGTCGCCATCGGCGGCGCACACGCCCGCGACCACCACTACTGCTACGACGCGAAATGGCGCCTGACCAACATCAAGGTCGCCAGCTGCACAGGCGAGAGCGTCGTGGGCCTGGGCTACGACGCGCAAGGCAACCTCGAAAACCGCAACGGCCAGGCCTATCGGTTCGACTTCGGCAACCGCCTGCGCGAAGCGACGGGGCAGGAACACTACCGCTACGACGGCCACGGCCGGCGCCTGCTGGCGTGGAGCCCCACCGCCGGCAACATCCTTTCCTTCTACGACCGCGACGGCGTGCTGCGCTACCAGGAAGACGCGCGCCGCGGAATCCATGCGCGCCACGTCCACCTTGCAGGGCGCTTGATCGCGACCCGCGAAACGACGCCCGCGACCGGCGCGTCGATTGTTCGTTTCCAGCACACCGACGCACTCGGCAGCCCGGTCGCGGTGACCGACGGCAATCGCGTGGTCGTGGAGCGCAGCGAGTACGAACCTTATGGCTTGCTGCTCAACCGGCCCGTTTCCAATGGGCCGGCCTACACCGGCCACGTCAGCGATGCCGCGACCGGGATGCTGTACATGCAGCAGCGGTATTACGACGCGGAGATCGGGCGGTTTCTGAGTATCGATCCGGTGGTGGTTGACCGAAAGACCGGCTGGAACTTCTGCCGCTACTGCTACGCCGCCAACAGCCCGTACAAGTTCCGGGATCCGGACGGCCGCGCAATTGACCTGGTCGTTGATGTGGGCTTCATCGCCTACAGCGGTTACAAGCTGGCAACTGAGCCGAGCTGGACGAATGCGGCGGCGCTCGGCGCAGACGTTGTTGGTGCCGCAGTACCATTCGCGACAGGTTTGGGGGCTGCCGTCAGGGCGGGCTCCCGCGCGGCTGATGTTACGAGGCCTGCAGAAAAGGCGATCGCTGCCGGCAGCGATGCTGCTTCTGCCAATCATGCCGAGAATGTTGCAAAAGGCATTCCTGAGAGTCAGCTAGGTCCCTCTGGAAAGCCAAAGATTCACGTGGTTGACCATGGCGGAAAACGGGGCGAGGCAAAGGAGGCTGCACGCCGCGAAGTCGGCAGGGGCGGAAGCACGGACAATCACATGAGCCCAAAGGTCGGAAAAGATCACTATCACGGGACCACTCAATCAGGAAAAACCAGTCGAGTTCACCATGAGTACGACCGTTGAGCATCAATACTGGGCGGGAGTGGCAGAGGTCATTCCGATGCCGGGTAACCATTTGCTGGAAGGCGCGGACGGTGCTTACGTTGGCGTCGTAGGCGTTGCAAATTCAGAGAAAGAGTTCATCGCGAATGCAAAGGCCGCGTTTTCTGCACTGGAACTCGACATGCTTGAATTGGCGGAGAGAGAGCTGATTCCGGCAGTGGAGCTATGGGTCAATGCTGACGATAGACTGCGGGAAAAGGTATCAATGCTGAGCGCGCAGAACCCAATCGAGTTCGGGGTGTTCCACAGTTTCAAGGGCTAGTGACAAGGCCGCTTGCGAAGTTCACTAACTGGCGGAAGCTCCGAGAGCAACGAGATGGACGAAAAGCAAGCTCGCAGGAGCCGCTTCAGCAGAATCAGCACAGCCACATCGAGATCGAACATGACTGACGAGCATGCCACCAACGAGCTTGTGGACATTCTGTTGGGCGCAAGCTTCGACTCGATGCGCATTTATTCTGTTGTTCTCCAGATAGCGTTCATGAAAACGAATCCGGACGACGGCGCCCTGGACCAGGTTTGGTTGAGCATCAACGGTGGCATGCAGGTCGGCATACATCGTGTCGACGACGCGACGGCGGACCCCGCTGCCGCGCGCGCGCAGGCAGTTGGCCTTCTTTCGTTGCTGTTCGGGCAAACCGTATCGAGCGTGCACGTGGATGATCGGGGCGAGCTCTCGATTACCGTTGGAGATCAGTCAATCCGAGCCTACTCGGCCGGCTACGACATGGAGGACATTTGGACCGTCTACTCAGGTTCGTCGGCGCCCTACGATTTTCACGAACGCTACGTGGGGCTGGCTGATACCGGTGAAGTCGTCATCAGGCGTGAGCCCAGGCGTTCGCGGCCGTGAAGCAATTTGTAAGAGCAGGAACTCGCATGGAGCAAGATCCATGAAAATCGCGACCCGGGCTTTGACTGCATTGACAGAACACTTGCCGTTGAAGATCGAATCGATCCAATGCAACGATCCCATTCTTGTGTTGATCGGCATGGATTGGAGCATCGCATTGATGGCTCCTTGGCGAATTCTCCTCGACGGGAAGATGATCGCGTGGGGAGACAAGCCAGACCCCGCCCAACTTGAGCCGCTTTTGAGCGGAAACGCGATCATCGGATGCGACTTCCAGGGAAAGTATTCGCAACTGGATCCTGTGCTGGTGCTGGATTCAGGCCACGTCTTCGAAATCTTCTCTTCCTCGCCCCTGGAACCTTGGATCGTTCAACTGGACGGGAACAGGACTTACGTCGCGGAGCCTTCCGAATGAAGTCCGCACTGGACCAGGCCCTCAAACATCCCGCACCACCAACAACCGCTCCTCCGTCATATCCCTGATCGCGCTCCGCACGCCTTCCCGCCCCAGCCCGGAGTGCTTCACGCCGCCATACGGCATGTTGTCCACGCGGAAGCTGGGCACGTCGCCCACGATCACGCCGCCGGCTTCGATGCCGTCCCACGCTTGCATCGCGTGCGCGATCGATCCGGTGAACACACCGGCCTGCAAGCCGAAGTCGCTCTCGTTGACCAAGTCGATCGCCTCGTCGAAATCATCGAAGGCTTCGATCAGCGCAACCGGGCCGAAGGCTTCCTGCCGGTACAGGTCGCTGTCGTGCGGCACTTTTTCGAAGAGCGCCGCAGGCACCAGGTTGCCTTTCCGCTTCCCGCGCACGAGCACCTTCGCGCCGCCCGCGATCGCTGCGTCCATCCACGCGTCCACGCGTTTTGCCGCGGCTTCGTCGACCATCGGGCCGATGAAGACGCGTTCGTCTTTCGGATCGCCCATGCGCAGTCTGGCGACGGCATCGGCCATCTTCTTCCTGAACTTCGCGTATTGCGCGCGGTGCACGAAGATCCGCTGCACGCTGATGCAGCTCTGGCCGGATTGGTAGTACGCGCCGAAGACCATGCGTTCGACGACGGCGTCGAGCGATTGCCCGGGGTCTTCGTCGACGATGCACGCCGCGTTGCCGCCCAGTTCGAGGGTCACTTTCTTGCGGCCCGCGCGCGCCTTGAGGTCCCAGCCGACCAGGCCGCCGGTGAAACTCAGCAACGCGAGGCGCTCGTCTTCCACCAGCAGGGACGCGTCTGCGTTGGAGCAGGGCAGGATGGAGAACGCGCCGCGCGGGAGGTCGGTTTCGGCGAGGACTTCGCCGATGATCAACGCGCCGACGGGCGTTTTCGCAGCCGGTTTCAACACGAACGGGCACCCGGCCGCCAGCGCGGGCGCCACTTTGTGCGCGACGAGGTTGAGCGGGAAATTGAACGGCGTGATGAAGGCGCAGGCGCCGATCGGGACGCGCTTGACCATGCCGCGATAACCGCGCGTGCGCGGCGAGATCTGCAGTTCGAGGACTTCGCCGTCGATGCGCGTGGCTTCCCCGGCGGCGATGCGGAAGGTGTCGATCAGGCGCGTGACTTCGCCGCGCGCATCCTTGATCGGCTTGCCGGCTTCGATGCACAGCGCGAGCGCGAGTTCTTCCTGGCGTTGCGTGAATCGCCGCACGCAGTGTTCGAGCACGTCGCGGCGTTGGTCGGGCGCGAAGGCCGCCATCGCACCGCGCGCCTTGTGCGCCGCCACGATCGCCTTGCGCACCAGCGCGGCATCGGCGAATCCCACGCGCGTGGCACGCTTGCCGGTGAACTTGTCGAGGACGTCGAGTTCCGACGCGCCCGGGATCGGCGCATTGGCGAGATAGCAGGGGTAGCTCTTCGACAAACCTTGCTTCGCCATGGCGGTCTCCTTGATGGCTCAGTCTTCCGGGTCGATCACCCGCAACGGCAACGTGCCGTCGCCCAGCCGCGCCCGGAGGCGTTGCCCGGCTTGCACATCCTGCACGCTGCGGATGACGTGGCCGTCGTCGCGCTGGAGGATCGCGTAGCCGCGCGCCACGGTGGCCAGCGGACTGACGGCTTCCAACGAACGCGCCAGGCCGCGCAGATGCACCTGGTCGTGGCGCAGGCGGCGCGTCACCGCGGCGAGCGGACGGGGGCGCAGCGCTTCCAGGCGTTGATGGAGCAGGGCGATGCGCCGCTTGGGCGCCATCGTGCGCAACACCGCGTCGGCGTGGCGCATGCGGGAATGCAAGCGTTCCAGCTGCTTGCGGAATGCATGGTCGAGGCGTCGTTGCGCTTCGATCTGGCGCCGAAGCAACAGATCCAGCCGCGCGCGCGGCCGCAACGCGTGCAAGCGCAAGGCCGCACGATCCGCGCGTTGGGCGTCGCGATGCATCCGATGCGACAGCAAGCGCGTCGCGCGGCGCTGCAAGCCCTGCAGTCGCAATGCGAGATCGTGGCCGCTCGGCGCGAGGAGCTCGGCGGCGACCGAGGGCGTCGGCGCGCGCAGGTCGGCGACGAAATCGCTGAGGCTGAAGTCGGTCTCGTGCCCGATCGCGGACACCACCGGCACGGGGGATTGCGCGATCGCGCGCACGAGGCGTTCGTCGTTGAAGGCCCACAGGTCTTCGAGCGAACCGCCGCCGCGCGCGAGCAGGATCGCGTCGTAGCGTTGCGAGCGATACGCACGCTGCAACATCTCGACGATCTGCGCGGGCGCCGTTTCGCCCTGCACGGGCACGGGCAGCACCTCGACCTGCATCAGCGGGAAGCGCCGCGCGAGCACGCTGAGTACGTCGCGCACTGCGGCGCCCGAAGGTGAGGTCAGGACCGCGAGGCGCCGCACGAAGGCGGGCAGCGGTCGCTTGCGCTGCGTTTCGAACAAACCTTCGGCGGTCAGCTTCTGTTTCAGTTCTTCGAATGCGCGCCGCAGCGCGCCTTCGCCGGCTTCCTCGAGCGAATCCAGGATCAGCTGGTAGTCGCCGCGCGCCTCATACAGCGTGAGGCGGCCGCGCGCGAGCACACGCAGGCCTTCGCGCGGGACGAAGTTCAGCCACTGGCTCTTGGGCTTGAACAGCGCGCAGCGCACCTGGGCGCGCGCGTCCTTCAGGGTGAAATACAGGTGCCCCGACCCGGGGCGCGAGAGGTTGCCCAGCTCGCCTTCGACCAGGACCGACGGGAAGGACCCTTCCAGCAGGTCGCGCGCCAGGGTGTTGAGCTGGCTGGGCGAAAGGATCCGGCGGGCGTCGTCGCGGGAGGACATGCGGGGGCGGGAGACGGCGGGACACGGTAGCGCAGGCGGGGCCGCCGGTCACGCACGGTACAATTCGCGCATGTCGATCGATACCCGCATGCCCGCCGCCAACGACCACCTGCCGTGCCACGCCACGCGCTTCGGCCCCGCGCCGCGCCGGCAGACCCGGCAGGTGCACGTGGGCGGGATCGCGGTCGGCGGCAACGCGCCGGTCGTCGTGCAGTCGATGACCAACACCGATACCGCGGATGTCGCGTCGACGACCAAACAGGTCGCCGAACTCTGGCGCGCGGGGTCCGAACTGGTCCGCGTCACCGTCAACACGCCCGAAGCCGCCGCCGCCGTGCCGCGCATCGTCGAGAAGCTCGAGATGATGGGCGTGCACGTGCCGATCATCGGCGACTTCCATTACAACGGGCACCAATTGCTCGCCGGCGAGCCGGCCTGCGCGCGCGCGCTCGCCAAATACCGCATCAACCCGGGCAACGTCGGCTTCGGCAAGAAGAAGGACCTGCAGTTCGCGCAGTTGATCGAGTTCGCGATCGCCAACGACAAGCCCGTGCGCATCGGCGCGAACTGGGGCTCGCTCGACCAGGCGCTCGCCACGCAACTGATGGACGAAAACCACCTGCGCGCCGAACCGTGGGATGCCGGGCGCGTGTTGCGCGAAGCCTTGATCCGCTCGGCACTGGATTCGGCGCATCGCGCCGTCGAAATCGGCCTGCCCGCCGACCGCATCGTGCTCAGCGCGAAAGTCAGCGGCGTGCAGGAATTGATCGCGGTCTATCGCGAACTCGCCACGCGCGGCGATTTCGCGTTGCACCTGGGCCTCACCGAAGCCGGCATCGGCAGCAAGGGCATCGTCGCCAGCAGCGCGGCACTCGCGGTGCTCTTGCAGGAAGGCATCGGCGACACCATCCGCATCTCGCTCACGCCCGATCCGGGCGCGTCGCGCACGCAAGAAGTCATCGTTGCGCAGGAATTGCTGCAAACGCTCGGGCTGCGCGCATTCACGCCGATGGTCACCGCCTGCCCCGGTTGCGGGCGCACCACCTCGGAGTTCTTCCAGGAATTGGCGAAGACCGTGCAGGAACACGTGCGCGACAAGATGCCGATGTGGAAGGTCAGCCACCCGGGCGCCGAGAACCTCACGCTCGCGGTCATGGGCTGCGTGGTGAACGGACCCGGCGAATCCCGCCACGCCAACATCGGCATCTCGCTGCCCGGCACCGGCGAAGCGCCTTCCGCACCGGTCTTCATCGATGGCGAGAAGGCCAAGACGTTGCGCGGGGACAACATCGCGCAGGAATTCGTCGCGATGATCGACGATTACGTCGAGCGCAAATTCGGGCGGTCTTCGGTCGCCTAACGCATCTTGTACGCGGTGAGCGCGGCTTCACGTGCGGCCGCCAAGTCGACGATCGGCAACGGGTAATCCTTCGTACCAACTTCCGGCACCCACCGGCGCACATACGCGCCGTCGGGATCGAAGCGCTTGGCCTGCAACAACGGATTGAAAATGCGGAAGTAGGGCGCCGCATCGGCCCCCGTGCCGGCAACCCATTGCCAGCCGAGCGTGTTGTTCGCCAAGTCCGCATCCACCAGCGTCTCCCAGAACCAGCGCGCGCCTTCATTCCAATGCACGCGCAGATGTTTGGTCAACAGACTCGCGACCAGCATGCGCACACGGTTGTGCATCCAGCCGGTCTGCCAGAGCTGGCGCATTCCCGCATCGACGATCGGGATGCCCGTGCGGCCGGATTTCCACGCGTCCAATTGTGCGTCGTCGACGCGCGCCCAATCGAAATCGTCGAAGCGCGGATCGAGGTTGTCATCGGTCGTGCGCGGGAAATGATGCAGCAGGTGATGCGCGAATTCGCGCCAGAACAATTGCCGCAGGAACGCGATGCGCGCGTCCTTCGATGCGTCGCATTGCGCGATCGTCGCGTAGACGCGCTGGATCGACACCTCGCCGAAATGCAGGTGCGGCGAGAGCGACGAGGTGCCGTCGACCGAAGGCAGGTCGCGCGCTCCGGGATAGTCGGCGACCTTCGCAACGAAAGCGTCCAGGGCCGCGCGCGCGCCGACTTCGCCTGGCGTCCAGTGCGTCCAGAACGAACGATCCCACGCGGGTGTCGGCGCAGGAAGCAGCGCATCGATCGACTCACCTTCGATCGCCACCGCCGGCAATCGTGCAGGCGCATCGAAGGTCCGCGGCGTACGCATCTTCGCGGCGGCCGCCTTCCAGAACGGCGTGAACACCTTGTACGGATCGCCGGCTTTCGTCGCGACCTCCCAGGGCTCGATCAGCAGCGCGCCGTTGTGGCTTTCGGCGAACAGGCCCGCGCGACGCAATGCGCGCTTCAAAACGGTGTCGCGTGCTTCGATCGCCGGTTCGTAGCGGCGCGTCCAGAACACCGCCTCCGCTTGCGTCTCGCGCGCCAGGCGCTCAAGGGCCGCTTGCGTCGGCCCCCGCACGCACACCAATCGCGATCCGCGCGCACGCAGGTCCGCATCGAGTGCGATCAGCGACCGACGTCGCCACGCATCGGAAGCCGCACCCGGCGCCCAATCGCCTTCCTCCTCCGGTGCATGCACATACACGGGAACCGGCGCGAAACCTTGGGCGAGCGCCGCCTGCAGCGCGGGCTGGTCGTCGAGGCGGAGATCGTCGCGGAACCACACCAGGGCGTTGGGCATGTGGGGCAGTATCGCCGCCGCATGTCGACGGGGGCGTCACCGTGCGTCGAAGGCGTAACGCAGCTGCAGGCGGAAGGAGAGCAGGGGATCGCTGTCGGCCGAGCCGTTCGGCTCCCGCAAGACGGTGAGCGGCATGTAGAGCACTTCGACGGCGGCGCCCCAGCCCTTGGGCAACGTGCGACCCAGGCCGAGCGCGACATAGCCGAGATCGTCGGTCGCCGTCAGCCGCGAGTAGTCGCGGAATCCGTAGGTGATCGCGTCGACCTGCACTTCGTTTTCCATCCGCACCACGCCGCCGCTCAGATGCCAGGTCCATGGGCCCTGCATCAATGCGGCCGTTGTTTCCAGGCCGTAGTAGTTCAACTGCAGCGTGTCGCTCGACGGCGCGTCGCAGCCATAGGGGTTGATGGTGTAGTCCTGGATGCCCGCCAGTTCCTCCGGGCATGTGACGTCGCCGACGACCGCGCCATGTTGGCCGAACGCGCGCAGGGACACGACCACGCCGTCGGCATCCACCACGCGCCGCGCGATCGCGGCGGCCCACAGTTCGCGCGCTTTCGCCCCCTGGATTTCGATCGGCGGCGTCCACGCCAACTCGGCGACGAATCCATACGGCAATCCGATCCAACCGCGCACGCGCCCGAACACCGGCGACTTGTTGAGATCTTCGTTCTTCTGTCCGTTGAACCCGATCTCGCTCTTGCGCGCGGGGATGTGCGGCACGTCGTTCAGTTCGAACGCCGCCTGCCAATGCCACGGCGCAAGCGCGGGCGACGGGCCGAAGGCCGTCATCAGGGTCGAGGCGGTGCGGTAATGCATGGCCCAGGCTTCGGGCCGGTCGCCGTCGAGCGTCTCGTCCTCGCGGATGACTTCCTGCGCCGCGGCAGGCAGCGAGGCGAAGACCAACAGGGCGGCGATGCAGCTGGGCAGGTGCGAGGGCATGCGCACCAATACTGGCATGCGCCGCTTCGGTTCAACCGGCACACCCGCCAGGCGAACCCGAACGCGTCACGCGCCCGGGCCCGATGTCATTCCCAGTCGTGCCCGCCGGGGGCCTTGGCCAGCGCGGGGGCGCCGAACTGGGCCTGGATCCGCGCCACCAAATCGTCGGTGATCGCTTCGGCGATGCGCGCTTCCCAGTCGCGGAGCGTGCGTTCGTCGGCGTGGTTGGCCTGGCGCATTTCGTCCAGGACCGTCTCGAGTGTCTTGATGTTCATGGGCCTTCCCCCTGTGTCGCGTGGCGTGCCAAGGATGAGCTACGCGGGTGAATGCGGGGTGAGAATTGCGCGGTCCCCCGGCCGAGCGGCACGGGCGGGGAGCCGGGCGGCGCGGCCGCTTTTGCTACCGTGGGAAAAAGCTTCGGAAAAACTGCATGCGACCCGGAAAACACGCGTTCCTGTCCTGCCTCGCCTTGCTCGCCACCGCTTGCGCAACGCAACACAATTCCGCGCAACCCGTTTCCCCGGCGACGACCCCGGAACAAGCCGACCTCGTCGACATCCGCAGCCTCCTGCCCGACATCGACCTGGACATCCGCTACGCCGGCGCGAACAACTTCACCGGTGCCCCGGTCGCCGGCTACGACGCGCCGAAATGCTTCCTCCTGCGCCCCTCGGCCGAAGCGCTCGCCCAGGTCGAACGCAAGCTCCGCGACGATCACATGCGCCTGCGCCTCTACGATTGCTATCGCCCCGTGCGCGCGGTGCAGGCCTTCGTCGCCTGGGCGCACGCGCCCGAAGACGGGCGGACGAAGGCCGCGTACTACCCGGGGTTCGACAAGCCCGCCCTGCTCGGCGATTACATCTCGCCGACCTCGGGCCACAGCCGCGGCGCGACCGTCGACCTCGACCTGTTGGACTGCGACGACACGGGCGTTGCGTGCACGCCGCTGGACATGGGCACGCACTTCGATTTCTTCGACACGCTAGCCAACACCGATTCGAAGAAAGCCACCGACGCGCAGCGCGCGAACCGCCACCGCTTGCGCGACGCGATGGTGGCGGGCGGCTTCCGTCCCTATCCGATGGAGTGGTGGCACTTCACGCTCGACCCCGAGCCCTCACCGCGCGTGGCCTTCGACATTCCCGTGCGTTGAATCCAGGTACAGCGCGGCGATCCGTTTCGCCGTCGCATAGGGTTCGGGTTCGTTGCGATTGGTGAGTACCACGACGGTGAGATGGCGTTGCGGGTAGCGCACGATCACGTTGCGGAAGCCCACCGTTTCGCCGGAATGCCACAGGGTTTCTCCGGTGATGCGCCAGCCGAAGCCGTATTCGACCGTCGGATCGTCGGTCTTGGTCGCGGGCGTGAAGGCTTGTTTCCAGGCCGATTGCGGCAGCAGGCGATCGTCGTACAGTGCCGCGTCCCAGCGTTGCAGGTCGTCGATCGACGAATAGATGCCGCCATCGCCGAGGACCGCGCTGGTCGTGCTCTGGTCGGTGCGCGTCCACGCGCCGTTTTCCAGCGTGTAACCGTAGGCGCGATGGGCGACGGTCGAGATGCCGTTTTCGTAGGCGAGGGTGTGGTCCATGTGCAGCGGCGCGAAGACGCGCGTGTGCAGGAAATCCGCATAACGCTGGCCCGAGGCGCGTTCGACGATCAGCGACAGCAACGCATAACCGCTGTTGCTGTAGCGATAACCCGTGCCCGGCGCGAAGTAGTGCTTCGGTTCTTTCTCGAGCAACTGCAGCACGCCGATGTCGTGGATCTGCGCGGTGTCCTTCGGGTCCATCAGGTCTTCGTAATCGATCAGGCCCGAGGTGTGCGTGAGCAGGTGGCGGATGGTGATGCCGTCGTCTTCCGGGGGCAGCGTCGGCAGGAAGCGCTTGATCGGGTCGTCGATCGACAACTTGCCGTCCTGCGCGAGCAGCAGGATCGCGGCGGAATTGAATTGCTTGCTGACCGAGGCGAGGCGGAAGTTGGTCTGCGGCGTGACCGGGGTCTTCGCTTCGAGATCGGCGAAGCCGTAACTGCGGCGTTCGATCGCCTGGCCATCGCGCACCACGAGCACCGAAGCCCCCGGGCCATCGCCGATGTAATCGTGCATCAGGGTGTCGAGGCGGTCGGGCACGGCGGGATGACGCGCGGTGGTGCAACCCGCCAGCAGGACGGCGGCTCCCAGCAACAGGCGTTGCACGATGGCGCGGTGCGGCATGGCGTGGCTCCCCTCGGGTCCGCCGGAGTGTACGGCGACTTCGTCCCGGCTTCACACAAGCGCCATCGGCGGCTCACCGGGCATCGCGAAGCTGCGCCCACATCCATCGCAGGGAGCACCGTCATGGCAGAACACCTCCGCAGCGCCGGCAACCGCTGGAGCCTGGCGGTCTGGATCGGCGCGGCCGCGCTGCTGGCCGTGCCCGCGGTCGCGATGCGCTTCACCGACGAGGTGCAATGGACCGCGCTGGACTTCACCACCTTCGGCATCATGCTCGCTGCGGCGTGCGGCGCGTACGAATTGCTCGCGCGCAAGAGCGCGAGCCTCGCGTATCGCGCGGGTGCCGCCGCGGCCATCGGGACCGGGTTCTTTCTCGTGTGGGCGAACATCGCGGTCGGCCTGATCGGCGACGAGCAAAATCCCGCGAACCTGATGTACGCCGGCGTGTTGCTGGTCGCGATCGTCGGCGCGATCGCCGCGCGCTTCCGCGCACACGGCATGACGCGCGCGATGACCGCCACCGCCGTCGCGCAGGCGATCGTCGGCGCGATCGCGATCGTCGGCAGGCTCGACGTGCCGGTGATGCTGCTGGGCATCACGGTGATGTACGTCGTGTTGTGGATGGTGTCGGCGGTGTTGTTCGGAAAGCCGGCGCGCTAGATCGACGCGCGCTGCACGAGGTCTTTCGCCATGCGCACCGCATCGATGCGCCCCTCGTAGTAATGCGGGATCACGCCTTGCACGCGATACCCCTGGTGGCGGTAGAACGCGATCGCGCCGGGGTTGTCGGCGCGGCATTCGACATCGATGCGTTCGATGCCCGCCACGCGCGCCGCATCCTCCAGCCACGTGAGCAATCGCCCGCCGAGGCCCTGGCGCCGCTGTGTGGATTGCACGCCGAGCAACACCAGGTGCGCCGTGTCGCCGTATTCCATGATCGCGAATGCGTGCAAGCCGCCGTGCGCGTGGACGACGGCCACGTTCGAGGTGCGGCTGCGGATGGCGGCGAGGATGCGCGCGGGCGTGTAGCGCCAGCGCAAGCCGTGTTCGATCGCCTCGCGCGACAGCGTCGCGATGGATTGCGCATCGTCCGAGGTCGCGAGACGGATGGTGGGGAGGCCCAGCACGGGGGCAGTCTATGCCCGTCGATGCGATGATTCCAATGCGATTTGCGGCGTCCGCGGATGCATCGGCGGACGCATCGTGCAGCCATGTCTCCACGCGCGCCGTCTACTGACGCATTCATCGCGCCTCGCGGGAGCCGGTATGCGGATGTGGACAGTGGCGATCGCCCTCGCGTGTTTTCCGTGCGTGGCCGCGGCGCAGGTGACGATCCCCGAGGAGTACGGCAAGACCGTGAAGACCGCCGAGGCGATCGCCGCGCTCGGGGAGGATCTGTTCGGCGATGCGACCAGCCTCTACACCGGCGCGACCACCTTCACCGCGACCGACGTCAGTCTCCCGGGCAACAACGCGTTGCCGGTGTCCGTCGGGCGCAGGTTCGTCGTGCAAAGCCGCGTGGCCGCCGAGCGCAGCGACCTGTTGTCGCGCGATGGCGGATTCGCCGATTGGGAACTCGATGTTCCGCACTTGCATGGCGTCTTCGCGAAAGGGAAGGGGTGGCAGGTCGATGGTTGGAACGAAGCAGGCAAGAACCTGCGGTGTGCCCTGAGCCAGGCGAACACGGCGGAAGCGCCGGAAGTGCAGGGAAAACCCTACGGCAGCTGGGAGGGCTTCAATTACTGGAGCGGCAATTCGCTCTACGTGCCCGGCATCGGCGACCAGGAAATGCTGACGGTCGACGCCGCGGCCAATCCCCACATGCCGAAGGACGGCAAACACTACCGCTGGGTCACGAACAACCAATGGGTTTTCTCCTGCCTGCCCAACACCGCCAACGGCGTGCCCGGCGATGCGTTCCTCGCGGTGGCGCCGGACGGCACGCGTTATTACTTCGATTGGTTCACCACGCGGTTCGCGCCGTGGATCACGCGGAACGTCGCCGAAGGCGGCGGCACGGGTGATCGCGCCATGCCGAGGGCGCCGGTGGGCACCACGTCGTCCGTGCTCGATCGCGAAGAGGTGCGCATCCTTCCGACGAAGATCGTCGATCGCTTCGGCAACACCGTGACCTACACCTACGACCCGGCAAACCCGCGTCGCCTGACCCGCATCGACGCAAGCGATGGCCGCGCATTGACATTGACCTGGAGCGGCGCACGCATCTCCGCGGTCAGCGATGGCACGCGCACATGGCGTTATGTGTACGGCAACGGCCTGACCGAAGTGATCCTCCCGGACCAGTCGAAGTGGCGCATCGATTTCGCGAACTTGCGCGAGGCGTACACCAGTCCGGCCGGCAACAACGCCGAGAAGCGGTGCTCCGAGCAGACCGCCTCGGCGCAGCAGGGCACCTACAGCGGAACACTCACGCACCCCTCCGGCGCGGTGGGCGAGTTCTCCTTCCGTTCGCAGATGCATGGGCGGTCCTACGTCGACAAACAGTGCCCGCCGCAACCGGGCTCCGGCGCAGAAGGCTTCGTCTCGCTGCAGCCGTTCTATTTCGAAGTCGTCGGATTGACGAACAAGAAGATCAGCGGCCCGGGATTGACGACCGCGCAATGGACGTACGCCTTCGGTCCCGTAAACCGCAGCTGGGCGCAGGCCTGTGTGGGCAACACTTGCCCGGAAACCAAGACGCTGGAGGTCACCGGTCCGACCGAGTGGCGCCGTTACACCTTCGGCAATCGCTACCGCGTGTCGGACGGGAAATTGTTGTCGACACAGATCGGCACCGGGCCTGCGAACATCCTGCGCACCGAAGTTGCGACGTATCAGCTCGATCCCGTGGGGCAGGTGTATCCGGCCATCATCGGTCGATCGCCGTATCCCAGGAGCGACCAGACCGCGACCAAACACACGCCATTGCGCAAGCGCGTGATCACGCAGCAGGGACATGCGTTCACGTGGGAGGTGCCGGGTAACTGCGGGGCGAACGACGCGACGCCGTGTTTCGATGCGTTTGCGCGTCCGACGAAGGTCGTCAGGTCGAGTGCCGCTGCGCCGCCTTGAGATGCGTGGCGCCTCTCGGCGTTACGCAGGCGGCTTCGCGACGCACTTCTTTTCCGTCGCGCTGTAAGTCTGCCCCTTGGGGCACCCAAGCAGTTGATCCACCTGTTTCGGCGCAAGGCATCGCTGCGATCCCTCGTCGCAGACCTTCTTCCCCAGGCACATCGGCCGCGGCGCCGGCATGCACATGGCGTAGCCGGGATTGCCCTGGCAACGCTCCACGCCGTTGCACCACGAGCCGTCCTGGCATTCCTCGTCGCTCACGCAGTGCTGCGCGCGTGCGGCGCCTGGCAGCGACAGCGCGAGGAGGAGGGCGAGGCAGGCGATCGGTCGGCGGTCCATGTCGGTGACAACGCAACCGGAAAAGAAAAAGGGCCTGCATCGCTGCAGGCCCTTCGCACATCTGGAATCAATGGTGGAGCGGAGGAGGATCGAACTCCCGACCTTCGCATTGCGAACGCGACGCTCTCCCAGCTGAGCTACCGCCCCACGAAGTCGCGCAGTATACGGAGGCGCCGCAGGGCTGCCAAGCGGTGCGCGCCGATCCGCACTGCAGTGCGTGCGCGGATTGCCCCGTTCAGTTCCCGCCCGCGGCCAGCAGCGGTTTGAGGCGCGCTTCCAGTTGCTGCCGGCGCCAGCCAGACAACGCGCCGGGCCAGTCGTGGCCGTCCAACAGCGTTTCCAGCCAGCGGCGCGAGGCGAGGACGCCGTCGGGCAGGCCGAGTTCCTTCGCCACTTCCGCGGTCTTGTCCTGCAGTTTGCGCAGGGCGGCCTTGTCGCGTTCCTCGCTGCGCGGGGGCGGGGCGTCGGCTTCGTCCGGGAGCGGGGTGGTCAGCGCGGTCCAGATGACGTCGACCAGGCTGCGCGGGGATTTCGGGATCGCGTCCAATTGACGCTTCAGTGCGTCGCGGTCGATCGGCGGGTTGCGCGCGAGGGTCGTTGCCAGTTCGTTGTCGAGGATCCAGCTGCGCGGGCGATCGCTGGTGCGCGCATACGCGTCGCGCCAGCGGAGCAGGCGCAGCAGGCGGTGTTGACCGGCGGTGTCGAGGAATTGCGCGGCGCGCATCGACAGGTGCGGCCAGCGCTCGCCGGCTTCGTCGGCGCCCAGGGCCAGGCGCGCGCTGTCTTCGTCGAGCCACGCGCGGCGGCCGAGCGAATCGAGTTGTTCGGACAGGCCGCGATACAACGCGTCGAGGTGTACGACGTCGTCGGCGGCGTACTTCATTTGCGATTCGGTGAGCGGGCGGCGCAGCCAATCGGAGCGTTGTTCGCCTTTTTCCAGCGCCACGCCGAGCAGTTCCTGCACGAGGCGCTGATACCCCATGCCTGCGCCGACACCCGCCAGGCCCGCGGCGATCTGCGTGTCGAACAAGGGCGTCGGCGCCACGCCGCAACTGCGCTTGAAGGCCACGATGTCTTCCGACGCGCTGTGCATCACCTTGAGGATGCCGGGGTCGGCGAGCATGGGCGCGAGCGCTTCGCACATGCCGTCCTTCAGCGTGTCGACCAGGAGGATCTGCGGGTTGCCGTCGGCGTCCTCGAGCGCGATCTGCACGAGCGCCAGCTGCGGCCAGTAGGTGCGTTCGCGGATGAACTCGGTGTCCAGGCCCACGCGGGCGGGGCGGTGCGCCAGGCGCGCCGCGAGGTCGGTGGGGTCGGTGATCCAGAGATGCACGAGGGGTCTTGCTGACAGGACAGGCCTCCAGACTAACCGGGCGAGCGCTTCCACGTCACGGTTGCCCCGGATGGCGAGGATGGCCCACCATCGTCGCGTCACGGCCCCACGGACGTTCATGACGCCTCCACGGACCCGCTCGCCCCGCCTGCTTGCCTTCGCGTGCCTCCTTGCGCTCGCCGCCTGCGATGGCAAGCGCGTGGACCAGGCCGCCACTCCCACCGCCGAACGCAACCCGCTGGTGACCATCACCGGCGAGGAAGCCGTCGCCGTTCCCGCGTGGCAACCGCCGCCGGTGATCATCGCGACGGGCGAGGAGCCCGCGGTGCTGGCCGAAGCGAACAAGGCACTCGACGAAAGGCGCCTGTTCGGCGGACCACGCGACGCGGTGCCCCTGTTGCTCGAATTGCACGCGCGCCAACCCATCGACGCCGGCGTGCTGCGTGCGCAGGCACGCGCGATCAAGTTGTTGATCGCAGAAGGCGACGCCGCCCTGGGCCGCATGGACGAAGATCCCAATGGCCTGGTCCGCGCGCACGAGGTGGGCGAAGTCGGGCGCACCGCCGCGCCGGACGATCCGGCGATGCGCGACTATCTTTCGCGCGTGGATCGCGCCGATCAATCGGTGCAACTGGATCATCGCGGCGAACGCGAACTGCAATCGGGCCGTTTGGGCGAAGAGGCCGGCGACCGCGGTGCGCTGGACTATTTCCGCGAGGCCGCCGAGCGCCGCCCCGGCGATGCGCGCGCCTCGCAAGGCATCGCCGCGGTCGAAAGCGCCCTGATCCGGCGCGCGGAAGAGCGCGCCGCGCAAAACGACTTCGCCGGCGCCGAACAATGGCTCGTCCTGGCCGATCGCGTGCGGCCGATCATGACGACGGTGGACGACGCGCGCGCGCGGATCGCGATGCAACGCCGCGTGCGCGCCGACGAAATGCGCGACAAGGGCATGGCCGTGCTCATGCGCGAGAACGGTTTGCCCGAGGCGCGCCGCATCCTGTCGGACTTGCTGCGCATCGCGGCGCCGGGCGATCCGGCCGCGGCCGAGTTGCGCGCGCGCATCGACCAGGTCGCGCACTACGGCCTGTTCCGCGTCGGGCAGGTGTTCACCGATGCGTTGCAAAGCGGTGCGCGCGGGCCGCAGATGGTCGTCGTGCCGCACGGTGGGTTCCGCATGGGCGCGCGCGATGGCGAAACGGGGGCGTCCCCGTCGGAACGTCCGCTGCATTACGTGCGCTTCGAACGCGGCTTCGCGATGGCGCGCACCGAAACCACGGTCGGCGAATTCCGCCGCTTCGTGGATGCCACGCAATACAAGCCGCGCGCGGTGCGGCGCGGGCACTCCATCGTCTACGACGAACGCAGCGGTACGCTCGTGCGTCGCAGCGGCGTGGATTGGCGGCACGATTATCTCGGCGAGCTCGCGACCGACGCGATGCCGGTGTTGCACGTCAGCGCGCGCGACGCCGAAGCCTATGCGCATTGGCTCTCGCAGCAGACCGGGGAACGCTATGCCTTGCCGAGCGAGGCGCAATTCGAATACGCCGAGCGCGCGGGCAGCGAAGGCAGCCTGGCGTGGAGCAGCGCAGTTCCGCCGCGTTTCGCCGGCAATGTCACCGGATCGGGCGATCGCTCGCCGACGGGCCGCGCGTGGCGCAACGCCTTCCAGGGCTATTCCGATGGCTATTGGGGCCCCGCGCCGGCCGGGCGGTATCCGGGCAATGCATTCGGTCTTCACGACCTGAGCGGCAACGTCAGCGAGTGGGTCGCCGACTGCTGGCACGTCGGGTACCGGCGCGCCCCCGCCGATGGACAGCCCTGGGTCAATCCCGGCTGCCGTCGGCGCGTCATCCGCGGCGGGTCGTGGGTGAGCGCACCGCCCCAGGTGCGTTCGGCCTGGCGGCTGTCCACGGATGGCGACACCACCAATGCGCGGCTTGGTTTCCGTCTGGTGCGGGAGCTGTAAGGCGCGATCACTTTTCAAGGAGCGGCGATGAACAGTCCCTACGGCAACCAGGCGTCAGGACGGCGCGGGATGGGGTTCGGCGGGATTCGCTGGTGGGTGCTGCTGTTGTTCGCCGGGTATGCGGCGTACTACTGGTTCTCCAATCGCGTGGACGATCCGCTGACCGGCGAAAAGGTGCTCATCGACCAGAGCATCACGCCCGACGACGAAAAAGCGCTGGGCCTGCAGGCCTGGAACGAATTGCAGCAGACCGAGCAGATCGTTCCGCCGAGCGATCCCAACGCCGCCGCCGTGCGCCAGATCGCGCAACGCCTCATCGTCAAGATCCCGGAAGTCTCCGACGCGCTCGCCGCCGAACACGGCATGCAGGCGCCGCACATCGAGAAGAGCTTCGATTGGGACGTGAACCTGATCCAGTCCGACCAGGTCAACGCGTTCTGCCTGCCGGGCGGCAAGATGGCGGTATACACCGGCCTGATCCCGGTCGCGCAGAACAACGATGCGATGGCGGTGGTGATGGGCCACGAAATCACGCACGCATTGCTGCGCCATGGCGCGCAGCGCATGTCGGAACAGAAGCTCGCGCAGATGGGCCAGATGGCCGGCGCGATGAGCGGCATGGACCAGCAGCAGATGCAGGCGGTGATGGCCGTGTACGGCTACGGCCGCGCGCTGCCCTATGCGCGCAAGCAGGAAACGCAGGCCGACGAGATGGGCCTGATGCTCGCCGCGGCGGCGTGCTTCAACCCGGAAGAAGCGATTCCGTTGTGGCAGCGCATGGAGCAGGCCAGCGGCGGACAGGCGCCGCCGGAGTTTTCCAGCACGCACCCGAACCCGGGCACGCGCATCCAGAACCTGCAGGCCTTGATGCCCAAGGCGATGGAATATCGGAAGAAGTTCTGCGAGACGGCGCACTGAAGACGCCGCAACCCCACCCCGGCCCTCCCCTGCAAGCAGGGGAGGGAGCACGTCAGAAGCTCATGAACAAGCCGCCGTTCACCGGGATGTTCGCGCCCGTGATGAAGCCCGCTTCGTCATTCGTCAAAAACTCCACCGTGCGCGCGATTTCGCTCGGCTTGCCCAGGCGACCGACCGGCACGCTTTCGACGATCTTGACGCGCACGTCTTCCGGCACCGCCATGACCATCGCCGTTTCGCAGTAACCCGGCGACACGCTGTTGACCGTGACGCCCTTGCGCGCGACTTCGCGCGCCAGCGCCATGGTGAAGCCGTGCATGCCGGCCTTCGCAGCGGAATAGTTGGTCTGGCCGAACTGGCCGGTCTGTCCGTTGACCGAGCTGATGTTCACCACGCGCCCGAAACCGCGCGTGGTCATGCTGTCCACCACGTGGCGGCACATGTTGAACACGCCGTCGAGGTTGATGTTCAGCACGGCATCCCAGTCGGTGCGCGCCATCTTGCGCAGCGTGCCGTCGCGCGTGATGCCGGCGGCGTTGACGAGGATGTCGATCGGGCCGCGTTCGGCTTCGACCTTGCGGACGAGTTCGCCGCAGGCGTCGAAGTCGCCGACGTTGCCGGATTCGAAATGCACGTCCAGGCCGTCGACGTCCTGGCGGAATTGCGCGATGCGCTCTTCGCGCGCGCCGAGGTCGGCGGCGACGACGGTGCGCCCGGCGCGGGCGAGGGTCTTGCAGATCTCGGTACCGAGACCACCGATGCCGCCGGTCACGACGGCCACGCGCTTGCTCATGGGATTCCTGATGTTTGGTGCACTGCAGCAGCCGGCAGGGTGCCAGCGGCAGGCAGGGTCGTCAACGCACGCCGGTCACATTCGCGGCGCGGGGGCCTGAGGGCTCAGGCCTTGGTCTTGTCCTTGGCGTCCTTCTCGTCCCGGGCCGGCGTGGCGCGGGGCGCCGCGGGGCGGCCCATGCCGCCGACCAGGCCGTTCTGGAAGTCCTTCCACATCTCCAGATTCTTCTCGGTCAGCTGGTTGAGCATGGTCCACGGCGCCTGGCCGATCAGGCCGCTCATCTGCTGCCGGAACTGCTGTTGCTGCTCGAGGAACATCTGCATCGAGCGTTCCAGGTAGTTGCCCATGAAGCCCTGTAGCGAATCCCCGTAGAACCGGATGATCTGGCTGAGCAACTGCGTGGAGAGGATCGGTTCGCCGTCCTGTTCGTGCTCGGTGATGATCTGCAAAAGCACGCAGCGGGTGAGGTCCTCGCCGGTCTTGGCGTCGCGCACCTCGAACTCTTCGCCATCGACGATGAGCTGGCGCACATCCTCGATGGTGATGTAGCTGGAGATCCGCGTGTCGTAGAGACGGCGGTTGGGATATTTCTTGATGACACGGAGTGGCATGCGGTCGACCCCCGAAGACGGCGTGCCCGAGCATGGCGCACCGCAACAGGGGATTGCAACAGGGCTGTCAAGACCCTCAGGTCATGAAGGTGAACCCGGTTTCAGCGACCGCTCACTACGGCGGGCTCACCAGCCCATGTACTGGCCGCCGTTCGCCGAGAGATTGGCGCCCGTGATCCAGCCGGCTTCGTCGGGAATGAAGAACGACACCGCGTAGGCGATCTCGTCGGGCTCGCCCAGGCGACCGGTGGGGATCTGCGCCACGATCTTGTTGCGCACTTCCTCCGGCACGGCCATCACCATGTCGGTGCCGATGTAGCCGGGGGACACGGTGTTGACGGTGATGCCGAACTTCGCGTTCTCCTGCGCCAGCGAGATGGTGAAGCCGTGCATGCCCGCCTTGGCGGCGGCGTAGTTGGCCTGGCCGTACTGGCCCTTCTGGCCGTTGATCGAGGCGATCTGGATGATGCGGCCCCACTTGCGCGCGCGCATGCCTTCGATCACCGGGCGCGTGACGTTGAAGCAGGAATCCAGGTTGGTGCTGATGACTTCGCGCCACTGCAGCGCGCTCATCTTGTGGAAGGTGGTGTCGCGGGTGATGCCCGCGTTGTTGACGAGGATCTCCACGGGGCCGAGCTGCGATTCCACGGCGCGGACCATCGCTTCGGCGTCCTGGTCGCTGGAGACGTCGCCCGGCGCGAGCGCGACCTCGATGCCTTCGGCACGCAGCTTCGCCTGCCAGGCGCGCGCTTTTTCCTCGTTGCGGTAGTTCGTCGCCACCCGATGCCCGCCCAGCGCCAGCCGACGGCAGATCGCCGTGCCGATGCCGCCCGTGCCGCCCGTCACCAAAGCCACCCTGCTGGATGTCATGTGCCGCTCCCTGGTCTGTCGTTCTGCGAAAAACGCCGGTCGGTCCAGTCTAGGACGCGATTGCGACACCTGTGTTGTGCAACGCAACGGATTCCGACGGAATCCGCGACGGCGAGAAGGCGGCCTGCGCCGCAGCGAGCGTTCCGGCCACGTCGGTGCACGATTCCAACGCCGCCGGTGCCTGGCCCAGCGCGCGCCAGGCCATCCGCAGCGCGGGCAGGGGGTTGGCGTCGTCGATGGGAAGGGCGTTCGTCGATTTGGACAGCTTGCGCCCTTGCGTGTCGACGATGAGTGGTAGATGCGCGTAGCGGGGCGTGGGCAGGCCCAGCGCGCGCTGCAGGAGGATCTGGCGCGGGGTGGAGTCGAGCAGGTCGGCGCCGCGCACGACATCGGTGATCGCCTGGGCCGCATCGTCGACGACCACCGCGAGCTGGTAGGCCCAGAACCCATCGGCGCGTCGCAGGACGACATCGCCGACTTCGGCGCCGACGTCCTGCGCCACGCGCCCCTGGATCGCATCGTCGAAGGCGACGGTCTGACCGATTGGAATGCGCAGGCGGATCGCCGGCGCGCGACCGGCCTGCGGCCCGGCGACGCAGGCGTGGTGCAAGCCGCCGCTGGCCGACAGATCGCTGCGACTGCACCAGCATTCGAACGCAGCGCCGCTGGCGAGCAGGCGATCGAGCGCGGCGCGATAGGCCGCTTCGCGCGTGCTCTGGTAGAGGATCGGGCCGTCGGAAACCAGGCCGAAGGCTTCCAGCGTGCGCAATTGGCGTTCGATCGCGCCGGCTTGTTCGCGCGGCGGGTCGAGATCTTCGACGCGCACCCACCATTCCGCGCCGACGTGCCGTGCGAGCAGCCAGCTGCCGAAAGCAGCGAGCAACGAGCCCGGATGCAGGGGCCCGGTGGGCGATGGCGCGAAGCGTCCGCGCCGGGCCGTGGGACGAAGGCGGTGCTCGCTCGGGTCGGTTCGTGTCGACATCGCGCTTGAATTTAAACGAACATCGCCTCACTTCCCCAATACGGCCGCTTTTTCCGGCGGCGCGGATGAGACGACCATGTTCAAGCGCCTCGTGTTGTTCCTCGCCACCAACCTCGCCGTGCTCGGCCTGCTGAGCGTGGTGATGGCGGTCCTCGGCATCAACCCGCAATCGGCCGCCGGCCTGGTGATGTTCGCCGCCGTGTTCGGTTTCGGCGGTTCCATCATCTCGCTGCTGATCTCCAAGTGGATGGCCAAGCGCGCCACCGGCGCCCATGTCATCGAGCAGCCGCGCAATGAAACCGAGCGCTGGTTGTTCGACACCGTGCAGCGACAGGCGAAGGCCGCCGGCATCGGCATGCCCGAAGTGGCGATCTACGACGCGCCGGAAATCAACGCCTTCGCCACCGGCGCCAACCGCAACAAGGCGCTGGTCGCCGTCTCCACCGGCCTGCTGCGCGCGATGGATCGCGACGAGGCCGAAGCCGTGCTCGGCCACGAAGTCAGCCACGTCGCCAACGGCGACATGGTGACGATGGCGCTGCTGCAGGGCGTGCTGAACACCTTCGTGATCGTGCTGGCGCGCGTGGTCGGGCGCGTGGTCGATGGCTACATCAGCGGCAATCGCGAAGGCAGCGGTGGCGGGTTCGGTTACTACATCATCGTGTTCGTGCTCGACCTGGTGTTCGGCCTGTTCGCGAGCATGATCGCGATGTGGTTCTCGCGGCACCGCGAGTTCCGCGCCGACGCGGGCGGCGCGACGCTCGCAGGCCGCGACAAGATGGTCGCCGCCCTCCAGCGCCTGTCGCTGACCTACGGCGAAAGCACCTTGCCCAAGCAGGTCGCCGCGTTCGGCATCAGCGGTGGCGTCGGCCACGGCGTGCGTCGCTTGCTGATGTCGCATCCGCCGCTGGAAGAGCGCATCGAAGCGCTGCGGAATTGGCAGCCGGCGGCGAACACGGTGCGGCAGAACGTTGTGACCTGACGGAAGCAGGGAATGGGGAGTAGGGAATAGGGAATAGTAGATTCGCGGCGCGTCAAATCGCGTCGCCTCAACTATTCCCCATTCCCCATTCCCGGGATTACTGGAAGTCGTAATCCATTTCGGGCCCAGCGGCGGCCAGGAAGTGGCCTTGCACGTAATCCACGCCGCTCGTGAACAGGAACGTCATCGCCGCCGCGTCCTGCACGAATTCGGCGATGGTCTTCGCGCCCTGTTCGGTGGCACGCGCGCTGAATTCGCGGATCTTCGCCTGGTTGTCGGGGTTCTGCGCGAGTTCCTGGATGAAGGCGCGGTCGATCTTCACGAGCGCCGGTTCGAAGTGCTGCATCAGCTGGAAGGAGTTGAGGCCCGTGCCGAACTGCTCCAGGCCCACGCGGCAACCGAACTTGCTCACCGTCGCGCGGAAGGCCTGCGCCTGCTTGAGGTGCGTGAACACCTTGGACTCGGGCAACTGCAGCACCAGGCGATCGCCCGGGATCTTGTGCAGCGCGATCTGCTCGCCGATGAACTTCGCCAGCGTGTCGTCGGCCAGCGAAGCCTGGGTGATCTTCACCAGCAGCGTGGTGTCCTTGCGCTGGCGCGCGCGTTCGGCGATGACCTGGATCGCGCGGCCCGCGACCCAACGGTCGATTTCCCACAGCAATCCGTGTTCTTCGGCCACCGGCAGGAACATCTGCGGCGCCACGAGCTCGCCTTCTGACGAACCGCGCAGGCGCAACAGCGCTTCGTAGGTCTCGCCCGGTTCGCCGTGCAGGCTGATGACCGGCTGGTAGTGCAGGACGAAGCCGTCCCCGTCCACCGCCGCGCGGATGCGTTCGACCCACGCGCGCACGCGCTCTTCTTCGGCGCGATCCACCGCACCCGGATCGAAGATCTCCGCGCGATTGCCGCCCACCGCGACCGAGGACTGCACGCCCTGGCTGGCCTTGGCGAGCACCTGCGTGACCGAGGCGATCTTCTCGCCGATCTGCACGCCGCCGATGCTCACCGTTGCCGAGAGCGAACGCGCGCCGACTTCGAACACGTGGCCTTCGAACGCGGCGCGCACGCGCTCGGCGAGCGCGACCGTGCCGACGTGGTCGCTGTTCTTCGACAGCACCGCGAACTGGTGTTCGCCGAAGCGCGCGGCGACATCGTCGGGGCCCAGCGCGGTGCGCAGGCGCCCGGCGAGCCCGGCGACGAGGTCGTCGGCGGCATCCAGCCCGATTTCCTGCATCAGCCGCACGAAATGGTCCGGCTCGATCAGCAGCAGGCCCAGATGCGTGCCGCCCTGCGCGGTGCCACCGACGGCCGATTCGAGTTGCTGCAGGAACGTCGCGCGGTTGAGCAGGCCGGTGACCTGGTCGCGCTGGCGCAGTTCCTCCACTTCGCGCGCCAGTTCCGGGTCGCTTTCCTGGCGGCGGAAGACGATCTGGATGCACGCTTCGCCCTCGTAGAAGGCCGAGGTGAATTCCATCGTGGCGGGGAAGCGGTTGCCTTCCTGGTCGAGCGCTTCGAGTTCGTAGCGCGGCGGCGGGGCGTCGCCCTTCGACAGGCCCTTGAGCAGCGTCTTGAAGTTGGCGACATGGCTGGGCGCGACGAGGTCGAGCAGCGACATGCCTTCGATGTCATCGAACGAATCGAAGCCGAACATCTCCAGGTAGGCCTGGTTCGCGCGGATGTGCATGCCTTCGTGCACGTAGGCGATGGGTTCGCGCGAAGAATCGATGAGGGCGTCGCAGCGTCGTTCGGTTTCGCGCACCTGCGCTTCGAGCAGGCGCTGCGCGCGGCGGGCCTCGAGGTCTTCCCATTCGGCGCGCACGGTGGCGAGCACGTGCGGCATGCGGCCGCGCAGGATCAGCCCGCGCACGCCGCGCTCGCTGGCCTGCAGCAGGGTGTTGTCGTCGACGGTGTCGACCACCATCAGCAGCGGGATGTCCTTGCCGCTCGCGTCGATGGCCGTCATCGCGGCGGCCATCGTCGGGTTCCTGGCGTCCTTTGCGGCGATCACGAGGTCGAGCGCGCCGCCCACCAGGGCGGGCAGGGCTTCTTCGTTCTCGGGGCGCGCGACGCGCACGGCGATGCCGGCGTTGCGCAATCCGCTGACGATGGCTTCGGCCGCCTCGACACTGTCGTCGACGATCAGCAAACGCAGCACGCTGTCCTGTTTGGCTCGCATCCGGGGCTCTCTGGGTCGTGCAGGTCGACCGGGGAGGGGAAAACGGTTCCGGCGACGGACGGTTGACCTTATGGCACGAATGGCCGGTCGAGGTCCATGCGCCAAAGGCTCAGGACAGGGGTCTCTTGCCCGGATCGCCGGGGAGTTCACGAACCAGGCGCGGGACCAGGTAGCCCGACAGCCGTGCCGCCAGTGCGCGATGCAGGGCCAGGGCCTGCGCATCGTCGACTTCGAAATGGGCCGTGCCCTGCACGCGGTCGAGTTGGTGCAGGTAATAGGGGAGCACGCCGGCCCGGTGGCCGCGTTCGCTCAACGCCGCGAGCGCATCGACGGTGTCGTTGACCCCGCGCAGCAGCACGGCCTGGTTGAGCAAGGTCGCTCCCGCGGCGCGCAGGCGGGCCAGGGCGGAATCGACGGCGGCGTCGAACTCGTTCGCATGGTTGGCGTGCACCACCACGGTCACCGGCCAGGGCAATGCCGCCATCCACGCGACGAGCTCGGCATCGACGCGGTCGGGCAGCACGATCGGCAGGCGCGTGTGGATCCGCAGGCGCTTGAGATGCCCGATGCCGGCAAGGGCCTGCGTGAGTTCGGCGAGCTTCGGCGTGGCCAGGGACAGCGGGTCGCCGCCGCTGAGCAGGACCTCATCGATCGTCGTGTCGCTCGCGATCTGCGCAACCGCCTGCGCCCAACCCCCGGCCGCGGCGGTGTCGCCGGCGTAATCGAAGTGGCGGCGGAAGCAATAGCGGCAGTGGACCGCGCAACTGCCGGTGGCCACCAGCAGGGCGCGGCCGCGGTATTTCTGCAGCACGCCGTGCGCGCTGCGCGCGGCCTTGTCGCCGACCGCGTCGAACCCGAAGCCCGACACGATCCGGTCCTCCTCATCCAGTGGCAGCACCTGGCGAAGCAGCGGATCGGCCGCATCCCCATGGCGCATGCGCGCGACGAAAGCACGCGGCACGCGCAGCGGGAACTGCGCCGCGGCGGCGTCGGAAATGCGCGCGGCCACCGCATCGAGACCGAGCAGGGCGAGCAACTGGCGCGGATCGCGCACCGACTCGCGCCACTGGTGGCGCCAATCCGGCGCGGGCAGCGGCGGGAGGGGAAGGGGTTCGGCTATCATGTCGAGCTCGACATTCTAGCCGGCCCCGTCGCAGGTCCGCCGGCGCGCAGACACCGTTTAACAGGAGCAACACCGTGGCCAGCCTCGGCATGAACGACGTCAAGACCGGACAGAAGATCCTGGTCAACAACGACCCCTGCGTCATCATCGACACCGAATACGTCAAGCCGGGCAAGGGTCAGGCGTTCACGCGCGTGAAGTACCGCAGCATCAAGTCCGGGCGCGTCGTCGAAATGACGATGAAGGCCACCGACAGCGTGGAACAGGCCGACGTGGTCGACACCGACATGCAGTTCCTCTACGCCGACGGCGAGTACTGGCACTTCATGAACCCCGAGTCCTTCGAGCAGGTGCAGGCCGACAAGAACGGCATGGGCGGCGCGGACAAGTGGCTCAAGGGCGAGGAAGAGTGCGTGGTCACGCTCTTCAATGGCACGCCGATCATGGTGCAGCCGCCGAACTTCGTCGAACTGAAGATCACCGAAACCGACCCGGGCGTCCGCGGCGACACCTCGGGCGGCGGCGGCAAGCCGGCGACGCTGGAAACCGGCGCGGTCGTGCGCGTGCCGCTGTTCGTCGGCCAGGAAGAAATCATCAAGGTCGACACGCGCTCGGGCGAGTACGTCAGCCGCGTGAAGTGATGGATTCCTCCGCAATCCTCCAGCTCGCGGTCTGGCTCGTCGGCGTCATCGTCGCCGCCGGCGCGGTGCTGTGGCTCTGGAACACGACGCTGCCGCGCGTGTTCCCCGGTCGCGTGCGCGCTCTGCGTTACGGCGAGGCGCTGCGCCTGATGTTGCTGGCGTGGCTGCTGTTCGGCGCCGGCGCCTTCGGGCTCACCTACGCCCTCGGCGCGGGCCTCTGGTAAGGATGGCGCCGGAAGCCTGCGATCTGCTGATCGAAGCCGGCCACGTCGTGCCGGTGCAGCCGCACGGCGTCGTGCTTGCCGATTTCGCCGTGGCGGTGCGCGATGGCGCGATCGTCGCGGTGTTGCCGATCGCCGATGCGCGCGCGCGCTTCATTGCCGCGCAAACCGTTTCGCGTCCCGACGGCGTGCTGATCCCGGGCCTGGTCAACGCGCACGTCCACAATCCGATGACGCTGCTGCGCGGCGTCGCCGACGACCTGCCGCTGATGCAATGGCTGCAGGGCCACATCTGGCCGATCGAGGCCGCGGTGGTCGCGCCCGATTTCATCGCCGACGGCGTGACGCTCGCCATCGCCGAAATGCTCCGCGGCGGCACCACGTGCTGCAACGAAAACTATTTCTTCCCCGACGTGCAGGCCGCGACCTACCGCAAGCACGGGTTCCGCGCGCGCGTCGGGCTGCCGATCATCGACTTCCCGACCGCGTGGGCGCGCACGTCGGACGAATACTTCGACCGCGCCGGTGAAGTGCACGACCAGTGGCGCAACGATCCGCTCGTCGCCACGGCGTTCGCGCCGCACGCGCCGTACACCGTGTCGGATGCGAACTTCGAACGCATCCGCATGCTCGCCGACCAGCTCGACGTGCCCGTGCATTGCCACGTGCACGAAACCGCGCATGAAGTGAGCGAGGCGCGGAAAACCCTCGGCCAGTCGCAGATCGCGCGCCTGGATCGCCTCGGCCTGGTGAACGACCGGCTGATCGCGGTGCACATGACGCAACTGACCGACGCGGAGATCGCGCTGTGCGCCGAACGCGGCGTCAGCGTCGCGCATTGCCCCGAATCCAACCTCAAGCTCGCCTCGGGCTTCTGCCCGGTCGCGAAACTCGCTGCGGCCGGCGTGAATCTCGCCATCGGCACCGACGGCGCGGCCAGCAACAACGACCTGGACATGTTCGGCGAGATGCGCACCGCCGCGTTGCTCGCCAAGGCCGTGGGCGAAGACGCTTCGGCGTTCGACGCGTTCTCGGCCTTGCGCGCGGCGACGCTCGGCGGCGCGAAGGCGCTGGGCTTCGAAGAAACCATCGGTTCGATCGAAGCGGGCAAGCAGGCCGACCTGGTGTGCGTGGACCTGGGCGCGCTGGAAACCCAGCCGCTGCACCACGTCGTCTCGCAACTGGTCTATGCCTGCGGGCGGCACCAGGTGAGCGATGTGTGGATCGCCGGGCAGCGCAAGCTGGAAGCCCGCCTCCTCGTGGACATGGACGTCGACGCAATCGTGGCCAACGCGCGCCAGTGGCGCGACCGCATCGCCGCGGTCCGCACGGCGTAATCCGCTCCCGAGGCCCTGATGACGCAAGCGCAACCCAACGAAGACAACTTCCGCCAGGCCGAACTCGACCGCTTCAACGAGCTCGCCCATCGCTGGTGGGATGCCAACGGCCCGCAGAAGGCGCTGCATGCGCTCAACCCCGCGCGCCTGGGCTACATCGCCGATCGCGTGTCGCTGCAAGGTGCGCGCGTGCTCGACGTCGGTTGCGGCGGCGGATTGCTCAGCGAGTCGATGGCCGCCGCCGGCGCCGATGTCACCGCGATCGATCTTGCGCCCGACCTGCTGAAGATCGCGCGCCTGCATGGCCTGGAATCGGGCGTGAAAGTCGACTATCGCCAGGTGCCCGCCGAAGCGCTCGCCGAAGACATGCCCGGCACGTTCGACGCGATCGCCTGCATGGAAATGCTCGAACACGTGCCGTCGCCGCCGTCGGTGCTCGCCGCGTGCGCGACGATGCTCAAGCCCGGCGGTCGCTTGTTCCTCTCCACGCTCAACCGCACGCCGGCCGCGTTCGCGCTGGCGATCCTGGGTGCCGAATACATCGCACGCATCCTGCCCAAGGGCACGCACCAGTACCGCGACTTCATCAAGCCCTCGGAGCTCGGCGCGTGGCTGCGCGAAGCGGGGCTCGAACTCGAAGATGTCAGCGGTTTGGTCTACGAACCCTGGCGCAACGCCGCACGCGTGGGGCGCCGCACCGACGTGAACTACCTCGCCTGCGCGCGCAAGCCCGGATGATCGCAATGTCGTTTCCCAAAGCGGTGCTGTTCGACCTGGACGGCACCTTGCTCGACAGCGCACCCGACATGCTGGCCACGGTGGACGCGATGCGCGCCGCGCGCGGTCGCGGCCCGATGGAAATGACGAAGTTGCGCCCCGTGGTTTCGAAAGGCGCGCGCGCGATGACCGCCGCCGCGTTCCCGGACATCCCGGCCGACGAGCGCAACGCGTGGATCCCGGAATTCCTTGCGACTTACGAGCGCGAACTCGGCCGCCACGGCGCATTGTTCGAAGGCATCGACGCGATGCTGCGCGCGCTGGAAGACGCCGGTTGCCGCTGGGGCATCGTCACCAACAAACCCGAATATCTCGCGCGCGCCCTGATGCCGATGCTCGGCTGGGAAACGCGCTGCGCCGTGCTGGTCGGTGGCGACACGCTGCCCGAGCGCAAGCCGCATCCGCTGCCCTTGTTGCATGCGGCGCAGGTGATGGGCTGTGACGCGACCGACGTCGTCTACGTCGGCGACGACGAACGCGACATCCAGGCCGCGCGTGCGGCCGGCATGAAATCGGTCGTCGCCCTGTGGGGCTATCGCCTCGACGAAGACGATCCGATGGCTTGGCAAGGCGACACGATGGTCGACCTGCCGTCCGAACTGTGCGCGCCGGAACGCTGGCCATGAACGCGGTGCGCGACCCGGCGGTCGACACCACGCTGGCGAAGTGGCGCGAACGCTGGCCCGAGTGGCCGTTCGCCGAACCCTTCGTGGCGCCGCTGCATCGCGAGCGCGCGATCGCCTGGTTCGCGCTGCGCGACGAATTGACGCATGCGGCCTGGCTGGGCAGCGACCCGCGGCCGGGCGATGCGAAGCTCGCGTGGTGGGCCGAAGAACTGCACGGTTGGGCCAAGGGCGTGCGTCGCCATCCGCTCGGCATCGTGCTGCAACGCGAACCCGCCGCGTGGCCGGTGCTGGCGGCTGCATTGCCGTCGTTGCGCGCGACCCGCGAACGGGCGGCGAACATCGACGATGCCTTCGGCGCACTCGAACCCTTCGCGCAAGGCGTGTCGACGATCGCCTCGACCTTGTTCGGCAGTGGCACTGGCGATCCCGCGCCCGAGCGCAGCGTCGTCGCGGGCCTGCTCGGCGAACACGCACTCGCCGGCGGCGATGCGGCCGCGCCGCTGCAATCGCTCGCCAAGGCCGGGCAGGGCGCGCAACCGGGCGTTGCCTCGCGACTCTGGGCCCGCACTTTGCTCGACCAATGGCCCTTGCCGCATGGCGGCACGGTGCCCGGGCGCCTGCATGCCGCGCTGGTGCGCGAACGCCTGCGCCGCTATGCCGACGGCGGCGCGCCCGATCGCCCCTTGCCCGCCTGGCGCGCGCTGTTCACGGCATGGCAAGCGGCCCGGCGCTGAACGCACCGTTGCATCGATTTCGTCACGAGCCCCGCCCCGCGCTGGCTACAATGCGCCCCTCATGACCGCCTCCCGCCCCCCTGCGCAGCTCCCCGACGTCGCGTTCGAAGCGGCGGCGCTGGCGCGCCCGCTGGATTGGGTGGGGATGGACCGCATCGCGATCCCGGTGCGCATCCACGACGCCGACGGACAAGCGGTGCAGGTGGCCGCCGACGTCGACGTGGCCGTCGACCTGCGCGACGGACAGGCGCGCGGCATCCACATGTCGCGCCTTTACCTGCAACTGCAGCAGGCCTTCGCGAGCGAAGCGATCACGCCCGGCGGCTTGCGCCGCGTGTTGCAGGGCTTCATCGAATCGCAGAAGGGCGCCTCCACGCGTGCGCGCCTGCACATCCGTTACGAACACCTGCTGCAGCGCCGCGCGCTGGCAAGCGACAACGTCGGCTGGAAGCGCTACCCGGTGGCGATCGAAGCCGAACTCGCCGACGGGCATCTCCATCTCGCGCTCGGGTTCGCGGTCGAATACTCCAGTACGTGTCCTGCGTCGGCGGCGCTCTCGCGCCGGGTCAACGCCGAACGGTTCGCCAGCGATTTCGCCGCGGCGCGCCCGATCTCCGCGCAGGTCGTGAGCGATTGGCTCGCCTCCGAACGCGGCCTGGCCGCCACGCCGCACGCGCAGCGCAGCCGCGCCGACATCCGCGTGGTGTTGCGCCCCGCGTTCGATGAACTGCCCTTGCTGGACCTGGTCGATGCGGTCGAAGCCTCGCTCGGCACGCCCGTGCAGACGGCGGTGAAGCGCGAAGACGAACAGGCCTTCGCCGAACTCAACGCCGCCAACCTGATGTTCTGCGAAGACGCCGCGCGCCGCGTCGCCGGTGCGTTGTCGCAAGACCAGCGCATCGACCGATACGAAGTGCGCGTCGCGCACTTCGAAAGCCTGCATCCGCACGACGCAGTAGCGCGGGTCAGCGGCACCAACCCCTGATCCAGCTTTCATCCCCCTTCCAAGGGGGATCAATCGCGCAAAGCGCGATTGAGGGGGATAACAACGACGCAGCCTTACTCCCGAGCAAACTCCAACCGCTGCCCATTCGGCGCATCCACCAACTGGCTGCCATCCCAGGCGAGCACGCCGTTGACCCACGTCGCGCCGATGCGCGAATGGAAGGTGCGGCCTTCGAACGGCGACCACCCGCACTTCGACAACACGTCCTCGCGGCGCACCGTGAAGGGCCCATCGTCGATCAGCACCAGGTCGGCCATGTAGCCTTCGCGCAGGAACCCGCGCTGCGACACATCGAACAACTGCGCCGGCGCATGGCAAACCTTCTGCACGACCTGCGCATTCGTCAGCCGGCCTTCGTGCACCAACTCCAGCGCGGCGACCAGCGCGTACTGCACCAGCGGCAGGCCGCTCGGCGCGCCGGTGTAGGGGCGCGCCTTCTCTTCCAGCGTGTGCGGTGCGTGGTCGGTGGCGAGCACGTCGATCACATCGTCGGCCAGCGCGGCGATCAGGGCTTCGCGATCGCTCGCTTCCTTGATCGATGGATTGCACTTGATGAGATTCCCGAGCGTCGCGTAATCGGCGCGATCGAAGCGCAGGAAATGGATGCAGGTTTCGGCGGTGATCTTCTTGCGCGTGCCATCGGCGCGGATCAGCGGGCCGCGTTCGAACAACGCGAGCTCGTCGGCCGTGGAGATGTGCAGCACGTGCAGGCGCGTGCCGTTGCGGCGCGCCAGTTCCTGCGCAAGCAGCGTGGACTTCATGCACGCCTGCCGCGAGCGGATGTCGGCGTGGAATTCGGGCGGGATGTCGTCGCCGTACTTCGCCTTGTATCGGGCGAGTTCGGCGTCGATCATCGGCGTGTCTTCGCAATGCGTGATGATCGGCGTGGGCGCGTCGCGGAAGATCGCGTCCAGCGTTTCGGGGTTGTCGACCAGCATGTTGCCGGTGGAGGCGCCCATGAACACCTTGATGCCGGGGGCGCGCAGCGGGTCGAGCGCGCGGATCGCTTCGATGTTGTCGTTGCTCGCCCCCATGTAGAAGCCGAAGTTGGCGCGTGCGCGGCCGGTGGCGCGCCGGTACTTGTCTTCCAGCGCCGCGTTGTCGAGCGTGGGCGGGTTGGTGTTGGGCATGTCCATGAAGCTGGTCAGCCCGCCGGCGACGGCCGCGGCCGATTCGGTCGCGATGTCGGCCTTGTATTCCATCCCCGGTTCGCGGAAGTGGACCTGGTCGTCGATCATGCCCGGCAACAGGCGGCGGCCGGCGGCGTCGACGACGTGCTCGCCCTCGCGCGCGGACAGGCCCGTGCCGATCTGCGCGATGCGGCCGTTTTCGATGCGCAGGTCGCCTTCGACCTCGCGGCCTTCGTTCACCAGGCGGGCATTGACGATCAGCGTGGGCTTCGATGTCGCGGGCATGGGCGTTCCTTGGCGATGCGATCTTGGCGGAGCGACGCATTCACATGCGTGCGCAGGTTGGCGTTCATTTTGACGAAGCGGGGGGCACGGGGTCGTGTCCGCCCGGGTGGAAGGGATGGCAGCGCGCGACGCGCCGCGCGGCGAGCCAGGTGCCGCGCACGGCGCCGAAACGCGCGATGGCCTGCATCGCGTACTCCGAGCAGGTGGGCGCAAAACGGCAACGCGGACCCAGCAATGGACTGATCCAGCGCTTGTACAGGCGCAGGGCCCCGATGAGCAGTCGATCGATCACGATAGTGAAATGCGGCCTCGCACGAAGGGTTTCGCGGGTTGCCGCCCTTGTCGGGGCAGGGTATAACAGCGCGCTTTCCCGCCTCAAGGGAACGAGGGACGTACCGCTCGTGGCAGCGAAGAAACCAGCGAAGAAGGCCGCCAAGGCCGCGAAGAAGGCCGCCAAGCCGGCGGCGAAGAAGATTGTGGCGAAGAAGCCCGTCGCCAAGTCCGCAGCCAAGAAGCCCGCGCCGGCCAAGAAACCGGTCGCGAAGAAGGCTGCGCCTGCCAAGAAGCCTGTTGCGAAGAAGGCCGCTCCGGCGAAGAAGGCGCCGGCCAAGGCCGTCAAGCCCGTGGCCAAGCCTGTCGCGAAGCCTGCAGTCGCGAAGAAGGCCGCGCCCGCCAAGCCCGTCGCGAAGGCCGCGCCCGCCAAGGCCGCGCCGGTTGCGAAGCAGCCAGCGGTCAGGCAGCCCGTCGCCAAACAGCCCGAAGTGCGCGTCGCCGCGGTCAAGAAGCCGGCTGCGAAGCCTGCGACCAAGAGCGCGCCGGTCGCACCCGCGGCGAAGCCCGAAACCAAGTCGCCCGCACCGCAGGCGACGACGAAGACTGCGAAGCCTGCGCTCGCCACTTCGCCGAAGCCCGCATCCTCGGCGGCACCCGCCGTCACGTCGCGCCCACGTCCGGAGGGCAAAGTTGCTGTTGCCGTAGCCGCGAAGCCGGCCGCACCAGCACCACGGGGCAAAGTGAAAGTCGTCGAATACAAGACCGATGAGGGCACGGGTCGCCCGATCATCCCGCAGGGCTACAAGCCTTCGCAGGACGAGGAGTACATGAGCACGTTGCAGGTGGAATATTTCCGCCAGCGCCTGCTCAGCTGGCGCGCCGACCTGGTCGAAGAGTCCAAGCAGACCATCGAGAACCTCAAGGACGAAGTGCGCGACGTCGGCGACGAAGCCGAACGTGCGACGCGCGAGACCGAGAACTCGCTGGAACTGCGCACGCGCGACCGCTACCGCAAACTGATCGGCAAGATCGACAGCACGCTCAAGCGCCTGGATGCCGGCGAATACGGCTACAGCGTGGATTCGGGCGAAGAAATCGGCCTGGACCGCCTCGAGGCGCGCCTGACCGCCGAACGCACGATCGACGAGCAAGAGCGCTGGGAACATCTGCAGAAGCAGATGGGCGATTGATCCACCTCCCCTCCAGGGGAGGTCAAAAAGAAACCCGCCATTCGGCGGGTTTCTTTTTGGGTGGGGTAAACCAACGACGCCCCCTAAACCTAATGCAGATCCTTCAAATTCAACCGCCGCAGCTTCGGCGCCAGCTTCGCCGTCACCGCGACGATCGAAATCGTCATGCATCCCCCGAAGATCACGCTCGGCACCAGGCCGAGGAACTTCGCCGCGAGCCCCGATTCGAATGCGCCGAGCTCGTTCGACGAGCCGATGAAGATCCCGTTGATCGCCGAAACACGCCCACGCATGGCGTCGGGCGTGGCGAGCTGCAGGATGGTCGAGCGCAGCACGACCGACACGCCATCGCACAGGCCCGAGGCGAACAGCATCACCACCGAAAGCCACAGATGCTTCGACAACGCGAAGCCGATGATGCACAACCCGAACCCGGCGACGGCGAGCAACAGGATGCGTCCCGCATTCTTCTCCAGCGGCTTGCGCGCCATCCACAACCCGACCAGCACTGCACCGGCCGCGGGTGCACCACGCAGGACGCCGAGCGCTTCGGGCCCGGCGTGCAGCACGTCCTTGATGAAGGCAGGCAGCAAGGCGACCGCACCGCCGAACAGCACCGCGAACATGTCCAGCGCGAGCGCGCCGAGCAGGATCTGGTGGCCGAACACGAAGCGCAGTCCTTCGCCGATGCTGGCGAAGATCGGCGCGCGTTCGGTCGGGATGTGCGGCTCCTCGATGCGGAGCGTCGTCAACAACACGGCGGCCGAAATCGCGAACACCACCGCGATCCCGTAAGCCGAGGTCTTCCCCGCCCAGGCCACCATCACGCCACCGAACGCGGGACCGAGCACGAGCCCGAGCTGGAACACCACGCTCCCGAGCCCCGCGCCGCGCGCGTACTGCTCGCGCGGCAACACGCGTGCGAACAGCGTGTTGTAGATCGGCGTCAGGAACGAGCGCACGCTGCCGGTGAGCGCGATGGCCGCGTAGATCAGCCACGTGCCGGCCGTCGTCCAACCCGAGGCGATCGCGACGAGAATCACGCCGGTCATCGCCAAGCCCGCGCACGCGAACGCGCCCAGGCGACGCCGCTTCAGGTGATCGACCAGATAGCCGGCGAACGGCGCGACGCAGAAGTACGGAATCACCTCGGCCAGGCCGACCAGGCCCAGCGCCAGCGGGTCGTGCGTGATTTCGTAGATGTGCCAACCGACGGTCACCGCGACCATCTGGTAGGACAACATCGTGAGGATGCGATAACTGAGCAGGCCCAGGAACGCGCGGTTGCGCAGCGGTGAGTCCGCTGCCGTCAGCGCACTCACGCGGCGGCCTGCGCGCGCTCGCGAATGAAGGCGAGCAGGGCGGCGTGGCCGTTGTTGCGGGTCGGCGAGAGATGCTTGGCCAGGCCGACCGTATCGATGTAGTCGGGTTGCGTGGCCAGGATTTCCCGTGCCGGGCGGCCCGAATAGACGCGCAACGCGAGGAAGCACAGCCCCGCGACGATCGCCGAATCGCTGGTGGCCAGGAAGTCGAGCCGTTGCGCATCGCCTTCGCCGACGATCCACACCATCGACTGGCACCCGAGCAGGCGATGGTCTTCGTTCCTGAGCGCATCGGGGAACGGCGGCAGTTTGCGGCCCAGGTCAATCAGGTACTGGTAGCGCTCGGACCAATCGCCGAAGAAGGCGAATTCCTCCGCGATCGCCGCCTGTGCATCGGCGGCGGTGGGCTCCAGCGGAAACACGCGGTGTTCGGCGACGGTGTTCATGCGCGTTTCCAACGTACGCCCTGGGGCGTGTCTTCCAGGAGAATGCCGTCGTCGGCCAGTTGCTTGCGGATGGCGTCGGCGCGGGCGAAATCCTTCGAGGCTTTCGCCGCGATGCGTTCGTCGATCAGGCCCTGGATGCGCGCATCGTCGTCGTTGGAGGTATCCCCCGCGATCCATTCGGCGGGCGCGCGTTGCAACAGGCCAAGCGCCAATCCCGCGCCCAGCAGCGCGGATTTGGCCTCGCGTCGCGCGTCCGCACCTTCGGCCTTGCGGGCTTCACCGGCGAGGCGTGCGATTTCGGCCAGCGCCTGTGGCGTGTTGAGGTCGTCGTCGAGCATCTCCTCGATCGACTGCGGAATGACCGGGGTGGCCTCGACGTCGGCCAGGTCGCGCAAGGTGCCGTACAAGCGGTCGAGCGTGCGGATCGATTGATCGACCAGCGCCGGCGTCCAATCCAGCGGCTGGCGGTAATGCGCGGACAGCAACGCATAACGCAGCGCCTCGGAGCGACCGGGGTAACGTTCGAGCAGGGTGTGGATGCGCTCGACGTTGCCGAGCGACTTGGACATCTTCGAGCCGCCGAACACCAGCATGCCGTTGTGCAGCCAGAAGCGCGCGAAGGGTTTGCCGCCGTGCGCGCATTCGCTCTGCGCCACTTCGTTCTCGTGGTGCGGGAACTGGAGGTCGATGCCGCCGGCGTGGATGTCGATGGTCTGACCCAGGTGCGCTTCGGCCATCGCCGAGCATTCGATGTGCCAACCCGGGCGACCGCGGCCCCAGGGCGAGTCCCAGCCGGGCAGGTCGTCGGTCGAGGGCTTCCACAGCACGAAGTCGCCGGCGTCCTGCTTGTAGGGCGCCACGTCGACGCGCGCGCCGGCCAGCATGTCTTCGGGCGATTGCCGCGAGAGCTTGCCGTAATCGGGATAGCTGCCGACGGAAAACAGCACGTGGCCTTCGGCGGCGTAGGCATGGCCGCTTTCGATCAGGCGCTGGATCATCGCGATGATCTGCGGGATGTGTTCGGTCGCCTTGGGCTGCAGCGACTGTGGCTGCACGCCCAGGGCCGCCATCTCGTCCAGGTACACCGCGGTGTAGCGCTGCGTGATCGTGGAGATCGGCACGCCGGCCTCGCGCGCGGCCGCGTTGATCTTGTCGTCCACGTCGGTGATGTTGCGTGCGTAACGCAGCGCGCCGTAGCGGCGGCGGAGCAGGGCGGCCAGCACATCGAAGACCACCGGGCCGCGTGCGTTGCCGATGTGGACGTAGTTGTAGACCGTCGGTCCGCACAGATACATCGTGGGGCCGGCGACGGGGTCCAGCGGCGCGAAGGGCTCGACCCGGCGCGTCAGGGTGTTGTGGAGGCGAAGGGCCATGGGTCGGCAAATGGGGGAATCGCGCCATTCTAGCCGTCGGGAAAGCCTCGATTCAGGCCCGAGCCCGCGTCCGGCCTTTACACTGAATGCGTGCGCCTCCTTGTCTCCCTCCTGAGCATCGCCTCCCTGACCATCGCCATGGCCGGCATGCCCGTGCTTGCGCAGGATGCGGGGACCACCGTTTTGCAGAACGAAAACGTGCGGATGGACTTCGCCCAGGTGATGCGCGTGCAGCCGATCTACCAGGTACTGCGCGCCACGCGCATGGAGCCGCGTTGCCCCGCCGACGGCGACGGGGAGCAGGACAAGGGCCTGGCGAAGATCGTGGGTGCGGTGAAGGGCGCGGTCTCGCGCAAGCCCGATCCGCCCGAACAGACGGCCAATTGCGAAATGATCCCGGTGCAGCGCGAGTTCCGCCGCCCGATCGCCTACGACGTCGACTACGTCTATCGCGGCACCAAGTACCGCTCGCGCCTGCCCTACGACCCGGGCAACCGCCTGCGCGTGCGCGTGAGCGTCGTCCCCTATATCCCGCCGCGGAAGCCTTAGCCGCGGCTTGCCGCGGCGTCATCAGCGCGGCAGCGTTGCATCGGCCGCCTGTCGATGCGACCATGCGCGCCCGATGCAGACCCTCCGCGCCGACGCCGACGTCCTCACCTCCGCCTACATGGCGGCGGGCATGACCTCGCGCGCGCGCCGACCGCTCCCCCACATTTTCGCTGGGTAGCGCGCCGCGTCGTATCGGATCCGCCAGAAACCCAGCCCTTCGCGCTGGGTTTCTTCGTTCATGGCCCGGCGATTTCCTTCCCCACAGGACGCTCCATGAAACAGGTTCCGCTCCGGCATTTCCTCAACACCCAGGATTGGAAGCGCGACGAGCTCGACGCCGTGCTCGCGCTGTCCGCGGCGTACAAGCAGCGGCCGCTGGGCCTGCGTTCGATGGAAGGCAAGTCGATCGCGCTGGTCTTCTTCAATTCGTCGCTGCGCACGCGCACGAGCTTCGAGATCGGCGCCTTCCAGCTCGGCGGGCATGCGGTGGTGCTGCAGCCGGGGAAGGACGCCTGGCCGATCGAATTCGACCTGGGCACCGTGATGGATGGCGAAGCCGAAGAGCACATCGCCGAAGTGGCGCGCGTGCTGTCGCGTTACGTCGACCTCATCGGCGTGCGCGCGTTCCCGAAGTTCGTCGACTGGTCGACCGACCGCGAAGACCGCGTGCTGAAGGGCTTCGCGAAATATTCGTCGGTGCCGGTGATCAACATGGAAACCATCACCCATCCGTGCCAGGAACTCGCGCATATCCTCGCGCTGCAGGAACACTTCGGCACGAGCGATCTGCGCGGCAAGAAGTACGTCCTCACCTGGACCTACCATCCCAAGCCGCTCAACACGGCCGTGGCGAATTCGGCGCTCACCATCGCCACGCGCATGGGCATGGACGTGACGCTGCTGTGCCCGACGCCCGAGTACATCCTCGACGAACGCTACATGGGCTGGGCCGAGCAGAACGTCGCCGAAAGCGGCGGCTCGCTGCAGGTCAGCCATGACATCGAAAGCGCGTATCGCGGCGCCGACGTCGTGTACGCGAAGAGCTGGGGCGCGCTGCCGTACTTCGGCAACTGGGCGCCGGAGAAACCGATTCGCGATGCGCACAAACACTTCATCGTCGACGAAGCCAAGATGGCGCTGACCAACGACGGCGTGTTCTCGCACTGCCTGCCGCTGCGCCGCAACGTCAAGGCCACCGACGCGGTGATGGATTCCCCGCGTTGCGTCGCGATCGACGAAGCCGAAAACCGCCTGCACGTGCAGAAGGCCGTCATGGCATCGCTCATCGGCCAGCGTCGCTGATCCTCTTTTCGATCCGGAACGATCCCCCATGGCAAACAAAGACATCGTCCTCGCCTTCTCCGGCGGCCTCGACACTTCCTTCTGCGTTCCCTACCTGCAGGAACAAGGCTGGAACGTCCACACCGTGTTCGCCGACACCGGCGGCGTCGACGCGGAAGAACGCGCGACGATCGAAGCGCGCGCCGCCGAGCTCGGCGTTGCTTCGCACGTCACCATCGACGGCGGCCCCGCGATCTGGGACGGCTTCGTCAAACCTTTCGTCATGGCCGGCGAGGGCTACCAGGGCCAATATCCGCTGCTGGTTTCCGACCGTTACCTGATCGTCGACGCGACGCTCGCACGCGCGCATGCGCTCGGCACGCGCGCGATCGCGCACGGTTGCACCGGCATGGGCAACGACCAGGTGCGTTTCGACCTCGCGGTGAAGGCGAGTGGCGACTACACGATCGTCGCGCCGATCCGCGAAATCCAGAAACAACACACGCAGACGCGCGCCTACGAGCAGGCTTATCTCGAAGAACGCGGCTTCGCCGTGCGCGCCAAGCAGAAGGCCTACACGATCAACGAAAACCTGCTCGGCCTGACGATGTCGGGCGGCGAGATCGACAAGTGGGAAGCACCGGGCGAAGGCGCGCGCGGTTGGTGCGCGCCGCGCGATCAATGGCCGAACGAGGCCATGCAGGTCACGGTCGCGTTCGCGAAGGGCGAAGCGATCTCCCTGGACGGCAAGCCGATGCCGGGCGCGCAATTGCTCGCCAAGCTCAACGCGCTGTTTGCGCCTTACGGCGTGGGCCGCGGCATGTACACGGGCGATACGACCATCGGTTTGAAGGGCAGGATCGTGTATGAAGCACCCGGCCTGGCCGCATTGCTCGCCGCGCATCGCGCGCTGGAAGAAGCGGTGCTCACCAAGCAACAGAACCGCTTCAAGCCCGACGTCGCGCGCAAGTGGGTGGAACTGGTGTACGAAGGCTTCTACCACGATCCCCTGAAGACCGACCTCGAAGCTTTCCTCGCCTCCAGCCAGCGCATGGTCAACGGCGAAGTCGTGCTCGAAACCCGCGGCGGCCGCGTCGACGCGGTGGCCGTGCGTTCGCCGCACCTGCTCAACGCGAAGGGCGCGACCTACGCGCAATCGGCCGACTGGGGCGTGGAGGAGGCCGAAGGCTTCATCCGCCTGTTCGGCATGAGCAGCACGTTGTGGGCCCAGGTGAACGAAAAGGATCGCTGAGGTGCTCGACCACGTCCTTCGCCATCTCGAAGCGCTCGTCTCCTTCGACACGCGCAATCCGCCGCGTGCGATCACCACCGGCGGCATCTTCGATTATCTGCGCGCGCAGTTGCCGGATTTCCGCTGCACGGTGACCGATCACGGCGAAGGCGCGGTGTCGCTGCTCGCCGTGCGCGGCACGCCGCGGCGTGTGTTCAACGTACATCTGGACACCGTGCCCAATGCGGCCGGCTGGACGCGCCCGCCGCATCGGCTGTGGGTGGCCAAGGGCCGCGCGACGGGGCTGGGTGCCTGCGACATCAAGGGCGCGGCGGCGGGTTTGGTCGCCGCGGCCAATGCAACAAAAGGCGACGCGGCCTTCCTCTTCAGCAGCGATGAAGAAGCGAACGACCCGCGCTGCATCGAGGCGTTTCTCGGGACCGTCCACGGGTTCGCCGAAGCCATCATCGCCGAGCCGACGCAATGCGAGGCGGTGCTCGCCCATCGCGGCATCAGTTCGGTCCTGCTGCGTTTCCAGGGCCAGGCGGGCCATGCCTCCGGCACCGACGCGTTGCATTCCAGCGCGTTGCACCACGCGATGCGCTGGGGCAGCCGTGCGCTGGACTTCGTCGAATCGCAATCGCACCAGCGCTTCGGCGGACTGACCGGTTTGCGCTTCAACGTCGGTCGTGTCGAAGGCGGCATCAAGGCGAACGTGATCGCGCCCAGTGGCGAAGTGCGCTTCGGCTTTCGTCCGTTGCCGTCGATGGCGTTCGAACAGTTGCACGATGCCTTCGGCAAACTCGCCGAGCCGGGCGCGCTCGCGCGATACGAAGAAACCTTCCGTGGTCCGTCCTTGCCGTCGGGTGACGTCGCCGCGGCCGAGGCGCGCCGCCTCGAAGCGCGCGACCTCGCCGACGAACTCGGCCTTCCCATCGGCAACGCGGTCGACTTCTGGACCGAAGCCTCGCTCTTCTCGCGCGCGGGCATGACGGCCTTCGTTTACGGCCCCGGCGACATCGCGCAGGCGCACACGGTCGACGAATGGGTCGCCCTCGATCAACTGCAACGCTACACGGACTCCATCGTGCGCATCCTCCAGGCATGAACATCATGCACATCCACGACCCCCAGACCCGCCAGACCATCGTCCGACTGCTTTCGAGCATGGCCGGTGCGAAGGAGATCTCGCAGTACCTCAAGCGCTTCTCGCAGCTGGACGCGGCGCGCTTCGCCGTCGTCAAGGTCGGTGGCGCGGTGTTGCGCGACGATCTCGAAGCGCTGACCTCTTCGCTCGCCTTCCTGCAGGACGTGGGCCTCACGCCCATCGTGTTGCACGGTGCCGGCCCGCAATTGGATGCAGAGCTCGCGGCCGCCGGCATCGAAAAGCGCACGGTCGACGGATTGCGCGTGACTTCGCCCGAAGCCCTGGCCATCGTGCGCCGCGTGTTCCATGCGCAGAACCTCAAGCTCGTCGAAGCGCTGCAGGCGCAGGATGCGCGCGCGACGTCGATCGTCAGCGGCGTGTTCGAAGCCGACTATCTGGATCGCGACACGCTCGGCCTGGTCGGCGAAGTGAAGCGCGTGGAGCTCGCGCCGATCCAGGCGAGCCTGCAGGCCGGCTCGATCCCCGTGATCGCAAGCCTGGGCGAAACCGCGGGCGGGCAGATCCTCAACATCAACGCCGACTTCGCCGCGAACGAACTCGTGCAGAAGCTGCAGCCGTACAAGATCGTATTCCTCACCGGCACGGGCGGTTTGCTGGACGATGCGGGCAACGTGATCGATTCGATCAACCTGTCGACCGAATACGACCATCTCATCGCACAACCGTGGCTCCACGGCGGCATGAAGGTGAAGATCGAGCAGATCAAGGCCTTGCTCGATACCTTGCCGTTGTCCTCGTCGATCTCGATCACGCGGCCGTCGGAGCTGGCGAAGGAGCTGTTTACGCACACCGGTTCGGGCACGCTGGTGCGGCGCGGCGAGCGCGTGCTCACGGCGACGCGTTGGGACGAACTCGACCTGGAGCGCCTGCGCCCGCTCATCGAATCGGCGTTCGGCCGCAAGCTGTTGCCCGACTACTTCGAACGCACCACGCCGCATCGCGCGTACGTGAGCGAGAATTACCGCGTCGCGGTGATCCTTACGCAAGAGGACGCCGGCGTGTATCTCGACAAGTTCGCCGTACTCGACGAAGCGCAGGGCGAGGGCCTCGGACGCGCGGTCTGGAACGTGATGCGGGAGGAAAATCCGCGCCTGTTCTGGCGCTCGCGCCGCGGGAACCCCGTCAACGCGTTCTATTTCGCAGAAAGCGACGGGTGCGTGAAGCAGGCGCGTTGGGATGTGTATTGGTACGGGATCGATGCACTCGACGCCATCGCGCGCTGCATCGATCATTGCGCCGCACGCCCCGCCACCCTCGAGGACGCCGCATGACGACTGCCGACTGGACGACGCCGCCGACCTTGCGCGGCCGCCATGTGTCGCTGGAAGCGATGACGCCCGCGCACGCCGACGGCCTGCGCGCCGCGGTGGAAGATGGGCGCCTGTACGAACTCTGGTACACGAACGTACCCGAGGCGAAAGACGTCGATGCCTACATCGACGGCGCACTGGCGAAGCAGGCGAAGGGCGACCAGCTTGCCTTCATCGTGCGCGACGGCGCCGGCAGGATCGTCGGCACGACGCGTTATTACGAACTCGCGCCGGAAGTGCCGCGTCTTCAGATCGGTTACACGTGGTACGCATCGAGCGTGCAGCGCACGGGGCTGAATACCGAAGCCAAGCTGCTGTTGCTGGGCCACGCCTTCGAGACACTGCGCTGCGCGTCGGTGGGTTTGCAGACCAGTTGGTTCAATCTCGCCTCGCGCACCGCCATCGCGCGCCTGGGCGCGAAGGAGGAGGGCATCACGCGCAACCACGTCCGCCATCGCGACGGCACGCTGCGCGACACGGTGAACTTCTCGATCATCGATGCCGAGTGGGCGGCAGTGAAGCAGAACCTGATCGGCCGCCTGGGGCGTTACGCATGAGCGGCAGGACGACCATCGGGATCGTCGGCGCCCGCGGGCACGTCGGCACGGAACTGATCAAGCTGATCTGCGGACATCCGAAGTTCGATCTGGCCTATGTCTCTTCGCGAGAGCGGGCAGGGCGTCTCGTATCCGAGTTCGAACCGGCCTATCGCGGTGGCTTGCGTTACAGCGCGCCGGCGACCGAAGACCTTCCGACGCTCGGCGCGGATGCCGTCGTGCTCGCCTTGCCGAACGGCAAGGCGGCCGCGTGCGTGGCCGCCTTCGATTTCGCCAACGTCGATCCCGTCATCGTCGATCTGTCGGCCGACTTCCGTTTCGATCCGGCCTGGTATTACGGCCTGCCCGAACTCACGCGTCAGTGGCATGCGGACCAGCGCCGCATCAGCAATCCCGGCTGCTACGCGACCGCCATGCAGCTTGCGATCGCACCGATGCGCGAATTCCTGGACGGTCCGGTGCAATGCTTCGGTGTCTCGGGCTATTCGGGCGCTGGCACGACGCCGTCGGACAAGAACGATCCGGAGGCGCTGCGCGACAACCTGATGCCTTACGCCTTGACCGGCCATGTGCACGAGCGCGAAGTCAGCACGCAGTTGCGGCATCCGGTCGAATTCATGCCGCATGTCGCGCCCCATTTCCGCGGTTTGACGATCACGGCGAACCTGCACCTGCGCACGGCCTTCGATCGCGAAGCGGTGCTGGCGCGTTATCGCGAGGCGTATGCGAACGAAGCGCTCGTGCGCGTGCAAGCCGACGCGCCCTGGGTGAGCCGAATCGCAGGGCGGCAGCATGTCGAACTCGGTGGCTTCACGCTCTCGGAAGACGGGCATCGCCTGGTCGTGGTCGCCACGGAAGACAACCTGCTGAAGGGCGCGGCGACGCAGGCCTTGCAGAATCTCAACCTGGCCTTCGGTTTAGACGAATACGCCGGCATTCCCCTCGACACGCACGTGGAGGCCGCATGAGCGACCTGTTGTGGCAGAAGCCGGGCGTCCAGGTGGACGCGCAGATCCAGGCCTTCCTCGCGGGCGATGACGTGTTGCTCGATCGCGAGTTCTTCCTGCACGACATCGCCGCCAGTCGCGCGCATGCGCAGGGATTGGCGAACATCGGGATGCTGACGGCGGACGAGCTCGCGGGCCTGGAACGCGAACTAGGCGCGCTCGCCGAAGACTTCCGGAGCGGCGCATTCGTGCTGGACGCGCGCTTCGAAGACGGGCATTCGGCGATCGAAGCGCGCCTGACCGAACGCCTCGGCGATGCGGGCCGCCGCATCCATGCGGGGCGCAGCCGCAACGACCAAGTGCTGGTCGCCACGCGCCTGTGGCTCAAGGAAAAGCTCGCAACCGTGCAGGCGCTGTGCCGCGAAGTCGCGGGCATCGCGCTGGACCGCGCGCAGGCGGAAAGCGCGATGCCGATGCCGGGCTACACGCACCTGCAGCGCGCCGTCGTGTCGTCGGCGGGTCTGTGGTGGGCCGGGTGGGCCGAGGCGTTCATCGACAACGCGCAGCGCGCAGCCGATACGCGTGCATGGGTCGATGCGAATCCGCTGGGCACCGCCGCCGGTTACGGCGTGAACCTGCCGCTGGATCGCGCGCATACGACGCAAGCGCTCGGTTTCGCGCGCATGCAGGTCTCGCCGTTGTACGCGCAACTCTCGCGCGGCAAGTTCGAACTGGCCGCACTGGAAGCCTTGGGCAGCGCGATGGGCGACCTGCGTCGCCTGGCCTGGGACCTGAGCCTGTTCACGACGGCCGAATACGGCTTCGTGCGCCTGCCCGCGCAATACACGACCGGCAGTTCGATCATGCCGAACAAGCGCAATCCCGACGTCGTCGAATTGATGCGCGGCACCTACGCCAGCGTGGCCGCCGCGCGCAGCGAAATCGAACACCTGCTTTCGCTGCCGGGCGGTTATCACCGCGACCTGCAGATCACCAAGGGCGCGCTGTTCCATGGCTTCGGAAAGGGGCTGGCCGCGCTCGCCTTGTTGCCGGACCTGTTGCGCAACCTCGACTGGAATGTCGAGCGCATGCGCGACGCACTGGAACCGTCGATGTACGCCACCGACCTGGCCGTCGATCTCGCGCGCGAGGGCATGCCGTTCCGCGATGCCTACAAACAGGCCGCCGATCCGGCGAAGTGGGCGGAAGGCGATCCGGCGGCGAGCCTGGCGGCGCGCGTTTCGCCGGGCGGCGCAGGCGCGATGCAACTCGACGCATTGCGCAAGCGCCTGGGCTGACGCGGCGTTACTCGCGCGTGAGCACCACGTTGCCGAGGTCCACCGCGAATGTGCCCTTGTCCAGGTGCACCTGCCGCGTCATCGGTTGATACCCGGCGCAGGCGATCACGACCTCGTAGTCGCGCACCTTCTTGTCGACGGGGAAGGATTCCTGGAAATGCGCGCCCTTCAGGCTGCGCGTGTAGTCGCCTTCGTCGGGTGTCCCCTTGAACTGGGGCAACGACAGGCGACATTGGCTGCCTTCGGGCGGCGGGACGATCAGCGCACCGCGCACCGTGATGTAGCCGTTGCCGGAACACGCGGCGACACCGGCCACCAACAGCACTGCCACCCATCGCCAAGCTCGCATGATCCGGCCCTCCCTTGCGTGGCCGTCAGCAATACGCCGCCCGGGGCAGGGCATGCAAGAGGGACGATCCGACGAGAGGCGCTTGACGCTTCCCTGCTTTTCCTATCAAGTAAATAGGAAATGCTGACCAACCGGGCCAGGTACGGAATTCGGGCGATGTGCGCGCTGGCGGGCGCGCGCGGCGAATCCCTGCAGGCCAAGGCCATCGCCGCCAGCGCCGATGTTCCGCTGAAGTTCCTGGAAGCCATCCTCGTCGACCTGCGCCGCGCCGGTTTCGTGAACAGCGCGCGCGGCAAGGCCGGTGGGCATGCGCTCGCGCGGCCGGCCGAGTCCATCGTCGTCGGCGACGTCATCCGTGCGATCGACGGCCCGCTCGCGCCGGTGCGCTGCGCCAGCGTCACCGCGTACGCGCCGTGCGCCGACTGCAAGGATCCCGAACATTGCGCCGTGCGCGGGCTGATGCGTGAAGCACGCGAAGCGCTCGCCTCGGTGCTCGATACGTGCACGCTGCAGGCGCTGCACGACCGCGCGCATCCCCTCCACGCAGTGGACTCCGTCGCATGACCCCCGTCGCGCCATCACGCCCAGCGAATGTTCCACCAACGACCCTTCCCGACCCGGAAGCGGAGGTGCTGCGCGCCATCCGCGACACCGCGTTCGGCACCATCGAGGTGACCGTGCACGGTTCGCGCATCGTGCAGATCGTCCGCAGCGAGAAGACCCGATTCGACCAGCGCTGACGCGCTGCCCACAACCGGCCGACCGGACCACCGGAGGCGATCCCACCCACAAGGGAGCAACCCCCGATGGTCCGAGCCTTCGTTCCGCTGACTCTCGCGCTCGCCTGCCTCGCGATGCCGCAGGCGCACGCCGCCGATCCACCGACGCCGCAGGACGCGCCAACCCTGCAGGACATCGAAGCGCGCGTGCGTCGCCTCGAAGCCTTGCTCGGTGAAACGTCGCCGGCGTCGCAAACCCCGGCCGACCTCGCCGCACTCGACAAACGCCTGCGCGTCCTGGAGCAGAAACTCGCCGCGCAACCTGCGCCCGTTGCCATAGCGCCGGCGCCGCCGCCGACGCAGGAGACGAAGGCCGCGGAATCGCCGACCTTCACCTTCGACGAGAAAGGCATCGCGTGGAAATCCACCGTCGGCGGCGGATCCGAACTGCGCCTGCGCGGCTTGTTCCAGTACGACGGCCGCCATTGGTTCGATGACAACGTCGTGCAGGACGACACCTTCCTCCTGCGCCGCCTGGAACCGACGATCGAAGGCAACTTCGGTCCCTTGTTCGCGTATCGCTTCACGGGGCAATTCGCCGGCGATTCGGCGAGCACCGTCGATGCGTACGTCGACGTGCGATTCGATCCGCGTGCAACGGTGCGCGTGGGCAAGACCAAGGTGCCGCTGGGCCTGGAACGCTTGCAATCGAGTGCGACGACCAGCCAGGTCGAAAATGGCCTGCCGTCCGAACTCGCGCCCGGCCGCGACATCGGGGTGCAGTTGCAGGGCAAGTTCGACGGCCCGGGATTGTCGTACGCACTGGGCGTGTACAACGGCACGGTCGACGGGCGCGATGGCGCATCGACCAACCCCGACGGCGATTTCGAAATCGCCGCGCGCGTGTTCTTCGAACCGTGGAAGGGTGGGGCCGGTACGTTGTCGGGCCTGGGCTTCGGCCTGGCGGCCACGCATGGCGACAAAGACGGATTCGGCAACGACTTCCTCCCGCGCTATCGCACGCCGGGGCAGCTGACCTTCTTCAGCTATCGCAACGACGTCGCCGCCGCGGGCACGCAGGACCGTTGGTCGCCGCAACTGTATTGGTACGCCGGCCGCTTCGGCGTGCTGGGCGAATACATCGCCTCGCGACAGGACGTGGCGCGCAACGGCGCGAGCGACACCATCGACAACCGCGCCTGGCAAATCAGCACGAGCTTCGCGGTGACCGGCGAACCCGCCAGTTACCAAGGGATCGTCAAACCCGAAAATCCCTTCGCACTCGGCGAAAGCGGGTGGGGCGCACTGGAACTCACCGCGCGCTATGGCGAATTGGACATCGACGATCGCGCCTTCCCGATCTTTGCCAATCCCGTCAGCGCGGCGGCCGGCGCACGCAGTTGGGGCGTCGGCTTCAACTGGTATTTCAACACGCACTTCAAGCTCGTCGCCGATTACCTGCATACGACCTTCGACGCCGCACCCGGCGGTTTCGAACGCGATGCCGAAGACCTCCTGTTGACCCGCGCGCAGTTCTCCTTCTGAGGCCCCCGTCATGACGAAGACCTTCCTCGCGACTCTCACCTTGGTCCTGCTCACCGGCGTGGCATCGGCGAAAACCACGCTGCTCAACGTGTCCTACGACCCCACGCGCGAACTCTACGAAGACGTGAACGTCGCCTTCGCCGCGCAGTGGAAACAGAAGACCGGCGAAGACCTCAACCTGCGCACCTCCCACGGCGGCTCCGGCAAACAGGCGCGCGCAGTGATCGACGGCCTGGGCGCCGATGTCGTCACGCTCGCGCTCGCCGCGGACATCGACGTCATCGCCGATAAGGCCAAGCTGCTCCCGGCGAATTGGCAAACGCGCCTGCCACACAACAGCGCGCCGTATACCTCGACCATCGTCTTCCTCGTGCGCAAGGGCAATCCGAAGAAGATCAAGGACTGGAACGACCTCGCGCGCCCCGGCGTCGCCGTGATCACGCCCAATCCGAAGACCTCCGGCGGCGCGCGCTGGAACTACCTCGCCGCCTGGGCGTGGGCGTCGCGCGAATATCGCACCGGCCCGAAGGTGGTCGATTACATGGGCAAGTTGTTCCGCAACGTGCCCGTGCTCGACACCGGTGCGCGCGGCGCAACGACGACCTTCGTCGAACGCGGCATCGGCGACGTGCTGATCGCGTGGGAAAACGAAGCCTTGCTGGCGCAGAACGACGCGCAGACGCGCGGCAAGTTCGAGATTGTCGTTCCTTCGCTCAGCATCAAGGCCGAGCCGCCGGTCGCGTGGCTGGATGCCAACATCGACAAACACGGCACGCGCATGCAGGCCGAGGCGTACCTGCGATTCCTGTATACGCCGCAGGGCCAGCAAATCGTGGCGAAGCATTTCTATCGCCCGGCCGAACCCGCGGGCGTGTCCGCTGCGGCGCTCGCGCGTTTCCCGAAGGTACCGATGGTGACCATCGACAACGCCTTCGGCGGTTGGAAGCACGCGCAGACGACGCACTTCGCCGACGGCGGTTTCTTCGACCAGATCTATCGGCCGGGCGGCTGATCGATGGCGATCGTCGCCACGCGCCTGGTGCGGCGGATGCGCCATCCGCTGCCCGGTTTCGGCCTGAGCCTCGGCCTGGGCATGGCGTGGCTCGGGTTGATCGTGCTGTTGCCGCTGGCCGCGCTCGTCGTGCGCTCGGCGGAATTGGGCGGCGCCGGCTGGATGCGCGTGCTCGCCGATCCGCGCGTGCGCGCCTCGCTGGTGTTGAGTTTCAGCGCGTCGGCCGTCGCCGCGGTGATCGCTTCGCTCGCCGGCGCGCTCATCGCCTGGGTGATCGTGCGTTATCGCTTCCCCGGTCGACGCTTGATGGATGCGCTCGTCGACCTGCCGTTCGCATTGCCGACGGCAGTCGCCGGCATCGCGTTGACGGCGATCTATTCGGCGAACGGGTGGGTCGGGCGATTCGTCGAACCGCACGGTTACAAGATCGCCTACGCACCGGCAGGCATCGTGATCGCGCTGGTGTTCATCGGTTTGCCCTTCGCGGTGCGCACCTTGCAACCGGTGCTCGAAGTGCTCGGCCGCGACCAGGAAGAAGCCGCGGCATCGCTGGGCGCGAGCCGATTCACGACCTTCCGCCGCGTGGTGCTGCCCGAACTCGCGCCTGCATTGCTCACCGGTTTCTCGCTCGCCTTCGCGCGCGCGCTGGGCGAATACGGCTCGGTGATCTTCATCGCCGGCAACCTGCCGTTCAAGACCGAAATCGCGCCGCTGCTGATCACCATCCGCCTGGAGGAATACGACTACGACGGCGCGGTCGCGATCGCGGCGTTGTTGCTCGCGGCCTCGTTCGTGTGCCTGCTGGCGATCAACACGCTGATCCCGGCCCTGTTCGCGAGGAAGCGCGATGTTTGAGAAGGGCGCGCCCGTCGACCCGTTGCAGGCGCCGCGTTGGCTGCGCTGGGGGCTCACCGCGCTCGCGATCCTCGTGATGGCGCTGTTGCTCGTGATGCCGCTGGCGATGGTGCTGGGCGCGGCGTTCTCGGAGGGCGTGAAGGTGTGGTTCGCCGCATTGACCGAGCCCGACGCGCGTTCGGCGCTCGAGTTGACGCTCATCACCGCGGCCGTCGTGATTCCGCTCAACGCGTTCTTCGGCCTGGCCACCGCATGGGCCGTGACGCGCTTCGAATTCCGCGGCAAGCGCATCCTGCTCGCGCTGATCGACCTGCCGTTCGCGGTCTCGCCGGTGGTGGCGGGTTTGTGCCTGGTGCTGCTGTTCGGGCGCACGGGCTGGTTCGCGCCGCTGATCGATCACTACGGGCTGCAGATTCTGTTCGCGCGTCCGGCCATCATCCTGGCGACGATGTTCATCACCTTTCCCTTCGTCGCGCGCGAGTTGATCCCGCTGATGGAACAGCAGGGCACGGAAGAAGAACTCGCGGCACGCTCGCTCGGGGCAGGGCCGTGGCAGATGTTCCGCCGCATCACCTTGCCGAACATCAAATGGGCACTGTTGTACGGCGTGCTGTTGTGCGGTGCGCGCGCGATGGGCGAGTTCGGCGCGGTGTCGGTGGTCTCCGGCCACATCCGCGGCCTGACCAATACCTTGCCGCTGCACATCGAAATCCTCTACAACGAATTCAATTCCACCGCGGCCTTCGCGGTCGCCTCGCTGCTCGCGGGGCTCGCACTGGTGACGCTCGTCGTGCGCTTCTGGCTGGAAGCGCGGCACGGCGATGCGCTCGCGCGCGCCCATCGGAGACACTGAGCGGACATGGACCTTCACCTCAACGGCATCGCCAAGCATTACCCCGGCGTCGCGGCGCTGGACGCCGTCGACCTGGACATCGCATCGGGCGAACTGGTCGCGCTGCTCGGTCCGTCGGGATCGGGCAAGACCACGTTGCTGCGCGTGATCGCGGGCCTGCTGCATCCGGATGCGGGTCGGCTGCACTTCGGCGAAACCGATGCGACGTCGATGCGCTTGCGCGAACGCAACGTCGGCTTCGTGTTCCAGCAGTACGCGCTGTTCCGCCACATGACGGTCGCCGAGAACATCGCCTTCGGCCTGCGTAGTCGGCCGCGCGCGCAGCGTCCTTCGCGCGCGGAAATCGCCAAACGCGTCGACGAGTTGCTGGTGCTGATCCAGTTGCCGGAACTCGGCGGGCGCTATCCCGACCAACTCTCGGGTGGCCAGAAACAACGCGTCGCCCTGGCGCGCGCGCTGGCGATCAAGCCGAGCGTGTTGTTGCTGGACGAACCCTTCGGCGCGCTCGACGCCAAGGTCCGCGTGGAGTTGCGTCGTTGGTTGCGGCGGCTGCACGAACAAACCGGGCAGACGACCGTCTTCGTCACGCACGACCAGGAAGAAGCGCTCGAACTGGCCGATCGCGTGGTCGTGATGCGCAATGGCCGCATCGAGCAGGTGGCCTCGGTCGACGAGATCCATCGTGCGCCCGCGTCTCCCTTCGTCTTCGCGTTCATCGGGCGTGCGAACCGGCTGGAGGGCGAGGTACGCGAAGGCAGCTTCCACATGGAAGGGCATCGACTCGCATTGCCGATGGAAGGCGACTACGAAGGCCCCGCGGTACTGATGACGCGGCCGCACGATCTGGCGATCGTCGGCGAAGGCGAAGGTTTCGCCGCGAAGGTCGTCGATCTGTTCCGTCGCGCAGACCGCATCACCGCCGAACTCGAATGCGCGGGCCAACCCCAGACGATGGAAATGGATTTACCGGACACGCAGGATGCGCAGGTGCCGCGCGTCGGCGACGTGGTGCGCGTGCGCCCGGTGCGGGCGTCGGTGTATCCGAGCGACCGCTAGGGCGCTTTCGCGGTAGCGGCTTCCAGCGAAGCGCGCGCGAGCCATTCGAGCGCTTCGGCGCGTGTGTCGAACACGCGCGACGGGATGTGCCGGATTTCGCACGCAAGTTCGGTGGGAAACGCGAAGACGCTGGAGATCCCGACCAGGGCGACGCGCGCCGTCGGGATCGCCAAGTGGGTGATGGTGCGCGCGATGAAGTCGGCCCGGTTGGCCTTGTCTTCCTCGACGGGCGTGGCGTTGGTGAAGTCGACCAGCAGGCGGTCGGCCCGCGCGTCCTGGAGCATCCGTGCGACGTCTTCGACGGCTTGCGCGCGTTCGAAGTAGCCGACGACGCCGGTGTAACGCACCTCGAGGGTGCTGGCATCCAACATCTGGATCGTATGGGGCATGGAATCCTTTCCGTTGCGACAGGGTGTCTTCGAATCAGCTCGTGCCACGGGCGTGCTTGCCGGGCGCATCCTGCAACGCGGCCGCCACCGGCCCGTGACGTTCCAGGTCCACGGTCTGCAGCAACTCGCGATAGGCATGCGGGGACATGCCCACCGGGCTGTAGACCGCATGGCCGCCGGTGGCGTCGGAACGCCACCGGCATCCGTACAACAGCGCCGACCCATTCGGCAGGTCGCGCCAGAACCGCTCCGGCGGCGCATCCAGTTCCTGTTGCAGGCCATGCAACGGCCCGCCGACGAAAGTGACGATGACGCGGTTGTCCGATGAAGTCATACGCAAGCATTGGCTCGGGTGTCTGGCGATTCTGCCAAAAGCCGCGTGGCCGGAAAATGCATGTGCGCTCGCGCATTCAGCGACGTCGAGGCAATGCGTGCGCGACGTGAAGACCCGTCGGCTGAAACGATTACCGGAACGCGGTCAGGTCCCGCGGTGTGATTCCCTTCGCATTGCAGTACGCCAGGTAGCGTTCCAATGCGGTCTTCCAGTTCTCGATCGCCACGACGCGGTCGTTCTCGTCCATGTACACCAGGTCGCCGGTGACGATGTTCAGTGCGATCACTTCGCCGTCATGGTCGGAGGCCTGCGGCGTGTGTGCGGAACCGGCGGTTTCGTACACGATGCTGCCGGGCGTGGCGACCCAGTCGTGTTCCTGGTATTTCCACTGGCCCTGCAGCGTGTAAACGATGACGGTGCCGGAGTGGTAGTGGCGCGGCATGACGGTGCTGGCTGGCGCCTTGAGCATGGCGATGACTTCGCCGCGGATCGGGTCGAGCTTGAAGTACTTGACCATCACCTCGTTGCTGTACGGCGCGAATGGAATCCACGGAATGGATTCGTCGGCGATGACGGCGGTTTCGATGGACTTGTGCAGCATGGGGGAACGTCCTCTGGTTGGTGGTTGCGCGCGATCAATCTAGCGCTCACCACGCGACCATGTGCCGAGGAAAATGCCCAAGCGGGAGGTATCTTCTTCAGCAGCCGGACGCACAGGCGTGGGTCGTCCGACCCACGCCTGCCCGAATGTCTTACTGGCGCGTGGCCTGGCGCGCCGCGCCGCTGGCGGCCTTCGCCTTTTCGCTCACGACGAGCTTCATCGCGACGTCCGAGTCCTTCCAGGACGCGTAATCCTCGTCCATCTGCGCGCGTTCTTCGGCGCTGAACATCTCGCGCGCCATCTTGAACATCGTCTTCTCTTCTTCCTTGGCGTGGTGGTCGATGAACTCACCGAACACTTTCACGCGGCCGGCGAACTCGGGCGTGCCGGGTTCTGCCTGGTGCACTTCCGGGATCACCGAATGCTCGACGGCATGGTGCTCGGCGATGGCTTCGGCGAGCGTCTGCATGCCTTCGCGGTCGGCGCGTTCCTTGAACGCGGGGTAGAACACCTGTTCTTCCCACTTCGCATGCGGGATCAGGCTGTCCTCGATCTTGTCCAGCAACTCGATGCGTCCTTTCACGGCACGGTCGGTCGTGTCCTTCATCTGTTCGAACAACGCGCGCAGCGCGTCGTGTTCTTCCTTCAAAGTCTTCAGGATGTCGCGTGCCATCGGGGTCCTCCGGTTGAACTGCACGCGGCGATGCTGGACCCCGGGCGGTCGACGATGCGTGACACCGCGAACGTGACTGCGATCGACAGGCAACAAAAAACCGCCACGCGGGCGGTTTTTGGATCGGCAAATGAAAATTGGTCGGGGAGACAGGATTCGAACCTGCGACCTCTACGTCCCGAACGTAGCGCTCTACCAGACTGAGCTACACCCCGACAGCCGAGCCGCGAATTCTAGCGGGGCGCCCGAGGTCGAGGCAAGCCTTGGAAGCTGCGGAGGTGCGATGGTCGAGGGGCGCGGCGCCCAGCCGCTAGACTATGCGGCTTGCGGCCGGCCGCGGCGGATTGCCCGGTGCCGGCCTCCTTCGACCCCTGGAGCCCGCTTTGAGTACGCCGATCAAGCCCCGCACGCCATCGGGCGTCATGGAACTGCTGCCGCGCGACCAGATCGCCTTCCAGCGCATGCTGGACACGATCCGCCGGACCTTCGAGCAGTTCGGCTTCCTGCCGGTCGAAACCCCGGTGATGGAGCTCTCCGACGTGCTGCTGACCAAATCCGGCGGCGACACCGAGCGGCAGGTCTACTTCGTCCAGTCCACCGGCGCGCTCGACAGCGCGGGCAGGGAAGGGCGGCCGGAGCTGGCGCTGCGCTTCGACCTCACGGTCCCGCTGGCCCGCTACGTGGCCGAACATGAACACGACCTCGCCTTCCCCTTCCGCCGCTACCAGATGCAGCGGGTCTATCGCGGCGAACGCGCCCAGAGCGGGCGCTATCGCGAGTTCTACCAGTGCGACATCGACGTGATCGGCAAGGACACGCTGTCGCCGCGCTTCGATGCCGAGATCCCCGCGGTCATCGCGTCGGTGTTCGAACACCTGGCGATCGGCGATTTCACCATCCACTTCAATCATCGCAAGTTGTTGCGCGGGTACTTCGAAGGCCTGGGCATCGGCGATGGCGAGCAGCAGACGGCGGTGCTGCGCGAACTCGACAAGCTCGACAAGCGCGGGCCCGATGCGGTGCGCGCGACCCTGTTGGGCGAGGGTTACGGACTGGCACAGGACGTGGTCGATGCGCTGATGGCGTTCTCGCAGGTGCGTTCGAACGGGCATGCCGATGCGCTGGTGAAGCTCGACGCCTTTCCGCAGGGAACGGCGCTGTTCGAGGAAGGCCGCGCGGAACTGCGCGCGATCCTCGCGCAGCTCAAAGCGCTCGGCGTCCCCGAACACCGCTACGCACTGAACCTCTCGATCGCGCGCGGCCTGGATTACTACACGGGCATCGTCTACGAGACCTTCCTCGATGCGCACCCGCAGATCGGTTCGATCTGTTCGGGCGGCCGCTACGACAATCTCGCGAGCCACTACACCAAGTCGAAGTTGCCGGGCGTCGGCATTTCGATCGGCCTGACGCGACTGTTCTACCAATTGCAGAAGGCCGGGCTGGTGTCGACGGCGGCCAGCTCGGTCGACGTGCTCGTCTCGCTGATGGACGATGCGCTGCTGCCCGATGCGCTCGCGCTGTCGCAGCGCCTGCGCGGCGCGGGGCTCAACGTGGAAACGCAACTGGAACCGCGCAAGCTCGCCAAGCAGTTGCAATACGCCGATCGCGCGGGCATCCGTTTCGTCGCCATCCGCGGCGAAGATGAAATCGCCCGCGGCGTGGTCGCGGTGAAGGACATGCGCAGCGGCGATCAATTCGAACTGACAGAAGCAGACTTGCCCGCCAGGCTGCAGGAGACCGTGCGATGAGACCTGTTCGCCTCGATGGCCGCTCGCTGTCGCAACGCATGTTGGTGGAAGTCGCGCACGGCGCGATCGTGGAGCTGGACGCCGACGCACTGAAGGCCGTCGCGCGCGCGGCGGAATTCCTCGCCGAGCAGGTCGCGCGCGAGGAACCGATCTACGGTGTCTCGACGGGCTTCGGCAGCAATGCCGACAAGTTGCTCGGCGGCCATCCGGTGCGCGAGGCCGACGCCGGTCGCTCGCTGCATCGCGAATTGCAGAACAACCTCATCGTCACGCACGCGGTGTGCGTCGGCGAACCCTTCCCGCGGGAAGTGGTGCGCGCGATGTTGTGCATCCGCATCAACACGTTGCTGCGCGGGCATTCGGGTATTCGCGTGGAAACGCTGCAGGCGTTGGCCGCGCTGCTCAACGCGGGCGTCGTGCCTGTCGTGCCGCAGCTGGGTTCGGTCGGCGCGTCGGGCGACCTCGCGCCGCTGTCGCACCTGGCCATCGTGTTGATCGGCGGCGGCGAAGCGTTCGTCGACGGCGAGCGCGTGTCCGGTGGCGAAGCCTTGCGGCGCAAGGGCCTGCATCCGGTGTCGCTGTCGTACAAGGAAGGGCTCGCGCTCAACAACGGCACGGCGCAGATGCTCGCGTGCGGTGCGCTCGCGTTGCAGCGCCTGGAAGAATTGCTCGACACGGCCGACATCGCCGCGGCGATGACGATCGATGCCTTCGCCGGTCGCCTGGGTGCATTCGCCGAACAAGTGCACGCGCTGCGCCCGCATCCGGGCCAGGTGCACGTGGCGGCGCATCTGCGCCAGTTGCTCGAAGGCTCGACACTCTCCGACATCCCGTATCACCTCGTGCCGAAGTTCTGCACGTGGGCGCCCGATGCCTGGGACGATGCGGAATCGCACGCGCACGCCTTCGACATCGGCTGGAACTGGGTGCCGTTCACCCAGCGCCACGGTCGCGAGAAGTTCTACACGCGCTTCCGTCCCTTCCGCGGCGGCAAGAAGCACCAGCCGCAGGACAGTTATTCGCTGCGCTGCATTCCGCAGGTGCATGGCGCCGTGCGCGATGCGGTGGAGCAGGCCAAGCGCGTGTTCGACGTCGAGCTCAATTCGGTCACCGACAACCCGCTGGTCTTCCCCGATGCGCAGGCCGAACACGTGGAGGAGCAGGTGATCTCCGCCGGCCACTTCCACGGCATGCCGCTCGCGCTGGCGATGAGCTACGTGAAGGCGGCGATCCCGGTGCTCGCCTCGATCAGCGAGCGCCGCCTCAACAAGCTGCTCGACCCGGCGACCAACGACGGCCTGCCGGCCTTCCTCATCGGCAACGAGGACGGCACCGAATCGGGCCTGATGATCGTGCAGTACACCGCCGCGGCGATCGTCAACGACCTTGCGAGCCGTGCGATGCCGGCTTCGGTGTATTCGATCCCCACCAGTGCGAACGCCGAAGACCACGTGTCGATGGGCGCGAACGAAGCGCGCCACGTGCTCGCGATGGTCGCCGATCTGGCCAAGGTGCTGGGCCTGGAACTGATGACCGCCGCGCAGGCGCTGGACCTGCGCCGCGACATGATCAACGCCGCGCGTTCGCTCGCCGATCGCGTGGATGCCGAAGGCTTCGCGGCGAAAGTGCAGGGCGGGCCGCCGAAGGACGCCGCCGAGCGCGCGCGTTTCCTCGCGGAAGTCGATGGTCTGCGCGCGGAGCTCGCACAGGCGGCGGACTTCCGCCCCGGCCGCGCGGTGGAAGCCGCGCATGCCGCGATCCGCACGCGCATCGAGCCGATGGCGCGCGACCGCGCGCTCGACGGCGATGTGGCGATGGCCGTTCGACTGGTGGCGGAGAATGTCGTCCTCGATGCCGCGCGCGTTGCGCTGAACGACTGACATGCGCGCGAGCTTGTGGTGCACGGTCGTCTTCGCGACGGTGTTGCTCGCGCCGTCGCACGCCGCGGAGCCGCAACGCTTCCTCGTCTTCGGCGATCCGCAGCCGAAGTCGGCCGTCGACGTGACTTACTTCAGGCGCGACATCGTGAATCCGGCGGGTCCGATGACCGAGGGCAGCGCCGCGGTGATCGTCCTCGGCGACATCGCCAACGATGCGCCTGCGTTGTACCCGAGCATCAAAGGGGTGATGAAGCGGCTCGGCATTCCAGTGCTGTTCGCGCCCGGCAACCACGACATGGATGCCGGCGCGGAATCCGATGCTGCATCGCTGGGCCAATGGCACAAGGCGTTCGGCGCGGATACGTACCTGAGCAAGTACCGCGCCGCGAACGTCATCGTGCTCGACGATGTGATCGCGCGCCCGGGCAAGTCGCCTGGCTACGTGGGCGGCTTGCGCGAGGACCAGTTCAAGAAGATCGAAGGCTGGCTGCGCGACCTGCCGCGCGACAAGCTGCTGATCCTGGCCGCGCACATCCCGTTCTTCGACAACTCGGAGGTCGAGGGCTGGGAGAACTTCCGCTCCGCCGATCGCAAGCGTCTGTTCGCGTTGCTCGAACCCTTTCCGCACGTGTTGTTGCTGAGCGCGCATACGCACAACCAGCAGCACTACTTCCACGGCGCGAAGGACGGGTGGCATGGACCGCAGCCCCTGCACGAATACAACGTCGGTGCCGCGTGCGGTGCGTTCTGGTCGGGCGCGCCGGATGCGCAGGGCATTCCCGATGCGACGATGAGCGACGGCACGCCGAACGGTTTCGCGACGGTGGACGTGCAGGGCGACGGCAGCTATACGCTCGCCTGGCATCCGGCGCGCGATCCGGCCGACACGCAGATCGCGTTGCATGCGCCGAAGGTGTTGCGTCGCGGGGCCTGGCCGGCTTGGGGCGTCTACGCGAACGTGTACATGGGCCATGCGGGCACGCGCGTGGAGTATCGCGTGGACGATGGCGACTGGATGCCGATGCAGCGCGTGGCGCAGCCCGATCCGCGCCTGGTGGAAGAAAACGTGCGGGACGATACGGCGGACCACTTGCGTGGCTTCGATCGTTCGCCGGAAGCGACGCCGTCGACGCATCTGTGGCGCGGCGCGTTGCCGACCAAGCTCGATGCCGGCGAACACGCGGTGGAAGTGCGTGCGTTCGATACGTGGCGCGGGCAGACGCGTGCGAAGACGACGTATCGATTGGCAGCGCCATGAGCTGAGACCCCCTCAATCGCGCTTTGCGCGATTGATCCCCCTGGAAGGGGGATGGGGGTCAGGTGAGTTCGATGTCCGCGAAGGATTCGACGCGTGTATGCCCGCGCGTCGCCTCACCGGTGCGCGGCGCCGGATAATCCTCGCGGCGATCCAGCAGCACCGTGCGCATGCCGGCATCGCGCGCCGCGTCGAGCTCTTCGACGATATCCGACAGGAAGACGATGTCGCCCGCGTTCCCGCCGTACTCGGCCGCGATGCGGCGATAGCTGTCCGCGTCGCGTTTGTGTCCGACCGCGGTGTCGAACCAGGCGGTGAACATCCCCGTCAGGTCGCCCGCATCGGTGTGGCCGAACAACAACTTCTGCGCGGGCACTGAGCCGGACGAATACACGGCCAGCGGATGCCCCGCATCGCGCCACGCTTGCAGCGCCGGCGCGACGTCCGGATACAGCGGCGCGGTGAAGTCCGCATTGCGGTAACCGGCGTCCCACACCATGCCCTGCAGCGCCTTGAGCGCGGTGTGCTTGCGGTCTTCGTCGATCCAGCCCTGCAGCGTCTCCACGATCATCTCGTCGCTGCACACGCCGCCGTTTTCCATCGCGACCTGGTCGAGCCAGCGCCGCACATCGGGTTCCTTGCCGTGCTCGCGCACGAAGCCCGGCAGCGCACGGCGCGCATACGGGAACAACACGTCGCGCACGAAGGAAATGCTGCTGGTGGTGCCTTCGATGTCGGTGAGGATGCGCGTGGCCATCACTCGCGCGCCTGGCCCGGCTCGTAGCGCGGGAAACGCGTGGCGATGTCGGCGCCCGTGAAATGCCCGACCCAACCATCCGGCTCGGTGAAGAAGCGGATCGCGACGAAGCGCGGTTCCGGCCCCATGTCGAACCAATGCGTCATGCCATCGGGCACGGCGACCAGGTCGCCGGCTTCGCACAACAATTCGTAGACGCGCCCGTCGACGTGCAGCGTGAACAGGCCCGAGCCATCGACGAAGAAACGCACTTCGTCTTCCTTGTGGAAGTGTTCGTCGAGGAACTTCTTCCGCATTTCCGCGCGGGCGGGATTGTCGGGCGCGATGCTCACGACGTCGACGGTGCGGAAGCCGCGCTCGGACACCAGGCGATCGATGTCGCCCTTGTAGGCGGCCATGATCGCTTCGGGCGGATCGCCGGCCTTCACCGGCTGCGTGGCTTCCCAACGTTCGAAGGACACGTTGATCGGCTTGAGTTCGCGGGCGATCTCATCGAGCGTGCGCGCGACGACGACCGGCTGGTCGGGATGGTCTTCTTCGAAGATGCGCAGGCGGCTCATCGTTGCAGTTTCCTCAGTTCCAGTTCGCAGCCGATCAGGAATTCGAAGGCTTCCAGGTGGCGGCGCGCTTCGGCCATGTCGGTGCCCCATGCGTAGAGGCCGTGCCCGTCGATGAGGTAGCCCCACATCGGGCGGCGGTCGAGCAGGGCATCGACCTGCGCGGCGAGCGTGTGCATGTCCTGCGAGTTCGGCAGCACGGGCACGACGACTTCGGTCTCGTGCGTGTCGTTGCCGCGGAAGGCCTTGAGCAATTCGTAACCGTCCAGGCGCAGCTGGCCCTTGCCGGCGAACAGGCGCGAGGCGATCGTCTGGTTCTGCGAATGCGTGTGCAGGACGCAGCCGATGTCCGGGAATCGCTTGTAGAGCTGCGTGTGCAGCAGCGTTTCGGCGGAGGAGCGCTGGTCGGTGGCGACGGGCTGGCCTTCCAGGTCGACGACCATGATGTCGTCTTCGGTCAGGCGGCCCTTGTCGCGGCCGGAGACGGTGATGGCGGCGTGCTGCGCATCGATGCGGCGCGAGAAGTTGCTGCTGGTCGCCGGCGTCCAGCCGCGCGCGGCGAGTTCGGTGACGTTGGCGATGATCTCGCCGGCCGCGCGACGCAGTGCTTCGCGGTCGAAGGGGAGGGGGGCGTTCATGCGGGGAAGTTTACCCGGAGCGTGTTCAGCCGCTGCAAACGCGCCGTTCAAGGCGGCCCCCAAAAGGAAACGGCGCGGTTGCCCGCGCCGTTTCGTGTGTCGCTTGACGCAGGGGCCTTACGGGCCCGGCTCCGGGCCTTCGTGGAAGACCGGCGCGGCCGGGAGCACCGGGGCGTCGTCGTCCACCGGCGCGTTGCCCGGGCGCATGTGGCTCTTGCGGTAGCCGTAGATGTAATAGAAGAACAGGCCGATGCCCGCCCAGATCGGGAAGACGAGCTTGGCGTCGCGCGGCAGGTACAGGAACAGCACCACGCAGCCGACGACCGACATCGGCGCGATGATCCACACCAGCGGCGTGCGGAACGGACGGTGGCGCGACGGGTCGCTGCGACGGAGCATCATCACCGCGAGCGACACGACCAGGAACGCGAACAGCGTGCCCGAGTTCGAGATGTCGGCGAGCTTGCCCACCGGCAGGAACGCGGCGGCGATCATGACGCCCAGGCCCGTCATCATCGTCACGATGTGCGGGGTGTTGAAGCGCGGGTGCACCTTGCTCAGGATCGGCGGCAGCAGGCCGTCGCGCGACATCGTGAAGAAGATGCGCGTCTGGCCGTAGATCATCATCAGGATGACCGAGGGCAGGGCGATGAACGCGGCCAGGCCGAGCAGGTTGCCGACCATCGGGTGTCCGATCATGCGCAGCACATGCGCCAGCGCTTCGCTGGAGCACACCAGCGGCAGGTTCTCGCCGCCGGCGAGTTCCTTGCAGCGAGCGGCAAGTTCCATCGAGCCCGGCGACAGCGGCGAACCATCCGCCGCGAACACCGGCTGCGCGCCGTACGAACCGATCGCACCGGCCGCCACCAGCAGGTAGAAGATGGTGCAGACGATCAGCGAGGCGATCAGGCCGATCGGGATGTTGCGCTGCGGATTCTTGGTTTCTTCGGCCGCGGTGGAGACCGCGTCGAAGCCGACGTACGCGAAGAAGATCGACGCCGCCGCACCCACGATGCCGGCGTTGCCGAGCGGGGCGAAGGGATGGAAGTTGGTGTCCTTCATCACCGGGATCGCCAGGGCGATGAACGCGGCCAGCGCGAGCACCTTCACCGTCACCAGGAAGGCGTTGACCACCGCGCTTTCCTTGGTGCCGCGGATCAGCAACACGGTGACCAGCAGGCCGATGAAGACCGCCGGGAGGTTGATGATGCCGCCCGCATACGGACCGGTGGCCAGGGCCGCCGGAATCTCGATATGCAGGAACGAATTCTTCAGCAGGCCCACCAGGTACCCGGACCATCCGACCGAGACCGCACTCGCCGCGACGGCGTATTCGAGGATGAGGGCCCAGCCCACGAGCCAGGCGACGAACTCGCCGAGCACCGCGTAGGAGTAGGTGTATGCCGAACCGGAGACGGGCACCATCGCCGCGAGTTCGGCGTAGCACAGCGCCGCGACCGCGCAGACGAAGCCTGCGATCACGAACGACAACATCATGCCGGGGCCGGCCTTCTGCGCGGCTTCGGCGGTCAGCACGAAAATGCCGGTGCCGATGATTGCGCCGATGCCGAGCATCGTCAGCTGGAAGGCGCCGAGCTGGCGCTTGAGCGCCTTCTTCTCGGCCGTCTTCAGGATTAAATCCAGAGGCTTGACACGCCAGAACAGCATTTGGTTCTCCCCGGAGAGCGAATTAGATGACCCCACGGGTGCCGTGAAGACGGGCGTGGGCCGCCGGCGAACATACCCCGCGGCGGCGCGGTGGCACAAGTAACATTCGGGGGCGGTGATAATCCGCCCCTTCCCCGCAAGAAACCGCCCCATGTCCATGGACCCGAAGGCCGCCGAAGCGGCGCGCCGAGCGTTGGCCGACTATCGCCGACGTTGGCTGGCTGAATCCGCGACCGTCGACCGCTTCCTCGAACTGTTGGAAGACGCGGAGGATCCCTTCCGGCGCGAACGGCTGGCCGGCCACTTCACCGCCTCGGCCTGGCTGGTCGACCGTGCGGGCGAGCGTGTACTGCTGACGCACCACCGAAAACTGGATCGCTGGCTGCAGTTGGGCGGGCATGCCGACGGCGATCGCGACTTCGCGCGCGTGGCCCTGACCGAAGCGGAAGAGGAATCGGGGCTCACCGGGCTGACCGTCGAGGCCGGAATCTTCGATCTGGATGCGCACGAGATTCCGGAGCACAAGGGCGTGCCGGCGCACATCCATTACGACGTGCGTTACATCGTGCGCGCGGGAGAGAACGAAGCCTTCGTCGTCAGCGACGAATCGCACGCGCTGGCATGGCGTGCGATCGCGTCCTTGCCGGCCGACGAATCGATGGATCCGTCGGTACGGCGCATGGCCGGGAAGTGGTTGTCGCGCTGAAACCTATTCGGCGCGACCGCCGAATTCGCCGGTCGTGGTGTTGACCCACACCTTCTCGCCGGTGCCGATGTATTCGGGAACCATGATCTCGATGCCGGTGGTGAGCTTCGCCGGCTTCGGGCGCTTGGTCGCCGTACCGCCCTTGAGTTCGGGCGGGGTTTCGACGACTTCCATCGCCACGCTCTGCGGCAGTTGGATCGCCACCGGCGCGTCGTCGATCAGCTGCACGTAAATGCCCGTGAGGTCGTCGACGATGTAGCCGGCTGCATCGCCGATCGCATCGGCGTCCAGCGTGTACGGCGTGTAGTCCTCGTCGTCGAGGAACACGAACGCATCGCCGTCCTTGTACGAATACGTCGCCTGGCGGCGGCTCATGTCGACTTCGCGCAGGTCGTCGTCGCCGTCGAAACTCGCATCGAGCTTGTTGGCGCCGGGGATGCTGTACATCACGAAGCGGAAACGCACGTTGCCGCCGCGGCCCTGCGGCGAGCTGCGTTCGATGTCGCGCACTTGATAAACGCCGCCGTTGTGTTCGACGACGTTGCCTTTCTTGATGTCGTAAGCCTTCATGGGATCACTTCGGTGCGAGGCGCGTGGCGCCGTCCAGGCGGATGGTCTCGCCGTTGAGGTAGGTGTTGCCGAGGATGTAAGCGACGAGGTCCGCGAATTCTTCGGGCTTGCCCAGGCGGGAGGGGAAGGGGATCGAAGCGGCGAGCGCCTGCTGCACGTTGTCCGGCATGCCGTCGACCATCGGCGTCCAGAACACGCCCGGGGCGATGGTCATCACGCGGATGCCGAAGCGGGCCAGTTCGCGCGCCATCGGCAGCGTCATGCCGACCACGCCGCCCTTCGACGCCGAGTACGCAGCCTGGCCGATCTGGCCTTCGTAGGCGGCGACCGACGCGGTGTTGATGATGACGCCGCGCTCGCCGTCGATGCCGGGTTCGTTGTGCTGCATCAGGTTGGCCGCGGCCTTCGCCACGTTGAAGCTGCCGACCAGGTTCACCATCACCGTCGTGGAGAACTGCGACAGCGGCATCGGCGCTTCCTTGCCGAGCACGCGGCCCGCGCCGAGGATGCCGGCGCAGTTGATCGCGACATTCAGGCCACCGAGGAAGTCCTTCGCGGCGGCGACGTTGGCGACCACGCCCGCTTCGTCGCTGACGTCGGTCTTGAAGAAGGTCGCGTTCGCGGCGCCGAGCTGCGCGACGGCGGCGGTGCCCTTTTCTTCGTTGACGTCGAACAGCGCGACCTTCGCGCCATTGGCGACCAGGTGCTGCGCGACCGCGAAGCCCAGGCCGGAGACGCCACCGGTGACGATGGCGCGGGTGGAGGACAGTTGCATGGGGGATCCCTGCGGGCGGAAAAAGAAGCGGGATTTTAGCCTATGGAGCGGCCGCTTCCGGCCGGCGGGCCACGGCCCCGTCCTTCATCACGAAGACCGGATGCCGCAGCGCGCCGATGTCCTGCGTCGGATCGCCGGTGAAGGCGGCCAGGTCGGCGCGCAGGCCGGTGCGGATCGCGCCGAAGTGCGCGTCCTGGCGCAGCACCTTCGCGGCCACCGTCGTGCAGGCCTGCAGGGCTTCCACTGGCGTCATGCCCAGGCGAACCAGCCATTCGGGCTCGCGGTAGTTGTCGCCGTGGCGGAACACGCCGACGTCGCTGCCGCAGGCGATCGTGGTACCGGCCTTGCGCGCGCGGGCGAAGGCGGCGGCGACATCGCGCATTTCCTGCGTGGGCTGCGACTGGCCGGGCACGTAGTGTTCGAAGTATTCGCCGTAGGCTTCGGTCGCCGTCAGCGTCGGCAACCACGCGACGTTGCGTTCGCGCATGCGGCGGAAGGTTTCGTCGGAGACTTCGTAGCCATGTTCGATCGTATCGGCGCCCGCATCCACCGCCATGCGCACGGCCTTGTCGGTCATCGCGTGCACGGCGACGGGGCGGCCCGACAAATGCGCGGCCTCGACCATCGCTTTCAACTCCGCCGGCGTGAACGTGGGTTGCGTGCTGCCATCGGTGCCGATGCGGTAGTCGCCGTAGAGTTTGATCCAGTCCGCGCCGTGGCCCGCCTGGTCGCGCACGGCGGCGATGCCGGCGTCGACGCCGCTGACTTCCTGCGCTCCGCGCGGCAGGTTCAGATCGTCGCGGAAGCCGCGGGGGCCGGGGCCGTAGCTGCCGGTCGCGACGATCGCCTTGGTCACGACGAACATCCGCGGGCCATCGATCAATCCGCTTTCGATCGCATGCTTGACCGCGACGTCGTCGTAGTTCGCGCCTTCGGTGCCGAGGTCGCGCAGCGTCGTCCAGCCAGCCTGCAGCGTGTCGTGCGCGTGGCGCGCGGCGCGCAGGACGCGTTCGGCCTCCGGTTCCTTCAGGACTTGGTCGTTCCAGAGCGTCTCGTTGTACGGATGCAGGAAGACGTGCGAATGCAGGTCGATCATGCCGGGTACGAGCGTCGCGCCGGGCAGGGCGATGCGTTGTGCATCCGCGGGTGCTTCGATGGTTTTCGCATCGCCGACCGCAACGATCGCGCCATCGCGCACGAGGACCGCCCAACCGGCATGCGCCGCGCCTTCGCCGGTCCAGACGCGATCGGGTTGCAGTAGATACGTGGGCTTGGGCGCGTCCGCGGCGAAGGTCTGCAGCGACACCAACGCCAGCAACGCACCGAGCCATGCATGCATCGTCAGAGCTCCAATAAGTAGAACGTGTTGCAGCCGCCGTGGCCGGTGTCGCCCATCGGTTTGTCGATGCGCCTGAAGCCGGTGCGTTCGTACAGGCGCATCGCCGCGTCCATGCCGCCGAGGGTTTCCAGATAGCAGCGCTTGAAACCGAATGCGCGCGCCGCATCGAGCGACAGACGCATCACTTCGGCACCGGCGCCCAGGCCGCGCAACGAGGAGAGGAAATACATCTTGCGCAGCTCGCACGTGTCGGGATCGCCGCCCTCGAGCGGTGCGACGCCGCCACCACCCTCCACGACGCCGTCGCGTTCGACGACCCAATACGCGCTGCGCGGCTGCGCATAACTGCGGCTCATCCAGTCGACTTCCGGATCGTTGATCGCGAACCCCGCGCCGCTCGCGCCGAATTCCGGCATCACGGTGCGGATGATTTCCGCCATGCGCGCATCGTCGCGCGCTTGGATGGGACGAACGGACACTTCAGGCATGGGCTCTCGTGGGTGCGTGGTGCGCGATGCGCAGGGCGAGTTCGTCCGGGGTCAGGCCCGGTGCGAAGAGGAAGCCCTGGCCGATCTTCACGCCAAGGCGGATGAGGAATTGGCGCTGCGCGTCGCTCTCCACGCCCTCGGCGACAAGGCCCAGGCCCAGGCTTTGCGCGATGCCGGCGACCGCCTGGCAGATCGCGACGTCGGAGGTGTTGTGCGGCACGCCCGACAGGAATTGCTGGCTGAGTTTCAACCCGTGGATCGGCAGGCGGCGCAGATAGTTGAGTGCGCTGTAGCCTTCGCCGAAATCGTCGATGCTCAACAACACGCCGAGCATGCGCAGCCCCGCGAAGGTCGTCAGCGTATCGGGCGCATCTTCGATCAACACGCGTTCGGTGAATTCCAGTTCGAGCGCATCGCCCGGCAGGCCTGCGCTCGCCAGCGCTTCGGCGACGGTTTCGGCGAGGTCTTCGGCGAGGAACTGGCGGTAGGAGACATTCACCGCCACGCGTTCGATCGACAAGCCTGCATCGCGCCAGCGCCGCATCTGTTGGCAGGCCTCGCGCAACACCCAACCGCCGATGCGCACGATGTCGCCGGTGTTCTCCGCGTGCCCGATGAAATGATCCGGCCGCATTTCGCCGAGCGTGTCGTTGCGCCAGCGGATCAGCGCCTCTGCGCCGACGATGCGGCCCGTGGACAGTTCGACCTGCGGTTGATAGACCAACTTGAATTCGCGATTGTCGACCGCGCGCCGCAGGTGCGTTTCCATCTGCAGGCGCTGCAGTTGCTGGTCGGCCAGCGCCTGGCTGAAATCCTGCCAGCCGTTGCGCGCGCGGCGCTTGCTGTCGTACATCGCCACGTCGGCGTTCTGGATCAGCAGTTGCGGGCGATCGCCGTGCTCGGGCGCGCGCGCGATGCCGATGCTCGCGGTGATGGTGAATTCCTCGCCGGCCATGCGGAAGGCATCGCCGAAGGCTTCGAGGATCTCCGCGGCCAGGCGTTGCGGGCGTTCGGGATCGTCGCCGGTCTGGCACACGACGAGGAATTCGTCGCCGCCGAAGCGCGCGATCAAACCTTCGGTCGCGACCGCGCGCTGGATGCGGCGCGCGGCGCTCGCGATCACCTGATCGCCCGCGGCGTGGCCCAGCACATCGTTGACGACCTTGAACCGATCCAGGTCGATGTAGAGCACGGCGACGTCCGAATGCGACGGGTCTGTCAGTCGTGTCTGCAGTTCTTCGAGGACCGCGTCGCGATTGAGCAACATCGTCAGCGGGTCCGTGCGCGCCTGCACGCGCAGGGTTTCTTCGGCCTGCTTGGATTCGGTGATGTCCTGGAAGGTGCCGGTCAGGCGCGTGCCCGTCGGGTCTCCGGCCTCGGCTTCGCCGATGATGCGGATCCACAGCGTGTGCCCGTCGGCGCTGATGCCCTGCAGGTCCATCTCGAAACCTTCGCCGTGTTCGACCGCGCGCGTGAGCGCGTCGTGGAAGCGCTTGCGTTCGGATTCGCGCAGGCAGGCCTGCAACTCGCCCATGCTCGCCGACGCGCGCGCCAAACCGAGCATGCGCTGCGCTTCGCCGGTGAGATACACGTGTTCGTTGTTGGCGTCCCACTCCCAACCGCCGACGTGCGCCAGGTCCTGCACGCGATCGAACAGCGTGATGTCGCGCTTGAACCCGGTGACGTCGGAGAACAGCGACAACACCTGCTGCGGATGATCCTGCCCCGGTGCGAACTGTGGCACGGAGGTGATCGACAGCCAGGTCAGCCGGCGCGTGGCGAGGTTGAGGAACCCCAGCACCGTGCTGGGCGAAATCGTGCCGGTGCGCAGCGCGCGGAAGGAGGGCAGCTCCTGGTTGTCCAGTTCCTTGCCGTGTTCGTCGAAGATGCGCCAATGGTCGAGCGCGAGCTCTTCCACGAGGCTCGCGCCTTTCGGAATCCGCAGGATGCGCATCGCCGCCGGATTGGCGTAGGCGACGCGGCCGTCGGCCTTGCGCACGAGGATGCCCTTGTCGATCACTTCCATCAGCTCGCGATAGCGGACTTCCGCTTCGTGGCGTTTGCTGAGGTCGCGCGCGACGGCGACGATGCGCGTCTCGCCGAGATCGTCGAAACCGGCCGAATGCACTTCGACGGGGAAGCGCGTGCCATCGGCGCGCATGTTGGTGACTTCGACGACGTAAGTGCCGCCGCGATTGAGTACTTCCCACACCGGCGCGAGATGGTCGCGCGGCAGATCGGGATTGAGGATGTCGATGTTCTTGCCGACGATGTCGCCGCGCGGACGGTTGTAGGCCGCGATGCCCGCCTTGTTGAGGTCGAGCACGGTGCCTTCCCAATCCAGGATGCTGACGGGGTCGGGCACCGCGTCGAAGAGCGCGCGGAAACGATTGCGTTCCACCTCGAGCGCCGCGTTGGCGGCTTGCAGCGCAGCCTGCGCATCCGCGAGTTTCCGGCGGAGCGCGTCGTCTTTCACGCCGCTGCCCGCGCCTGGGTGACCTTGCTGCTGGTCGCGCGGCCCAGCAAGTCGGCGAGCCAGCGGCCGGTGTCGACGAGTTTGTCCAGGTCGATGCCCGTCTGCATGCCCATGCCGTGCAGCATGTACACGACGTCTTCAGTCGCGACGTTGCCGCTCGCGCCCTTCGCGTACGGGCAGCCGCCCGTTCCGGAAACCGACGCATCGGCCACGCGCACGCCTTCTTCCAGGCACGCGAGCAGGTTGGGCAGCGCTTGGCCGTAGGTGTCGTGGAAATGCACGGCGAGCGCGCGCATCGGGACTTCCTGTGCAACCGCGTGCAGCATCGCGCGCGCTTTTGCAGGCGTGCCGACACCGATCGTGTCGCCCAGCGAGATCTCGTAACAGCCGAGTGCGTGCATGCGCTTGGCGACGCGCACGACATCGGCGACCGGCACTTCGCCTTGATAGGGGCAACCGAGCACGGTGGACACGTAGCCACGCACGCGCACGCCTTCGTGGTTCGCGCGTTCGAGCACCGGGCGGAAGCGTTCGATCGATTCGTCGATCGTCGCGTTGATGTTCTTCTGGTTGAAGGCTTCCGATGCGGCGGTGAACACCGCGACTTCATCGGCGCCGACGGCGCGCGCGCGGTCGTAACCCTGTTCGTTCGGCACCAGTACCGGGTAACGCACGCCATGCTTGCGCGTGATGCCGGCGAAGACCTCGGCGGCGTCGGCGAGCTGCGGCACCCACTTGGGGCTGACGAAGCTCGTGGCTTCGATCGTCGACAGGCCGGTGGCCGTCAGGCGATCGATCAGTTCGATCTTCGCCGGCGTGGGCACGAGCGTCTTTTCGTTCTGCAGCCCGTCGCGCGGGCCGACTTCGACGATGCGGACGTGGTCTGTCATCAGCTTTCCAGCGTCACGAGCACGGCGTCGGCGTCGACGAAATCGCCGGCGGCCGCGCGCACTTCTGAAATGCGCCCGTCGCGCGGCGCCTTGAGGCTCAATTCCATCTTCATCGCTTCGATCACGAGGACCTCTTCGCCTGCGCGCACGTCATCGCCGGCGCGCGCCTTCACGACGACAACGCGACCCGGCATGGGCGCGAGGACACGGTTGCCGCCATCGGCGGCCGCACCCGCATCCCGACGATACACCTCGACCGGCTCCAGGCGCAGGCGGCGCTGGCCGTCGTGGGCCACGGTGCGCTGGGCGTCGAGGTCGATGGTGAAGCGGCGGCCCTGTCCGTCGATGCGGGCGCTCAGCGCATCGCCCTCGAGGCGGGCGCCGGCGACGAGGTGGGTCTTCCCGTCGTGTTCGATCCGGTATTCGCCGCCGCTGCCGTGCGCGGCGAGCAGCAGGCGATCGCCGCGATGCAGGAAGGCGAGGTCGCGCTTGCTCGCATGCCCGAGGCGCCAGCCATCGGCGATCGCCCAGGGCGAGGTCGGGTCGCTGGAGGCCGCGGCGGCCTGCCGCGCGGCGCGTTCCTGCGCGAGCAATTGCGCGGTCGCGGCGGCCAGCAGCAGGTCGCGGTCGACCTGCGTGGGCGGCATGAATTCATCGAGATGGCGATCCAGATACGCGGTATCGATCGTTCCGCCGACGATCGCCGGATGGCGCACGAGGCGTTCGAGGAACTCGATGTTCGACTTCGGCCCGCCGATCTCGCACTCGGCGAGCGCATCGCGCAGGCGGGCGAGGGCGGACGCGCGGTCGGCGTCGTGCACGATCAGCTTGGCGATCATCGGGTCGTAGAAGATCGTCACGGTGTCGCCGGCGACGACGCCCGAGTCGACGCGCACGTGCTCGCTCGCCTGCGGCAGGCGCAGGCGTTCGAGCTTGCCCGAACCCGGCAGGAAGCCGGCTTCCGGATCTTCGGCGTACAGGCGCACTTCGATGGCGTGGCCGTTCTGCGCGATCTGGTCCTGTGCAAGCGGCAATGGTTCGCCGGCGGCCACGCGCAACTGCCATTCCACGAGGTCCAATCCCGTCACCATCTCGGTGACCGGATGTTCCACCTGCAGGCGCGTGTTGATCTCCATGAAGTAGAAGCCGGTCGGCACGCCGTCTTCGCCGGATTCGACGATGAATTCGCAGGTGCCGGCGTTGACGTAATCGATCGCGCGCGCCGCGGCGACGGCGGCATCGCCCATCTGCTTGCGCAGCTCGGGCGTCAGGACGACCGACGGGGATTCTTCGAGCACCTTCTGGTAACGACGCTGCGCCGAGCACTCGCGTTCGTTCAGATGCAGCGTGTTGCCGTGCGTGTCGGCGAACACCTGGATCTCGATGTGGCGCGGGCGCGTGACGTAGCGTTCGAGCAGCACGCGATCGCGGCCGAAGGCGTTCTTCGCTTCGCGCTGGCAGGATTCGAGCGCCGCCATGAATTCATCGAGCACGCGCACGATGCGCATGCCCTTGCCGCCGCCGCCGTGCGCGGCCTTGATCATGAGCGGGAAACCGATGCGCGCCGCTTCGCGCGCGAGCACGTCGGGCGATTGGTCTTCGCCCGTGTAACCGGGGACGACCGGCACGCCGGCGGCCTGCATCAATTCCTTGGCGCCGGCCTTGCTGCCCATCTTGCGCATCGAGGCCGCGTGCGGGCCGATGAAGACCAGGCCCGCGGCTTCGACCGCATCGGCGAAGTCGGCGTTCTCGCTCAGGAAGCCGTAGCCCGGGTGGATCGCCTGCGCGCCGGATTGCTTCGCGACTTCGAGGATCGCATCGCCGCGCAGGTAGCTGTCCTGCGGACGCGGGCCGCCGATCGGATACGCCGCGTCGGCCAGGCGCACGTGCTGCGCATCGGCGTCGGCCTCGGAGAAGACCGCGACGGTGCGGATGCCGAGACGACGGCAGGTGCGGATCACGCGGCAGGCGATTTCGCCGCGGTTGGCGATGAGGACCGTATCGAACATCAGGTTTCCGTCCAGGCGGGTTTGCGCTTGCCGAGGAAGGCCGACAGACCTTCCTGGCCTTCGGGCGAAACGCGGAGGCCGGCGATGAGCGCCGCATTCTCCGCATCCAGGGTGTTGGCGTCGTGTGTGTCCGCGATGCGGCGCACGAGGGCCTTCGCGGTCGCGGCGGCGACGGGGCCGGCCTGCATCAGTAGAGTGACCTGTTGTCGCACGGCGGCGTCGAGCGCGGGCTCGTCCGCGACGACCTGATGCACCAGGCCGATGCGATGCGCTTCGTTCGCGTCGAACCGCTCGGCGGTGGCGAACCAGCGCCGCGCCTGGCGCGGGCCGATCGCGGCGATCACGTAGGGCGAGATCACCGCGGGCAGCAGGCCCAGGCGGGCTTCGGTGAGGCCGAAGGTGGCGTTGGCCGTGGCGATGGCGATGTCGCAGCAGGCGACCAGGCCCACGCCGCCGCCGAAGGCCGCGCCGTGGACGCGGGCGATGGTGGGCTTCGGGAGTTGGTCGAGGGTGCGCATCAGGCGCGCCAGCTTCAGCGAGTCGGCGCGGTTGTCGGCCTCGCTGGCCGCACCCATCTCGCGCATCCAGTTCAGGTCGGCGCCGGCGGAGAACGAGGCGCCGTCGCCTTCCAGGACCAGGACGCGGACGCCGGGGTCGGCCCCGATCTCTTCCAGCGCGGCCGTCAGATCGGCGATCAGCGCGGCATCGAAGGCGTTGTGCAGCTGCGGCCGGGCCAGGCGCAGGCGGGCGAGGGCGCCCTCGCGGAGCAACTGCAGGCTGTCGCGCATCGGGCCGTCCGTCAGGGAAAGGACCCGAATGATAAGCCGGCCGGCCGCAGTGGTATTCTTGAGAACAATTCCTATTCGCCCGGCACCTGCCAAGTGAGTACCGCCCCGTGAGGCTGACCGACCTGCCGCGCCGCATCGCCGCCGCCGTCGAACGCGTCGAAGACCACGTGCCCAACGACGCCATCGCGCGCCGACTGCGCGAACTCGGCTTTGTCGCGGGCGAGCTGGTCGAAGTGGTGGCGGCCGGGCCGCTGGGAGCCGAACCGCTGCTGGTGCAGGTCGGTTTCACCCGTTTCGCATTGCGACGCGCAGAAGCGCAGCGCATCGTCGTGCGTAGCGACGAGGTCGTCGCATGAGCGCAGCGCTCGCAATTCCGCTGCGCGTCGCACTCGTCGGCAATCCCAATTGCGGGAAGACGGCGCTGTTCAACCTGCTGACCGGCAGCCGTCAAAAGGTCGCCAACTACGCCGGCGTCACCGTCGAACGCAAGGAAGGCCGCTTCCACGCGCCGTCGGGCCGCTCGTACGCGCTGCTGGATCTTCCCGGCGCCTACAGCCTGCACGCGGCGAGCCTGGACGAAGCGATCACGCGCGATTTGTGCCGCGGCTTCTATCCGGGCGAACCGGCGCCCGACGTCATCGTCTGCGTCGTCGACGCGACCAACCTGCGCCTGCACCTGCGCTTCGCGCTGGAAGTGCGCGCGCTCGGCAAGCCGATGGTGCTCGCGGTCAACATGATGGATGCGGCCAAGCGCCGCGGCATCGAAGTGGACCTGGCGAAACTCGAAAGCGAACTCGGCGTCCCGGTCGTTCCCACGATCGCCGTGCGACGCGATGGTGCGCGCGCGCTGGTGGCGATGCTCGATTCGATGTCGACCGACATGCAGGCGCCCGCGTCTTCGCCGACCGATGTCGAGCCCGACGCGCTGCATTCGGAAACCCGTCGCCTGCTTTCGCTCGCCGTGACGATGCCGCGCCGCACCGCGGAGATCGACGACGCGCTGGATCGTTGGTTGTTGCATCCGGTCCTGGGGCTCGTCGCGCTGGGCGTGGTGATGTTCCTGATCTTCCAGGCCGTGTACGCGTGGGCCACGCCCCTGATGGATGGCATCGATGCCGGCACCTCGTGGCTCGCCGAATTCGCACGCACGACCTTGCCTGCAGGCCCGCTCAACAGCCTGATCGCCGACGGCATCATCTCCGGCGTCGGCGGCGTGATCGTGTTCCTGCCGCAGATCCTGATCCTGTTCCTCTTCATCCTGGCGCTTGAGGAATCCGGTTATCTGCCGCGCGCGGCGTTCCTGCTGGATCGCACGATGGCGAAGGCGGGTTTGTCGGGGCGTTCGTTCATTCCGCTGCTGTCGTCGTTCGCGTGCGCGATCCCCGGGATCATGGCGACGCGTTCGATCCAGGATCCGCGCGATCGCCTCGCGACGATCATCGTCGCGCCGCTGATGACGTGTTCGGCGCGGTTGCCGGTGTATGCGTTGCTGATCGGCGCGTTCATTCCCGCGCGGAAGATCGGTTGGTTCAACCAACAGGGGCTCGTTCTGTTCGGGCTGTATGTCGCCGGCATCCTCAGCGCGCTCGCGGTGGCGTGGGTCATGAAGAAATGGCGCCGCGACAAGAGCGAGCATCCGCTGATGCTGGAGCTGCCGTCGTATCGCATGCCGCATCCGCGCGATCTCGCGCTCGGCCTGTGGGAGCGCGCGGCGATCTTCCTCAAGCGCGTGGGCGGCATCATCCTGGCGATGACGGTGCTGCTGTGGGTGCTCCTGTATTTCCCGCATGGCGGCACGGATGTCACCAACAGTTTCGCCGGGCACATCGGCCGCGCGATGCAAACCCTGTTCGCGCCGATCGGCTTCAACTGGCAGATCTGCATCGCGCTGATCCCGGGCCTGGCGGCGCGCGAAGTCGCGGTCTCGTCGCTGGCGACGGTCTACGCGCTGCAGGCGGCGGATGACGCCGCGGCGTCGGCGGCGCTGTCGCCGATCATCGCGAGCGGCTGGTCGCTGGCCACCGCGCTTTCGTTGCTCGTCTGGTACATCTACGCGCCGCAATGCCTGTCCACGCTGGCGACGATCAAGCGCGAGACCGGCTCGTGGAAGCAGATGGCGATCAGCGCGGGGTATCTGTTCGCGCTGGCTTATCTCGCGTCGCTGGTGACTTACCAGGTCGCGGTTGCGATGGGAGCCGGGTGATGCATGCCGGAATCGCCATCCAGTATGTCGCCGTCGGCATCGCGGTCGCCGCGAGCGGCGTGTACGTCTTGAATTCGCGCTGGCCCGCGGGCGTGCGCAAGTTGCGCATCGCGTGCGCGGTGCCGTTGGTGCGCGAGGCGCGGCCGCAGTGGGTGCGGAAAGTCGGCGCCTGGATCGCACCAAGGGTTCGCAACGCCGCCGCCTGCGGCGACGGCTGCGATGGGTGCTCGTCGCACTGAATCAGTGGCGGCGCTTGGCCTTCGCGCCAGTGGCTTCGATCATCTCGACGACCACCGAAAACGTGCGCTTCTCATCGGGCTGCAACGCGCCGACACCCACGACCTGGCGCGTGACTTCTTCGCCACGATCGTTGCGGATCGAAAGCACCATCGAATATTCGAACACCGTGTCGCCGTCGGGCGGCGAGATCGTGCCTTCGACCTGCAGGGGCTGGATCGCCGTCTTCGCCCGCGCGAGCGCGGCCTCGTCGTAACGCAGGTGGCCCCGGCAGGCGGGGCACACGCTGGCGCTTTCGAGGATCGTCGCCTTGCAGTGCGGGCAGGTGCGCGTTGCACCTGCCGTTCCGGGGCGCGCGGGATTCATGCTCAGGCTTCGTCGCCCTTGCGGCCCTTGTCGTCCCAACCGAACTCGACCGAACCGCGCATGCGCGAGCCGGCGGCGACGGTGAAGGACTGGGCCTTGAGATCGCCGTTGAGCACGCCGGTTTCCAGCAGCTCCACGCGCTGCGCCATTTCGACGTTGCCGTCGAGTTCGCCCGCGATGATGATCTTCTGCGCCTTGACGCCACCGGTGAGCTTGGCGCCCTTCTCGATGGTCAGGTCGCCTTCGACGTTGACGTCGCCCTTGAACTGGCCGGCGATGCGCACGTGGCCGGTGCCGTGGATCTTGCCTTCGATGGTGATGTCGGCGGCGATCACCGATTCACCGACCTGGCGCGCGGCGGCCGGGCGGGGCGCTGCGGGCGTCGGCGTCGGCGCAGGCGCGGCG